>JBKQNE010000205.1:0-3693 GCA_052146355.1 Binataceae bacterium (SeqCode) | reverse complement strand
GCGTAGGCAACGCGAACCCCGGTGGGAGCCGGGTGGAAGGAGGACGCCACCGATGCTGAAGGTAGTCGAGGACGAGGGTGCGAGGGAAGCGGGCGAGGAGCTTTTGCTGCTGGACGAGATCGCGCGGCGCAAACAGGCCGATGCTCATAAAAATAATCGTGAGCCAAAAAATCAGCACGATCAGGAAGGGAGTAGAAATCGAACTGCCCGATTGCTCGAACAGCAGCCAGCGCGTCTTGCCGATACCGATCGTAAGGTCAAGCGCCTGGCTCTGGAGCGCGCGCTGCGCATCGTTTTTCGGTGAAAGCGCCTCAATCGCGTCGTACAGAACCTCGGCCCGGCCCGTAGGTTCCAGCCGCGGAGCTTGACCGTTCTGCGGCCAGAGCATCTCAAGCGAGTGCTCGCCCGCGCGGCGTAGCTGCTCGCGAATGGTCCCAGCCTCGGGGCCGTAGTGGGCCAGCATCCGGTCAAGCATGACGGTGTCTGCCGACATCTCCGTTAGCTCGCTGCTCTTGGTGTCAAAGGATGCCTTTGCAGTGGCCACCAACAGGCCAAGGACCAGCGCAGCCATCGTGGCGATGAGTCCAACCCCAACTTTGACCGCATCCTTTGATTCCGCGCTCAGATGATGCTCTGGCACTATGGAGCGAAGAAACATCCCGAGGAGCGCTCCTCCGAAGGCGCAGACAAAGACAATCGAGCCGACTATCAATGAATTCATGCTCCGTTCCCCATCAGCGTTGGATCTCGCGTCACTTTCGCCAACCTTGATTCTTCAGTTGGGTCCAGGAGCGGCGGACGCCGAGAGTCACCTCTACCAGCTCACCAGGTTGAGGCGTGCTCACTTCTTACCCGGTACCTTCGGCGGCTTGTCAGCGTGCTCCTCCTGCGCGGCCGCCGCGTGATACTTGCGACGAATTTCAGCAATGTCCACCTGCGTAGGCGGCAGCTTCAGGCCCGTGTCCTCCATCGTGTCGGCGACGATCTCGGAGATGGCCAGGTTGCGGAACCACTTGTGGTTGGAGGGATCACGTACCACGATGTGGGGAGGCATTGTTCCCGGTGAATACCAGCGCGAACCAGCTTCTAATCGCACAATCTGCGCAGCAAAGCGCGTGAGTTAGCCGCGATACGTTCAGCGAAGCATTGCCGCGCCACATGATGATCGTAGTCGCAACCCTGCTCGGCTGCGATAGTGGCAGTACCGTGGGCGGCCTAATACTCCGAAACGCTCGAGGACACGTCGCCGGCACCACAAGCAACCGGTGGGCGTTCTACGGACTGGTGACGCGCGCGTGGGGTGCGATTTCCGCGCCGCTGATGCTTGCGATCGCCGCTCGTTACGAATGGGCAATAAGCACCGTTGTGCCTCCTCAAAATCTGGTCCGTGCAAATTGATTGGTGGTTTCGCTCAATTGCGGACTGCCTGCCTTCATGGCGGTATCAGTCGAATACGCAGCCCTCATCGAGTCCTCGCGGACAATACGCGTTGCTTGCGCTTGAGCCTCGCCGGGCAATCGGCCCATTATCGGGCCAGTCGCTGCGCATCGCGCTAGTGGTTTCGTATCCGCCCTGCCACTTGCTGCTTAGGAGGTGAACGATGGCTGAAATCAGCGGTGGGGAGCTTTTGGTGAAGTGCCTCGCCAACGAAGGAATCAGGTTTGTTTTCGGACTGCCGTGCCCCGAAGTCGATCCGATGCTCGCAAAGCTCGAGCAATACGGCATCCGATTCGTTCCGGTCCGTCACGAAGCCGCCGGAGTGCATATGGCGGAGGGACTCTACAAAACGACGGGGCAGGTCGCTGTCGTGCTCGGCAATCCAGGGCCGGGTTCGGCGAACCTGGTTCCCGGCGTGATAACCGCACGGCATGAGGGCGTGGCGGTGCTCGTCATAACGGCACAGCATCGACTCGAGATCGTATATCCTTCGCCGCCCTCGACCTTTCAAGGGCAGGATCAACTCGACCTCTTCAAGGTAGTGACGAAGTGGAGTGCTCCGGTACTTTCATGGGCGCGATTGCCGGAGGTGATGCGGATGGCGTTCCGCGAGATGTGGATAGGCAGGCCAGGGCCGGTTCACATCGAAGTTCCTGCGCCAATCATGTACGCGACGGGCGACGATGCGAAGGCCGCGATATTGCCGCCGCCAACCTACCGCGCCTCCGGTCCGTTCGCATCGCAGGCGCAACTCAATGAAGCTGTCGCGATCATCGCCGCTGCCAAGCATCCGATCGTGCTCTCGGGCGCCGGTATCGATCGCGCCAGCGCGAACGCCGAATTGCTGGAGCTAGTCGAACTGCTCGATTGTCCGGTGATCGCAACGATGGCCGGGCGCGCTTCCGTGCCCAGCGATCATCGCAACGCGCTCTACCCTTACAGCACCGCCGCCGACGCCGCGCGCCGCGAGTCCGACGTGATAATCGCGTGCGCCTCTCGGATCGGTAATCTGGACATTCCGTACAACAAGTACTGGGGCGATCCCGCGGCGCAGAAGTTGATTCAAATTGATGTCGATCCGCGCAACATGGGCGTGACTCGTCCGCTATCGCTCGGCATTCAATCGGACGCGAAGTTTGCGCTTGCCGCATTGGTGCGGGCCCTGCAAACGAGAAATGACCTGACCAAAAAGACAGAATCCACCGCGGGCTATCGTGAAACTCAACGCCTCTGGCGCGAGCAGAAATTCAAGTCCATCGCCGCGTGGCGCGGCCCGGGAATCCATCCAGCGCAGGCATTGCAGGTCGTTGGACGCGTATTCGGTGGCGACGCGATCTACGTCACCGACGGCGGTAACACCAGTCTATGGTCGCACTGGTTTCTCCCCGCTACGCGGCCTCGCTCTTATCTGAACATTCTCGAACTCGGGATGCTCGGTACCGGCATCCCTTCGGCGGTTGGTGCGAAACTGGGAAATCCCGCCCGCGAAGTAGTCTGCGTCAGCGGCGACGGAGCCGCCGGCTTCAATTTCATGGAGATGCAGTCGGCGGCGCGTGAAAACCTCAAGCTTATAACCATCGTTTTTGCCGAAGGGTCTTGGACGATGGAAGAGCCGAACGAGCGCCGCCTATTCGGCCGGACCTTCGGCACGGCTATGGGCACAGTGCGCTGGGACCGGGTAGGAGAAGGGCTCGGGTGCGAAGGCTTCGTCGTCGATCGGCTGGAAGATCTTGAAGGAACGCTGCGTCGCGCACGCGAGTCCTCACGGCCGGCAGTCATATGCCTCCAGACTGATCGTGACGCGAACCTCGCCATTCCGGGAGACCTGATGATGCGATTCGCCGAAGTGTACCAGGGTCCGATGGGGCAATAGACTCGGCCGATCGCCGGCCCGGCGCGCTTCATGTTCTGAATCGGCGAAGCCACGAAACAGAATAGCCATGGCTCGTAGAAGGCGAGCGGAGATTTCCCAGGTTTCCCGCTCGCGGATTCGAAGTCGGGCGCACCGTACTGTTCGAGGAGGGCATGGCGTCGTGCCTGACGAGCATCTACGGGACCTGTTCCGGTAATGAGCCAAGCGAGACTCATGTGCCGATTTTGAGAGGAAGGTCCCCAGAGACTGGGACTCGCTCTCAGGCGACTTTATCAGCGACATCCTCGCCGCCAAGCAAAAGAGCCACAGTGATTCAGCGGGCCAAACGCAGTGCCAACTAACTCTTAGTCGTGGCCCTGGAGATGGAAACCGGCCGTTTAGGC
>JBKQNE010000204.1:0-10781 GCA_052146355.1 Binataceae bacterium (SeqCode) | reverse complement strand
AATATACGCGCTCATTTCGCGCCATCATCGAAGCTGGGCTGGTAAAGACCTTACCGCTCCCGGCCCGCAGTCCGAACCTCAATGCTTATGCGGAACGCTGGGTCCGATCGGTGAAGGAAGAATGTCTCTCCAGGCTGATACTGTTGAGCGAAGCCTCATTGCGGCGAGCGCTGAACGAATTTGTGATGCACTATCATGCCGAGCGCAATCACCAAGGCATAGGCAACCTCTTGCTGTTTCCAGCATCAATCGATATCCCCCGTGTCGGCGCGGTGCAGTGCCGCGAACGACTCGGTGGGTTGCTACGGTACTATCAGCGCCAAGCAGCCTGAAGGGCGAGAGTTGAGCGACTCGGGCATTCAAACCGCGGGGCTGTACCTGTGCGGTTTTCTCACCGCCGTACTAACCCTATTGAAATTCCTGGGCACCATCGATTGGTCATGGTGGCGTATGGGTTTACCGCTTGGCGTCTACGTAGGCTTCCAAGTGGCCTACATCGTGACGGGGTTCATCTACTTAAGCCAAGCCGGCATCGAAGCGCAGCCTCCAGAAGAAGAAACGGAGTTGCTCACCGGACATAACGACATCCCTTATTATTGGCTCGCTTGGGTAAACTTCATTCTGTTCGGGGTGGGTCTAAGCGAATGGGCGCAGCCATCAGGCCTTGGGCGTGGATTCTGGCAGGCGTTTGGAACTCCAGCTGTGATGATCGCGTTTGCAGCCCTTGCAGAAGTCAATTTGTTCCTATTCTGGTCGAGTATTGGCCAGCTGCTCAACCGCTGAGGGGAGACCACCCTCTCAGCGCCAAATGACGAATACTTTGACCATACGGGGTCGGTCGAATCGATGCCGATGACGTTGCAAAGGTAGCGGCAGGTCTGGCGGCGGTTCGGGAATACCTGGCCCCAAGGAGGAGTGCGGTCGGCCGCGGTTATAGTGGGCCATCCACGACCGCAAGGTTTGCCGCAAGTGCCCCTCGCTGAGCGGGATAATCCAATCCAGACACTCCCGCCGGAGGGTGCCGATTGACCGCTCGCAGAGCGAGTTGGCCTGCGGACTGCGAACCGGGGTTTTGATCACGGTCAGGCCCAGACCGGCCAGCGAAGCGTCGAAGTCGGCGGAAAAGATTGAATCGCGGTCGTGGATGATGAACCGATATTGGTGGTCGGAAGGGATGGTTTCGCGCAGTTGCTGGAGGGCCCAGGCGGCGCTGGGATGGGCGGTCGCGTGGACGTGAATCAGTCGGCGGGAGGCATGCTCGAGAACCACAAATACGTAGATGATGCGAAAAGTGGCGGTCACTGCGACGCAGAAATCACAGGCGACAATAGCCCGCGCATGATTGCCAAGAAAAGTTGACCAACGCTGATCGCCGCGCGGTTGGCCGGGCGGGTTGGCAGGCAACTTCGGCAGATACTTGCGGATGGTCCGCGGCGATACGCGCAGGCCGAGTTTCAGCAGCAGCTCGTTTGCTCGCGATGGCGCAGGCCAAGGCGATCATCGAAGCGGCGCCCGATGACGAGGGCGCGATGCACGAGGCGCTGATGCGGCTGGTTCAGCAAAAACTCTTCAACGTCCTGGTACGGTTGCGCGGGCAGGCCGCGAGGAAAGCCAGGAAGGCCGAGGCCGAGAAGTACCAGGGCATTCCACCAGAGACCGAGAAGAAAATCCGCGAAGCGCTGCAGGGGGAAGGGATTCCGGACGTTGACGGACCCGCCTACCCGCCACCAAGGCCGCCGAATGGACGCGCGTTATCCTGAACGAGGTTAGGGGACCGCTACCAAGGCAGAACCCTCACCCGCGCGGCGCGGCCCTTGTCAAAAACGCCTGACGTGACAGATATCGTCTCTGATTTGCTCAATGAGGTGATATGAAACTACGGGTTCAACACGAAAGCGGCCTCATCGAGATACTAACCCTCACCGGGCATTGGGAAATTGTTGAGGGCAAAACTCTCCACCGAATCCGGAGCGATCGGAGAATGGAACATTTTTTCACGAAAGACGGCTACTACGATGGTTGGGGCTCCGAACTCAGTGAAGAATCCGCAGCCCACGCAGATCAGATCATTGCCGCGATGGAACGTAAGCGCGAATTTGATCCTGACTAAGCCAACGGCATGTTCGAGTTACAGCGTGGGAGACCGTAGCTTCGCTGAAAGTCGGCGACTCCCGGTCTCGCGCTATGCGCGGATTCGAGATTTCGGGCGCATGGGCAGAGGAGTTCGCGGATTTCGCGGATTCAAAAGCACACAGGCTGGAAGCCTGTGCCACTGAGGAACGGGGCTTAGTGGCACAGGCTTCCAGCCTGTGACTCTTAGGACCGTTAGCTGGGGCGGGCGGGCCGCCCGCCGCTACTCGGAAGGGATGCAGAAAAACCGGGTTAGCGTTTTTTGCGGGCTTCCATTTCGTCTAAGGTTGCGGGCCAGTCTTCGTGCAGTAGGCGGGCGAGGGACAGCAGAACCGTGGTCGATTCCGTCCTGCCGGAGAACGACGAAGCCATCTTTGCCGCGTCGGTCTTTACAACAGGGCACCGAGAACGAGCGCGGCGGTAACGCCGATTACCATTCCAACGATTAGATCTGACGGGTAGTGATGGGCTAACGCGAGTCGATTCCATCCCATTAAAAGCAATGCAGAGACTACTAGCGGGACCAGGTTAGGATAGTACCATGAGAACACGGTTCCTACCGCGCAAAGACTCATATAATGACCGCTTGGAAAGGAATAGGTATCCATCGCGCTGATCGTCGACTGCAGACTCGGATCCCGATCGCACGGTCGCGTGCGAGCGAGGCCAGACTTGAGAGGATAATACACGACAAAGGCGAGGCCGACAGCCGCGAGAGCAAAGAGTTCGATCGGTATCGCTGCGAGTCCTTTAACGGCGATTGCGGTAATAGCAATCGCCAAATAGAGCCAACCGTTCCCGAGCCGGTTGACGACGCGGCCGGTCGTTTTTAGAACCGGTCGTTGGGCGCCGGTCGCGACCCATTTGACAATAGGTGCTTCGAGCTGATCGAGCCGATTGAGCAGGTTGCGAACCACACGTCGATCGCGCGTTTCGCAATCAAGGCGACTGTTATCTTTTAGTTCCGGTAAGGTAGACACAACGATCGCCGGCGGGGCTTATGGAACGCCGCCGCCTCCTGGAATGACCAACACCGGATTCCAATTGTTGCTACCGGTCGAATGGTCCACTCCCAAGGTCTGTTGCACACTGCCGCCACGATAGCTGAGCGTATACGTCCCGGTGCGCAAATCGTAAAAGGTGTTCGGACCTGCACCCGATCGCGAGACAGGGCCGGCTAAAGTGTAGCTCACACCCGAAGGTGCCTGGACGGTTATGCTGGTGGTCCGCGCGGGGGGACCCTGTGCGAGAACCTTATTGAGCTCCACTTTGATAGCGTTGGCGGTCAGGAACGGCGCGTTCAGGACTGCCAGGTGGAGTGGATAAGGGCGCGACGGATAACCACTGATGGCGCCGCCTTAATATGTCAAGAAAGGTCCAAAAAAGCTGGACGGCGTGACATGGTAGTAGTTTGCCATCGAGGGCACGACGCTTTGAATGCTTTGTTCCTGCAGAGTAAGAACTCCGTCTCCATCGGGCCCCACGGCCAATGAAAAGCCGGGACTGGTATAGCTGCGGATGGAGGCAATAGTCAGGCCGGGAGGCGGATTGAGGGCGTTGCTATTCAACGTGCTAATTACGAAACTCGACACTTCGAGTTCGCGCCGATTCAGCGTGTTTTGAAGTATGCAGGCCAGCGGGGGCGCATCGAGCCAGGTAGCGCTGATCAGGTTCGCGAGGACGGCCCCTCCGTGCGGGGTATCAAGCGTGATCAGCTTACCGATGTCCTCTGCGTAGTAGGTTTTAGGGAGAGAGAGACACGAATATGCGTCGCGATCGTCGCAAGTCCCGCCGGAAGGACCCGCGTGAACGGCGAGATTTTCTATGTAAGCCCGCGCTGCGAGGCCGCCCTGGCTGTGTGCGATTACGACGACATCTTTTACGTGCGTCAGAGAGGTGATTGCCTGGATTACATGAGCGAGCTCGTCAGCTTTGTTAAAAATGGAAACCCTGGCGACATTACCGCGGTCGATCGAGGCGAAATTGGTCGACGAAGGATCGAAAAAATCAATTGCGAAGAAGCGCTCCGAGGAAGGAACCGTGGAGATAAAGTCCTCGCCGTTGGGCCAGGTCTTCACACTTTTGCCGTCATAGTAAACGGTCCATAGAGCGGGATTGGTATAGAGCGATGGCTGTAGACGGGTCACGTAGGTTATGACGCTGGCCTGGAGTGAAGCCGCAGAAGCAGCAACATCGCAGACGCCGGGAACGTACAGGATTGGGCGCCCGACGGCGGGCGGTTGGGCGCGCGCCAGCGAAGAGGCCAGCAACACTGGAATCGTCGCAATCAGTTGCAGAAATATGGCGACCTTGCGTCCCAGCATCTACATCGTCGCGCCGCGACGGTTGACGGATACCCAGTGTCGTTTGCACCCTCCACAGCCGCCAGGACCGCGAAAACGAGCGCACCCGCGATTAATCCGGGCGATCGAACGGGACACCTGTGCCCATCGCCCGAGTATCCACTGACCGTGCATAACTCTCCCGCTCTAGCGAGTAGTGACAACTTTCTGCGGTTCGATCAGCCGCTTGATCACCGTTTCACTTCGTGCGGCGTTGCCGCTGAACAAGCATTCGAAGCCTTCAATTTGTCTCGCAGGATCAAGCGTTGTCGAATATTCGCGTGCATTCTTCCGAATATTAAGGAGTAGCGACGGTTCGCGGATCATCGCGAGTGCAGCCGCGATGAATGCCTTCGAGTCGCCGAGCGGCGCGAGCATCCCTGTCTCGCCATCAGCAATGTGCGACTTTGCGGCGGCACAATCGTAAGCGACCACGGCCAGTCCGCAGGCCATCGCTTCCAAAACCACATTGCCGAACGTCTCAGTCTCGCTGGGAAAGAGAAAAATATCGGCCGAAGCAAAGTGCTCTGCGAGGCGCTCGCCGGTTTGCAATCCGCAGAAAATGAGATCGGGGTGTTTGGTTTGCAATTCTCGCCGCAGAGGACCATCGCCCACGATCATAAACCGCAGTGAACCAGCGATTTGTTTCATCGCGCGGTACGCCTCGATCGCCAAGCCGAGGTTTTTCTCGCCAGCGATTCGGCCGACGTGGGCAACGACCAAATCTCCATCGGAGACACCCCATCGAGCGCGCAGGGCGGAGCTTCGCCGGGCAGGATCGAACAGCTGACTGTCTACGCCACGGTTTTCGCAGCTGACGTTCTGGAAGCCAAGCGCCAGTAGTTGATCACGCAGGTCTGCTGTCGCGACGACGGTGCCGTTGGTCCGATTGTGAAAACATCGAAGGTATACAAGCGCCGGATTCCGCAAGAAACCGAGACGATAGTAACGCAAATAGTTATGAAAATTGGTGTGAAACTGGCTGAAGGCGGGAATAGCCAGACGCCGAGCCGCGTTGACCGCCGACCAGCCCAAGGGGCCTTCGGTCGCCACGTAAATTACGTCAGGGCGGCGACGCGTCCACAAGCGCCGCAGCATCGCTCCTGCCGGCGAGCCGAATTGCAATCCATCGTATCCGGGCAAAGGCCATCCGGCGACCACGGCAATATTCGGATCATCGCCACCATCATCCGATTTGAATTAGCGAGGGCGTACCAACGAAACCTGATGACCGCGAAGCTGCAGTCCCGCGACGAGCTGGCCAACGGTCAGCGCGACGCCGTTTATTTCAGGGGGATAAGTCTCGGTGACAATACAAATGTGCCGTTCAGTTGTGGCGGGGGTAGGACTTCCGTCGTTCTGAGGAGTCTGGTCCACAGCTTGCACTCGGCCGGATCTGGAAATTGCCTCTTCAATTCGAACTGGTTGTATAGCTCAAACGATATTCTTTGACAAGCTTTATGAGGCCTGAGCGTGCTATTTTTGGTATCGGAGCAGCAGAACCCTCACCCGCGCGGCACGGCCCTCGTGAAAACAGGAACAAGGGCCGTGCCGCTTGCCCTCTCCCGCTCTTTCGGGCGGACGCTTCGCGTGCGCGCGCGAGGGGCGGATGAGCTCGCGGATTTCGAGGGCGACTGCTCGGTCGGGCATTGATGATGCGGCTGGGGCGGGCGGGCCGCCCGCCGTCGGAAGAGAGGTTCGTGGCGAATCGATGCGGATGCAGCTACAATGGCTACATGAAGACAGCCGGAGCAGTGACCGTTGGGGTGCGTGAACTCAAGAACCGGCTCACCGCGTACTTGAGGCTCGCCAAAGAAAAGCACGAAGTGATCGTGACCGAGCGCGGGAAGCCGATCGCGATTCTGCAGTCTCTGAACGAAGCGCCGCGGCTTAAGACCATCGAGGCGCGAATCGCGGCACTCGCGGCACGAGGTGAGATCGGTGCTCCTGAGAGACGGATCGCATCGCGGATGCATCGCGTTAAGGTAGCCGGCCGTCCCCTGTCGCAAACGATCGTCGCCGACCGGCGATGAACTACTTCGATACCAGCGCACTCATCAAACGTTTTGTCGAGGAGTCTGGTTCACAACGGGTCGCGGCTTTGCTGGATGAGGAGCCTATGCTGGCGACGTCCAAGGTCGCGTATGCCGAGGTGCACGCAGGTCTCGCACGGAAGCTTCGGGCAAGAGCGCTGACGCCGACGGCTTATCGCAGGGTCGCGGCGTCATTCGAGGGAGACTGGCGAGCGATCGTTCGGGTCGAGGTGACTGATGCGTTACTACTCATCGTGCGCGATCTGGCACGACGCCATCCTTTGCGGGGATTCGATGCGATCCATCTGGCCTCGGCGCTGCGCCTGCGCGATCAACTGGGCGAAGACGTTCGCTTCGTCGCGGCCGACGATCGCTTGCTGATCGCCGCTGCCGCGGAGGATCTCGAAGCGATGGATGTACGCAGATGAGGCGACTCGGGGGCAGCAGCCCTTTTTTCCTTGCCTGTGTCACTGGCGGAAGCAGAACCCTCACCCTAACCCTCTCCCGCAACCAAGCGGGCGAGGGACACGCGATTTCGAGAATTTCGGGGATTGAAAGCATACAGGCTGGAAGCCTGTGCCACAGTGGAAAGCTTTGTCGCAGTGAATGGTGTCGAGGGTGACTCTCGGTCGGGTCATCGGAGATACGGCTGGGGCGGGCGGGACGCCCGCCGTCGGAGGAGGTTTTAGACATACCGGGTTAGCGTTTTTTGCGGGCTTCCATTTCGTCGAGGGTTGCGGGCCAGTCTTCGTGTAGCAGGCGGGAGAGGGCGCGGTCGGCTAGCAGGCGGCCCTTGGTCTGGCAGGGCGCGCAATAGTTGGTTTCGTTCGAAGCGTAGCGGATGCGCTGGACTTTGGCGCCGCAGCGCGGGCACGGCTGGCCGAAGCGGCCGTGCACGGCCATCTCGGGGCGAAACGCCGTGACCTTTTCTGGGAACTCGCCGGCCGCATCGGCGCGCAGGCGATCGGTCCATTCGATCAGAATCGCGCGCGTCGCATCGTGGAGCCGCTCGATTTCCGGCGCGGTCAGCTTCTGCGTCATCGCGATCGGCGAGAGCTGCGCGCGATGCAGGATTTCATCGGAATAGGCGTTGCCGATGCCGCTGAAGATGTGCGGGTCGGTGAGCGACCGTTTCAGCGTGTGATTCTCGGAGCGCAGCGCGGCGCTGAACGCGGCCAGGCCGCAATCGAGCGGCTCGATGCCGCCGGCGCTCAGCGCTTGCAGGCCGTCTTCGCCCTCGACGACGTGCAGCGAGGCGCGGCGCTGCGTGCCTGCCTCAGTCAGTATCAGCGAGCCGTGGTCGAACTCGAAGATAGCCAGCACGTTCTTGCCGCCCAGCTTGACGGGGGAAGTCTTCCAATGGAGCCGGCCCGCGATTTTGAGATGCAGCACGAGCCAGAGACCGCCGTCGAGGCCGATGGCGATCTGCTTGCCGAGGCGCCGCACTTCACGAACGGTTCTGCCGTGCGCCGCACTGAGGGGCGGATTTGCGGAGCGCAAGAGAAACGGGCCCTTTACCAGCGCGCGGATCAGCTGATGGCCGATCAACCGCTCGCGCATCGCTTCCACGTAGACGGTTACGTCGGGTAGTTCAGGCATATGCGGCTGATCGCGCATCGACCACGAATGGCGGCGCTTGTGTTAGATGTAGCGCAAGTGGCATGCCGGGGGGCAGCGCGAGCGAAAAGAGGATGAGCATGAACTACTTTCTTGCCAAGTCGGAGCCGGGTACCTATTCGATCGACGACCTCGAGCGGGACAAGCACACTACCTGGGACGGCGTGACCAATCCGCAGGCGGTCAACGTCATTCGTTCGATGGCGGCGGGTGATCGCGTGCTCATCTATCACAGCGGCGGCGTCTCGGCGGTGGTGGGCTTTGCGAAAGTTCTCTCGGCGCCGCGCGATGATCCCAAGAATCCGCGATCGGCCATCGTGGATTTGGAGTACGCCGGTCGTATTGATCCGCCGGTGACGCTCGCGGAAATAAAGCAATCGCATCAATTCGATGATTGGGCGCTGGTGCGCCAGGGCCGCCTCTCCACGATGGCGGTGCCGGAGAAGTTCGTGAAGTGGCTGCGCGCGCGATATCCGAAGATTTGAAGAAGTGGTGTCCCAGGCTATCGGGACATGATGGAGAGTCGTTGATCGAGTTTGAAAAGCTCGGGGGGAGAGGATTCCACCCTGGCGAAATCCGGCTGCGTGGGATTGAGGAGCAGGTTGCGTTCCTCCGGAATGATTACCGAGGGGACCAGCAGACCGACGGTTAGACCGGAGTCGTGCCAATTGACTCCGACATCGAGCATCTCATCGTCGTTTTGCGGTAACTGATCGAGCCGGCTCAGCTTGAGGTCGTCCGGGATTTCGATCGCAATCTTCACATAGTCGTCCGGTAATTCTTCGGGGCTCAACTCCAAATGAACGATTATCTCCAGGAGTGCGAGCGACAGGTGCTGCGAGGTATAAACCACAGACTGGCCCGGCCGATTCCAGCGTCCCCCGTAGCGACGCGCTCCGGCGCCGTCGAGCGCGGCATGCCGGCGCCTGGCAAGTCGCCACCATCTCAAGCGGCGATACCATGCGAGATTCTGCCCAGCAGATTCTCCACCTCGTGGGCGCCGAATTCGGTCTCGAGCATCTCAATAGCGCTGCGGGTTCCGAACTGCCGAAGCGGCTTTCGCAGCCAGTTTTTCGCCTTGTCGTCGCTGCCCAGGACATCCACCGCGAGCGCGTAGATTCGCGCCAGGCGCGAGATCCGGTTGGACTCGTCAACGCTAAGCCGCTGCCGCCGCTGAAGCCGATGCGCCAGCGTGCGGCGCGGAACCACCCAGCGGTACAGCTCTTTGGCATCCAGGACCGATCGCTCGATGAGAACCTTCACTACCGCGGTGGGAAATCCTTTTCTCGCGCATTCTTCCAATTCCAATGCGGTGCGCACTCGCTGGCCGAGGGCCTTCTCCCCGCCCAGCAATTCCGCAATACGAACCGGTTCGCTCGTCTGTGCCATTTGCCCATGATAATAGGGCAGATTGCACAACTGTGCAAACGACCGGTATTTCTCGTTGTTTGCCGGTATTGAGTAAAGAATAAGGGATTCCTCGCGCGGCAGGCGCGAAGCCGCACGGCCCGCGCGGGAACGACAAATATGGAATTCGCGGCGGACGGAGGACTGAACCCATGCCATGCGACTCGCGAATCGTTGGTGAAAGGGTGGGGCCGTTCGAATACGACGTCGATCAGTTCTGGACGATGGCGTATGCGGCGGGACTGAGCGACGCCAACCCCCGCTACGTGGATTCGCTGCGGTCGGGCGCTCTGATCGCCCATCCGGTGTTTTCGGTGTGCCTGGCGACGCGGGCGCGATGGCAGATGGAGCCGTTGTTCCTCGATGCGGGACTTACGCACGAGGAATCGATCCGCAGCGTGCACGTGACCCAGGACATGATCATCCATCGTGCGATCAAGCCTCCCGAGCGGCTTGCGGTAATCGCGACGGTTGCAGCGATGGAACGGCGGAAGGCCGGGACATATCTGCTGAGCCGCTACGAGATGATCGATAAGGATGGCGCGCCGGTGGCGACGATTCATTGGGGGCGGATATGGCGAGGGGTCGGTATGACCGGGCCCGATCGATTTGCCGGCGAAATTCCGGAGCCGCCTTCCGTGCCGCAGGGCGAGCCGCGAAATACGTTTCGTATCGAGCTGCCCGCTACCGCCGCGATTGTCTACACGGCATGCGCGCGTGCGGATAATCCCGTGAATTTTCACACCGACACGGCCGCGGCGCGGCGATCGGGATTGGCCGCACCTATCCTGATGGGCGTGGCGACGCTGGGCATGAGTGTCTCGAAGATCATCGAGACGGAGGCGGCCGGCGATCCTGAGCGCGTCACGCGGGTATATGCGAACTTCGGCGCGATGGTTTTTATGCCATCGGCGGTGACACTTCGCGTCACCGCGCGGGAGCATCGAGAAGGCGGCGACGCGGTGGGATTTGAGCTGATCAATGCGGAGGGCGGTCGCGCGATTCGCCGCGGCGTCGTGGTGCTGGGATCGTGAGCAATGGGCACGCGACGTAGCGGCAGCCGATGAAAAAAGGGGGATTCTTCCCTTGGGAAACCTTTGCATGAAGGCGAGCGACTTGATTGCGCCTCTCCCGTTCAGTTGTATGGACCGGAGAGATGGTTAACACCTGATCGGACTGATCATTTACACCTCGGCGTGGGAGGAAAGCGATGCCGAGGATGGGAGGATCAGCAGTGGCGATCAGGTTTGAA
>JBKQNE010000203.1:0-4405 GCA_052146355.1 Binataceae bacterium (SeqCode) | reverse complement strand
CGCAAAACGGAAATCACGCCCCACGAGATCAACCCCGAAGAAGGGATGTTTGGATTGGCGCTTATTATACGCGAGAGGCTTCGCTTAGGGAGAGTCTTATTAAGTATTCGTTGGCAAAACTGGACGCTGTGAAGGAGCGACCCTCAGTGGCTAAAGCCACCTGTTTGGCGGGTTGTAACGGCAGGCTGAAGCCATGCCCCTTCAAAGCTTCCGGGAACCAACTTAATCAGAGATTCCCTAACCGACTGCGGAAACAGGGGTGAAGATCCACCGTGAGCCGGCGCGTTGGTCGCCGTCGATGAATGGATCGTTCACGATCACTTGGGCCCCGTTGTTGTCGAAGGCAAAGGCCATTTCCTGCACGCCTTCGGCGTGAAGTGCGGCGCGGACTGCGTCGTGTCGATCGGCCTCGCAGTAGAGAAGCAGAAATCCGCCTCCACCAGCGCCGCTGATCTTCCCGCCCGCGGCACCGCTACGGCGGCCAACTTCGTAGAGATGGTCAATCCTGGGATTGGAAATCTTCCCGGAAATGCGCTTCTTCGCTCGCCAGCCCTCGTCCAGCAGCGCTCCGAAAAGACTGAGATCGCCCGCTTGAAGCGAACCAAGCATGCGGTCGGCTAGGGCTCGCACTTCGTGGAGGGCGTCAAGGGTGGGCCCAGTGTGGCTATGTGTTGCCTTTTCCTGTTCCTGCAATATTGTCCAGGAATGGTGGGCGGAGCCGGTGAAGAAAAGCATCAGGTTCGATTGAAGTTCGCGCAGGAATTCGGGATCGAGGTCCAGGGGTTGCACTTCGGTAAGGCCATCGTTGTGGAAGGTCATGAAATTCAAACCGCCGAAGGCAGCGGCAAATTCGTCCTGCCTGCCAACGTGGTGTCCCAAGACCTCACGCGCAATGCGAAATGCACATTCCGCGAGATCGTATTTCGAAAATGGCCGATTCACATACGTGGTCAGGGTTCTCAGGATATTCACGCATACACTGGCGGAAGAACCCAAGCCGGTGCCGGGGGGAATCTCCGAGGACAGGAAAAGATCCACTGAAATATCGCATGCCAGATCCTTGAGTACGGCCAGAGGAATCTCGAGGCCGCTGCCGCGAATATTCATGTTGGCGATATCCCGCCAGGTTTCGAAAACACGCAGGTCGGAGGAGATGACCTGAATTCGCCCGTCAGTGCGTTTGCCCAGGATGGTGTAGAAATACTTGTTGATGGAAGTACTGAGCACAGCACCTCCGAAGCGCTCATAATAGGCTGGGAGGTCGGTTCCGCCTCCGGCAAAGCTAATGCGCATTGGACTACGGACGATGAGCACTCTCTAGAATCTCCCGGTGGACGTGCGCTTCAAATCGGATGGTTAGCCGTTCGAGCCGGCTCCACGCCAGCGAGCGAATCTTCCCGAAGCGAACCTTCCCGAAGCGAACCTTCGCGCTTCGCCGAACGCGTCGCCAAGGTCCCAATGGTCTGTAACAGAAGCGAGAGATCGGTCCAAAGAGACAAGTTCAGCAGATATTGCAGATCGAAACGCGTCTTCTCCTCCGACGAATGCTGTTCGCGCAATCCTTGAACCTGCGCCAACCCGCTCATGCCAGGCTTCACGGTCAAGCGTTGCTGTTGCCACTCCGAGTAGCGGCACACGCGCTCGCGAGGCTCGGGCCGCGGCCCTACGAGGCTCATGTTCCCCCGCAAAACATTCCACAATTGCGGCAACTCGGTCAGGCTGAGCGCTCCTAGAATCCGTTCAAACCGGGAAGCGTCGCGGGCTCTGCGATCTACGTTCAGCCGCAGCATGGCAAATGGCCTGCCTCGGAATCCGCAGCGCGTCTCCCAGCGAAAAGCTCTTCCTTTGATGTGGTGAAGCGCAGCCGCTAGCGGCAGAAGGAGCGGAATCGCGACCACCGAAAGCAGGGTCCCCAGAAAAATGTCCAGCGCCCGTTTCCAAAGCAATGTAGCAACGGTAAGTCCGGGTTTAGTTAGCTGGAGAACCGGAAGTCCGCCAAGGTCCATCAGATGAGGGTGAGAGAGATAGAGTTCATAGAGTTGGGGCACAAAGCTGACCTTGATGCCACGATCGCGGCAGAGTGCGGTCAGGTTGAGCAGATCAGGCGAAGCGCACTCCTGCAGAGCGAGAATCAACTCATCGACCCTTTGCTCGCAGAATAATTCCACCGCGCCGAGTGCGCCGGTGCTGATCCCCGGACCTGCGGGCGCAAGTAAAGAACCGGAATCGAAGGTCCCGTCATCGGGTGCCAGGACCCCCACCACCCGGCAAAGCAACTCGGGATGCCGTTGAATCTTGCGTTCTAACTCCCGCACCAGACGGCCGCGCCCCACAATAACTACGCGGCTTGCGCCGCCATTTCTGGAGCGGGATCGCAGGATCAGATAAGCGGCAACCCGTATGAGGACAAATCCAGTGAAAAGCAACAGACCAAAGTGAACCAGAGCCAGGCGGGAGATATACGTGCGAAGCAGATATCCGCAGGACAACAGAACCAGCATCAGCCCGCCGACGGATAACAACAACTGTGAAACAACCGCGGACAAGCGCCAGCCCCCACGGAACCCATCGAGAGATAGAAAACGAAAAAGAAAAGTCCAAATAATCCAAGTGGCCGCCAGAAACGGCAGCAAAGCGGAAGCGGAGACCACCTCGACATGGACCAATTCCACTCCATAGCGCAGCAGCAGCGCGGCGGCCATGGCCAGCGTAGACCACAAGAGATCACTGAGAAGGATCCAGGAAGATAACTTGCGCTGACTCATTGCAATCGGTTCTGGTTGCTTGCGTGGGAACTCATCATGCAACCGCTTCATCGTTCGGCCGGGAGATTTTCGCGCGAAGCGCAGTGAAAACGGCGTGAGTGACGCTGAGATGGAGATCCTCGATGATCTGCATATTCTCGGATGGAACGGTCAGGCACAGATCACAGAGATCCTTCATATCTCCCCCCTGAAACCCGGTTAACCCTATCGTGAAGGCGCCAGCCTCACGCGCAACCTTGAGAGCCTTAAGCACGTTCGGGGAGTTTCCGCTGCCACTGATCGCGAAGGTTACGTCGTCGCGGCGAACGAAATTTATCAGCTGTTCGGCAAAAATATCTTCATAGCGCGCATCATTGGCCCACGCCGTCATCATGGGCACATTATCGGTAAATGCCAATGCTTGGAACCGTTTGCTCGAGCCATTGCTTGCTCCCTTTCCAAGATCGCACGCGAAGTGCGACGCTAGCGCGGCACTGCCGCCGTTGCCAAATAAATAAATGGTGCGACTCGACTCATACGCCTCCATGAGGGCAGTAACGATTTTTTCCATGGTCGCGATGGGCATTTTTCCGATTGTCTGGATAACATCATCAAAGTAGCTGTTCAACGCTGTTTGCATAGTCCACCTTTCGCGCCGTGCCGGTCTAAATCGCACAGCGTTCAATACGGTTAGTGATTTGGCTGTAGGACGGCTGGTTTATTGGCCAATTGGAACCGGTTCAGTTTCTTCGGGCTTGTATCTACGCGGATGCTTCAGCTTTAGACAGAAGAAGTCAGCACCACGCCGGCATCGCGCATATGAGCGTGAGCATCCTCGACTTGTTGGGGTATTCCGCCGACGCTGTCGATCCATTCGGAGAAGTCGTCCAGAACAACGGAAAGAGGACGGCGGGGCTGCCATCCCAGGCGCCGTAACTTTTCGACACTCGAGACACTGTGGCGATTATCTCCCCGGCGGTACTCACCCGGCATCTCCAGAGTCACGCGGGAAGAAAGCTTCTTTAAGACGGCATGCGCGTAAGCCAGAACACTCATCGCTTTGCCGCTGCCGACGTTATACACTTGGAAGTTTGCTTCGTCCCGTTCCAGCACAAGCATGTTGGCGTCTACTACATCCTGCACATGCACGAAGTCGCGGGTCTGTTGACCGTCCTCGTAAATAATGAGGGGCAGGCCGCGCAGGGCCTGACTGAAAAAGATCCGGCACACTCCAGAGTAGCGGTTGTAGAGAGACTGACGCGCCCCCTGCGTGATCGAATAGCGGAGTGCCACCGTGGGAATACCGTGCAGCCAACCGAGTCCCAGCGCGGCTTTTTCTCCGGCCAACTTTGACACCGCGTACTGGTTGTAAGGGTTGTTGAATTCCTCTTGTAGCAGTCGCGGCTTGGCCGGCCGCTGACACAGCGGACAATGCAACTCCCAGTCTCCCTGAAGCAGTTGCTGCTGGGATCGCGGTGTCGGGAGGAAGAATCCGTGCTGTGGACAGTCGTACTGCCCTTCACCATAGACTGCCTGGGATGAGGCGACTATCACTTTCTTCACCGGCAACCGGTGCTGCACGATTAACTCAAATATCAGGGCGGTACTCACGGCATTCACACTTAGAAAGCGAGAGAAATCGGGCATGTAGTCCTGATAGG
>JBKQNE010000202.1:0-32129 GCA_052146355.1 Binataceae bacterium (SeqCode) | reverse complement strand
CGACTACCTTCAGCATCGGTGGCGTCCTCCTTCCACCCGGCTCCCACCGGGGTTCGCGTTGCCTACGCGCAAGGGTACGCCGCCTTTTTCATGCCGTCATCGATCCACAACTTTCGGTAATAGCTCACAACCGCCCCCACCAGTGCTCTTTTCAAGACGTGGCCAGAAACCAACAGCGCCGACTCCGCACCAATTGCCGCTCCAATCGTAACCGGCACGGCCATCTCCAGGCCCTCCCGCCAGTTCAGCACCTTCGCGCGCTGATATTTGTAGACTCGCGTGAGACAGCCGGCCAGATGCGCCAGTTGGTTGGTGCCAGTGGCCAGCTTGGCAGGCCTCGGCAGGTTCAGCAGCAACGGCGTTATGATCACCGAGCCACCACCCACCAGGGTATTGGTCACGCCGCTGACCACGCCGGCCGCGACCAGCAACACGACTCGACCGGGACTCATCGCAAGATAGTTCCGTCGAGCCTAGCCGTCCCACCGAATCGAATTGCCAACAGACTAATTTTCCGGATGAAAATCTCCGACAACGCGGAGAGCGACGAAGTGCAGTTTAAGTTTAAATGAACGCCGGTAAAAAACAAACTGTATGGATAAAAAAGGTGCTACTGCTGGCGCACTTTTTGGACCGAGTTGCCTTGTCGTTCACTCAGACGCCTCCATATCAACCCAAGGATAAGGGCGAACGTTACTAACGCAGTAAACCAGAAAACCGCTAGTTCGATCTCACTCGCAGGAATAGGTGGGGCTCGCCGATATTGCGGTGGTCTGGCGATTCCCGGCATCGCCGCCAAGGTAAACGCAAAGCCCGCCGCCACTAGGCGATGGCGTATCGTACGCGTGGGTCGCAATTGATCGATTCCTGGTGAACGGTTGTCCTGCTGAAAATTCCAAGCGGCGATTGCGCTCTGGATTCTGTGAGCCCTCGCGCTGGCGAAAGTTATTCGTCGAATATGCGCCTCCTCATTCTCAGTCCACGGCTCCTCTGGAAACTTGCCGTTCAACGCGAATCTGAGCAGATCATCAACGTCGTTCGCAGTGGCGGTGGCAGACAATGGTGATTGGCCCGACTTATAGGCAATGATCTTCAAACTGCGCAGGCGAGCGCGATGAGCCCGAGCCTTTCCTTCGCACCCTTTAGGTCGAGGCCTTTAATTTCCGCCAAATGTGACTATGCCAACGGGCCGATCGAGCGCAGCCATTTCCGCGCGCTCGGGTACGCGCCGACAAACAGCCGGTAGCGGTCAACGTCCGCGCTGACTTTCAGCGCCAGGACCAGCCGCCAGAGCACGTCCATGGACGGCGTCCGCGCATCCTGTTCGAGGTACGAGATGTAGCTCGGCTTGACGCCGACCTTCGCGGCCACGTCGCGCTGCGTGAGCACCAGCGATTCGCGCCGCTTCCTGATCATGTTCCCGATCTTCGTTGCCTGTTTCACGGTTCGTCTCCGTTGTCGTTGATCATGCGTCCATCCCATTTCTTCTTCCCGCGCCAAGAAGGCTTGAAACTGCGCCCGCCGCAGAAGCGCGGACCTTCGTAGACGGTGTGGTTGATATCAATTGTCTCAGTCGCGAAACACAAGTAGGTCATCGTAGCTGATCCGGGCCGACATCGCTGGATTCGCGCGGAATCTCATCTTCTACATCACGCGCAATCCACGCTTCGAGGGTTCAACGTAACGTCGCAAGCTTTCGACCAATTGTTGTGAATCCGCAGCTCTGCGCACCAGAAATACTCGCATTCGGGCGGAAACGCCCACTGACGGGCCCTGGACTCTCAACCGAGCCGATAGCCGTCAACGTTCTTCCGACCCGTCTGCGGGGTCCAAATGCGGGGGCAAAACAAAACCAGCGCGTAACTGCTATTGCGATTTGGCATTTGCGCGCTCATGCCGTCTTCAGCTCCGACGTGCAATGCGCGCACTTGGTCGCTCCAATCGGAATCTTGCTCAGGCAGAACGGACAGTCCTTGTCCGTCACCGGCGCGGGTGCCGGTGCCGCGATGCGTGCGACCTGCTGCACCAGAATGAACATCGCGAAGGCGACGATCAGAAAATCGAGCACCGTGTTGACGAATGCGCCGTATGCGATTACCGGCGCGCCGGCAGCCTTGGCCGCGGCCAGAGTCGGAAAAGGATGTCCCGAAAGGTTGAGATAGAGGCTCGAGAAATCAACCTTGCCCAGCACGAATCCGATCGGCGGCATGATCACGTCGCTGACCAGCGAGGTCGTGATCTTGCCGAACGCCGCGCCCAGTACGAAGCCTACGGCCAAATCAACCACGTTCCCTTTCATCGCGAACTGCTTGAAATCGGAGAGCATCGACATGACCTGGAACCTCCTTACATCCGCGCGAACGCTAACTGAACTCACATATCAATCTCGTCTTCGTGGCGCGAACACCGCAGAGCGATTCGGCGCGTGCGATGCAGACTTCGCCGCATATGCATCATGATCTGCGATCCGGCTATTGGCGGATCACGGTTCAATTTCCCACACGCACAACCCGTCCCAGATTTTGCTCTCGTCATGCATGGGAATATCGGGCATGGTTAGCGCGCTCTTGCCGGGCTGGATGCAGACAAGGATAAAGACCTTCCCATCGACACGAATCGCTGCACGGTCGTCCAGTTTGTAAGCGGTGCTGGCTTGCCAGAATTTCGCAAGCGCAGTCGTGTGCGGGGGCGTCGATGTTCGTTCCTGGGTCCATTTATCGATTTGTTCCCGGTTGAAGCGGTAGTCGGCGCCCATTCTGAAGGCCGGTAGTCCGCCTTGCTATACAGAGGGAACCCAAGCGATGGAGAAAACTTTCGCCGTTCAAACAGAGGCGGATTTTGAAGCGTTCCTGCTTGAGCTAGTACACGCCATCAAGCTCGCGAATCCCTTGGGTTGGCCAGTCACTGAAACAGGCCTTACCCCGGTTGTCTCTGGCGAAAGGGCTTTGTTGCCGTATCGTCAACCCCAGAAATTATACTTGGCGGATGAACAAGACCACGTGGCATGGTACAGAGACGACAAAGCCGGGCGAGTCCGCTTGATCCATGTGCAAGGATGATTTGAATTCATCAGATACCATTCCACGAGCGCGAACGCGGCGGCGCGGCGGGGCTTCATGCTCACTTTTCCTTGAGGCGCGGATCGCGGTCGCTCACCACCAAGCCGTCCATCTCGATGAGAGCTTTCAGCCGCGCTCGTGCCCTGTGGGCGACTTCGTCAGCGAGTGAAGGGGCACGAATTTGCTTCGCCCACCGCGCTTGCTGTGAGCTTTGACGCCGCGCCCGAGGAGCGCGTCCAGTCGCGCGTCAGCTCGTTCGCAGATGTCTGCCGCCAGTATCACCGTCTTCGAGTCGTTCATCAGTTTGGCAGTGATCCGCCGCGCTTCGGCGCGCTCGCGTATCTCTCTGATCTCGACCTCGCTCGTCGCCTTGGCTAAGGCCGTAAAGACACTCTCGTAATTCCAGTCGTTGTTCATCTCGCATCTACCCGAAAATCGAAATGATGTAGCGGCGAAACTAGCAGAGACCAGCCCACCAGTGAGAGCGCGACGGCGTGGCCCAGCTTCATCAGCCCCGAACTAACACAGCGGCCAAGTTGCTGCGATGGCCGCAGGCGCGACGGATCGCTATGGTCGTTCGAAGACCTGACCGCCGACCGGCGATGGATGGAGCAAGTCGCATGACATGCGATATTTGCGGACCTGGAGACAAGAAAGAGACGCGTGACCTGATAACTCTACCACAGCCGCGTTTTGCGCGGTGCCATCGGTTGGAGTGTGGTCACCAGTGGCATACTGCTGTTCGAGCAACGGCAGGCCGCGCGCAGCATTGGAAATGCGACTGTCCCGATTACAAACCCCCGGCGAACTAACAATGATGCATCAAGGCGAAGCGCGAAAAGATCGGGGCGAGGCTGCGAATTCTTGTAAGAATCACTTGGGCGGAGGCGGCTGAGCCTCGGGCCCCGCGCCATTCCATTGCCGATAGTAACCCGCCGGAGGCCCGTAATAGTCGCCGCCGGGACCGTAACCCGAATAAGGCTGCGGAGGCGGGCCATAGGGCATCATGCGCGGGCCTTGCCAGCCTTGCATTCCCATCATGGGGGGCGGGTGATGATGTCGGTGATGGCCGGCTATCAAAATCGATAGCGCCATTAGGACGAGCGCCGCAATCAAGCCACCTCGCCACCATCGATTTTCTCGCTGCGTCGCGAACTCGAGGCTTTCGATGCGTCGCTCGAGCCGCCCCAGCGCGTTGTCATTCTGACCTGGGGTACCGGTCGATTCTTCTGGCAATTCCTTCTTGCTCCCCGTTGAATGGTTATGAGCGCGCGTCGCTCTCTCTTAAGACGTTAGGAGTTCACCGCGGTTTCGTGCCGGCAGCTTTCTCAACAGGACCCTGGTCAGGCCCGGTCGTGGCTCCTGGGCCGAAATACGACACTTGTACGACACCAACCGAACCGCCAGATTGCCAGTTGGGCGCCGCAGCGTGAAGTCCTTCTCCCCGTGCTGGATTTGGTGCGCCGTCGCGGACTTGAACCGCGGACCCGCTGATTAAGAGTCAGCTGCTCTACCAACTGAGCTAACGGCGCACCGTGAGGGATGCTTTACGTAGCAGGATGTCTGGGGTGAGTGAAGGGATTTGAACCCTCGACCACTGGAGCCACAATCCAGCGCTCTACCTAACTGAGCTACACCCACCGTCTCGTATCTCGTATCAATGTACCGGACTCGCGATCCGGGCGATAATTCCTGGCGCGCCAGAGGCGATTCGAACGCCTGACCCACGGCTTAGAAGGCCGTTGCTCTATCCGCCTGAGCTACTGGCGCGAATCGGGGCGAGCCGATTTGAACGGCCGACCCCCTGCTCCCAAGGCAGGTGCGCTACCATGCTGCGCCACGCCCCGTAACCGTAAAGGGTTAACACACGCCCGGATACCTCTCAACCACGTAGCCGATTTTTGCTCGCTGTGCGGCCGAATGTGCGGAGGCCGCCGCGCTCACTCAGATGCGGCTCCTCACACAGGACAACCGCGAGATGGCGGCTGAACCGAAGTATCAGCAAAACATTGTACTTCGCCGCCGGGTCTGGGGCATGGCCTGGATGCCTACACGTCCCCGATTCGCAGCGATTCCGCTACGCTACGCCGCGACCGCAGGGCGCTGGCACGCGACCGGATGGCCTTAAAGAATGCGCGGACTTTCGATGCCGGGTTTGAGATCGATTCGACTGTGACGCCAACGACGCTTCCAACTCCGGTCATGAATCCAAAGTTGTACCACCATCCGGAATTGGGAAAGGCGTAGACCTCGACGTCGCCGAAAAGACCGCCAAGCAATGACACGGGAGAGATGATTCCGTGCATAAGTCCGAACCAGAACCCCGGCAATCCGGGACCGTCTGACACCGGTTGCGTAGCACAAGATGTCAGCGAGAGGATCAGCGCAGCGAACAAGACGATTCTCTCTAATTTGCGCAATTGTCCTTCCGTGGTTCTGTCGACGATCCGCACTGACGGCTAGCGAAGGACCGGTGACCTTGCGTCTTCTCAATCTTGACACGAATCCTTGAGCCGATCTCTTTCTATATGCTCATTGACGGGAGCACTCGGCGAAAAAGCACTGGTCGCCGGGCTGCGCGCGCGCAGCTATGTTACTACGTGCCAGAAACCAGAAGATCAACCAATCGCGAATTGCTAGAAGGCCAAACGTCAGCGGAAATTGCCGCATCCCGCGAAAAGCTTTTTATTTCACGCGCTTCCGGCCATTATCGTGGCGAACTCCGCGCGGCAATTTGCATTACGCGAAGGATTTTTTCGGGCGATCTGCGGATTTTGTTGATGTTTTTTGCGGGCACATCGTTTGCTTACAAATTCTGTCAGCGCTGCAAATCTCCTCCCCCGAGAACCAACAGCGCCTGTCCCCAAGCACGGCCGGGCTACGCACCGCAGGTCCCCCACCCGCGGTCCCCAATGGTAGCCCGGCCTTTCTCTATTCTGCGTTCCCGATTTTCAGACAACTGATCTGCGACGCGCGGCGACTGGCACTCATAGGAAGGGAATATTCGGGCGCTCCTATTTGCTCGGAGCAACTTCGGGAGGTGTGGCGAGTCCCCAGATCTCGCGCGCGTATTCCTCAACCGTCCGATCGCTGGAGAAGTAGCCCATCCGCGCGACGTTGAGAATCGCCTTTCGCACCCATACATCCGGCTGCAGATATTCCTGCGATACCCTGGCCTGCGTGGCGATGTAAGAAGCGAAGTCGGCGACAATGAAATACGGATCGTGAAGCAGCAGCCGGTCGGGGATCCATCGGAACAGTCCCGGCTCGCGCGGACAGAATCGATCCGACGCGAACGCATCGAAGATACGCCGCACTCGCGCATCGTTCTCGTAGTGCAGGCGCGGTTCGTATGTGCCCTTGCCGCGCATGTCTTCAATTTCATCCGCAGTCAGCCCAAAGATGAAAATATTCTCGGGGCCGACCGCCTCGCGCATCTCGATATTCGCGCCGTCCAATGTGCCGAGGGTGAGCGCACCGTTCATCGCGAATTTCATATTGCCGGTACCGGACGCTTCCATACCGGCGGTGGAGATCTGTTCCGATACATCCGCGGCGGGAATGATCTTCTCCGCCATCGAGACTCGATAGTCCGGCAGGAACGCGACTTTGATCAGGCCGCGCGTGCGCTCGTCCTTATTGATTACCGCGGCGAGCGAGTTGATCAGCTTGATCGTCATCTTCGCCGCCCAGTAGCCGGGCGCTGCCTTACCCGCGATCAAGTACGTGCGCGGCGCAGCAGGCTCGATGCCCTCGTCCACCAGGCCGAGGTACTCATGCACGATTCCAAGCGCCATCAACAGTTGACGCTTGTACTCATGGATGCGCTTGGCCTGGACGTCGAAGATCGAGGCCGGGTCCACCTCGACATCCACGACCCGCTGGATGAGCGTAGCCAGACGCTCCTTGTTCGCACGTTTGATCGCGACGAACCGCGCCTGAAATTCTTTGTCGTCCGCATAGCGTTCGATACCGCGGACCTCCTCCAGGTTCTTCGGCCATCCTTGGCCCACGGTTTCGTCGAGCAACCGCGCCAGGCCGGGGTTTGCCATCAGAATCCATCGCCGCTGCGTAACGCCGTTGGTCTTATTGCTGAAGCGCTCGGGCCACAGCTTGTAGAACTCCGGCACGAGCCGGGTCTTGACCAGATCCGAATGAAGCTTCGAAACGCCGTTGACCGAATGGCTGCCGACGATCGCGAGGTGCGCCATGCGTATTTGCGGATCGAACCCGTCCTCGATAATCGACGGGCCCGAGGTCTGATCGGGTTCGCCCCCGTGCACCGTGATCGCATCGGCCAGGAACCGGCGGTTGATCTCGTAGATGATCTCCAAATGGCGCGGCACGACGCGCTGGAGCAGACCAACCGGCCATCGCTCCAGCGCCTCGGGCATCAGCGTGTGATTGGTGTACGCGACAGTAGCGCGCGTAACTTCCCACGCGACGTCCCACGGCACTTCGTATTGATCCATCTGCAGGCGCATCAGCTCCGCCACCGCCAAGGCCGGATGGGTATCGTTGAGCTGAATCGCCACACGCATCGGCAGGTCGTGCACGTCCTCGCCGCGATTGAAGAAATCGCGCACGATGTCGCGGACGGCGCACGCCACGAAAAAATATTCCTGCAACAGGCGCAGCTCGCGCCCCGCCTGGTCCGCATCCGAAGGATAGAGCACTCGCGAGATAGTTTCCGAAACGATCTTCTGCTCGACGGCCTTCATGTAGTCGCCGGCATTGAAGATCTGCATGTCAAACTCATCGGAGGCGCCGGCCGCGAAAAGACGCACGAAGTTGACCGCCGGGCTCTGGTAGCCGGAGATCGGCAAATCCGAGGGGATGCCGACCAATCCGCGCCAGTCGACCCACAGCGGTTTGTACTCGCCGTAGCGGTCGATGCGCCGCTCGATCCGTCCGTAAACGGGAATGATGCACGCCTGTTCGGGGCGCGCGATCAGCCACGGCGACATCTCACGCCGCCAACTGTCGGGCCGCTCATGCTGAAAGCCGTCGCGGATTTCCTGGCGGAACAATCCGAATTCGTAGTTGATGCCGTAGGCGTAGCCGGGCATGTTGAGCGTCGCCAGCGAATCGAGAAAGCAGGCAGCCAGACGCCCCAGGCCGCCATTGCCCAGACCCGCATCGGGCTCCTCGTCGAAAAGCTGGGTCAAATCGATTCCGTTCTCGCCCAGAAACTCGTGGCAGGTGTCGATGATTCCGAGATTGAAGAGATTGTTCTCGAGCGATCGGCCAATCAGGTACTCCAGCGACAGGTAGTAGAGCTTCTTTGCTCCTGTCCGTTCCCAACGCGCGCGCGTCTCGAGCATCTTCTCGACCAGCATGTCGCGCACCGCGAGCGCGGTGACCCGGTACCAGTCGTGTTTCGACAGTTGAATGCGTCGCTTCGCAACGGTGAAGCGGATGTGATGGTCGATTAGCCGCGTGAAAAGTGCTGCGTTGCTCTCGTCGGACGTAGGGATAGACATAGCCAGGCTTTCGGTCTGCGGGAACTCCTCGGGCTTCATGAAAGGACCGCTAGATTCGCACGCAAAATGCGCGCCGCGCGGACGCGCACCTCCTATTGGCTAAAGAAATTACAGGTGCTTGTCTGCGTTGCAACTGCCCGCATGCTGAGCGCACGTAAAATCGCGCGCCGTGAGGCTCCGAAAACGCCGCGACCCTGAGAAAACAAACCAATCGGTTTGCTCGAGAGCAGGAAGGGATGCTGCGACTATGGTTTTTCAGCAGCCTCGGACCGGATGGTGCCCGCAATGTCGCCGCTCACCTGCGCGAACGCGCGGCTGTGTGCCGCCGCGAGCGCATCGAAGCCTTGCCCCTGCGCAGACTCGCGCGCGGTAGTGCGGCCCGATCGCGTCTCACCGCTGGCCGTTTTGTGCACCGCCCACACGGCTTCCACGAGCACGCCCTGCCCTACGGTCGCCTCGAAGCGCTGAACGTCGATCGTCACCCGATAATCCGGCGTGAAGTTGCCCAGCGGCGCAACAGCCACGTCGGGCGTCCCGAGCAGCGTCGCTAGATCGCCCGCGACGACGCGTGCGATGCCGTCATTCAACGGTGCGGCCCAGCGGTTGAACTCCTCGATATCGACGCGATTGGGCGCGGCCTGAACCACGATTTCCGGCCGATCCACTGATTCGGGAATCGAGACCGGGCCGACCAGGACGGATTCGTGTACGGCCGGCGCGGCGCCCGGCGTTGCCGTTGAGTCCAATGTGTAGAATCGCGACGGCGCAGTGGGACCGCATCCGGCCAAAACGGCCGCGACGAACGCAATTGAGATCAGATGCGCAATACGGCGTGTTGTCACTTGGCCTCTCCGGTTTTACCGCGAATCAGCGCGTCGGGATGGCGCTCCAGATAGTCGGCGAGAACGCGCAACGACCGGGCCGCGCGGCTCACCTCCTGCAGCGTGTTGTCGAGTTGCTGGCTCTGCACGGAATCGGGTGCAACGATTTTGTTGGCGTTGTCTATCGTGCCATGCGCGCTCACCAGAGTCTCATCCAGGTCGCCCAAGGATTTCTGCAAGCTGTCGCCAATCTCCTTGATCGGCACCTGGTCGAGCTTTTTGATGATGTCGCTGAGCTCGTCTTCGGTCTTCTCGATCTGGCCTTTGACGGTCGGCAGCTGCGGTGGATTCTGCGCCCATTGTACAGTTGCTTTCTTTGAGTCGGGGAAAAAGTCGAGCGCCACGAAGGTCGACCCGGTCAGCAAATTGCCCGTCCGGAGCTGCGCGCGCAGCCCACGGGACACCAAGGCGTCGATCAGTTTCCGGCGTATGGTCTCGAGATTTTCGCCGGGTCTCAAATCGACGACCTTGACCCCAAGCCTCTGCGGGTCTACCGCAATCGTCACCGGCGTTGAGAAATCGAAGTTCTTCGCATCGAATTGCGCGCGGACCTCTGTCACCTCGCCGATCCGAATGCCGCGAAGATCGACCGGAGCGCCCGGCTCGAGTCCTCGAACCGATTCCTTGAAAATGAGCTGATAGCTTTGCGGATTGTGCGGGGGTGGCTCATAGGCCTCATCCCGGGTGTTGAAAAGGGTGAAGAGAGTATTGGGGTCGGCAGGCGGGAGAACCGGACCGCTGGCGGGCGTCTCGAATGCCACTCCGCCGATGAGGATGGACAGCACCGACTGGGTCTCAACTTTGAGGCCGTTTGCGGAGATCTGCATGTCTACTCCGCTTGCCTGCCAGAAGCGAGTATTGGGAGTGACGTACTGATCGTAAGGCGCGTGTACGAAGATTTCGATCGTGAAATAGCGCCCGTCCTTGTCGAGTTGGTACGACGCAACCTCGCCCACTTGCAGACGGCGAAAGAATATCGGCGTGCCAGTGTCGAGCGAACCGAGGTCGCCGGTCTTCAACGCGTAAAACCGGCCGGCCACGTCTCCGCTCACAACCGGCGGTGTATCGAGCGCGATGAACTCGCGCTTATCTTCCGTCGATTTACCGATTCTCATGCCGACATAGGCGCCGGAGATCAGTGTGCCCAGGCCCGTGATGTTGGCGCCGGAAATTCGCGGCCTGACGACCCATAGCTCGGTATCTTGGACCAAAAAGTCCTCGGTCTTCGGCGCCATCTGTGCCGTCGCCACGACGCGCTGATGATCTTCCGAGAGCCGGATCGCGGTGATAGTGCCGACGTCAACCCCTTTGTAATGAATCTTAGTCTTGCCCGCTTCGAGTCCCTCGGCAGACGAGAAAATGATCGTAATCTGGGGCCCCTCGCTCCTGATCCTGGTCACCGCCACCCACACGCCCACGACGGCCGCCAAGATCGGGATGATCCAGACCAGAGAGATCCGCGCGTGCTTCCTGGGTACCGCCCGCGCCGGCGGGACGGGAGGAAGCGGTGTGTGCTCGTCAACCATGGAGAAGAACCTCTTTTGAACTTGCGGCGTCCCAGATTAGTCGCGGGTCGAAGGACTCGACCGCCAACATTGTAAACACCACGACCGCCGCGAAGAAAAACAAGCCAGCCGCCGGCTCAACCGACATCAGCGGCTGAAGTTGAACCAGGGCGGCAGTGAAAGTATCGACAAATACATCGACCATCGACCAGCGCCCGATAAACTCGACAATTCGGTAGAGCCTGACGCGCTGCTCATTATTCTCGGCCGAACCGCGCTGCACGCTGATGAGCAAATATGTGAGCGCGACGATCTTCGCGCTGGGAATCATGATGCTCGCGAACAGCACGATTAGCGACAGCGGCCACCCCGTCGGCGACCAGAGGAGCACGACACCCTGGAGAATAGTGTCGGACTCGGCGCCGGCCGCGGTCGTGGTCGTCAACACGGGAAGCACGTTTGCGGGCACGTAACAGATTGCCGCGGCGATCAGGTAGGCCCAGGTGCGATTGATGCTGTCACGCTTGCGGAAGGTCAGCTCTTCATCGCAACGCGGGCAGCGTCCATCCTCCTCGCCGATCGCAGGGCGCGAGACCAGGCCGCAAACGCCGCAACTCTGCAGACCGTGCTGCATCGCGGTGTGAACGGCTGCGCTCATCTACCCGCCTCGGCCAGCACGCGCCCCGCGGCTTCACCGCGTCCACCTGAATCTGTCCATTCGATTCGATCCCATACTTCCCGGGGATCGAAGTTCACCTGGATCGCGGCGAGCAGAAACACGAGCGCTCCAAGCACGAACAAAGCCATTCCCGGAATGACGGTCGCGTAGTCAGCGATCTTGATGAGGGCGACCAGCACCCCGAGCATCATCACCTCGATCATGCTCCAGACCCGGGTGGCCGGAAGATGCCGGAGAAGATGCCCCACCCATCTACGCGGATGCTCACGGTGGCCGCCGATCGCAATCGCCAGCGTGAATCCAATCTGGAGCGCGGGCGCAATAACCGCCGTGAGAAGCACCAGCATCGCTACAATCTGTTGCCCCTCGTCCCAGAGATCGCGCGCGCCGCCGAGCACCGTGGTAGACGTTTGCCGCCCCACGATCGTGAGTCCGAGCATCGGAACGGTATTCGCGATCGCGTAAAGCACGGCGGCCGCTACAGACAGCGCAAGCGTCCGGTTGAGAGAGTCACCGCGCGGACGCCACAACTCGCCATCGCAGCGCGCACAAGACGCGACGTCTCCGGGAGCAAGGTCAGGTAGGCGCTGCAGGAGGTCGCAGTGCGCGCAACTGATGAGCGACAAATCGGCGACCGGCTGATTGTGCACGCGGGTATACAAACGAACTTCGAACCGACAGGCAAGCCGGGTCTGCGTTCAGTAGACACTTGCCCGCACGGCTTGCCAAGGTCATTTCTCCTTGCACGAGCTTGCGTCGAATGCCCGCCTGTCGCAACCGGACGTTACGTGCGGCAATCACACGCAATCCGGTCGGTTTACGGCGGAGGAAGCGCATCGCCGCATCATCCTCCCGCCAGTCAGGAATGTCGTGCTCCTGTGGCCGTCGGGCGTTCACTTAAGGCTGGGAATGTGGACTCCGTTAATGGGACCGATCAGACCAAATGTCTGTAATAGCCATACCAACACGACTACGAATACAACGATGTTGAGCAGGCTTTTGATCGGGCCCGCCATAGGAATGTAAGTGTTGATCAACCATAGGACCATGCCGACTACGACCAGAACCACAACGATGTTTAATAGGGTCATCGGTAAGCCTCCATCGTTCGGGTTAGAACAAGCGCAGGGATATCAGCGCTTCTGGTAGAGTCCTGCGCCTATAAGAACGATGCCCAAGACGAGTGCGCCGGCGCTCAAGGCCTGCGGAACTACGTGCGTTGAGTGCTCGGTGCTCTGAACTTTGAGATCGCCGAGGTTTACGACGTCCTTGGTTTGTGAGGTCGTAAATTCCGGACTCACGAGTCCCAGGATCCCCAACAACGCGAGCACTGCGCCCAGCCATACAATCGATTTCATCTGAGTTGTTCCTTAATTGGGATGCGAGCCGCTGAGGGCTTCAACCGCCTTCGGCGCCTGGAATCTTGCGGCGTAGCTCATGCACTGCGGATCACACCCTTTCTTGGCAGTGGATCGATCATGTTGGTAGCCGAACCGTGGCACATTTTCGATCCCAACAACGTTTGGCGACTATACGCCAAGTTTCAATTCTGTTCTCTCGAAGGTCTTGCGGTTTAGTCGGCCATTTGGTTCTCTGAGGAACGTAACGGGGTGTTTCCTTGAGTGGCATTTCATTTCACCGGTTCCCCGTTCCGATAAAGTGTAAACGTCGCTGAAGCGAAGCGATCGTGAACATCTGAGGACACTGTCGCGAGTCGAGCTGTTGAGTCGGGTAAAAGAATTCTCGTGATTCCGACACGGAGCTAACGGCTTTGCACGCGGACTCCTCCTAGACGTTTTCGCGACCAACAGTCGCCGAGCGGCTGGCCCAATTTGAGCGCGAACATCGGTTGTTCGCCGGGGCCGGCATTTCGTTGTGCGTGTGGATCGACCAGGTAATTCCACGAACATGCGTGGCGCGTAGCGAGTACGCCGGGGTCAGCTGCGGGTGAATCGAACTACTGCCAAAGCTTCTACTCTCGTTGAACTTCTTCGCTGGCGGGCGCTCCACCAGCCAGACCAGCGGATGTACACCTACCTGGTCGACGGAGAACTAGAAGGAGCGCATCTGACCCATGAGACACTGGACCGGCAAGCACAGGCCATAGGCGCGCTGCTCCAAAGCTACGTAGCAAGCGGGGAACGGGCACTGTTGCTTTTTCCCGCGGGTCTAGAGTTCATTCCCGCCTTTTTTGGATGCTTGTATGCCGGGGTCATCGCCGTCCCGCTGCCCCCGCCTAATATGGCCCAGCCCCAGCGGACTCTTCCGAGACTTCGCACCATCGCAAACGACGCGCAACCGACGCTGGTGCTGACGACGTCATCGATCCTCTCCAAAGTTCAAAGCCTGTTCGCGCAAGCCCCGGAACTACAGGCAATGCATTGGTTGGCAATCGATAAGGTTATCGACAGCGCGGCGCAGGATTGGAAAGACCCTGGCGCGACCTCCAACTCCCTGGCGCTGCTCCAATACACTTCGGGCTCCACGGCGGTACCCAGGGGCGTAATGGTCAGTCACGGGAACCTTCTCGAGAACTCTGCCCATATCAGCCAATCCTTCGGAATTAACTCGGAAACTGTCTCCGTGACGTGGCTACCGGTTTTCCATGACATGGGACTTACCAACGGAATTATCCAACCTCTATATGGCGGACGTCAGTGCGTTCTCATGCCTCCGCAGTCCTTTCTGCAGCGGCCAGTGCGATGGCTGCAGGCGGTTTCGCATTACAAGGCCAGTATCAGTGGAGGCCCCAATTTCGCATACGAATTGTGCGCTCGCAAAATTACTCCCGAACAGCGTAGCGCGCTCGACCTCAGCAATTGGACCGTGGCGTACAACGGCGCGGAGCCAGTCCGTGCCGACACCCTGAAACGGTTTGCCGCGGCCTTTGAATCCTGTGGTTTCCGCCCAAACTTCTTCTATCCGTGTTATGGACTCGCTGAAGCCACCCTGATCGTTTCGGGCGGACTTATGAACGATGAGCCCATCCTGTGCACGGCCAAGGTGGCAGCGCTTGAACACAACGGCGTCATGGAAACCTCTGACCGGCAGAAGAACGTCCGCACACTGGTTGGATCTGGTCACGCGATGCCGGACACAAAAGTCGTGATCGTACATCCCGAATCGTTGACGGCTTGCGGACCTGATGAGGTCGGCGAAATCTGGGTATCCGGCCCGAGCGTAGCGCAGGGATATTGGCACCGGCCTGAGGAAACAGAGATCACCTTCCATGCCCACCTGGCAGATGCTGGTGAGGGGCCATTTCTCCGTACGGGAGATTTGGGATTCCTGAGAGACGGCGAGTTGTTTGTTACCGGCCGGCTGAAGGATCTGATCATCATCGACGGCCGCAATCTTTACCCTCACGACATTGAGTTGACCGTGGAACAGAGTCACGCGGTAGTGCGGCCGGGTTGTTGTGCGGCGTTCTCGGTCGATGTCAGTGACGAGGAACGTTTGATAGTCGCAGCCGAAGTGGAGCGCCGCTACCAGCCGGAGCGACACCAACTGAATGGCAACTCAGGCGATGCTTCAAATGGAAGCCACCCGAATGGGCGCTCTGCAACTGACCTCGATGCGGTGGTTCGGGCGATTCGTCGCGCGGTCGCGGAGGAGCATGACGTGCGAGTGCACGCGGTCGTGCTTTTGAAAGCGGGCGGCATTCCCAGGACTCCCAGCGGCAAGGTTCAGCGTCGCGTTTGCGAAGCGAAATTTCGCGAGGGGACGCTGGAACACAGTGTGAAGACTGCGTAATGGCCGGAAATACAAATAATGGCGACTTGCGGCATCACGCGGAGCGGAATGGACAACCGGAGAAGGCCGATCCCGGTGCGGAGGCGATCCAGACCTGGCTCATAGCCAAACTTTCCGAGCTGCTGGAAATCGAACCGCACGAGATAGACGTCGGAGAACCATTCGCCAGCTACGGACTGGGGTCGACGGAGCTGGTGGGCCTTTCCGGTGAACTCGCGGAATGGCTGGGACGACAGCTTCCGGCTGAGCTGGCGTATGAGTGTCCGACGGTCGAAGCCCTCGCTCGCCGTCTGGCAAATGGGTCAAGCCCACACGACTCGACCAACGAGGTGAGCCAGGTTCGGGAGGCGAATGCGGAAGCGATCGCCATAATTGGGATCGGGTGCCGCCTTCCCGGCGCAAAGGACGTTCGCGCCTTTTGGAATCTACTTCGCAACGGAGTGGACGCGATCCGGGAAGTTCCCCCGGAGCGCTTCGACCTGCGCGATTTTTTCGATCCCGATCCGGCGGTCCCGGGCAAAATGGTGACGCGCTGGGGCGGTTTTGTTGAGCAGGTGGATCAGTTCGATGCGCATTTCTTTGGTATCTCGCCGCGAGAAGCGGCACGGATGGATCCGCAGCAACGCCTGTTGCTGGAGGTGGCCTGGGAAGCGCTGGAAGATGCGGGCCAGGTACGGGAGCGGCTGGCGGGCACGCCAACCGGCGTGTTCATCGGCATCTCGAACAACGACTACGGCCGAATTCAATTCAACAATCCGGATCGCATTGATGCGTACGCGGGCACGGGCAATGCGCTGAGTATCGCGGCAAACCGTATCTCCTACGTATTTGATTTCCGCGGACCGAGTATTGCGATCGACACCGCCTGTTCATCATCGCTCGTAGCGGTCCATCAAGCCTGCTGCAGCCTGAGAAGCGGAGAGTCCACTCTCGCATTGGCCGGGGGCGTAAACCTGATCCTGTCGCCGGCGATTACGATCAATTTCAGCAAAGCGGGAGCGATGGCTCCCGACGGACGCTGCAAGACTTTCGATGCGCGAGCCAATGGTTACGTTCGCGGCGAAGGCGCGGGGATTGTCGCCCTTAAACCGCTAACGCAAGCCCTGGCCGACGGCGATCCAATCTATGCGGTCATTCGTGGCAGCGCGGTCAATCAGGACGGACGCAGCAACGGGCTGATGGCTCCGAATCCTCTCGCCCAGGAAGCGGTCCTGCGAGAAGCCTATCGGAGAGCCGGCGTCTCGCCCGGCGACGTTCAATACGTCGAGGCCCATGGCACAGGCACACTCCTGGGCGATCCGATCGAGGCGAAAGCCCTGGCTGCGGTGCTTGCTCCGGGCCGCCCTCGCGAGCGCCCGTGTCTCCTGGGCTCGGTGAAAACCAATCTGGGTCACCTCGAGGCTGCGGCCGGTGTCGCCGGATTAATCAAGGTGGCGCTGGCGCTCAAGCATCGCGAGATCCCGCCGAGCCTGAACTTCAAAGAGCCCAACCCGCATATCCCTTTTGACCAGCTCCAATTGCGAGTGCAAACGGCTCTGGATCCATGGCCTGCGGAGCCGGGTCCGGCATTGGCCGGCGTGAGCTCATTTGGTTTTGGTGGAACCAATGCCCATGTGGTTTTGCAAGAGGCTCCCCGATCGGACTCGGGAATACGAAATGCGGGATGCGTTGCGCAAAATCCCCAATCCGAAATTTGCAATGCCAATTCCAGCTACTTGCTACCACTGTCGACGCGCAGTCCGGAGGCTCTGCGATCTCTCGCTCGGGATTATCAGGATTTCCTGACACGCCCGGAGTCCGCGGCGGCCCTGCACGACATCTGTTACAGCGCCGGTGCGCGGCGCAGCCACCACGAGCACCGTCTGGCCGTGACCGGCAATTCAGCGGCGCAAGTCGCAGAGGGGCTTGAAGCTTTTTTGCGCGGAGAGGTTCGTCCAGGGCTGTCTTCCGGCCGCAGGCTTTCCGATCGCAGGAGAAAATTAGTCTTCGTGTTTCCAGGGCAGGGTTCGCAATGGTTTGGGATGGGCCGAACGCTCTTGAAGCAGGAACCGGTCTTTCGCGAAGCCATCGAACGCTGTGACCGCGCGATGCACGGAGACTGGTCCTTGCTTGCTGAACTCACGGCGACCGATGCAACTCACTCCAGGCTGAACGAAATAGACATCCTGCAGCCAGCGTTGTTTGCGATTCAGGTGGCCCTTACGGCCCTGTGGCGTTCCTGGGGTATTGAGCCGGACGCAGTGGTGGGCCACAGCATGGGCGAGGTCGCGGCTGCTCACGTTGCCGGCGCGCTGAACCTCGAAGATGCGGCACGGGTAATTTGCAGCCGCAGCCGCATCGTGAAGCGAACGATCGGGCACGGAGCGATGGCTGCGGTAGAACTCTCGATCGCGGACGCTCGGCGTATCATCGTCGGCTACGAAGATCGAGTGTCCATCGCCGTCAGCAACGGCCCCACGTCGACGGTGTTGTCAGGAGACCCGGAGGCTCTCGAAGCAATCGTGAGTCGATTGCAGCGCGAAGACGTCTTCTGCCGAACGCTCAAAGTAGATTTTGCCGCTCACAGTCCGCAGATGGATCCGCTGCGCGCAGATTTGGAACGTGCGTTGGAAGGATTGCAGCCGCGAACCGCGTCTGTACCGATCTATTCGACCGTGACAGGCCAAATTGGCGACGTCAGCTTCGACCCGCTCTATTGGACCAGAAACTTAAGAGAGCCGGTGCTCTTTTCAACCGCGGTTCAGCAGTTGCTGGAAGATGGACATGACATCTTTCTGGAGGCCAGTCCTCATCCGATTCTACTCAGTAGTATTCAGCAGGAAATTCTTCGCGCTGGCAAAGAAGGCGCTGTACTTCCATCGCTAAGACGTCAAGAAGAAGAAGGGAACGTTTTGGCGGGGTCGTTGGGGGCACTTTACACCCTGGGATATCCGATAGATTGGCGCCGCCTCTATCAAGGGGAGGGCCGCTGCGTTCAACTTCCATTCTACCCATGGCAGCGGGAGCGTTATTGGCTGGACGAGCCAGCGGGCGATATCGGCGATTCTTCACGGCACAACTCGCGCGATGGAGTCGGGAAGCAATCTCTGCTGGGCCGGCACTTCAAGTCGGCTCAAGCGGAAACCCATTTTTGGGAGGGCCCTCTAGACGGGATTGTACTGTCTTGTGTGGATGACCATCGCGTCGAAGGAGTCGCGGTGCTCCCGGCCGCGCTCTATATCGAGATGGCGCTGGCGGCCGCGGCAGAGGTGTTCTCGACACGGTCCCTGGTGCTGAAAGACGTAGAATTCCGCAAGGCGCTCTTTCTGCCTGACGGCGAGACCCGAACGATTCAGGTAATCCTCTCTCCTGATGGGGAAGGAACAGCATCTCTTCAGGTCTACAGTCGTCCGAGCGGCGTCGAGCAACCGAACGGATCGTGGACACTGCACGCGACCGCAATGGTTTGTTCTCAACCGAACCACGGCATCTCGCCGATAATCGAGCAGAGAGCGCTCGCTGAGATACATGCTCGATGCTCAGAGCATATCTCCGCCCAAAATTACTATTTGAGGTTACGCGAACGAGGTATCGACTATGGTCCCTCTTTCCAGAGCATTACCCAGTTGTGGCGATGCGACGGTGAAATGCTGGCTGAAGTGAAGGTTCCTGATGGGCAGTACGCAGAGTTTAACCCTCATCAATTCCATCCTGCCATTCTGGACGCCTGTTTTCAGACCCTCGGCGCCGGGGTAGCCGCCCAAGCGACAGAAGCGGACAGACAGGAGACGTATATGCCGACCCATATAGATGAGATCCGGGTCCACGGTCGACCTGGATTACATCTATGGAGTCATGCCCGGTTGCAATCCGCCGAGACCCATGCCGTTGCAGGAGACGTGCGGCTTCTCGACGAGACCGGGCAAATTGCGGCGGAGATTCTGGGGCTACGCTTCCAATCTTTGGCAGACGCGGCTCAGGAGAATCTGGACGATTGGCTCTATGAATTCCAGTGGCGGTCCAGAGAACGTCGGGATGACCAGCGGGCCGCTGAGCCATCCGCACCGGACACCGGAGGCAACTGGCTGATCTTTGCCGACAGCGGAGGCGTCGGAGATGCGCTTGGAGCACTGGTCAAAGCACGAGGAGACCGAAGCATCGTTGTCAATCGCGGCGAGTCGTACGAACGCACGGACGGTGACCATTTTCGTATCCGGCCCGAACGGCCAGAGGATATGCGGCGGCTGCTCGATGCGGTGTTCGCAGCCGATCAGCCGATCTGCCGCTCGGTTGTCCATCTCTGGAGTCTTGATGGCGGTCGCTCGGAGGAGATCAGTGTCACTTCTCTGGAGACGGCGCAGACCCTCGGCTGCGGCACCGCCCTACAGTTGGTCCAAGAGATCGCTCGAGTCGAACGGCATTATTCCCCTCGTCTGTGGATGATCACTCGGGGAGCCCAGCCTGCCGGGGAAGAAACGTTGCCGGTGGATACAGCGCAAGCACCTCTTTGGGGATTGGGCCGCGTGATCGCTCAGGAGCATCCTATCCTTTGGGGCGGACTGATGGACCTTGAGCCTGAGGTTTCAGTTCTTGAGGACATCGCCGAGCAACTGTGGAAAGAAATCTCTGATCCAGATGGGGAGGATCAGATTGCGTTCCGAAAAGGGCGGCGATACGCAGGCCGCCTAGTGCGCAAACCTCGATCCGCCGCGCAGGAAGCTCCTTTTAGCTGGCGCAGTGACGGCAGCTATCTGATCACGGGCGGACTGGGAGACCTCGGTCTTTCGGTTGCCCGCTGGATGGTCGAGCAAGGGGCCCGGCGGTTGATTCTTCTGGGACGCACGCAAATTCCTCCGCGCGCGCGCTGGAACTCGGCAGAAGCAGGCAGCCGTTTGGCGCATCAAATCGCCGCGATTCGGGAGATGGAAGCCCTGGGCGCATGCGTGCACTTGGCCTCGGTCGATGTGGCGAGCGAAAAACAACTAAGCGCCTTTCTAGATGAGTTTAGAGCTGACGGTTGGCCGCCGATCCGGGGTGTAATACACGCGGCGGGAGTGCTGCAGGACGGACTGCTGGTGCAACTCGATCCTGCGGCGCTGAATTCAGTTTTGCGGCCCAAGATGACGGGTGGCTGGTTGCTGCATCGCCTGCTGGAAAACACCCCTCTCGATTTCTTTGTACTTTTCTCTTCAGCGGGTTCCCTACTGGGCCAGCCCGGGCAGGGAAACTATGCGGCCGCAAACGCCTTCCTGGATGCTCTGGCTCATCATCGAAGAGCGCAGGGCCAGCCGGCTCTGAGTATCAATTGGGGAGCGTGGAGCGGATTGGGCTTCGCGGACACGGCCGGAGGAAAGCGGCTCGCGGCGCGCCTTGCGCTCCTGGGAATCGACGGCATCGCATCCGTGCAAGCGCTGGAAGTGCTGGAACGGTTGCTGCGGCAGGGTTCGACGCAGGTTGCAGTGGTGCCCGTCGACTGGGAACGCTATCGGCAGTTTTATCCGGCGGGCACTGAGTCGCCACTCCTCTCCGAGCTCGCACGTGAAGAAGCCGACCACTCACCGCAAGGGTGTCGTCCGGGCAAGCAGAGAAGTTCGCTCCTTGCAGCAGAGCCAGCGGAGCGCCTTCAGTTATTGCAGTCGTACCTGACTGAGCTGGTAGCTCGCGCACTTGGGCTGTCCGCATCCAAGCTGGACGCACAGCAACCCCTGAGCAATTTGGGACTGGACTCCTTGATGGCGGTCGAGGTGAAGAACCGGATCGCTGTTGACCTCGGAATGAACGTGCCAATGGTGACGTTTCTCTCGGGACCCAGCGTTGAACAAGCCGCGGCACAACTGCTTCATCTACTTACATCCGAGACCTCTACCTCATCAGCCTCTCTTGCCTCCGAAATAACGCACCGCCAAGGGGAGCGAAACAACGGCGGCACCGATGAGCATCCGCTCGAAAGTCTCGACCAGTTTTCGGATGAGGAAGTGGATTCATTGCTCACTGATCTATTGGCTAAAGAGGAAGTTAGTGAATGAGCAACACTTCCCATCGAATCGCCGGTCTTTCAGCAAGTAACAAGCGTGCCCTCCTGGCCGAGCTTCTCCAGAAACAAGTTGGACAGTCTTCGTCGTCCCATCCGCTCTCCTATAATCAGCAAGGGATATGGTTTCTTTATCAACTGGCACCAGAGAGCACAGTCTATAACGTCAATTTCGCGGCGCGCATCGGCACCGAAATAGATATTCCGGCAATGAGGCGCGCGTTTCAGGCGCTCGTCGATCGGCATCCTGCCCTGCGCACGACTTTCGCCGTGCATTTCGGCAAACCGATTCAACGTGTACACCAAGCGCAGAAGGTTCATTTCCGGGAAGTGGAAAGTTCTGCCTGGAGCCCCGAGGAACTAAAGACGAGGTTGCTGGAGGAGGCGTATTGTCCGTTCGATCTGGAGCGAGGGCCCCTGATGCGAGTGACGCTGTTCACTCGATCGCCACGGGAGCACATTCTTCTGCTGGTAGTGCATCACATCGTCATCGACTTCTGGTCGCTCGCAATACTCCTTGAAGAGGTAGGCGTACTATACCCAGCGGAAGGTGCCGGCGTGAAAGCGCCGCTGCCTCGTCTCGGTCTACAATATACAGACTACGTCCGCTGGCAGGCGAAAATGTTGGCAGGCCCAGAAGGAGAGCGGTTGTGGGCGTATTGGCAAGAGCAGCTTGCGGGGCAACTGCCAGTACTTCGGCTTCCGACCGATCGGCCCCGACCCGCGATTCCGACTTATCAAGGGGCATCGCACGATTTCACTCTGGACGCGGAGCTCAGCGTCGGGCTCAAGGCACTGGCCAAGGCTAACGGAGCGACGTTGTACATGGTGCTACTGGCGGCGTTCCAGGTAGTCCTTTCTTATCATACCGGCCAGGAAGATCTGCTGGTGGGATCTCCTATGGTCGGCAGAAGCCGGGCCGAATTCGAAGGCATCGTAGGCCTCTTTACCAATCCCGTCGTTTTAAGAGCGAATCTTTCAGGAAACCCGACGTTCCGAGAATTTCTTGACCAGATTCGCCGCACAGTGCTGTCCGCCTTGGAGCATCAGGATTTCCCCACGGTTCTGTTGGTTGAGCGCTTGCGGCCACCACGCGATCTCAGCCGTCCGCCGCTGTGCCAGGTGATGTTCGTGCTGGACAAGCCGCACCGGTTCGCGCAGCAAGGCGCATCTGCGTTTGTGGCGGCGAAAACAGGGCTCCGCATGAATCCTGGGGGCCTTGTTCTCGAGTCGGTACCGTTGGAACGTCGGGCTGCCACGCTGGATCTGGTGTTGCTGATAATCGAGACGCGAGAAGCGCTCGCCGCTTCCATGCGGTACAACACCGACCTGTTTGATGCCATCACGATTGCCCGCATGTCCCGGCATTTCGAAATACTTCTACGTCAAATAGTTCAAGAGCCAACCAGCAGTTTGGATGCACTAAAGCGCTCACTAGCCCACGTGGATCGGCAACAGCGGGCGAGCGTCCGGAGAGAGCAGAAGGAGGTTAACGATCAGAAGCTGAAACACCTCAAGCGCAAGACAATCGTAGCATCGCAACTGAGTAGTGAGAACTCGCAACAGCGGAATCAAACGAATGCAAATGGACGTTATTGAAGGGTTCCGGCTTTCACCTCAGCAGCGCCATCTGTGGTCATTGCAGCAAGCCGGCGACGAACTGCCATATCGTGCGCAATGCGCCGTGCGCATCGAGGGGAGCCTCAACCTGGAGGCTCTGAGGTCCGCCCTGCGAGACGTCTCCGAACGATACGAGATCCTCCGAACCACATTTCGTCGTCCGCGAGGAATGACAATTCCTCTTCAGGCGACTAGCGAGGAAAGTGAGGCCTCGATAGAGGAATTCGACTGGAGTACATGGAGTGCTTTACGCCAGGAGGTCGAAATCGAGGCACTGTTTCAAGAAGTTGGCCGGATTCCGTTCGACCTTACGACCGGGCCGGTCCTGCGCCTCTACTTACTAACCCTGGCCACCGATCGGCACGTGTTGCTGCTAAGCGCGCCGTCGCTATGCGCGGACGCGGCATCCCTCAGGATTCTGGTGCGCGAAATTGGTCGCCACTATTCGGCTTTCGTACAGTGCCAGGAACCATCAGGCGATCTGTCTCAATATGCCGATCTCGCCGAATGGGAAAATGAACTGTTGGAATCGGATGAAACGCGGGAGGGGAACAGACACTGGCGCGAGGCCAGGGATTCTCGCGATCCGAAGCTTCCCTTCGAAAAACGACCTTCCGCGGAAATGCCATTCGAGCCCCGGCTTCTGGCATCGCCGGTGGATCCTGAGTTGACCTCAAAGATCAGCAAGCTCGTGGCCAAATATAACGCTTCAGCCTCCGCATTCTTCTTTGCTTGTTGGCAAATCCTTCTCTGGCGTCTCGCGGGTGAGTCGGACTTTGTCGTTGGCCTTGTGTGCGACGGACGTACTTACGAAGGGCTGCAGGACGCAATGGGGCTGTTTGCAAAGACTTTGCCGGTTCACAGCCGGCTCGGAGAGCAGCTTCGGTTTGTGGAGCTTCTGGAACGGACTGATGGCTCGATACGTGAAGCCGTTGAATGGCAGGAGTATTTCAGCTTTGAAAAGCTTCCTCGATTGGATGCGGAAATCGAGCCGCGTCGCTTCTTTCCGATTGCTTTCGAATTTCAGGATGCGGAAGCGAACTATACCGGAGGCGACGCGATATTTTCCATTCAGAAGCAATACAGCTGTTTTGACCGCTTTAGGTTGAAACTGTCCTGCATACAACGAGAGGACCATCTATTCACTGAGCTTCATTACGATTCCAGCCTCTTCAGCGCTGAAGAGGCCGACCGGCTGGCACAAGAGTTCCAGACTCTCCTTGAAAGTGTCTGCGCGAATCCGGAATCGCGGATCGCGGATCTGGATATCGTCAGCCCCGGTGAGCACCGCCAGTTGCTGATCGAGTTCAACTATACGCGGACCGACTACCCTGAAGACAAGTGTATTCATGAACTCATCGAGGAACGGGCCCGGCATGCGCCGGAGAATACCGCGGTCGTTTTCGAGAACCAGCGTTTGACGTACGCTCAGCTCGAAACTCGCGCCAATCAACTTGCGTATCACCTGCAAGGTCTCGGTGTCGGACCGGAAGTTCCAGTCGCGATCTGCGTGCACCGTTCGCTGGACATGATCGTGGGCATACTTGGCATCCTCAAGGCGGGCGGAGCTTATGTGCCCCTGGACCCGGAGTATCCCCGGGAGCGCCTCACCTACGTACTAGAAAATGTTCGTGCGCCGGTGTTGCTGACGCAGAAAAGTCTGCGGAACAGTATGCCGGAGCTTGGAATCGAGACGGTGTGCATCGACTCGGACTGGGAAAGCATCGCCAGGCACGCCGAAACTGCCCCATCGGTTAACACTACCGCCAAGAACCTCGCGTACGTAATCTATACTTCAGGTTCGACCGGGCAGCCGAAGGGAGTAATGGTCGAACATCGCGGACTAATTAACGCTATTACCTGGATAACAAAAACGCTTGGGCTCTCTTCCAGCGATCGCTGTATCTTGAAGACTCCCCTCACCTTTGATGCTGCCGGACGCGAGTTGTTTCCGACCCTGCTGGCCGGGGGAACTCTGATAATCGCGGAACCTGGCGGTCATCGCGATAGCCGATACCTGGCAGATACCATTCGCAGCGAACGAATCTCAATTCTCCACTGTGTACCATCGCTCCTCCGGCTTCTGGTTGAGGAGCCTGCTTTCGGTGAAAGCCTCGCCCTGCGGGCCGTCATGTGCGGCGGCGAGGCCCTGGCGCCCCAAATTGTCACGCGGTTCCAAAGCCGTTGCAGAGCCAAGCTGTACAACGTATATGGACCAACCGAGACAATCATCGACTCTACGTGTTGGCCTTGCGATGGGTGCAGTGCTCTACCTTCAATTCCGATCGGCCGACCTATACCGAACGCAAAAGTGTATGTTTTGGACGATCGGCTTCGCCTCCTCCCGATCGGCGTCGCCGGTGACTTGTACGTCGGCGGTGTGGGGCTGGCTCGAGGCTATGTTACGCGCCCCGATTTGACCGCTGAGAAATTTATTCCGGACCCCTTCAGCAGCGAGCCAGGAGCGCGACTGTATAAAACGGGAGACCTCGCACGCTACCTGCCTGACGGGAACCTGGAGTTTCTCGGCCGTAATGATTACCAAGTCAAGATCCGCGGGTTCCGCATCGAACTTGGAGAAATAGAGCGAACGCTCGGACAGCACCCGGCCGTGCGCGAGGCTGTCGCTTTGGTCCAGGAAGACGGGCATCGGGAGAAGCGGTTGGTGGCCTGCGTGGCCGTCAACAACGAAGGCGGTCCCACCGCTAACGAGCTGCGCGTTTTTCTCAAAGACAAGCTGCCCGAGCACATGCTGCCCGCGGGCTTCGTGCTGCTGGACGCCCTTCCGTTGACCGCCAATGGAAAGCTGGACCGCCGGGCAATACCCACGCCCAACGGGCATCGACCCGAACTGGACGAAGCATTCGTGGCGTGTCGCACACCTAGCGAAGAGCTATTAGCCGAAATCTGGGGCCAGGTCCTCGGTGTCGAACGAGTAGGTATCCACGACAATTTCTTTCACCTCGGCGGGCACTCGCTGCTGGCTACTCAAGTCGTGTCCCGAATCCGCGAAGCCTTCCAAGTGGAAATCCCACTGCGCTCTATGTTTGAGGCGCCCACCGTCGCCGGTCTTGCTGGAAAAATTGCCGCAAACCGTGGGCAGGGACTGCCGGCGCCGCCCATTGTGCCGGTTCCTCGGGACGGAGAGCTGCCGCTCTCCTTTGCTCAGCAGCGACTGTGGTTCATCGATCAGCTTGACCCGGGCAACTCCGTCTATAATTTTCCCGCTGCGGTTCGTCTCGAGGGGCCTCTCAACATCGTGGCGCTCAAACAGAGTCTCAACGAAATCGTGCGGCGCCACGAAGCTTTGCGGACGACATTTGCCATTGTGGATGGTCGACCGATTCAGGTTATCGCACCGGCCCTGTCGTTGATGCTGCCGATAGTCGATTTGCAAGAGCTACCCGAGACCGAGCGGGAGGCCGAAATGCGGCGGCTGGCGAGAAACGAGGCCCGGCGGCCCTTCGATTTGGCTCAGGGTCCTCTCGTGCGGGCTACCGTGCTGCGGCTGGGTGACGACGACCATGTCGGGCTCCTGACGATGCATCATATTGTTTCCGATGGTTGGTCAACCGGAATCCTAATCCGAGAGATGGTGGTACTCTATGAAGCCTTTCGTTCCGGAAGGCCTACGTCTCTACCCGACCTGCCCATCCAATATGCAGATTTTGCCCATTGGCAGCGCGAGTGGTTGGAAGGCGAGGTCTTGGAAACCCAGCTTACCTATTGGAAACGGCAATTGGCTGGTGCTCCTCCCCTTCTGGATTTGCCAACCGATCATCCCAGGCCGATTACGCAGACGTTTCGAGGAGCGCACCAATCCTTGCGGATACCGAAGAACGTGAGCGCGGGATTGAAGGCGCTAAGTCGGCGGCAGGGCGTTACCCCGTTCATGACTTTGCTCGCGGCGTTCAAGATTTTGCTTCATTGCTACACGAGTCAAGACGATATCGTCATAGGAACGCCAATCGCTAACCGTAACCGGCTTGAGACCGAGGGTCTGATCGGATTTTTCGTCAACACGCTGGTTCTGCGCACCGACCTCTCAGGCGATCCCGATTTTCGGGAGCTCTTGCGTCGCGTGCGAGAAGTTTGCGTGGCCGCGTATGCTCATCAGGACCTGCCCTTCGAAAAGCTGGTAGAGGAACTCCACCTGGCACGCGATTTAAGTCGCAATCCGCTCTTCCAAGTGATGTTCGTGTTCCAGAATGCCCGGTTAGAGGCTCTGCAACTGCCCGGTCTGACACTGAACCCGCTGGAGGTGGACAGCGGAACTACTCACTTCGATCTTACGCTACATGTTGCTGACACTGGGGACGAGCTGATCGCGTCATTGGCCTACAACACGGATCTGTTCGAAGCCGAAAATATTGCCCGCATGCTCCGACATTTCCATATGCTGCTGGAGACGGCGAGCGCATCTCCCAACCGGCATCTGTCGGAATTCTCGCTGTTGACAGAAGCAGAGCGACAACAGGTTCTGGTGGAGTGGAACGGCAGCAGGGCTGATCAACGGGAGGAACCGCGCATCCATCAGCTCTTCGAAGCGCAGGTCGCGCGAACACCCGATAAGATAGCCGTAATATTCCAAAATGAGCATCTTACGTACGAGCAATTGAATCATCGGGCCAATCAGCTTGCGCACTATTTGAGAGCGATGGGAATCGGACCGGAAGTACCGGTCGCAATCTGTCTGAAGCACTCGTTGGAGATCGTCGTCGGATTGCTGGGCATTCTAAAGGCGGGCGGGGTGTATGTACCCATGGATCCGGCGTACCCGAAGGAGCGGATCGCCTTCATGCTGGAGGACGCTGAAGTACCGGTACTCTTGACACAGGAAAAGCTGCTGGCGGGATTACCCGAACACAGCGCAAAGGTGGTGCGTATCGATTCAGGCTGGGATCTCATCGCCCAGGAGAGCGCGGAGAACCCAGTCTGTTCGACCGTCTCCGCGAACCTGGCTTACGTGATCTATACCTCAGGCTCGACCGGTCACCCAAAAGGAGTCCTCATTTCGCATGCTTCGATCGCGGATCACTGCCGCACCGTTCAGCGGTACTACGAGCTCGATCCAAGTGATGGTGTGTTGCAGCTTGCCTCACTGAGTTTTGATTTATCATTGGAACAAATCCTTCCTACGCTTCTCGTCGGAGCGAGGTTGGTTATGATGAGTACTGACGCATGGCACACGACGGATTTTCATAAACAGGTCTCGGCATTCGGACTCACCGTAGTCAATCTTCCAACGGGCTACTGGCAGGAGTTGGGGCGAGAGTGGGCAGACGTCGCGGAGCTGGTCCCGAACATTCAGCCCAGAGTGTTCGTCGTAGGCGGAGATACGATGTTGCCTGAGTTCCTCGAACTCTGGCAACGCACACCGATGAGTTCAATCCGTCTAATCAATGCCTACGGGCCGACAGAGACGACAATAACGGCGACTGCCTTTGAGGTCACTCCGCAGCTTCGCGAGCGCTCGATCCTTCAGAGAATTCCTATTGGCCGTCCCCTTCCCAACAGAGAGAGCTACATTCTGAACAAGTATGGGAACCCTGTTCCGGCGGGGATTCCGGGCGAGCTGTATATTGGCGGAGCATGCCTGGCACGAGGTTATCTCAACCGCGCCGATTTGACGGCTGCGACATTTGTTCCAAACCCTTTTAACGCCGAGGCCGGAGCACGCCTGTACAAGACCGGCGATCGGGTCCTCTACCGGCACGATGGGAACATCGAATTTCTGGGTCGTGTTGATCACCAGGTTAAGATCCGTGGATTCCGTATCGAACCAGGCGAAATAGAGGCAGTCCTTGTTCAACACCCGTCGGTGCGGGAGACCATCGTGGTGGCTCGAGAAGACGCCGCCGGAGAGAAGCAGTTAGTGGCGTATGTCGTCGCCCAGCCGGAAGCTCTGCCAACAGCAGGTGAGCTGCGTGGCTTTCTGAAGGAAAAGCTGCCCGCTTATATGATGCCAGCGGTCTTCGTGCCGCTCGATACTTTACCGTTGATGCCAAACGGAAAGGTCGACCGTGGCGCTCTGCCGGAGCCCGAGCGAACACGATCAGGATCGGAACGGGGGTTCGTAGCACCGCGAAACGCTTTGGAACTCCAGCTCAGCGGCCTCTGGGAAGAGGTTTTGGGTGTTCGGCCGGTCGGCGTGACGGACAATTTTTTCGAGTTGGGAGGGCACTCCCTGGCCGCCGTTCGATTGTTCGCTTTGATAGAGAAGCGATTGGGCAAGAAAGTACCATTAGCCACTGTCTTCCAGGGCGCAACAGTTGAACACCTTGCGAATGTTCTTCAGCGGCATGCCAGAGCGGCCCCACATTTATCATTGGTAGCTATTCAACCAGATGGCAACAGACGACCTCTCTTCTTAATGCATCCTGCTGGTGGACACGTCTTTCCGTACGTTCATTTGGCGCGCCATCTAGGCTCGGATCAACCTTGTTACGGCCTGCAAGCAAGAGGTCTGGACGAAGGGCAGGAACCGCACTCGCGCATCGAAGACATGGCGGCGTACTACATCGAAGCTCTGCGGATGGTACAGCCCAGGGGTCCCTACCTCCTTGGAGGATGGTCAATGGGAGGCATCGTAGCTATCGAGATGGCGCAGCAACTTCACGCTCAAGGACAGAGGGTCGCTCTACTAGCCTTATTGGATACTCGGATTCCAACCGCCGATGAGGAGATCAACGACGAGGACTTCGAGGCGCGGTTACTGGTCGATTTTGTCCGCTATTTCGGTCTTTCACTGGACCCACGAGATGCGCTCGCTCGCCTTCCAAAGCACGAACTCCTGGAGCGCGTGCTCGAGCACGCAAAAATGGCGGGCTTGATGCCCGCGGATATTGAAATTTCCCACGCCGAGCCGTTCATCGAACTCTGCAAAGCTGATTTTCGAGCGACGCGAAACTACGTACTGCGTCGCTACCCGGGCCAAATCACGCTCTTCAAGGCTGGTCAGGAGCTCGCGGAACCCGCGTCCGACCCGACCTTGGGCTGGAGTGAGTGGGCTGCCGGAGGAGTTGATGTACACGTCGTACCAGGCAATCACGCAACGATGGTTTACGCGCCACACGTCGAAGTCCTGGCTGAGAAGGTTCGAGATTGCCTCGATCGCATCGAACCACGGAAAAATCTTTCGCCGAGAAGCCAATCCATCGTGCTTGATGGAGGATGATCAAATGAATAGCGACGATAAGGAAGATACGACGACGTACAAAGTCGTGGTAAATCATGAAGAGCAGTACTCGATCTGGCCTGCCGAGAAGAAAAACCCTCCTGGTTGGACAGACACGGGCAAGGCCGGTCCCAAGACTGAGTGCCTCGCTTACATCAAAACAGTGTGGACCGACATGAGACCGCTCACGTTGAGGATGGAAATGGATCAGCGGGACGGCGAGGTTCGTTCATCAAAGAGTTGACGTGCATTTTCTACTTTGTGCGGACAGATTCTGAATGAATAGGTCAACAGCCACAGCAGCGGTTGATTCCTGGATTCCATTCCGAAAACCAGGTCCGGGGGCCCGTCTGCGTCTGTTCTGTTTCCCGTACGCGGGGGCCGGCGCTTTGATTTTTCGCAACTGGTCGGATGCTTTGCCCGCCGATGTCGAGGTCTGCCCAGTTCAACTCCCGGGACGGGGAACTCGGCTGATGGAGCGTCCTTTCACTCAACTCTCGCCTCTTGTCGAAGCTCTCGCCGATGCGCTGGTCCCACTCCTGGACAAGCCTTTTGCTTTCTTCGGTCATAGCCTCGGATCATTGGTCAGCTTTGAACTCGCCCGCCGGATCCGCAAACAATATGGCGTGGACCCTCTCGGGCTGTTTGTATCTGCCGGTCCAGCGCCCCCCAACTCCCTCATCGAGGGCCACCGATCCATAGCTTGTCAGAAAAAGAATTTTTAGCGGAACTGCGGCGCCTCAACGGCACGCCCAGCGAACTCCTGGACCACAAAGAGCTAATGGAGATTATGCTTCCGCTCTTGCGGGCAGATTTTGCGATGTACGAAAACTACGCGTATTCGACTGAGCCGCCCCTGAACTGCCCGATCTCCGTCTTTGGCGGTCTCGGAGATCGCAGAGTGAATGAAAGCGACCTTGAAGCCTGGCGCGGTCAGACGAATCGTTCCTTTTCGCTATTGATGCTTCCCGGTGACCATTTCTTTTTGAAACAGCCACTTCTTCTTCGAGTTCTCTCTGAGGAACTAAAACGAAGCCGGTGAAGACCGCGCAGATGAAGGCAGTGCCCATCACCTTAACTGCTCCACCGTGGACGTTTCCGCCGGAGAAGATAGTACTAGGTAATAACGAGGTACATGTCTGGCGAGCGTCTCTGGACGATCCCGCGCCGCAGGCAGATACCTTACTTCATAGCCTTGCGGCCGACGAGCAAACGAGAGCAGCGCGGTTTTACTTTCAGAGAGACCGCGAGCGCTTCATCGCCGCTCACGCAGTACTGAGGGCTATCCTCGGCCTCTACTTGAATAGAGCACCGAACCGCCTATCCTTCCGCTACAGCTCTTTCGGAAAGCCCGCCCTGGCGGTGGAGTCCGGTGGAGACGCAATCCACTTCAACATGTCCCACTCTCACGGAACGGCCCTGTATGCGGTTGCGCGAGATCGCGAGGTCGGCATCGACCTTGAATTCATCCGCCGCGATTTGGAAGCAGAGCAGATCGCCGAGCGATTTTTCTCGCGCCAGGAGACGGCGACACTCCGCGGGCTACCCGTGGACTTGCGGAAATATGCGTTCTTTCTGTGTTGGACTCGCAAGGAGGCCTACATCAAGGCCAGAGGTGAAGGACTTTCGCAGCCCTTGGACCAGTTCGATGTTTCGCTGATTCCCGGGGAACCTGCAGCATTATTGAGTACCCGACCAGATTCTGGCGAAGCCCTCCGGTGGTCGCTACAGGAACTGGCCCTCGCTTCCGACTACGTGGCAGCTCTCGCGGCCGAAGGACGGGCCTGGTCTCTCTCCCGCTGGCAGTGGCCGTGGCCGCGACCTTTTCCAATTACTGCCTAAACGCCCTGGTATATTTGCCAATTGCCTACGTGGCATTCGTAAGCAGCCAGCGCCGCCGGGCTGCGCAACTCGGCGGCACTGGTCGGCCCCTGTCGCGGTCCGGCACTAGCGCTAATCGCG
>JBKQNE010000201.1:0-2554 GCA_052146355.1 Binataceae bacterium (SeqCode) | reverse complement strand
ATCCTGATGGCGCGCGGCCGCGACGCCACCGACGTCGCCATCGTCACCGAATTCGGCCCGTGCAAGCTCGCCAGCTTCAAAGTGGTCACCGACGAGGTGCCGGAGGAAGCACCCGCGGCGCGTTAGCAGCCATTTGTGCTATAAGAGCGGAAATCCGCTTTGGTCCCGTAGCTCAGCCGGATAGAGCAGCGGTTTCCTAAACCGTTGCAGCCCATCTCATCCTGTATCTTGCAGTTCCGTTTCGTCCGGAAAATCAGGTGTTTTTGACAATTCGCCAACTATCCAATTCCGCCATTTCCCACCCTGTAATGAGGAGTTCGGTGGGAAATCGGGTGGGAAAAATGTCGGGCCTGACTTGACTGCTTGAGTGGGACCCTGATCCCCTGGAAAAGATCGTGTCCACGCTGTGTCCGCATTAACATTGCCGTTGCACGCTTGCTCCGATGCGGCGAGGGTTCCCCCGTGAGGCCTTCGCCAGATATGCCCCGCTAGCGGGTCTGTTGCGACCTTCGTGAGCGGCTGCTGAATCGGGCGTTCGAATCCCTTCGGGCGCTCGACGGCGCGGCTACTGCGCGGCGCGTGAAATCGGGAATGGGTGCGCGCCGTGAAAAGGTGCGTGGCCACGCGTCATTTTACGATGATTTTGGCTTTTGCAGGTAAACATCCGGATTTTAAGGGCTGATCTACAGATCTACTGCAAGGGTCATTGCAATTCGTTCGCGATAGCTGACGATTTCGTCATGGCCATGCAGATCCTTCGCAACCTTGCCGTCTTCAAGCAGCAGGACGCGATCAAAGTGCTGCAGATAAAGCGGGTCGTGCAAGCTCATGATGACGGTCTTGCGACTGAATTCGGGAGCTTCGCTGATCGATCGGTAGAAACGCCCCCGCGTCTCAACGTCGCAGTTTGCCATCGGCTCATCAAAGATGCCGACAAAAACCTTAGGGTCCAAGAAACGGTAGAACGCGCCCGCAAGCGCCAGTCGCTGCATCTGTCCAGTTGAGAATCCACGACCAGTCGGCCAATCTTCACCGATCCAAGTATTTATTCCACCGGGCAGTTCGGTAACCACATCATCAGCTCCTGAGAATACGAGCGCCGCGCCCATTCGGTCCTTATCTATTTCCGTTGCGACATGCCCGGTTAGTGCTCGCGCGATTTCCATGCTCGGAAGTTTGAGCTCTTGGGTCGCCACGACCACATAGTTGAGCCATGACTGTTGACGGACGCTACGAATCTCGTGTCCGTCGATCCAAATAGACCCCTGGGTTGGCACATAGATTTTGGCTATTAGCCGCTGAAGCGTTGTTTTGCCACTGCCATTGCGTCCCACCAAGGCAACCTTCTCGCCAGGCCGAATGATGAGCGAGCAGCCGGAAATGACCGGAATGCCTGTCGACGGATAGGCGAACGAGATGTCTTCGACTAGCAATTCGGGAGTTTCTGTAAGCTCGATGTCTTCCGCGTGGCTTTCGTCGATCAGCGGTTGCGTGGCGAGCGCGCGCGTAAGGTATTCGTAATTCAGACGCGACTGCTCCAACTGCGTCAGCGATGAACCGAATTGGTGAACGCCCGATACTAGTATCGAGAGGCTTCCTATGATGGCGCCCAATTGGAGATAAGTGTACTTTCCCTCCACAAATCCGGAGGCGAAGTATCCGCATAGGATCGCAAGCGTGCAAACCTCGACCAGACCGACGATGAGATTCCATCGGCGGTCGAAGCGCGCAAGCGTCATCGCATTGTTTATGAGTTCTCCGACGAGCTCGCGAAAATACGTATGATAGGGTACGGTCAACTTCCACAGACGGGAACGTAGCCCGGCGTCTGTCGATGTGAGTTCATAACTAACCTCTATTTTCTTGCGCAGAGTCAGCCATTCAGCCTCTTCGAGTTCTCGTCGCTTGGCTTCGATCAACCAGTCCCGCAAGATCATCGGCCCAGCAGTCAAAACGGAGAGAACGCCGATGATAGGGTCGAGGCCCAGGAGCACTAGCGATCCAGTACCTAACGCCACGACAGACCCGATAAGTTCCCGCTGCTTCTGCCATAATTCCGCTACGGCCCAGAGGCCTCGATGGCGCGCCATACGTTGCAATTCGATGAACGACGGATCGAGCAGCCGACCGAGGTCGAGTGATGTCAACTTCGCGAGCATTCGCTCTTCTAGCTGATCCGACAGCACTAAATCGAACCGCCTCTTGCGAAGAGCGAGAATGGCGGTGACCGCCGTTTCGGCAAACCGATAAATCAAATAGATCGAGATGGCGACCGCGACCGTTATCCAATCGACAGTGACTTTCTCTACAATGTGGCCTACGAGGCCACCGACCAGGGCATAAAGCCCAAGTTGCCGCAGCGAGTTGATGGCGGCGCCTGCCCAAGTGATCCTGACGTAGAACGGATCGATGCTGATAACCATGCGATTGACGGCGACGAGCGTACCTTTCGTCTCGCGGAAAAGACGTATGCTGGATGTGAGAATGTTCATCTCATCTTGTCCGCTGTGGATGTTGAATGCTTTCGAATTTCGCCGAGCCAACCCGTTCTCTT
>JBKQNE010000200.1:0-4167 GCA_052146355.1 Binataceae bacterium (SeqCode) | reverse complement strand
CGTCCTGCACCATCTCGGCGGCGGCGGCGCAGAGGCTCGGCTCGCGCAGGTAGATATTCACGATCCAGGTGGCGATCGTTACGCGCTTGGTGACATTGGCCACGGCCAGCGAGCATAGCAATGCGTCGTTGTTGGCCTCTGGGATAAAAACCCCGCTGTAGCCCGCGTCCTCGGTCTCGCGGGCAAGCTGAATGAATTCGGGATGCGGGATCCCGGACATCGGCGATACCGTGACGCCATAGCCTTGCATGATGGTGTCCCTCCGTGGCCGCGATGGAACCGCTAGCCAGAACCATCACTTTAATCCAGCTTCGCCCAGAGGTGTTAGCCGACAAAAAATAGCGGTGTCTCCTGACCGGCGAGCAGCGCGAGCCGAGCCCGCCCTGAGCGAAGCCAAAAGGTCGAAGGACTCACGCGGAGCGCACTACCATGCTCCTCTACGATTATGTCGAGGGGCTCTCCCGGGAGACTCCATTTAAAGGCCGGATATATGACCGCAATCGCGTTCCCCTCACCGCATTTTCCCCCCTTGCACCCGGGCGGGATCCATATATGACAGATAGGGCTTGTGCAGAGGTTCCCTGGGATGTCGACGGGGCGTCGCTAAACGACGTTTAGGAGAAAAATAATGGAAATCGGTTTTTTGGCCGCGATGACGGCCCAAGGCGGTGACATTACCGCGATCGCTCGCGCGACTGAGGCCGCCGGCTTCGACTCGCTGTGGATTCCCGAACATCCCGTCATCCCGGCTGGGATGAAGACGATTTTCCCCTTTACCGACAACGGCAAGCTGCCCGAGCATTACGGGCGCTGGGCCGATCCGTTTATCGGTCTGGCCGCAGCCGCCGCCGTCACCAAGCGGATCAAACTGGGCACGGGTATCTGTCTGATTCCAGAGCGCGAGACCCTGATTACCGCCAAGGTGGTTGCGAGCCTCGACCTGCTCTCGGGCGGACGCTTCCTCTTCGGGATCGGCGCCGGCTGGCTGCGCGAGGAGACCGAGGCGATGGGCTCGAAATTCGGCACGCGCTGGAAGCGGACCCGCGAGAGTATCGAGGCGATGAAGCTGCTCTGGTCGCAGGGCACGGCGTCGTACGCCGGCGAGCTGGTGCGCTTCGAGAGTCTGCGTTGCGAGCCCCGTCCGGTGCAGAAGTCGGGTCCGCCTGTGATTCTGGGCGCGCACGGTCCGAAGGCGCTCGAGCGGGTCGCGCGCAGCTATGACGGCTGGATGCCGCTGGTGACGAGTCCCGCCGAGTTGCATCGTGAGGTCACCGCATTGCGCAAGTTGCTGAGGGAGCGGGGCCGCGACGAGCGCTCCGTGCAAATCTCGCCGCTGGTCGATCCGCTCGAGAACGGGCCGTCGAGCGATGAGCTGAAAGCGTACCGCGCCGCCGGCGCCGACCGGCTGGTCATGCTCTCGCAGCAAACCGTCGCGGCGACGGCCGACGGCAAGGCGCTCGAACTAATCAAGCGCTACGCCCAGGTGGTCGAGCGTAATCGCGCGCTGTGAAGCCTCGGCTCGCGCGACACCGTCAAGCGTCGGATCGATTGGGTTCCTTCGCCGTTCGCGGTTAATGACCGCGCCGCGGTAACTGTGGTGGGCGGCGTTCCAGCAGGGCGGCGACGCCTTCCTTGTAATTGGGTTGTTTCATGAATTCGCCGATCAGACGCTTCGAGTCCCCGACCGCGCGGCAGGCGAACCCCGGTGCGAACCGCAATCCTGAATTGGCACCACCCCTCTCAGATCATGGAGGGCATGGCCTCTCAGCATTGCCCCGGTCGGATTTGGCCAACGTGCGATAGACTCTCGCGTCAGCCGCGGGATATGCGTGGGGAGAGTGAATCCCTGACAGAGGAGCTTTTTTATGTATTTCACAAGCGACTCAATGCTGCCCGAAAATCAGCAGCCGTTGATCATCACAGTGGCGCCGTACGGGCCGCAATGGCTTCCGAGCGACTACCCGGAGGACATCCCCGTAACCTGGGAGCAGTAGACGCAAAAGGCCGTCGATTGCTTCAACGCGGGCGCGGCGGTGCTGCACTTCCACGTGAGGGATCCGAAGACCGGTCACGGCTCGAAAAACTTCAACGAGTTCAACGAACAGATCGCGCGAGTACGGAAGGCCGTGCCGAAGATGATCATCCAGGTCGGAGGGTCTATTTCGTTCGCGCCTGATCCTGGCAAGGAAGCGCATTGGCTCGCTTACGACACGCGGCACATGCTGACCGAGCTAAATCCGAAACCGGATCAGATCACGGTCGTCGTAGGCAGTACGCAGATGAACATCCTGGACCTCACGACGCCGGACGATGTCCAGGGCACGCAGCTCGCGAATCCCGCGATGCAGACGGCGTATCAGAACATGGTCGCCGACGCGAACCCTGAATTTTACATCGAGCATCTGAAGCGCCTGCGCAAGAATGGGATCCAGCCGATGTTCGCGATGGCCCACATCCACACGCTCGAAGCGATCGAGCATCTCATCCGCACCGGTGTGTACATGGGACCGCTGAATCACACCATGACCGCCATCGGTGGCGCAGGAGGCTGTGGCCGCAATCCCTTCGACTTCATGGAGTGGGTGCGTCGCTCGCCCCATGGTTCCGTTGCGACGTACGAGTCGCTGTGGCGGACGGTTGCGCCCTACGCCGCCATGGCGGTGGCGCTCGGCATCCACATCCGGGTTGGCATCGAAGATAATCTCTGGAGCCGCAAGGGTGTGCGCATGACCTCCGTGCAACAGGTCGAGCAGGTGGTGCGAATCGCCAAGGAGCTGGGCCGCAAGATCGCAACTGGAGATGAAGCCCGCCAGATCCTGAAGATTGGCACATGGTACAACAGCCCGGACGAGACGCTCGCCAATCTTGGCCTGCCACCCAACCGCAAGGATGGGCAACTGGGCTTCATCGTGAAGGAGACCGACGGACGAATACATCCGCCAGTGAGTGGATCCGATGGGCACCCGATAGCTGGGCAGTTTGCCGCCAAGTAGCGCGAGTCCGCGAGTTGGCAGTGTGAGGGCGAATTCGCCGCATGGCCTTCCATCGCAGTGGGACGGAAGACCCAGCCGCGTCGCGCTAACTGAAGTGATTTTTTGAGAATAGGGCGCGGAGGAATTGCGATGCCCGATTTTGTCGAAGCCGCGCGAGCGGACCAGATTGCACCGGGAACCGGCACCACGATCAAAGTCGCCGATAAGGAAATCGCAGTTTTCAATGTCGACGGCGACCTCTATGCGATCGGCGACTCATGTCCGCACGCCGGTGCATCCCTCGGGTCCGGCAAGCTGAGCGGCAAGATTGTCACCTGCCGTGCGCACTGCCTTCGATACGATGTGACGACCGGCCAGGTGACGACTGGCGGATTTGGAGTTGCGTCCTATCCGGTGAAGGTTGTGGACGGAAAGGTTCTAATCGCAATCGACTAGGAGCGACGGTCTGCACATCGGAAGAGACTCCCTCTCATAGAAGGTGGGCAATTATGGCGATCAAAAGCGACAACAAAATGGATGCAGCGATCGATAGCTCTCGAGAAACGGGTCCGTGGGAAAGCGCCCTGGCAGCGCTGCGAGAATGGGATCCCGAATGGGCCGAGACCTGCGCGAAAATGACTACCAACCCGTGGCGCTCAACTGTACTGCCTCGCAAGACGGTCGAGTTGATCGGCGTCGCGCTTAACGCTGCTTGCACCAACCTCAATCCTGACGGGACGCGCCGTCACATTCGCGCCGCTCTGCGAGTGGGAGCCAGCCGCGAAGAGATTCTGATGGTGCTGAAGATGGCCTCAGTGCTGGCGATTCATTCGTGCAGTCTCGGCGCGCCCATTCTCCTGGAAGAGGCCAAGGCGGCTGGCGTAAAGCCATTGCCGAAATCGGCGGTCGCAACGCCGGCCTGTGACAAGGTACGCGCGAGCGGCCAATGGAATGACGCGTGGAATCCCTTTATTGAGCTCGATCCAATCTGGACCGACCAATTCATGGCAATCGGCGCCGGAATTTACGCCAGCGGATTGATGGAGCCCAAGCTCATCGAACTGCTCAGTATAGCTTTTGATGCGTCCTATACTCACATGTACGCGCCCGGGACTCGACGGCACATCAAAGCTGCCCTGAAGGTGGGAGCAACAATGGAAGAGGTTATGGAAGTACTCAAGCTGTGCGTGGTTCA
>JBKQNE010000199.1:0-28713 GCA_052146355.1 Binataceae bacterium (SeqCode) | reverse complement strand
GCGCGCTGATTATTCTGCACACGGTGGTCTTGCCCGCTCCCTGCTCACCCTTGGCGACCAGGATCGGGCAGGGCACGCTGGGACGCAGCGCCGCGACCAGAAAGGCCTTGATCAGAGTCCAGCCCTGCTTGTCAACGTTCAGGAAGCGGCGTAACTCGTCGAGACCGCCGCCGCGCTCGGGTGCGGGCAGCGGCTGGGAGCCGCGGGTGCGATGAAATCTCGGCGGCGGGCGAGTTACTATCCGCCAACCGTCGGCGTCGATCTCGACCGCGCGCCAGGCGCGATCGCACAGGTCGAGATAGAGTTTGCCTCGGTGATTTGCGACCCGCAGATTGATGGGAGATTCCTCACCGTCAAACAGGGCTTTCGCCTCGAACAGCTCCAGCGTAGCGCGGATGGCTTGCGCGCCGGGGCTGTTGCCGGTCTCCCGGTAATAGGTCCGCAGCAGGAAGAGCTGGAAGGGGCGGGAGCGGATCGGGTGATTCTGCCAGTGGCCATCGACGCGAATGGAAGCCCAGCCGTGCTGGTCGGGATCGTGAAAGAACTCGACTCCAGTCTCGAGCACCAGTCCGATCAGTCGGTCCGCAGCGGACCCGCCGCCGTAGGGATCCAAGGGCACCGGCTCGCCTAGCATATGCTCGATCAGGTCGGCTTTGTCGTACTTTTCGAGAATCCTGTGCCAGCGTTGCCAGGTGAGCGGGTCCGCGCGCCGGACCGCTGCAAACGAGAGCACCGCCTCGGTCGAGACCAGCCGCTCCGGATCTTCTGCGACCAGGGGCTCGAGTTCGCGGAGAAACAGGAGGGCCAGCTCGACCGCGAGGCTGCGGGGTCCTGACGCGCTCATCTTCAGAATCCGGGAACCAGCTTCCTGGACTTGGCCCGGTTACAACGCCGGCACAGGGTCTGAAGATTCGATTCTTCGGTCTTGCCCCCCTTGCTGACCGGAACCACGTGGTCCATTTCCAGGTTGATCGCTCTCCGGCATTTTCGACAGCGTCCGCCGTCGCGCACCAGCACCGCCGCACGCACGCTGTCGGGCACGCGCCGGTTTGCAACGCGGTCCTGCCAGGTCGGCTTTTCTAGTCCGGCGAAGTCGACGAACTCGGCGAACGCGCTCAGCTCTAAAGGCTCGGTCGCCCCGATCAGCCGCTCCAGCTTGATGGGACTGTTGGGCAGGAGATTGTTCATTCGCGCCGAGAGCAGCAGCAGGCAGAGCAGATGGGCCTTGTGGGCGTCGGGCAGCTGGCGGAAACGTAGGTCGTTCAACAGATCGTAGGGCAGCTTGATCTCTCTGCGGGTGCGCTCGAACTGGTGGAAATTACGAAAGCCGAAATATTCCTGCATGAGGGTCTATTGCTGATTGGGCTCGATGAAGTTGATCTTCACGACCGCGACTGGTGGTTTACGGTAGGGTTCGAGGTTGACTCCGCGGAGCTCCGGAACCGCAGCGTAATCAACCGTGCCTTTGCGCGAACTCTGCAAGACTTCGACGCCACAGCCGTAGGTCTGCCGCGCCGTCGCCATACGCTTGAGCGTTGCACGCAGCTGGTGCTCCTCGCACGCTGCGCTCTCCAGCCGGAGCCTGACTTCACGGTAACGCAGCGCGGCATGGCGCCATTTTGGGTCCGCGCCCAGATCCAGCTCTTCGTTGGCCACTTCGGGCCAGCGGTTTTCCTTCACCCGCTGCCAGAACGCGGCTTCTGCCTCTACCAGCCGCTTCGCGTATTCCCGGTCGGGGCGTATTTCGATCAGGATTCCGTCGGTCCCGTGGAAGGACCAGTAGTGCGCCTGTTCTGCTCCCGAGACCTCCAGTTGATGCTGCAGCTGTGCCTGGTACTGGGAAGGGATACGACCTTCCTGTGCTGATAGGCGATCCCGCAGGCTGAGCGGGCATTTGATCTCCACGAGGGTGGAGCCGTCGAAGCTCAACCCGTCTAGCGACGCACGCATCCATTCGAACTCCTGGTGGACCAGACACAGTGGCTCCACCTGGATTCTGGTTTGGCGCTCGTACGCGCGACGGGCGAACCGCTCCAGTTCGCGACCGCGCCGCGCGGCCGGACCCGCCGAACCTTCCTGCGTACGCCCGGTCTTTATCGACCAGAGCGTTCGCGGGGTCTTGAAGGGGGTCTCGCCCATGATCACCGGAGCGTCGCTAGCTCCAATCCCTTGCCTGCGCCAGCAGTGCCATTCCGGAGTGTTCTGCTGCAGCCGCTCAATCCTGGGCATGAACGGTCTCCTGGTTGCGGAGTTTGGCCAGTTTGCGATTCAGCAGTTCGACCGCACGCCGGTAGGTGGTTTCGGTCATCGCCTCCAGCGAAGTGACCTTGTAGTACGCCAGTACCCGTTCGAGATCAGTCCCGGTGTCGTTGATCCGTTTCTCGAGTTCGCGAACCTCGTCGGCGCTGGCCAGGCGTTCTGGATTTCTTGCCGAGTAACGAGCATCTGGATGCTCATCTTCCGGATCATCGCCGGTAGCCAGCAGGAAGGATTGCAGCAACGCGTACTTTAACGCCCCTGTCATCGCCTTGTACGGCGCCTTGTCGCCCGCATCCACGCCTTCGCCCGCGACCTTGACCGTAATTTCGTCGGCGGTATCGACGTCCACGAAGCTGTAACTCATCACCACGTGCGTGAGATGTTCGCCGTCGGTCCTGCCGTTTCGCACCGGCTCGTGCGCGATCGATTCCAGGCGCGGAACCACCACCACTCCGAGCTCCGCCAGGATATCGCCCACCGCGCCGGCGATGTCGGCGGCGGTCACGTAGCTGTAGTTGTGACGCTCATTGTGACCGCGCTTCTGGACGTAGCCGATGCGGCGGCGAACTTCGGCCAGCTTTTGTCTTAGATTCAACTGCATGGGAGCTTCGGAAGCCGCAATGTTGGAAGTTGGGGCGCTCGCCTCGACGGCAGGCGGTGCTTCCGCCGAACGCGCTTCGGGCTTTGAGCTCACGGCCTGCAACGCTTGCTGTTTTCTACCGCTGCTTCGTTTGTCTCGCAGAAGCCTCTTCGTTCCGCCGGTTCTTGCGTTCGCCTTCCTTCCGTTCAGCGAAGCCTCCAGTTGCACCTCGAGTTCGGTTTTCTCCGTCGCAGAGAGACGCTCGAGCTCGATTGGCTTCGTCTCGCCCTTGTCCATTAACTGAAACACGTTTCCCTCCTCGTCCACGTAAATTCCCTCCTGTTGATTGACGCTCGTGACCGGTCGGCCGTGTAGAGTTTGGGCTTCGAAGTAGTCCGCCCTGCGGACCGGAAACCACTTCCTCGCCACCCCGGTCGCACCGTCCTTTTCTTCGACGACATAGAGAAAGCCTTCCTTGTATTCGAGAGTTGCTTTCATCGTCTGCCACCTCGGTGATTGTCTTTTTCGATTCGCGAAATTGTGATTCGAGCATTCATCCGTACCCCCGGGGCTAATTTGCCCTACCCGTGATATATACCACAGAGAATAGGTTAAAGTAAATAGGTCTCAACGGATAGATTGCGAACTGGTCCGGAGACGAGTATTCTCCGGCACCAATGGGCCAGCGGACGGTCAAGACACTTCAGTACATTTGCGAGCGCTGCGGACATGCCTGGACCGCTCGCTACCCGACCAAGCCTCCCCCGCGCACCTGCCCGAAATGCAAGTCGCCATATTGGGATCGGCCACGCCAGCGAAAGTAGAGAGGCAAAGAAACTGCCGGGCGAACCGTCCTAATCCGCGCCATACAAACTGGCTACATGGACTAAATTCAGAGGCACGACCATACATGCGGCAACGCGTTGAATCCTTCTCTCGGTGTGGCTTTGGCAGTGGGTAAGCTCTGCGGAGTTCGCCGGCAGTCCGTCTATTCGTGGATCAAGGAATGGAAGGTGGAAAGACTCGTCGATGCGCTGAAATTGTCGCGTGCTTCAGGAATTCCAATCGAAAAGTTTGCTGGCGAGATGATCGACGCGGAACGGTCCCAGGAAATAAAATGACCGTCCCGCCGGATACTCGCCAGGTCACTTTGCAGACAACGTTCCAGGATCTTCCGTCGCAACTGTTACGTGGACCGAGGGAACAAACCAAACCTAATGGCTGCGGCGGTCGAGCTCGCTGGAGGCCATACAGCTGTCGCCCGCCTATGCGGGGTTCGTCGTCAATCGGTCTATCTATGGATCAATGAGTGGAGAGTAGAGCGCCTGGTCGACGCGCTGAAGTTGTCGCGCGCGTCCGGCATTCCGATCGAGAAGCTCGCGGGCGAGGCGTTCGACAAATTGGAAGACGCGGTCAAAGCACCGGCACGAGCCCTCACGGCGCGACCATCGACGAGTTAGTGTCGTTCGCAGAGCGAAACCACTGTACCTGGCTGCGAATTTCGCATGTCCGAAGAGGGCCCTCGGCTGCGACTTTCACCACGTGATCGCCAAATCGAAACCAGTTCGTAGTTGGCAAACATCGGGAATGCCGCTAGATCTTCCCGCCCCGCCAAATCACTTGGCCGACCAGCAACCGATCAATCTCCAGCGGCGCGAGCGCTTCTGACATCCCCGGCCCGGTAACCACCAAGCCCCGTTTGAGACCAACCTCGACTCGCCTCACAGCGAGTCCCGTAGGAACCGAAAAAACATAGAGACCCTCACCTCGCGGCATCCTGTTACCTGCGGACCGATCGACCAATAACAGATCCATCTTTCTGAGTTCCGGCGGCAGATCTTGGTCCGCTTCGATCAGCATGAGCTCCTTTGGCTCGCTGATGCCGAGCCGATGCTCCAGCCACCAGCGGCTGAATGGGAGGAACCCACGAATCTGTTGCATGTGAAGCGACGCGTGGATGTCGCGCAGTTCGACCATAACCACATCAGCAAACGCTGCGCCCGGCAAAATCCCCGCGGGCCGCATTTCACCCTTGCCCGTCGCGAGCCACTCGATCGAGACATTGGCCGCATGTGCCAGCGCCATGAGGATATCGGCGCGCGGCGGGAGATCGGCACTCTTTTGCGCATACTGTTGCAGCGTCGATTCCGAAACTCCCGAGGCCTTGGCAAGCCGGTAGCGGCTGCCGAACTCATTGACAAGCCGCGCGAAACGATCGGCGAAGGAGCTTCGCTTTCGTCGGCCGCCACTACGCTTGGTGGAAATGATGCTTGCCATGGATCTCGTGGTAGGCTACCATGATATCCGTTGCAATCAGGAACGAGCACGGATCGCAAGGGTACGACAAATCAAAGCAACCGGCAATCGCGAAAGCATTGAAGACGTCGCCTTGCGGCTTGAAGCTTCCGGCATCGAGGCGGTTGACACCTTGCGCGCAGGTCTTTTCGATGACTCCGCCGCAATCAGATTGCGCGCCGCAGTGGGCATTTTGAATTTGGGCAAAATTGCCGCGGAGATCGGGGAACTCGAGAATCGAGTCGCCGCGCTCGAAAAGGTCAAGTGGACGCAGAAACGCGGGTAGGAGCCTGCCTGATCAAGACCGCATCAGCGAAGGGGTTTCTTTGAACGTCCGCCGACTCAGATCAAGAATTGAACGCCTCGAGCGGCGAACTCCAGGCGCGGAATGCGAGGGGTGCAATCGAACCGCGCAAAGAATATTAGTGGCGGGGGACGCAGATCAGAAACGGCCAGGTAGCGTGGACTGGAGCGCGCCTGAACTCGTGCGTTGTCCAGAGTGCGGCAATCCGAATCCGAAGATGTCGATTCGGTTCATAGGTGACTTGGCTGAAGCTGCGGAGAAACATCTGAAGTCGACTTACGGGATAACTACCGAGTTCGACTTGCAAAAAAAGCTCCAAGAGTTGCGCCACAAGGAGAAGGAACAGGAAAAATACGATCGCCTCTTCGGGAGGAGCGAAGATGAGTGAACAACAGGTCGCAGCCAACCGACTAAATGCTCAGCGGAGCACAGGCCCGCGTACTCTTTCCGGAAAAGCAAGAGTTTCCCGCAACCCAATAACACACGGGCTCACCGGACGAGACAGTATCGTCTTACCAGACGAGAACCCGGACGATTTCGATTCGTTTCGCGCGAACCTATTGAGCGCCTTGAATCCCCAGGGTGGGCTCGAATGCGTGTTGGCGACAAGATCGTTGCCGACGCCTGGCGGCTCCGCAGAATCCCAATCGTTGAAGCGGCATTCTACAATCTCGGTTATCGAGAATTGCTCGTGAGGCAGGCGGCGGAATCGGTCAGCGAATACGAGTCGACAGAGAAGGACCGGCTATTGGCGTCCCTGGAAAAGAAAAAGGTATCGCCCCATGACCGCCAGGCTCATGCGGATGCTGAGCAGAGGCTCGCGCGCGCGACCGCCGAGCTCAACGATCCTGCTTTGAACGTCGCGCGCGTGTCGGAAATGTTTCCAGACGAATTCTCAAATCTCTCGCGGTACGAGGTTGCACTTTTCCGATCCATGGTGAGAGCAATGCATGAGCTGGAACGATTGCAGGCAAGGCGCGCCGGGGAGCATGTACCCGCGCCCGCGGTTCTGGACGTGAACGTCCACCTCCCCGAGGACTCGCGGCCCGACATCGTAGCGACCGCTCTGAACGGGGAAACCGACCGACATCAGTCTTAGGATACGAGGAAGGTAATCGGACTACTACCGAAATTTACGAAACAAAGCCATTTGGGTTGTAAAGGTCCCATAACAGAAGCGGATGATTAGCCGCAATGTGTCACCGTGGGTGAGCGAAGGACCGTTTGGGGGATCGCGGCTGCGATCGGGTGATGACGATGTCGGAGCCTCTTTCTCCCTACCATGATCTGGGTCCAGCCCGGCTTGATATTCTAAGCGATCCGAAAGCGGTACGAGATTATTTGTGCGCGGCAGATAAGCTTACCAGGGGCGCGGCGCCAGGAAGCGCGACGTCAAGGGAGCAGCCATGAATCGGGTGATGACGCTAAACAGCAATATGCCTCGGCCGGGGCGAAACGCTTGCGATCGGCCTGGGGCTTAAACAAAAAGGGCTGGTTCAGGACGCGCGGATTTCGGTCGCCGGCCCGGAGTTGATCCTGATCGGCACCGACGATTTCACTTCGCCAGAGTACAAGGCGTATGTCGGGATGCTGAAGTATTTCCTGGAGTCGATGGGAATCGAGACAATCGAGGCCCAGGTTGATCGGATTTGAATCGCCCAGCTTCAGGGACAGATACGAGCTTGAACGGTTACGCTTGCGGTCCGCCGGCTGGGACGACGTGGACTTCCACGTTGATCTCCTGTTCGCCGCCGCCGAGTGCTACGCCATTTACCGGCGGCACGTCGGAATAGTCGCGGCCCCATCCGAGCGTCACGTGCTTGCTCGACGGCATCACATCATTGGTGGGATCGAGATCCAGCCATCCGAAGCCGGGGCAATACACGGCGACCCATGCGTGCGAGGCGTGCGCGCCCACCGCTGTTCCGGTCTGCAGATATCCGCTGACATAGCGGGCGGGTAATCCCAGCGATCGCACGCACGCGATCATCACGTGCGCGAAGTCCTGGCAGACGCCGTGATGCTCGCGGAGCGCTTCGTCCACCGGCGTCGTCACGGTGGTCGCGCCGGTGTCGTATTTGAAGTCGGCGTGGATGCGATGGCAGAGATCGAGCGCGCATTCGAGCATCGGCCTGCCCGCCGGAAATGACGGCGTCGCATATTCCGCGAACTCGGGCAGCGGCGCCACGCGCGGCGACTCGAAAACGAACTGGAACGCATCGAAGGTTTCGTAGGTGTCATGCCGCCGCACCGCCGCGCGCACCTGTTCCCACGGCGGCGTCAGGCCCGGATGAATCGCCTCCGCGCCGGGAGTGTCAACCACGCTCTTCGCGGTGATCCGGAGAACGCGATGCGGCTGCTGAATGGAGAAAGCCGTGACCGCATTACCGAAGTAGTCCTTTCGCGCAACCGACGAGTCCGGCGCCGGCTCGATCACCAGTTCGTGTTCGAGAAGCCGCTGGCCGCGACCGCTGCGCGGCGCGAGCCGTGCCTCTGTGTAACAAATCGATACGGTGTCGTCGTAGGTATATTCGGTCGTATGAACCGCGCGCATGATCATGATTGCGTCACGAAGCCGCCAATTGGCGCGATGCGATCGTATGATCGAAGTAGTCGCGCGTGATCGTCTCCGAAAGCGACCGAAGTCCAGCGGCCAGCGCGGCGAGCAGGTTGTCGGTATTGTCGCGCTCGCCCTCCTTGCCCTGGCCCATCAGCTCCGAGGCGTCCGCGAGCTGCACCGTGGTCAGCAGCTTCACGACGATTTTCCATTCCGCCGTCATCCGCGCGCTCGAATCGCGCTTGGGCAGGTCGTCGACATATTCGCGCAGACGCGCCAACTGGAACGCCGCCGATCGCGGATTGGCCTCGTCGAGCAGCAGCAGGTCGAGCACCAGGTCGGCCTGCACGGAAGTGAGATAGCGCGATCTATAAGTCAGCGAGCTGTCCGCGATTTCCAGCATCGCCTGCAGCGCTCCGCTTTCATCACCGTTCCTGGCGCCGAGACCGTAGCGAAGCATCTCGACCATCTGCAGCGCCCGTTCCATCCGCCGCCCGATATCGAGAAAGCGCCATCCGTCGCCGCGCGTCATGCTTTCCATCACCAGGCCGGCGAAGGCCGACAGCGTCATGATCGCGTCGTCGAGCAGGTTCATCGTACGGCCCATCCGCAGCGGCTCGCGCGGCGTTGCTTTGCTGAACTGGCGATCGAAGCGGTTGAGCACTCGCCACGCGTCGGCGGAGAAGCGATCGCGCAGCAGCCACGCAACCCGCCGCAGCTGGCAGAGCGTCCATCCGAGGCTGGTCTTTTCGCCGGAGTCGTAGATCATCGTCAACATCTCGCGCTCCAGCATCAAATCGCGATCCGACGACGCGCGACCGTTCTTGGCCACCACGTCGACCGGCAGATGGCCGAGCGCGGCAAGAATTCGCACCCCGGCGCTGATACCGGCGGCGCTGGTTGCATCTGATTCCTGGTTGACCCGCGAAAGGATTGCGCGCGCGATACGGACCGCTGACTCGACCCGCTCGACGTAGCGGCCCAGCCAGAAAAGGTTGTCGGCGACCCGGCTCGGCAACTCAAAGGTAGCGCGGTTCACCTGCAGCGGCACCGACGCGGACGGCAGCAAGGTTGTGTGCGGCGAGGGCCCTTCGCCCAGGACCCAGGTGTCCTTGCTTCCTCCGCCGTGCTGCACCGAAGTCACCAGGTTGTCGAGCGAGGACGTGACGCGTGTGAGCCCGCCCGGCATCAGCACGTACGAACCGCCGCTCGCGGAGACGTAAACGCGCAGCACCAGGTGGCGCGGTTCCATCTCGCCCTGGTCCAGGACGGGAACGGTGGAGAGCGCGACCTGTTCCTGCGCGACGTAGTCGCCGGGTGAGCGGCGAATCTCCTCGATCAGTTGTTCGCGGCGCTTGGTGGTCAGTCGGCCGCCGAAGATCGGCTGGCGCCGCGAGTCGGGGAACGTCGGCTTGATAACGAGACGGGGCAAATTATCGGCGACCGACGCGAGCGCTTCTTCCTCGCCGCACCACCACGTCGCTACCGTCGGCATCTTCAACTCTTCATTCAGGACGTGGCGGCACAGACTCGGCAGAAATGCGGCGGGCGCCGGCGACTCGAGCAGCCCCGAACCGAGCGCATTCGCGACCGCGACATTGCCTGCGCGCACCGCCTGAACCAGTCCGGGCACACCGAGGACGGAGTCTCCACGCAGCTCGGTGGGATCGCAGAAGCTGTCGTCCTGCCTGCGGATGATGAGATCGACGGGCAGCAAGCCGCCGAGAGTCTTGAGGAACACGGACTCGCCGCGCACCGTCAAATCTCCGCCTTCGACCAGCGTGTAGCCGAGATAGCGCGCCAGGAAAGCGTGCTCGAAGTAGGTTTCGTTGTAGGGCCCGGGAGTCAGCAGGACGATGCGCGGGTTGTCGCGATGGCGCGGAACGAGGTTTCGCAGCATCTCGCGATAGGCCTGGAAATAATCCGCGAGCCGGCGCACGTGCGTGGCGCGGAACACATCAGGCATGACGCGTTGCGACACGAGGCGATTTTCAAGCGCATAGCCCGCGCCGGAAGGAGCCTGCGTGCGATCGGCAATCACCCACCATCGCCCGTCCGGCGAGCGCGCCAGATCGGCGCAGTAGTTATGCAGGTAGATTCCGCCGGGCACCGGCACATTGCAGCACGGTCGTAGGAAATTCGGATGGCGAAATACCAGCTCGGGAGGAAACATGCCCGCGCGCAGCAGGCGCTGCGGACCATAGAGATCGGCGAGTATCGCGTTGAGCAACGTTGCTCGCTGGCGCATCGCCTCTTCGATCGCAGCCCACTCGCGCTGCTCGATCACCAGCGGAATCGGATCGAGCGGCCACGGCCGGTCCGTGCTGCGGGGGTCACCGTAGACGTTGTAGGTGACGCCGTTGTCGTGAATCAGGCGGCGCCCTTCCTGCCATCGGTTGCCGAGCCCCTCCGGACCCATCGCCGTGATCGAATCCATCAGGACGCGCCAATGCGGGCGAACCTGCCCTTCGGGCGCGAGCATTTCGTCGTAAAAAGCGGAATTGGATTGATAAGGCCAGGTCGACGCGTGTTCTTCGCGCGGAGTTCCCTCTGCCTGACTCATTGCGTCACCCGGTCATGCACCGTCATCGACATATACCGGAGATGCGTGGCCGCGCTAGTACCCGCTCGGCGCTGAAAAAGCCGGCGGGCGCCGCAGATCGAGGGTCATCGGAAATTGCGGGTTGATTTCCCGCGCGGGCGTCGCCATCGGACCGGGCGTATGGCCGAACGGAAAGAAGCGCGCGGAGCGCCGCGCCTCGGCCTCATTGGCGTTGACCGGAAAAGTTTCGTAGCTGCGGCCGCCCGGGTGCGAGACGTGATAGGTGCATCCTCCGATCGAGCGGCCGGTCCACGTGTCCAGCACATCGAAAACCAGCGGCGTGTGCACCGGAATGGTCGGATGAAGGCCGGAGGGCGGCTGCCATGCGCGATAGCGAATGCCGCCCACCCATTCTCCGCGCGCGCCGGTCGAATGCAGCGAAAGGCGACGGCCATTGCAAGTCACGATGAAGCGATCGCCGGTAATACCGTCCGCCTTCACCTGCAGCCGCTCCACAGACGAGTCGACATAGCGCGCCGTGCCACCGGCACTCGCCTCCTCGCCGAGCACGTACCACGGCTCGGTGGCCTGGCGAAGCTCGACCTCGACACCGGCGTAGTTGACACGGCCGAGAACCGGGTAGCGAAATTCGAAATGCGATGCGAACCAATCTCCATCGAACGGATAGCCGGCGCGCCGGAGATCATCGAGCGTGTCGCGAAAATCGCGCGCGACGAAATACGGCAGCATGAAGCGATCGTGAAGCTCCGTTCCCCACTCGATTGGTCCGCGGAGATACGGCTCGCGCCAGAACCATGCGACGAATGCGCGCACCAGCAACTGCTGCGTCAGGCTCATCCGCGCGTGCGGCGGCATTTCGAATCCGCGCATCTCGAGCAGTCCGAGCCGTCCGGTCGCGGAGTCGGGCGAGAAAAGCTTGTCGATACAAAATTCGGCGCGATGCGTATTGCCGGTCACATCGACCAGGATGTGTCTGAAGATTCGATCGACCAGCCACGGCGGACAGTATCCGTCGCCGCTGTCGCCGCTGTTCGGAATCTGGCTGAAGGCGATTTCGAGTTCGTAGATGCTGTCCTTGCGCGTTTCGTCAACGCGCGGCGCCTGGCTGGTCGGGCCGATGAACATTCCGGAGAACATGTACGAGAGAGAAGGATGGTTGAGCCAGTAGCCGAGGATGCTGCGCAACAGATCGGGCCGCCGGAGAAACGGACTGTCGCCGGGCGTTGCGCCGCCAAGCGCAAAATGATTGCCGCCGCCGGTGCCGGTGTGACGCCCATCGAGCATGAATTTCTCGGTGCCAAGCCGGCACTGGCGCGCGTCCTCGTAGATCGCGGTCGTATTCTGAACCAGCTCGCCCCAGTTATGCGCCGGATGGATATTGACTTCGATCACGCCCGGGTCGGGCGTCACCGAAAGCCGGTTGATTCGATAGTCCGGGGGAGGCGTGTAGCCCTCGATGACGACGGGCATCTCGAGATGAGCGGCGGTGTCCTCGATGGCCGCGAGCAAATCGATATAGTCCTCCGCGGTCCCGAGCGGCGGCATGAACACGTGCATTCGGCCGCCGCGCGCCTCGATGCATAGCGCCGTACGCACGACCCACGGGGCCGATTCGCCGATCGCTGGCGTGCGGTCGCGCACCTTGTCGTGCCGGGATTGCAACGTAGGATCAGAGGGCGAGATGCGCGGCGGAACCGGCAGCGCTCCGCGATTCGCCATCGGGTCGGCAACGACGAACTGCGGCGGCTCGGACGACGCGATCCATGGCAGGCTCGGCAGCGGCAAGCGAAGCCCCACCGGAGAATCGCCGGGTACGAGATATAGGTGCTGTCCGCGTAGCATCCAGAGCCCGGTTTGCCATTCCGGCCCGCTTTTGCCCCATCCGCGCTGAATCGGCAACACGTAGCCGACGGGATTGTTGAGACCGCGTTCAAAGACGCGGCGAACGCGCTCGCGTTCAGTCGGATCTTCGAGATGGTTCTCAATCGGATCGACGTTGATCGGCAATTGCCGTTCGCGCTGGAGGTAATAGACCGGGTCTTCGAAAGCCGCGTTGGCGTAGCCGGGATCGATCCGGAGCCGACGCGCGAGAGTCTCAGCAAAGCGTTGCGCATCGAGCGGACCGTAGCCGTAGGCAACATCCTCGCGCGCAATCAGCGCGGGGTCGCGCCACATCGGCACGCCGTCTCTTCGCCAGTAACAGCTCAGCGCCCATCGAGGGAGTTGCTCGCCCGGGTACCATTTGCCCTCGCCATAGTGGAGGAGCCCTCCGGGCGCGAAGCGCTTGCTGAGAAGCCCGAGCAGCCGCTCGCTGAGCTTACGCTTCATGGGGCCGAGCGCCGCGGTGCTCCATTCCGGCCCCTCCATGTCGTCGACCGAAACGAACGTCGGTTCGCCGCCCATCGTGAGCCGGATATCGCCTTCGACAATCTCGCGATCGACCTGATAGCCGAGCGCCTCAATTCGTTTCCATTGATCGTCGGTGTACGGAAGCGTGACGCGCGGATCTTCATGCACGCGCGTGACGGACATCTCGTGGGTAAATTCCACCTTGCTCGGGCCGACCAGACCCGAGACGGGCGCCGCCGAAGCAGGCTCCGCCGCGGTTGCCAGCGGAATATGGCCCTCGCCCGCGAACAGACCGGAGGTGGGATCGAGCCCAATCCATCCCGCGCCGGGCAGATAAACCTCCGCCCAGGCGTGCAGGTCAGTGAAGTCGTGCGTAGGACCTTCGGGACCATCGAGGGGTTTAACGTCGGGCTTGAGCTGGATCAGGTAGCCGGAGACGAAGCGCGCGGCGAGTCCCAGATGGCGCAGAACCTGGACCATCAGCCACGCGCTGTCGCGGCACGATCCCCGCTTGAGCGTGAACGTCTCCTCGCACGACTGAATGCCGGGCTCGAGCCTGATCACGTAGCCGACCGCGCGCTGGAGCTTCTGATTCAGGTCAACCAGAAAATCAACGGTCCGCCGCTCGGTGAGGTCGACACTGTTCAAAAAGCCTCGAAGCTTTGGGCCCGCCTGCTCCATTTCAAGGAACGGCGCCAACTCCTTGCGCAGCACCGTCTCGTAGGTGAAAGGAAAGTGCTCCCCGTATGGCTCGAGAAAAAAATCAAAGGGATTGATGACCGCGATCTCGGCGATTAGATCGACCTCGACCGAAAAATTCCGCACCGGATTCGGAAATACGAGGCGCGCGAGGTAGTTGCTCTGCGGATCCTGCTGCCAATTGATGAAGTGATCGCGCGGATCGATCTTCAGCGAGTACGCGGCGATGTGCGTGCGGCAATGCGGAGCGGGTCTCAGCCTGACGATTTGCGGCGAAAGGGTAACCAGGCGGTCGTATCGGTACTCCGTCTTGTGATGCAGCGCGACTCGAATTGACATAGCGGCTTAAATCGAAACCACGGTTAAAGGGAAGCAAGGTTGCCGCAGCCGCGCAAGGGAAACCCTGCGCGATAGCGTTAGTTTCGCTTCGCCCGCTGCTCGGGCAGAATAATCGCTGCGATTACGAATCGTTATGCGGCCTGCGAGATAGGTTCCGAGGTGACTTTGACGTCGACCTGCATATTGAGGAAATCCGTCGGACCGCCTGTCCAGTTTCCGGCGATGGGAACCGCTTGTGATGGATCGCGCACAACTGCGACGCGAATCAGATCGCTGTTGCCTACGATTCCGTTGGTGGGATCGAACTCCATCCATCCTGCTCCCGGCAGATAGACCTGCACCCATGCGTGCGTGCCGCTTCCCCCGAGGACGCGAGAATCGTCGGCGCCGGGCTGGTAGATGTAGCCGCTCACGAAGCGCGCAGCGAGTCCGAGCGAACGCACCGCCTCGATCATCAGAAGGGCAAAGTCGCGGCAGCTGCCGCTCTTGCGTTTCAACGTTTCAGTAGGCGCCTGACAACCTTCGGCGTCTCGCGCCACATATTTGAAGCCTTCGCCTTTGATCGCCTCCGTGATCGCGGTCAGCATCGCGAGAGTTTTCTTTCCGCCACCGTCAACGAAGCGCTTCGCCCAGAGATCCACCTGACGATCGGGATCCGGGTAGCGCCGCTCCATGGAAGGGTGCAGGTCGGCGACCTCATCGGCCGAATAACCGAATGGATAGGTTTCGGCGTAGGCCTCGATAGCGCAGTCGGGCTCGCGGCTCTCGAAATGTTCGAGTTCGATTTCGCTCTCGAAGCGAAGCTCCTGGGCGCTGGTATTAAACGATGCGACCGCGACGGAATTGCCGAACACGTCGTGCAGCCAGCGGAGCGCCGCGGGCTGCGGGGTTATGATGAGCCGCGTGGCGAGCAGCCGCAGGTCGTGACTGTCGCGCGGGCGCAGCATCATGCGATGGTCCCCGAAGCGGACGGGATTCGCATAGCGATAGGTCGTCAGGTGACGGACTTTCAGTTTGCGCATTGCTTCAGGCTCACTTGAATTTTACGGACAATCGCGCTGTCACGCCATTCGCGATTGTTGCTGAACGGTGACTCCGCGCGGCAACGACGCTTCACGCCGCCGCCACAACGCCAGTTTTTCTCGGGAGCCAGATAGGGTTCGATCGCAAGTGCGGTACGCTCTTAATCAACTTCGCGTGGAAGAAAAATAAACTTTGATGCTTGATTTCCACTGGTCGAAGAGGAGCGATGTAACCAATCAGATAGAAAGGCCTTACGGTGGCTAGGTTTTTCTACTCTGAATTCTGATGACTTTGATCATGTTCTCGTTTCGTAGCGCTTTCGGGGCAAGTGCGTGGCTCGCAGACTCGGCACTACAGGCATACTCTGGATTATATGGTAGAAGATCAAGCGTGGCTCCCGACCGGATCGGAAAAAACAGCGCTCCTCAGGCGCTTTGGTTTTGACATCGTCGGAATGCATTTCATTGATCGAGTGAATCACCGGATGTTGACGTTCGACCACGCCCGCGACACGTCACTCGCAAGCCTTCGCGCCGAGCTTGAGGCGCCCGTCGAACCATCGTCGTCTTTGCCCTAGCCAGCAAGCGCCGACGGTGTCGTCGTACGACGCCGGCGCGCGACAAAGACAGGGGCCAGGTCAGCCGTTCACTACCTCATCGGTCCAGACCTTGAAGCTGACGAGCGTATTGGGTCCGAATGTCGTCGCGATGGCCACATCTATGGCGTCGCGACCCCTTGCCATCAGCACCCGTCCAATCCGCGGCACGTTGTTGCGCGGGTCGAAGGTATACCAGCGTCCTCCGAGATAGCCCTCGAACCAGGCGGCAAAATCCATCGGACTGTTTTGCGGGGGTATTCCGATGTCGCCGAGGTAACCGGTGCAGTAGCGCGCCGGAATGTTCATGCACCGGCAGAATGCGATAGCGAGATGTGCGAAATCGCGGCAGACGCCCCTCCTCTCGTTGAACGCTTCCCAGGCGGTTCTGGAATTGCGGGCGTGCTCATAGCCGAATGAGATATGGTTGTGCACGAAATTACAGATCGCCTGGACCCTGCCCCAACCCGGCGGAGTTTGACCAAACAAGCTCCAAGCCACCTCGGAAAATTTTTCGGTGTCGCAGTATCGGCTCCCCAGGAGAAAGACCAGCGCCTCTTCAGGCAATTCTTCGATGGAATGCTGTTGCGCCCAGGTTGCAACGAGATCCTGCTGACCAGAGTCTCTGACCAACGCGGCGCTCGCTATCTTGAGCTGCCCCGCAGGAGCGACCAGACGCGTGCACCAGTTGCCGAACCCATCACGATAGGCCGAAAGGGGAATAGACGGGACGGTGGTTAGATGATCCGGAACGACGAGGTCAGATGCGCGCGAATAGTGGATGTTTAACACCAGCATCATCGGCGTCGGCCGAGGACAATCGTAGATCAACTCGTAGCCAACTCTGATTTCCAACATAGATCTCCCGCTTCGGCATCCTGGAAATCTCGTAACCCGCATCAATTTTCACGAGATATCCTCAACGCCCATGAAATAATCGCGATGCCAGCCACGAGTTCCAAGTTGTTGCAAGCTGACGATTGTTAAAGGTCAATCACCAGGAAGAGAAACGCTGCCGCGATGGTCCTGCTGTCGATCGCTGCATCACGTGCCCGACTTCATGCGTGGCGCGAAATTAGCGTGTGCCTTTCCGATTCGGCGGCGTCGGAGGTGACAGCGACCTCGACTTTCATACCCAAGTAGTCGGCCAGAGACCCAGCGAAGGTGCCATGGAGCGGTATTGCCTGGCGCGGATCACCCACCACCGCCACACGAACGAGGTCGCGGTTCCCGATAATGCCATTGGATGGATCGAAATCGATCCAACCGGGGCCAGGCAGATAGACTTGAGCCCAGGCGTGCGTGTTACCGCCGCCCACGTAGCCTCCATCGTCGTCACTGGGGATGTGCAAATATCCGGAGACGAAGCGTGCCGCGATACCAAGGGGGCGCACCGCCTCGATCATCAGCATGGCAAGGTCACGACAACTCCCGCTGCCGAGTTCGAGAGTCTGCAGCGGGGCCTGAATGCCCTTCTCATGCCTGCGTACGTGCTTAAAGGTCCGGTTGATGCCGTGCGTGAGATTTATCAGAAACTTGAGGGTATCGGTTGGCCGATCCTTGCGCAGGAATGACCGAGTCCACCGCTCGACATGGCAATCCGGGTCGGCAAACTGTCGTTCAACGAAACGGACCAGGTCCGGCATCTCTTCCGCGCCGTAACTGAACGGATAGGTTCGGGCGAACTTCTCAATATCGAGGACCCGAACGTCCGTGTAAGAATGATCAAGCCGAACGATGCTTTCGAACCGAAGCTCCCTGGCGCGGCCGGCGAAACGCGCAATGTCCACATGGTTCCCGTACGCGTCCCGCTTCCGGCGAATACTTCTCGGTGCCGGGGTAATCACGAGCTTCGCGTCGATCAGATTCTGGTCATGGCTGTCTTGCGGACGCAGCATCATCCGATGCTCGCCGAACGCAACCGGCCGCCGGTATTGGTAGGTCGTAACATGCTTGATGGTCAGTGTGGGCATCGCGACCCTCTGAGGTTGAATATCAGGTTAAATGGTATGCATCTTTGACGCCAGTGACCGAACCGCCCCAATCAATGCCGATGGCTTCTGGCGAATGAGCGAACCCAAATGAACCACGTGCCGGCCAGCCTTCTCGCGGCCGACGAACCGCAACCCTTCACCGTAACCAACGAGGGTGGAAGATCGCCGCTCGTCATCGTCGCCGACCATGCTGGGAAATATTTGCCGCGGCGTTTGCAGATGCTGGGCCTTCAGGCAGCAGAAGGCGCGATTGCTGCCGCATGATTCGTGACCAACACTACAAGCCGACAATGACGACGGCGTCCACAAACAAGTTGCATTAAACGTTCTCTACGGAACAACGGCGTGAACGGAAAATTAGTGATCAAACCAAGCCGGCGCGCGTGCGGCTGCGTAACGATTCTCGAGCTGCATCATGTGTGTGAACAGTTCCAGCGTCTTGCGATGCGATTTGTCGACGTTGATCTCGCGATAGATCGTGTCCACGGTTACCGCCAAGCGGCCTGGATCATCCCAATCGGCGAACGAGCCCAAAGATATGTCTTGTGCCGCGTGCCATGAGTCCATGCCGGCGGCGTGCCGCTTGCGAGTTTCGCTGTCAACGTAAACCAGATAGTCCTGCATGCGCTTTACGCCGGCTTTGTCGGTGATTGGACCATGCCCCGGCACGACAGCGTCGACATCCATTGCGATGATTCTGTCGCACGCCTTGATCCAGTTACTCACCGGACCGGCCCACGCGATCGGCGTGCCGTCGATAAACAGAATGTCTCCGGTATAGACGACGCGATTGGATGGCACGTAGGCGAGCACATCGCCGGCGGTGTGCGCGGGTCCGACTTCGATCAGATGCACCTGCTTGTCGCCGACTTTGAGAACCTGCTCGCCGCTGAAGGTGCGATCGGGCAAACGGAACGTCACGCCCGCGAAGTCAAAGTCGCCGAAGATCTTTTGAAAGAACGCACCGACTTCGCCCATCGCGGCGGTGTTCTTCATCATCGCGGCCAGCGCGCTCGGATCGCCTTCCTCGCTCATCTCGCGCGCGCTCGCTTCCGAAGCGATGACGACAGCGTTCTTGACCAGCCGGTTGCCAAAGGTGTGATCGCCGTTGGAGTGCGTGTTGACGACGGTGCCGATCTTTTCGCCACCGAAGCCGGTTGCGTCCTGCATGACACCGAGCATCTCGGCGGTCAGCCGCTCATCGAAAAGCGTGTCGACCAGCAGCGCCTGATCACCATCGATCACGAGCCCGGCGTTGCTATAGCCCCAGGTGCCGGATGGTTGCAGGTAGGCATATGCGCCGCGTCCGAGGTCGTGCAGGCCTTTGGTAAACTTCCAGCCGCTCATCGTTTGCCTCCGTAGCGAGATCCCGTTGAGGAGATCGCGCCTACCATAGTCCGCGCCTCGGATTTCGCCAAACTAACGACACTGGCGTTCGCCTTTACGCTTCCGCTGCGCGCGGCCGGAGGGAAGGAGAAGGCGGGGGGTACCGCGGGGAATTTCGGCGGCTGCGCGAAGTGGCGCAAGCCGCCGTGAGCCGACGCAAGCCGAGATGTGGTGCGTTTTTCGACGGCATATCCTGTCGCTGTCCGAAATGAATTTCGGGTGGGTACGGATCGTTTTGGTTTGTCTCGCAAGAAATAGGCATCTCAGGGTGCATGATTAAATTTTAGGCAAACCCAAATAAGTCTAACGAAATAAAGGATAAATTGGGTTTGTTTTGTAAAAAAAATTTTTGGCTTTCCTCTGGTTCGGTGAACTGTGACAGTCTGTCACTTGAAGTAAGCGGCCCGAGCAACTTTGTGGAGCGGCGCGATGGTGGCAGGAAAAACGACTGAATATGCTGAGCCGGTAGGGGCCATTTGCGGGAGACTACGTGGCGCGGCATTACGTATCAACGTCTAAAAGTTTCACGCATCCACAAAAGCTTCGCGCATCCACAGCCGACAGCCATGTCCTTTTCCCTCGCGCGGCGAAGGAATGTCGCGCGAGATCACGCGGCGCAGCCTTGCGCTCGCAATTCAAAAGAGGCTGTCTCGGCGATCGAGTTCAAAGGTTCTCACACTCACGGGATTCCTCGGAGAACAACCTCGGAATGACACCACCTTCTTATAGTGGTTGAGTGATTTTGCGAGAGAGATGTGCCACTTGCGAACGACGCCCAGGGACAAAATCGTCGCGCCACGCGACGAGACTCAGAACTGGTAGATCAGGAAGCGGCTCCGTTTCGAGCGACGGAAAGATCGCAAAAGAAAAGGCCGGGGCGCGAATTGCGCTCCGGCCTTTTTGCGATCGATGAATCAGTTTGTGCTAGGCGCGGCCGTTGCGGAGCAATTTGCCTGAGGTCGCGCCGGTGCAGCGGCCCTCGTCCCAGGTCATTTCGCCGTTGACGATGATCGCGCGATAGCCGCGCGCATGCTGCACGCGGCGCCATTCGCCGCCCGGAAAATCGTGGGCGATCTCGCCCACCCAGTCCGGCTCGACGGCGAGTCCGTCGAGGTCGTAGACCACGACATCCGCCGCGAGACCTTCGCGCAGCGTGCCGCGGTCGCGGAAGCCGGCAGCATGGGCAGGCAGCGCCGAGAGGCGATAGTGCGCTTCCTCCAGCGTAATACGTTTTTCATCGCGCACCAGCCATCCGAGGAAGTCGGTGGTGTAGGCGCCGCCGTTGAAGAATTTGGTGTGCGCGCCGCCATCGGACACGCCCGGGATCGTGTACGGAGAATCGTTCATCATCTCGGCGTAAAAGTCGGCGTTGAACCCGCGATTGGGTCCGAGGAATTCCACTTTCAGGCCGCCCAAGATCGACAGATCGAGCATCACGTCGATTTCGTGTTTGTTCTCTTCCATCGCGATCTGGCCGACCGACTTGCCGACATACTTCTCCAGGTCGGGATTGTCGTTCACCCATTGCACCATCAGATAGCGCAACGCGCCGCCGACCCCTTTTTGAATGACTTCGAGCTTCTTGTTGGCGGCGTCATGCTCGCGCTTGATCGCCGCGCGCAGCGCCGGGTCCTTCATCTTGGCGATCTTCTCGTCGTTGGTGCCCGTCGTCACGGCGCGCCATGCCGGGCTCGCGTCGTAGAGGTTCCAATGTTCGAGCGTGAACGCGAATCCGGTGCGGAAGGTCGCGGTCTGGCCGAAAATCGGAAGGCCCTTGTCGCGGCACCGCTTGAGCCACGCGAGGCTGCGCTGATGGGGTTTCGGATCGCGGCGCGCTGGCGCGATGGCGTTGTGCAGAATCGGCCGATTGGCTTCCGCCGCCAGCCGTTCCAGGAAGTTGAGGTCGTCCTTGATTTTGCCGGTGGCCTGCGTGATCTGAATGAAGCCCTCATCGCGATCGCGCAGCACGCGTGCGAGATTCAGGATGTCCTCATCGCACATCGTGTCGGTGACCATCGGGGAGCCGTCGAAATCCGCCTGCGTGGAGTCGGGTCCGAGCCGCTGAATCGAAAATCCGCCCAAGCCGGCATCCATGCCTTCCGCAAGCAGCCGGGCCATTTCCGCGCGCTCGCGTTCGGTGGCGGGGCGCGTCTTTGCCGCGTCGAGTCCCATCACGTACGTCATGAGGGACGCGGTCGGGAGGTACTGGATGACGTTGACGCCCTTGGGCGCGCGGTCGAGGGAGTCCATGTACTGCGGGATGGTTTCCCAATCCCACTTCATGCCGACCTTCATCGCCTCGTAGGGAATCGCCTCGGTACGCGTCATCGTGAGCATCGAGCGATCACGGAAATCGGGCTTGACGGGGAAAAATCCGAAGCCGCAATTGCCGAGCACCACCGACGTCACGCCGTGCCATCCGGAGATCGTGCAATACGGATCCCAGCGGATTTGCGCATCGTAGTGCGTGTGGAGATCGACGAAGCCGGGCGCGACGATGAGACCATCGGCATCGATTACTTTTTTCGCGAAGCCGGGCGACCGGCCGCCGATTTGCGCGATCTTGCCGTCCTTGATCCAGACGTCGGCCTGGTAGCGCGGCACCCGCGTTCCATCGACCACCGTTCCGCCTTTGATTTGAATGTCGAGATCAGCCATCGGATGAGACCTCCTGGGGGACTGTCGGCGCGTTCCTGCGCGCGTCACCGCAGCTAATCCGTTCTTACAGCAATGCTAATAGGGTCTGCAAGCAAGTTGAACGGTCGGTATGTGGATAGATCAGCGCGATGATTCGCACTGCGGGAGGTGAAATAATGGTGTCTCAGTTCGCCATTCGCGGATCGTCATTATGCAGGATGGAAAGCAGGCCGCCGCGCTCGCGCATCAGGCGCGTACCGCTCTGAAAGAGCAGTACAAGGATTCCAGCAATTTCAGAAAGCGCACCGCGCTCCACGCGCGCTTTGGCGCCAACCGCTACAGCTTCTATCGATGGGTGTTCGATCAGTTCGATCTGTCGAACTGCTCGGCGATGCTCGAACTGGGATGCGGTCCGGGGTCGTTGTGGAATCAGAACGCCGATCGCCTGCCCGCGAATACCGCGATCGTCGCGTCGGATTTTTCCGGCGGGATGGTGCGTGAGGCGCGCGCCAATTGGGGTGCGAACGCCGCACGGCTGCGCTTCTGCCAGCTCGATGCGGGCGCGCTGCCGTTCAAGGGCGGCAGCTTTGATGCGGTCGTGGCAATGCTGATGCTTTACCACGTCGATGATCGCCCGGCAGCGTTTCGCGAGATTCGCCGCGTGCTGAGAAGCGGCGGCACGCTGTACGCCTCGACGATGGGCAATGCGCATTTGCGCGAGCTGCGCGAGATCGCGGCGCGCGTCTTCGGCTCCGCGCGCGTCACGCCCGCATCCGAGCGGTTCGGATTGGAGACCGGCTACGACCAACTGCGATCGGCGTTCTCGTCAGTCGAAGTGAGGCGCTATGCGAGTTCGATGAAGGTTACGGAAGCGCAGCCGGTGATCGACTATTTTCTTTCGACGGCGCGCTATCGGCAATTGCCGCATCCGGCGCTCGACACTCTGCGATCGCTGCTCGAGCGCGAGATCGCAGATCACGGCGGCATCGCCGTTTCCACCGACCTCGGGATGCTTATCGCGCGTCCCTGACAGCCCTGCTTGACGCACCTGCAAAAACCCGTTGACAGTGTTCATAGCGGCGGCGGATGGCCGGCGCGGCGGAGACAACCAGTCGAATGATCATCGTGACGGGCGGCGCCGGCTTTATCGGCAGCAATATCGTGGCGGCTCTCAACGCGGAAGGCCGCGATGACATCCTCATCATCGATCGCCTCGGCGACAACTTTCGCAATCTGGTGGACTTGCGATTCCGCGACTTCGTGGAACCTGAGGAGTTCCGCAATGCGATCCGCAAGAACGGGCTGCGAAGGGAAATAGAAACGATCTTCCATCAGGGGGCCTGCGCCGACACGACCTCGTCAGATGGGCACTACATGATGGACAACAACTTCAGCTTTTCGAAGGAACTGCTGCGGGTGGCACTCCAGAGCGAGGTGCCATTCGTCTATGCTTCCAGCGCTTCAGTTTACGGTTCGAGCCGAACCTCCCAGATCACCGTGGAAAACGAGCGCCCCCTGAACCTCTACGCGTTCTCGAAGCTCGCCTTCGACAATCACGTGCGCGGCATTATCGACCGCGCCAAAAGCACGGTCATCGGTCTGCGCTACTTCAACGTTTATGGTCCGCGCGAGCGCCACAAAGGCAAGATGGCGTCGATGGTTTATCAGCTCTATCGGCAACTGTCGGAGAGTGGCCGCGCGCGCCTGTTCGAGGGGACCGACGGTTACGGAAACGGCGAGCAGCAGCGTGACTTCGTGTTCGTCGGTGACGTGGTACGGCTGAATCTGTTTTTCGTGAAGAAGAATCCACCCGCGCAGGGAATTTTCAACGTCGGCACTGGAAGCGGCCGCACCTTCAACGACGTGGCGAAAATCCTGATCGCGTCGCTGGGTAAAGGTGAGATCGATTACATTCCCTTTCCCGACAGCTTGAAGGGAAAGTACCAGAGCTTCACCCAAGCCGATCTTTCAGGCTTGCGCTGGGACGGGCACGGCCAGGCTTTCTCTCCTCTCGAAAGCGGTATTCCCGAATCGATTAAAGACTGGGCGCGCGAAGCCTGACGAATCGATCGCTAGCGCTCCGCTAATAGTTCTTAACTCAATATCACAGCATCGTATGCGATCGATTCAGATGTAGATTTCGAAAGGGCGTTGGGCAAAATTGTAAGGCACTCCGGCCGGAGGTCGCGAGAACCAAATCAATGATGAAAGGGATTCTATGGGACAACGATGGAGTGCTGATCGATACGGAAGGCTTGTTCTTCCAAGCGACGCGCAATGTGCTGCGAAGCGCAGGGGTTGAACTAAGTCGCGAACGGTACGTGGAGTGGTCTTTGCAGCAGGGGCGAAGCTGCTTCGATCTCCTGCGGGAGCAAGGCTGGACTCTGACGCAGATCGCGGAGCTTCGTTTTCAGCGCGATCAAGCGTATTCACGGATGCTCGCAAACGGACCAGGTATGATGGATGGAATTTTGGAGGTGCTCACCTTGTTGCGCGCGAAATTCCGAATGGCGATAGTTACCACTTCACGGCGGGAGCACTTTGAGCTGATGCATCAGCGTTCGAATCTGTCTCAATTCTTCGAGTTCGCGGTAACGCGAGAGGACTATGGGCGTTCGAAGCCTCACCCAGAACCCTACCTCACCGCGCTGGAGCGGTTACAGCTAAGCGCAAAAGAGTGCATTGCAATCGAAGACTCTGAGCGCGGGCTGGCTGCAGCGAACGCGGCCGGGCTCCATTGTGTTGTGATTCCGAATAGCATGACTATGGGGAGCGCCTTTGGCGACGCCGCGATGGTTATCTCTGATGCCGCAGCGCTGCCGGGCGCTCTTTTTCGTTTTGCAAGAACTCCCTCTTTCTGAGGACAGCTATGGAATTACTGACGGAAAGCCATCTCCCGCTGAAGCTCGTTGCGAGCGGCAAAGTTCGCGACATTTATGAGGTCGATGACGATCATCTTCTTCTCATCACAACAGATCGCGTTAGCGCCTTCGACGTGGTGATGAATGAAGCGGTGCGTTACAAAGGGGCGATGCTTACCGCGCTCAGCGCCTGGTGGTTTAGCCAATTCGGAAACTCAATCGAGCACCACATGGTGTCGGTCCGAACGGACGACATCATTGAAGCGGCTCCAGGTCTTGCCCCGCACCGCTCGACCATCATGGCGCGCGCGATGTTGTGCAGACTTGCAAATGATACCCATCGAATGTGTTGTGCGTGGATATCTGTCCGGGTCGGCGTGGAAGGAGTACCGTGCGCTGGGGACGCTCGCAGGCGAACCATTGCCAGCTGGGCTGCGAGAGAGCGAGCGTCTGAATCGCCCCATCTTCAGTCCGGCAACGAAAGGTCAAACCGGCCATGATGAGAACATCACAATCACAAAGATGGTCGGGTTAATTGGCGTGGAACTTGCGCAGGAAATTCAAAGCCTAAGCATGGCCGTCTACGAGCGCGGGCGAGCTTTGGCCGCCGACCGCGGGCTGATAATCGCCGATACGAAATTCGAGTTCGGTTTGGACAGCGCGGGGAGAGTGACTCTTGCAGACGAGGTGCTCACGCCAGACAGTTCGCGATTCTGGCCCGCCAAACAGTGGGCGGTCAGCGCGGCACCGCCGAGCTTCGACAAACAACCGCTACGAGACTATCTGGAGCAAGAACGTGCTGCCGGTCGATGGAATGGGGAAGCCCCTCCATCCTCGCTGCCTGACGAGGTTGTAAACGCAACCTCCGATCGCTACCTGGAACTCTTCCGGCGCATGACGGGGACAAACCTCGACGTGACCCAATAGCTGTAGAGCTTTCGCTTACAAGGCGAGTCGCCGGTTGCGGAAGTAATCGGTTACGCGCTGCGCCTGCGCGGCGGCGTCAACTATCACCCGGTGGGCGGCGCGGTAATCAGCACTAATTCAGACTTAACATAGTCTTCAGTCCAAACCGCGTGAAGCTCGAATTGTCATACGCGCGGCGCGAATGTATATCTTCGCCGTACACCGAGCGGCGCGCACCTCGGAGCCGTTCGGTGGAGGCAAGGGGGAATGCGCACAACCATCGTTCTTGCTCTCACCCTGTTTGCGTTCCTGAGTAGTCCCGCGAGCGCAAATGCCGCGGCCGGCGATTCGAAGAGTGAAGCGTTTCAGGTTGACAGCTTGTTCGCGACCTGGAACGTGCCTGACTCGCCGGGTTGCGCGGTCGCGGTGATGAAAGACGGGCGCATCGCGTATCAGCACGGGTACGGAATGGCGGACTTGAGTCATAACATCAAGATCACGCCCGACACGGTCTTCTACGTGGGCTCGATGTCGAAGCAGTTCACGGCAACGGCCACCTACATGCTGGCGCAGGAAGGCAAGATCTCGCTCGATGATCCGATTCGGAAGTACGTCCCCGAAGTGCCCGACTTCGGGGTGCCAATCACGTTGCGCGAGATGCTCGCTCATACCAGTGGACTTCGCGACTACGAGCAGTTGCTTCGGTTTGACGGATGGCGGCTCGACAGTCCCGACCTGCTCACCGACGGCGACGTCTTGTACGTCATTTCTCGTCAGAAGGAACTGAATTTTCCGCCCGCTACGGACTTCGCGTACAGCAACACAAATTATGAGTTGCTGGGGCAGGTCGTAAGCCGCGTCAGTGGTCAGTCGTTGCGTCAGTTCACAACGACTCGGATCTTCGAGCCGCTCGGAATGCGGCACACACATTTTCGGGACAACCACGGAGAGGTCGTAAAGGACCTGGCGTCCCCTTATGAGGAGGGGCACGACGCATTCTTTCTGAGCATCCCCAACTACGACACGGTTGGGGCTACTAACGTGGTTACGACGCTCGGCGATCTCGCACTGTGGGACCAGAACTTGTACACGGGGCGCACAGGTGGCGCCGACCTTATCCGACAGTTACTCGAAGCCGGCAAGCTGAACGATGGCACTCCGCTGAACTATGGAAACGGATGGTTCATCAACACTGTTGGCGGACTCAAGATCGAGGAGACTGGGGCCGCTGGCGATGCCGGCTATATCGTCGACATGACTCGCTTTCCGGACGAGCATCTGTCGGTTGCCACCTTGTGCAATCTCGCATCGATCGATCCGCAAGGCCTTGGCATCCAGATCGGTGACATCTACCTGAACGGAAAAGTGAGCGCCGCCATCGCGGCAGCTAAAGCGGCGCCGTCAGCTCAGCTCACCCCGGAGGAATCGTCCAAATATCTGGGAACCTATGTTGCACCGGGACAAAACTTTGTCCTGCAAATCGCGCAGCGCGCGGACGGTCTATGGGCGCGCTGGTATTGGGGACCCACGTGGATCGACGGGCGAATCGAAGCATTGGGCGAGAACCGTCTGCGCTTTCCCGCAGTCGAGGAAATCGACTTCCAAAGTGACGGCAATCTGACGCTGAAGGACCGAGGTTCGGGAATGCGGCTGCGAACCCTGCGCTACACGCGCGTTCCGGAATACAAGCCGACGGCGGCGGACTTGAGTCAGTTCGCGGGCAGATATTCCAGCAGGGAGTTGGACGCGCCATACAATGTGACCCTGGAGGGCGACAGCATCGTAATCCATCCGCCGAAAATGGGGCCACGCCCGCTTGCGCCGCTGGCGAGCGACCTGTTTGTCGGCAGCGGGATGCGGGTTCACTTCACGCGTGATTCGGCGGGAGCGGTGTCGGGTTTCCTGATGAGCGGAGCCTGGAACCGAGTTCAAAACCTTAGATTCGAACGCGAGATGCAGCCTTAGCACAGGAGGATAGCCTGTATGGTGAATTCCGCGTCCTCGTGAATCCTGGAAAAGATAATTACCCCGGTTTTGCTCCGGTGCGGGCGCATCTGTCATTCCCGCGCGCGTGGCTGGCGCGCGTGAGGAATCCCGAATCCGGTGCCAAGGGCAGGCCGACGGACCGGGTTTCTTCGCGCGGCGGCCACGCGCAAGAATGACGAGCAAGGAATCCGCCCTGACCAGAATCCTAATATTATTTAAGTTGTCTCACGGGACTCGATACTAATGGAAACTGTGACTTTAGGGGGTGAATAAACTATGCGAACAAGGGAATTGCTAATTATCGCCGGAGTTCTTCTCATGACTCCCATGCCATTTCTTGCAGAAGGTCAACCCGCCAAAGAGGTAGTCACATTGTCGCCTGGTACAATTATCAGCCGTTCGAATGCCGATCAATATGCTGGATACATTGCACCGCCTCTGAGAGATGCGATCGATCGCGGGCTGAGGGTCAAGGTTGTGCCCACGGAGCGCTTGGATTGGAGCAGTGGATTTCAAGCGGCAACCGAAAAGTATGCGTCTCAAGTTAGGTTGGACGCAAATGACTATCTGAATCACTACGTGGCGGGGTTGCCGTTTCCGCTTGTCGACGAAAATGATCCACAGGCGGGAGTCAAAATTGGGTACAACTGGGAGTACGGCCCGTTCGAGCAAGATGATCGAAGGATAACGGGTTACCGTGAATTGGGTTTCACGTACGATGCCGCGAGTGGTGTGGCTCATCGAGAGCCTGCCTGCGATCACAGCGCTGAGGAAGTGGACTTCTTGAGGTATTCTCATCGCACTGAGACTGATCCGAAACCGACGCTGGGCGACAACTTCGAGGGCGTTGAATGGAAACTGCGCGTTCATGGATGGGAGGATCCCTCGCATACGACGTGCCTTCCGAGTTGGGATCCCGAACAGAACTATCAGAGCATCATCGTGCGAACTAGCGATCCGAAGTCAGGCGACGAAATCTCGTACCTCGGTCGTAGTACGCGACGCGTGCGGACGGCGGTCGTGAAGTATTTTCCGTTTCAAGGACGCTATTGTTGGGATCCGTACTCTCAACCGAAAACTGAGTTGTTTCGCTATCGCCTTGTAGCGATCAAACCGCTACTTGGATGCGTCAGCGCGGACCGAGCGACGGCCGGTGTCGATCCAGATGGATCGCAGCTAGGAGAGACACCTTTCCAAGTGCGGCAGGTGTATGTCCTCGAAGTCACGCCGCGCGACCCATCGTATCGGACGCACCAGGGTACGGACCGGCAAGATCGGTAACAAAATAGACCGGCAACATGGGTAACAGATTAGAAGTCATGGCAGGAGGAAGCAGCGGATGCCGTGGCGAGAGGTCTGTTCCATGGACGAGAAGATGCG
>JBKQNE010000198.1:0-3021 GCA_052146355.1 Binataceae bacterium (SeqCode) | reverse complement strand
GCGAAAGTCGTTACAGAGCCATTGATCGCGCCATAGATCCAGCGCGGAGGTAGCTACTGCGAGCCTCTTGTGCGATGTAAGCGGCGATCGTAGGCGCATGGCTGTGCTCCAGATCGTGTTGCACCCGCTATCTCCGTGCGACCATCGACAATCTTATTTTTAGTATGCGCCATTATGAACTGCGCTTTGACCCAAATCAAATCCGGCGGTCCTGAAATTGCGTCAGTTTCGGATCACTCGGATGTCGCTAGATGAAAACGGAACTACTGGATGTCTCTTGAGCGGTTCCTACGGTGGGCACTTGTGTCGATTGCGCTTGCGGGATTGGCCGCAGGGATTTACGCCCAAGCGATAGATAAGCCAGAACTTGCCAACCTGTGCTGGACTACGGCGACCGCGCCAGTGATTGTGGGCCTGGCGGTGTCGATCGTGCGTGACTTCCTGGCTGGTCGTCTCGGCGTCGACGCGATTGCTCTCGTGTCCATGAGCGCTGCGCTTGCACTTGGTCAGCCGTTAGCCGGCGTCGTGGTGGCTCTGATGTATTCCGGTGGCAACGTGCTCGAGGACATAGCCGTTGCTCGCGCCAAGCACAATCTGCGTTCGCTGGTCGATCGTGCGCCGCGCTTTGCGCATCGCCCAATCAACGACGGAATTGAGGACGTGCCGATCGGAGCGGTGGCGGTCGGCGATCGGCTCCTCGTGCGGGCAGGTGAGGTCGTTCCGGTGGATGGCGTCGTCATTTCGGAAGCTGCGACGATCGACGAATCTGCACTGACCGGCGAACCGATTCCTGTGGTCAAGGCCAAGGGTACCGCCACATTCAGCGGCGCTGTGAACGCGGGCGAGACTTTCGAAATGACCGCTTCGTCGGTAGCCGGTGAAAGCACCTATGCAGGTATTGTCCGCCTCGTCAGCGCAGCGCAAACCGCCAAAGCACCCTTCGTACGTCTCGCCGACCGTTACGCCCTAGTTTTCCTCCCCGTTTCGCTCGGAATTGCGTTCGTGGCATGGTTTATCTCAGGTGATCTCATTCGCAGCCTCGCCGTGCTTGTCGCGGCCACGCCGTGTCCGCTCATTCTGGCTGCGCCAGTCGCTTTGATCGCCGGCGTCGCCCAGGCGGCCCGACGCGGCATCTTGGTCAAAGGGGGTGGTCCACTTGAGGCCTTAGCGCGCGCGCACACGGTCCTTTTCGACAAGACCGGGACGCTGACCGTCGGTGGCGCGCGTTTGCTCTCCATTGAGGTGGCGCCAGGCCACAAGCCCGACAACGTCCTGATGCTCGGCGCCTCGCTCGAGCAGGCTTCTCATCACGTAGTCGCGGGCGCCATTGTGCAGGCAGCAGTCAATCGTGGCTTGGCTTTGGGGATACCGGACAAGGTGCGGGAATCCATGGGCTCAGGGCTGCACGGCGTCCTCGAGGGGAAGCACGTGAGCGCCGGTTCCCGCGAAATGATCCTTGGGCACCAGCAAGTCGCCGAATGGGCTCTGCGAGCGGCTCGGCGTGCCTCGTGGCGATCGGCGCTCACAGTCTTCGTCGCCGTTGAGGGGCAACCCATCGGCGCACTTCTACTCGCCGACGAGCTGCGCTCGGACGCGCCCCACGCTATCCGAATGTTGCGCGATGCGGGTGTAGCCCGAATCGTTATGCTTACAGGCGATAGCGCGGCCTCCGCCCAGGCGATCGGCGCTGGGCTCGATCTCGATGCAGTGCTGGCCGACCGCGTTCCCTCAGACAAAGTCGACGCCGTGCGCTCCGAGCGGCAGCTGGCTCCGACTGTCATGGTCGGCGATGGCATCAACGATGCCCCAGCCCTGGCATCGGCCGACGTAGGCATTGCGCTAGGTGCGCGCGGCGCCACCGCCTCATCCGAGGCGGCGGACGTGGTGATCCTTGCGGACCGTCTCGATCGGGTCGGCGATGCAATAACGATCGCGCAACGTGCGCGACGGATCGCGGTTGAGAGCATCGTGGTCGGCATGAGCCTCTCGGTCCTAGCCATGCTGGCAGCGATGGTTGGATGGCTGGCGCCTGTACCCGCAGCGATTATCCAGGAAGGGATCGACGTGGCGGTAATCCTAAACGCCTTGCGGGCGCTGAACCCGGCCCTAGGCCGCGCCCAGCTCACAATCCCCGCAACAATCGGACGCGAGATGCATCATGACCACATGGCGCTCATTAGCAACCTCGATCGGTTGCGATCCATTGCGGATGCGCTCGACGATGTTGGCCTCGTTGACGCATCACGGCTGATCGCGGAAGCGAATGCGATCGTTCAAACACAGGTTGTCGAGCACGAACGTAACGACGAGGGCACCGTCTATCCGCAACTGGCGAAGGTTCTCAGGGAAACGCACGGTCTCTCTGCCATGAGCCGGGCGCACCGCGAGATCCTGCACCTCGCTAGGCTGCTCGCCCGCGTGGTTGAAGATCTGCCGTCTGAGAAAATCGACCGATATCTAGTTCGGGACGCCCAGCGGGTAATCGAGGCGATTGAGGCCTTGGTGCGTATTCACACGGCGCAGGAGGAGGATATCTACGACGCCGTCGTGGCGCACTAGGCGCGGCCTTGGCGAAGTTGATGAGCTGCGCCACGACAAAGCCCCTGAATAGTCACCGAGCCTATATCTTTTCTTCACATAAGAGCGGTACGCACCCCGCCGTCACAGTGGGAGTGCGCCATATGGGTGTGCTTATGATCAATTGCCCAAAGACAGGGCGGGCAATCTCTACCGGCAGGGACATTGGAACTGCGACCTTCGGTTCCACGCCCGTGTTTTTCAGCGAGAGCTATTGTCCGCACTGCCGGGCGACGCACGAGTGGTTCGCCAAAGACGCGTGGGTCTACAATCCTGAGTGTTCCGAATCTGAAGCCGGGTGTTAGTCACGGGTTGCATTGCCGTCATCAGCTTGTTTGCTCCAAAACTCTCCATGACTAATATCCATTTGGCCTCGACCTGATTTAATTTCCTCCGCTCCTCGAAGTGTCCGGCATCGAAACACGGCCTACCCTGCCGACCGCA
>JBKQNE010000197.1:0-6166 GCA_052146355.1 Binataceae bacterium (SeqCode) | reverse complement strand
CTTTCGGCCGAGTCGGTCACCCTCCTCGCCGTCGGATATATCTACGGTGGCATCTGGGCACCTCCACCGACAGGACTTTCACCTGTTAGAACGAAAGCTAGCTTCGCTGCACCGCCACCCAGCAGGCCATGCGGCGCTTTGCCTACGCCGAAGCGAACAGCCATCTGACCAGCGCGATCGGCCTGCTGAATGCGCTGGCTGATGGACCCGAGCGCAAGCAGCTCGAATTGCGGGTACAGTCCAGTCTTGGCGCCATGCTGCTCGCCCGCGACGGACCATCCTCCAGCGACGCCAGGGCCGCACTTACCCGAACGCAGGAGTTAAGCGCCGAGCTCGGTGATGACGAGCGGCAGTTCGTCAGCGTGATCGGGCTGCGCCTCGTTTCGGTGGCGCGGCTCGATGCCAAAACTACCGCGGCCCTCGAGCTCGAGATTGTGGCGCTCGCCGAGCGCATCGGACGTTCCTCATTTCTGTCTGCGGCGAATGCGATTGTCGGGCACGATCAGCTATGGCGGGGTGAGTTCGCCGCGGCGCGCGCTTCGCTGGAGAAAACCCTGACCTTGGCCGAGGACAACCCGGGCGATGTCGGCCTGTTTCCGGGTTATCTTCCGGCGGTGGCACGCGGGTTTCTCGCGCTCGCAGTTCTGAAGCTCGGCTATCCGGACCAGGCGCGTGAATGCGCCCATGCTGCTGTGGCACGCGCGCGGGAGCACGGCCAACCGCTTACGCTGGCGATGAGTCTGTTGCAGTCAGGCGCGCTCTATCTGTTCCTGGGCGACCGCGTCGCCCTGGCAGGATGGGCCGCGGAGGCCGCGCGCATCGCTCACGAACACGGCTATTCCTTCCTTGCAGCAATCGGGGCCGCAGAGCATGGCGCGGCGATGGTCCTTGGCGGCGAATTGACCGAGGGAGTTCGCACCATCCGCGAGGCGGTGGACCACGCCGGCGCTCAGGGCATGTTCGTCGCCGCGCTCCACGGCCCCATCCTGGTGGACGCCCTGACCCGGCTTGGAAACCTGCCCGAGGCGCGCCGATTGATTGATATGGGGCTGGCCGCGAACGCTCTCACCGGCTACCGGATGCACGAATCCGAACTGCATCGGCTCCGTGGCGACTTGATCCGCAGGCAGGAACCTGGCGCCCTGGACGACGCTGAACGAGAGTATCGCCAGGCACTCGATATCGCTCACGTGCTGGGCGGCCGCCTCGACGAGCTGCGCGCCGCGGCAAGTCTCGCACGCCTGCCCGGTGATCAGCGGCGACTGTCAGTCAGACCCGCTCTCAGCGAGATTGCCGGCTGGTTCGCGCAGGAGGTCGACCTTCCCGAACTCGCGTTGGTGCGAGAGGCGCTCGCAGCCCCAGGCTGAACATCACTTCCGGCTTCGAGGCATTCACGCCAACGAACGCCGCGCCGTCCACTACGAGCAGTGGTAGCAGAATCGGAAATCCGCAGATTACCCAGATTTCACAGATTGGATTTTCCGAACTTGGTGTCTTGGTGGTTAAGTCTGAATCTGCCCGCAATCTGCGAAATCTGCGGACCTCTCACCCCCCGAACGCCTTGCGCAGCGCCGCCGATGCTTCCGCGACCGCTTTCTTCCCCTGGTCCAGCACGCCGGTCATCGTGAAGAATCCGTGGATCATCCCGTCGTAGCGCGTGACTGTCACCGGCACTCCGGCGGCGCGCAGCTTCTCGCCGTATGCCTCGCCTTCATCGCGCAGCGGATCAAACTCCGCCGTGATAATCAATGCGGGCGGCAACCCCTTGTGACTCTTCGCGAGCGCCGGCGATGCGAGCGGGTCCCGCCGGTCCACGTTGTTCCGCGTGTAATGGCCCCAGAAATACTGCACCGTTTTGTCGGTCAGAAAATAATCCTTGAACGTCTGGTGCGAGTAGGTATCGAGCGCGCCGTCGGTCGCCGGATAAACGAGTAGCTGCAACTTGATCGCCGGCTTGCCGCGATCGCGCGCAATCAGCGCCACGACCGCGGAGAGATTCCCTCCCGCGCTGTCGCCGCCGACCGCCAGCCGCGATGCGTCCGCGCCGAGTTCGCGCGCGTGATCCGCGGCCCACACTGTGGCCGCGTAGCAATCGTTAACCGCCGCGGGAAATTTGTTCTCGGGCGCCAGCCGGTAATCCACCGCCATGGTGACGCATCGCGCCTGATTCGTGAGCTGGCGGCATGCGTTGTCGTGGGTGTCCAGGTCGCCGATCACCCATCCGCCGCCATGATAGAAAACCAGGATCGGAAACGGTCCCGCCCCCGCCGGCGTGTAGATGCGAACCGGAATCTCGCCGACGGGCCCCGGAATCCTGCGAGTCTCGACCTTGGCGACCTCCTCGGTCGCCCCCGCCATCGTCTTGAACATCGAAGCCGTCAAACGGCGCGCATCTTCCGGCGCGAGCGTATCGAGCGCGGGCCCAGGCGCCGCGGCCATCTGCTTAATCAACGCATCAACCTGCGGATCGAGCGGCATAAAAATCTTCCTCCATGCGAGAGGCAGCTTCGCAGATCACTCCCCCAATTATCTACCGCAGAAAATCCGCGGATGACGCAGATTTCACAGATTTATTTCTAGCAGCCTGGTGTCATTTCGAACCGAAGCCCGAAGGGGCCGGTTGCCGGAGTGAGAAATCCCGGATCCTTTTCTGCTGCTGAATCTGCCCGCGAAATCTGCAAAATCGGAGCCTGCCCTGAGCAAGCGCAGCGAGTCGAATGGGGATTAACTCTGCCGATTCTCTTCCCCGAGCCCCCATTCGAGCGCGTTGTGCAGCAACCGCTCGAATGCCGCCGTCTCCCAGGACCCGCGGAACGTCAGCGGCGTCTTCCCCGATGGGTCCACGGTGGCATCGACGAACGGCTGCACATTGTTCACCGGCGAATGGCAATGGCCCAGCGCGATATATGTCACGCCGCCCCTGCCGAGCGGCCGCGTATATCCAAGCACGCGAGTCTTGCCGTCGGGCAGAATCGAAGTGTCCTTGTCATAGACGAAGCCGAATCCGTCCGGCGAGGGGTCCCGTTCCAGCTCCGTAGTCAGCAGCACCTGCGTCGACTCCGGATGCTGCAATTCGATCAGATAAAGCTCGTCCGAAACCTCGAACGATTCAGGCAGACCGCGCGTAATCGGATGCGCGCGGTCGGCCACCTCGACCCGAATCTTCCTCACCGGCGGGTGGTTAAGGAAAAAGCACCCGAGCGTATCGTGATAGCCACCTTTGACCATCCGGCGTTTATGATCCCCGACGCGCTCCGCCTTACCGCCGCTGGTGCCATGCAGAGCAACCCACCGCCCGCCAGCCTCAAGCCATTCGCGAATAACCCCATCCTGCGCACCATCAGGAAACGGCCCGGCAACATAAGTGACCAGCAACCGCGCCTCCGGCAACCATCGCGCAATATCGCCATAGTCATTGCCAACCGTCGCATACACGAGCGCATTCTCCTGCAACATCCCAAGAATCCGCACCCGGGCATAATTCATGTCATGCCCAGCAGCAGTACCAGGCGGAAATCCCCCCGCGATCAAATGCACCCGAATCGGCTTAGGCCTGCTCATAGAGGCTCTCCCTCCAACCTCGCCAAACTATTGCGCAACGACACAACCACGTCGACCACACAGCCTGATGTGGTGTCCCCTCACTAACTTGTCATCCTGAACGGAGTCTGCGGAGTGAAGGATCTCGCGCGGCATTCCTTCGCCGCGTGATTTCCATCCAGGCAACAGCACTTCACCACCAAGACACTAAGACACCAAGTCTAGGAAGCCCGATCCGCAAAATCCGCGTCTCGTGCTCTCGCCCGGATAGATACGGCGTCCCCGACCGAGCGGCGGATTCGATTGCTGATGACCGGGGTCTTGGCACCCCACTACAGCTTTCCGGACGTGACGCGAGGTGTTCTCTCGTCTTTCCAGAAGACTACCAATCGCATAGCCTGGGCGCGCGCTGGCCAATAAGAGGCAGGAACGCCTTTTAGCTACCTTCACCATGACCAGCAATGCGCTGATTTGACTGAGAATCCAGACGCGGCGAGTGGCAAGCGCGGCTATACGGCGCGCGTCGAGCAATTTTTTGCCGCCGACGAGGACCTAGTCGTCGGCGTTCTAGTAAACGCGGTAGCGGCAAGCGGCATCGAAAGCCAGCGTAGTACGCAAATTATCGCTTGGAAGCAGGAGCTCGAAATACTGAAAGCTCAACTCCAGCCTTCGGAGTTCCACTCTTGGAATATCGCAATCGAATACAATCTGCCTCGCCGTTCGAAGAGGCCAGATGTCATTCTGTTAGCGGACGATTTGATTTTCGTCATTGAATTCAAACTCGGGGCAACATCTCATGACGCTTCGGCGCGGTGGCAGGTAGAAGAATACTGTCTCAATCTACGTGACTTCCACGCCGAGAGCAGCGGCCGCACGATCATTCCGGTGCTTTGCGCATCGGAGGCATCGAGCCATCCGTTCAGTCAACTCGAAGCGCAAGGGCAGACTACCGCCATCAGCGAAGTGCTATTGGCAACACGTGATGATTTGGGGGTGCTACTAATGAAAGCCTATAAGCAGTTCCACAAAGAAGATGCGGCGACGATCGATCCTCTCGCTTGGTATGATTCGCGATATCAGCCGACTCCCACCATTGTTGAAGCTGCGGTGCACCTATACGAAAGACATGGCGTCCGTGAAATCTCGCACAGATATGCCTACAATCTCGACCGTACAACCGAAATGTTGATCCAAGTAATCAAGGAATCACGACAAGAGCGGCGTCACGTAATCTGCTTCGTGACCGGCATTCCGGGCGCGGGCAAGACTCTCACGGGTCTTGATGTCGTTCACGACCCTGATCTGCGAGGCGACTCGTCTCCAGCCGGAATTTTTCTCTCCGGTAATGGTCCGCTAGTAAAGATCGTCCGCGAAGCCCTTGTTACCAGCCAGACCGCGCGCGGCCGTCGACGCAAAGAGTGCGTGCACGAGGTTAGTACTTTTATCCAGAACGTTCATACGTTCCTTAGCCACTATCTCTCCAAGCCGAACGAATGCCCACATGAACACGTAGTAGTCTTTGACGAAGCCCAGCGTGCTTGGAACGGCGCGCAAATGAAACGCAAGGGAAGGGCGACTCCTCAGAAGCGAGCATGCTGCTCGAAGTGATGGAGCGGTTGCCCGAATGGGCTGTCGTTATTGCGCTAGTAGGTGGCGGCCAAGAGATATTCCTCGGCGAGGCCGGCTTGGAGGAATGGGGCCGCGCGCTTAGCACGAGGCCGATGGCCTGGCGCGTAGTGGCGCCGCCCGAAGTCTTGAAAGGCGGTGCCAGCGTGGCCGGACACCGCCTGTTTCCAGACGGTGTGCCCGCGTCTACTGACTTTCGTTCTGAAGAGCTCGCGCATCTTGCGGTCGGGGTACGCAGCCACCGCGCCCAGCAGTTTGCTGAATGGGTCAACGATCTTCTCGATTTCGATTTTGAGAGCTGCCGACAGAGCCTTCCCGCACATCGCGAATTTCCACTCGTGGTGACTCGTGATCTTCACCAAGCACGAGCCTGGTTGCGAGCCCGCTGTGATAGTAAAGGCTACGAGCGGTGCGGCTTGGTCGCTACTTCGGCAGATGAGCGATTACGTGCTTACGGTCTAGAAAGGTCCAGCGACTTTCGTCGCGGTTATTCATTCGAGAAATGGTTTCTCGCGCCTCCAGATGACTCTAGATCGAGCTTCTCGCTGGAGGTGGCGGCTTCGGAGTTCGAATGCCAGGGACTAGAACTCGACTGGGTCGGCCTATGCTGGGGCGGCGATCTTTCGCCCAACGAGAGCGGCCACAATTGGGAGTGCCGACGATTCCGCTCTCGATGGGAACAGGTCAAACAGCAGAGCGAACGCGCATACGTCCGCAATCGCTACCGCGTACTGCTGACCCGCGCGCGCAAGGGTATGGTGATTTGGGTTCCGCGGGGCAGCTCTGATGACCCGACTCGAGATCCTGCCAGATTCGATCGCATCTTTGCGTGTCTCCGCGCGGCGGGCGTACCAGACATTGAGCAAGATTTTCTGAGCTATTACCGAAAGTTGTGGATCGATGACGGCATGAAAAAGGCGGCGTACCCTTGCGCGTAGGCAACGCGAACCCCGGTGGGAGCCGGGTGGAAGGAGGACGCCACCGATGCTGAAGGTAGTCG
>JBKQNE010000196.1:0-4541 GCA_052146355.1 Binataceae bacterium (SeqCode) | reverse complement strand
CGCCAAAAGACTAGACTCGAAATTATGAAGCGCTTCTATACCATCGCTCGCGTCAAGGGAGGCATGAAGTTCACCTGCACTCACTGCGCCCACCACGTCAGCACCCTCGACTTCGACGCCCGCGACGGCAATCTCCGCACCCAGGCCGCCACCGCAATCAACCAGCATGCCACCAAAATCCACCACGAACCCGTAATGTTCTCCTCCCTTGATAACCAGCAGCGCATCTGGCGCGGCTGATCTCTGAAATAGACTTTGTCATTCCGAAGCGCGCCGAAGGCGGGCGAGAGCCTGCCCTGAGCCTGCCGAAGGGAACCTGCTGTTCTCCGGCAGCACCACCACTCATGTGGAGACAGCCGCCCTCGGCTGTCCGGCGGCCCAGCCCTACCGGGCCGCTTGGGATCATATTTAATTTGTCATCCTGGAGGAGCGCGCTCTTTGCGCGACTGAAGGACCCTTGCAACATCGCCTCGCCCGACTGCCTCGCACCCACTCCCGCTTCGTGCCCCACTCCCACCACCATCGTGCACTTTGCATTCCCTCGCCCTCTGGTGTAAAAAGGACGCCGAACGTGAGGGGGTCACGCGGCTACGCGTGACCCTTTTGTCTTAGTAGTTCCGACACCGCGAAACACACGGGAGCGCAGATGGCTAAATATAAGGAAGAGAATATTTCGCACGAAGACCTGCTCTTCGATCCAAACAACTACCGCTTCCAAGACAGCCCAGATTTCGTTGAAGCGGAAGAGGACAGATTTCACGAGCCCAGCGTTCAGCGTAAGGCATATCGATCACTGCGCGATCCCTCTCTTCTTCAGCTTAAGAACTCGATCATCAGGAACGGACTGTTGCCGTTCGAAAAACTGCTCGTCCGGCCGTATAGGAAAACCAAAGGAAAGTACGTCGTGGCTGAGGGGAACCGCCGACTCGCCGCCATGAGGTGGATCGTCGAAGACGACGAGGCGGGGGTAAGCGTCCCGAAGGAAGTCCTCTCGTCACTCAAAGAAATACCCGTATTCATTTTAGGAAACGACAAGTCCGACCCTGTATTTCAAGAGGCCGTCCTTGGCGTCCGACACGTCAGCGGTATTAAGCAATGGGGCGGATACCAACGCGCGAAGCTTGTCGTCTCCCTCCGGGATGACTTTAACCTCGACACGGCAGAGGTCGCGGGAAGGCTCGCGATGTCCACGCTGGAAGTGAACAGACGGTATCGAGCCTTCAAGGCCCTCGAACAGATGCAGAATCACGAAGAGTACGGGCACTTTGCCCACGCCGACATGTACCCGATCTTTCATGAGGGAGTGGCACAACCAAACGTCCGGGACTGGCTGGGCTGGGACGACGACGCATGCGAGTTCCAAGACGAAACGGAGCTAGAGAACTTCTACCGACTAATTACGCCCGAGGAGTCGGAGGAGACCGATGCATCAAAGCCGAAGATCACAACCTACGCCGACGTGCGCGACCTGCGGCTCATCCTAGAGAGCGAAGAGGCGAAAACTGCGCTACTTGATCCATCGAGGTCGATCGCAGACGCATTAGCAATTGCGAAAGGGCCGGAACTCCGCAAGAGTTGGAAAAGGCAAGTCACAGCCGCCGTCGACGCTCTCGGACGAATCGGAGTGCCCGAACTGAAGGCCCTAAAAAAAGAAGACCTCGCGGAGATAAAAAAACTTAGGGATGCCGCCGATGAACTGCTCACCAGCCACCAGACTCTGACGAAGAAATGAAACCTGGACCACTTCACGCCGCCCGCATCCTCGCGGAGGAAATGGAGATTTCCGCGTCCCCGCGGCCGGCCGCGGAGTGGCTCGCTGAGATATGCATATCGCAGTCCTGGTTCCGCGACCCAAATGAGGCCCGCGAAAGAGCTGAGGGATGGGAGGGTCGCTTTCTCTCGGAACTGCGCCGCGAACTGAGGGAAAGTAGAGAGCTCGGGAGGCACTCGCTTTTCGCCTTTAACACTTCTTCTGAATACATGGTGCAAGGCGCAGCCTTCGCGGAGCCTCACGATCCTCCCGACGTAACGCTGGTTAAGAGTCGTGCGGCGCAGCATAGCTCGTACGTTGCAGCGCTGTCCGCCCTGACCCCACGTCACTTCGAGGCGATGTGCGCAGGAATCCTAGCTGAGCTGGGGGTAGACAGTCCGACCCTGACGAGATACTCAGCAGATGAAGGCATAGACTTCTTTGGAAAGCTGCGGTTGGAGAAATTCATCACTCCGGCCCACATGACAGCGGGACTAGAGCGCCAGATGAATGTCTGGATGATAGGACAAGCAAAGCACTATAAGGCGAATGCGATTTCAACGTTTGAGATCCGAGATCTAGTCGGCGCAGTCGAACTAGCAAGGGGGAAAGCATTCAGCACAGGAGAAGCGAAGTACCCGGACCTAGCCATTAGAGTCTGCGACCCCGTCTTTTACATGCTGATCACCACCGGACGGCTAAGCTCAGCAACATGGCGACTCTTGGAACGCAGCGGGGTAACCGGTATGGACGGGCAGATGGTGGCAGCATTTTTGGCGCAACATGGCATAGGTATGAAGGCCGGACAATTTGACCGAGCGGTACTGACGCGATGGCTCAACAGATACCTTTTTCCTCAGCCTTCCACGCCAGCCCCGTGACATCCCCAACCCTCCCCCATCCCATAAACTACCAGTAGTATGGTTCTCCGAAACCTGATCCGCGAGATGCTCCTCGGTACTCCCGTAGGCACCGACTAATCGACCACGGCCTTATCCGTAATCTCCAGCCCGCGGTCGATGATCTCGAACGCCTCACGCATCTGCTGCTCATTGATGCAGAGCGGAGGATTGGTGAAGAAAGTGTTCCAGCGAACGAAGGTGTAGAGGCCTTGCTCGCGGAAGAAGCGTCCCAGCGCCGCCATCTCCTCGGACGTGCCATTGAAGGGAGCCATCGGCTTGCGCGTCTTGCGGTTGCGAACTAGTTCGACGATGCCGAACAATCCGATCGAGCGCACGGCGCCTATCGAAGAATGCTTCGCCTGCAACTCCGATAACAACGCTTTCATGATCGCGCCGATTTTTTTCGCATTGTCGATCAGCCCGTCTTCTTCGCACACGCGGATCGTGGCCAGAGCTGCCGCACATCCCATCGGATGGCTGTTATAAGTCAGCCCTCCGTAGAAAACTTTGTCCTGAAAATGCTGCGCGATGTGATGCCGCATGCCGACCGCGCCGAGAGGAAGATAGCTCGAAGTCAATCCCTTGGCCATGCAAAGCAAATCGGGAACAATCTTCCAGTGATCGACGGCAAACCACGCGCCGGTTCGTCCGAAGCCAGACATCACTTCATCGGCGATCATCAGGATGCCGTACTTGTCGCAGATCTTGCGTACGCCTTCGAGATATCCATCAGGAGGAACGAGAACGCCGTTGGTTCCGGTCACCGGCTCGAGAATGAATGCAGCGATCGTGTGCGGGCCTTCGAGCTGAATGGTCTCCTCAATCATGGCCAGCGACGATTCGGCCGACTCCCATCCGCGCTCGATGCCATGATAAGGATCGAGCACATGCACCACACCCGGAATGCCGGGCTCAGCGGCCCATCTGCGGGGATCGCCGGTAAGGCTGATCGCGCCCGCAGTCGCACCGTGATAGGAGCGATAGCGAGCGACGATCTTGTGGCGTCCGGTGAAGAAGCGCGCGATCTTGATGGCGTTCTCGTTGGCGTCGGCACCGCCGTTGGTGAAGAAGAACGTGTCGATGTCACCCGGAGTAATCTCGGCGAGCTTGGCACCGAGTCGCGCGCGAACTTCTGTCGCCATGAACGGGTTCGCATAACAGAGGGTAGCCGCTTGTTCGCTGATGGCCCGAATGACGCGCTCGTCGCCGTGTCCGATGTTGACGGACATGAGTTGGCTATTGAAGTCGATGAAGCGCTTGCCTTCTGGTGTGTAGAAGTAAATCCCCTTGGCGCGGGCGACGGGAATGGGATCGACTTTCGACTGTGCGGACCACTCGTACAGCGTGTGCTTGCGGGAAAGTTCGACAATTTCCTTGCCGGAAAGGGCGGGAGTGGCTAGCGTTGTTGTCATAGTTTCCTTTTTAAAATCGTTCACCACAGAGTCACAGAGACACAGAGAAAACCTTTATAGGACTCTTCGTATGATGCCTTGCGTTAGTAATGAGCTGTTGAAGTTGATTAGTAATCCGACTTTTTTTCCTGACAGTTTCAGGTATGTCAGGAGTTGGGCTTCGTGGACTGGCAGGATTCTTTCGACGGATTTAAGTTCGACGATTACTTCATCATTCACGACTACGTCGATCTTGTATCCGCAGTCGAGCTTCAGACCTTTGTATGAGACAGGAAGATCGACTTGGCATTTGAATGGCAGTCCGCGAAGGTGCAGTTCATGGCACAGGCACTGTTCATAGGCGGATTCGAGCAGTCCCGGCCCCAACTGATGATGCACTTCGATCGCAGCGCCAATGATCGCAGCCGTTCGGGGGTCTTGCTGGTTTTCGATTTCTCTGTGTCTCTGTGACTCTGTGGTGAGAAGTTTCATGGTTCT
>JBKQNE010000195.1:0-5762 GCA_052146355.1 Binataceae bacterium (SeqCode) | reverse complement strand
CGACTACCTTCAGCATCGGTGGCGTCCTCCTTCCACCCGGCTCCCACCGGGGTTCGCGTTGCCTACGCGCAAGGGTACGCCGCCTTTTTCATGCCGTCATCGATCCACAACTTTCGGTAATAGCTCGATTGACGCACCACTTTCGACGGAAACGTGGTTCACGATGCTTATCTCGCTGGGGTAGTGGAACATCTCGCGGGATTGGCAGGGCTTCCTATACCTCAGTGGACCGAGGCTTCGTGGCGGTTTCTCAGACAGCCGTATTTCCCGATTCAGTAGGGGCTCTTCTGGAACCTATACTGCGAGAGGAAAGTCCGAAGGCGTTTCGGCGCCGCAACATCTTCGTTAGTGCGAATGCGATCGAGCGCGCTACGACGCCGAAGGAATGGCGGTCAAAGAGCGGCGTTTATTCGTTCGCCGATCCAGAGACTCGGTGATCAAAAGCCTGCTGAATACGTCGCAACGGTTTTCACCGGCCAGAATTTCCGGATTTCGCAACTCGTTTCGCGCAACATGTCGCCCATGGTCGAATTCGCGGAGGCCGGACAGGAAAACTTGAGCAACGATTCCGATGGGAATGAAAAAACCCATCCGTCGTCCGCAGGGCTTTCTGCTTGGCGAGTTGGCAAAATGGTCGCGACTAGGGCATCGCACACCCAGTGGCCTGCGGAACAAGTTCCACCGGTTCTCTTGGCGCTAAGCAACCAACTTCCACATAGGACTCTTCACTGCAGCACTGCCTCCGACGAGCTGAAGGCCATCACTGGTTCTGGCCGGCAAAACACACTCATTTGCACAGGCGGCAACGCCCACGAGAAACCGCAGCCGTCGCAGGAAACCCCGCCTCGCACTCGTTAAGGAGCGCCTACCACCCGGACCAGGTCGAACTGCTAAGGTTCTCGCGGCTTTATGCACCGTCTGCCGGGTCTAATTATGCACCACGGGGAATCGGTGAGCGGGTCACTGAGTAAGAACTTGACCCTTGGAGAGACTTTCTTGAGCGAGTCCCCACTTTTCTGGTAGATTTATATTACTGTGAGTTTTTGCCTACAGATTCTGATCGCCTTGGGCATTAGTCTCTGCTTCCACCGCATTTTCGGCAGAAGGCTTGCAGCTTTGTCTTGGTGGAACCTGCGCTGGACTCGCCGGTCCACGCCGCCTTCATTGGCGAAGCTGGAAGCCTTCTCAAGGTGGAACATGGGACTCAATCCGATTCCTCCTCGGGAGCGTGTTCGCCGGACCAAGGTTCAGCGCGAGGTGATTAGCGCCCTCCGCCCACCGCGTAAGCCCTCGGGCGGTGCGGTGCTGCGATCCAATCTCCGATCCAACCTCGCCGGACGCCATACGCAGCAACGCGTCGTTCGCGTCGTTCGGACACCACGTTCTCGGCGTCCTCGGCGCGCCAGTAAAGCCGCGAGAACCTCCGCCAGTGCCGGGGGCGGCTCACCAGACCCAGAACCGCCCGGGCGGCTAAGCGCCGGATAGGCTCCCTATCTAGAGCGATTCGACAAAAAAACTGAACGCCCACCGAAGCGGCTGGACCTAAAACTGAGTGCGTCGGCTGCCGAGTTGTTCGGCGCACGGTTCTGGTCGGTCATTCGCGGTCGGCACTGCGCTTGCCCAGGTGCTTGATATGCCGACCCATTCACGCAAGCACCCTACCAGCCAGCCCCGCCGTCCATTTACGATTCGACTTTCGGTCGAGGAATTCGCAGGGCTGAAGCAAAGAGCGGCCGACGCTGGGTTGCGTCCAGCGGAGGTTGCGCGAATTTTTATCACACAGCGACAGGTGCGCGCGGCGACACCCGCGCTAAATGTACAGATGTGGAGCAAATTAGGCTCGCTCCAAGCCCAACTGGAAGAGCTCTTGGCTGATAGATCGTTCAGGGAATTTGATCGAATACAGTTCGGATCGCTATCTGACGAAGTCGCAAACGTGAGACTGGCATTGTTAGGTTATGATCGAAAAAATAAATAAGACTGCGGGTTTACGCAAATGCGTCAAGTACGTACTGGACAAAAAGCACCGACCAATTCTTTTAGCGAGTACCTGCGCGGGTGGGATTCCGCGCGAAATCGCGCATGAGATGGAGGCGCTGCAGAGGCTCAGACCCGCGCTGGGTCGCGCGTGTTTGCACGTTTCATTGAGCTTTCCTCCTGGAGATGACCCTCTTTTGACTAACGCAAAACTCGCGGAGATTGCAGCTAAGTATGCACTTCGTATGGGCTTCGCCAATGGCGCCTGGATCGTGGTTCGACACCGCGACAGGGGTCACGCCCATGTTCACCTCGTAGCCTGTCGAGTACTACCCGATAGATCAGTGGTTCCAGACAGCTGGGATTTCCGGCGTGGTGAGCGAGTGGTGCGCGATCTCGAACGGGAATATCACCTCACCCAGGTACCGGATTCCCGGTTTTGCAATCGCCGCGCTCTCAGTCGCGCTGAGATCGCCATGGGCGAGAACGAACGACTGCAGCTGCAGCGTATTCTCGCTGCAGCTGCAAGTGGCAAGCCCACGATGTCCGAGTTCGTTGAACGAGTCGAATCGGCAGGCGCCGCAGTAGTCGCGCACTCGAAAGTCCCCGGCAACATCTCAGGTGTCAGCTTTAAGTTGAAAGCCAGTTCACGATGGTTCGCCGGTTCGTCCGTAGGAAGAGCGTTTACTTGGCCAAAACTCCAATCGAAGCTAGGAGTGAACTATGAACCAAGTCGAGACCTTGCGAGGCTTAGAGAAGCAAGCGAACGCGCGCAAATTCGAGGGCTTCAAGGGGCAAAGCGAGATCCGGGGCCTGGTCCAGTCGAGCAGGATCGTAAAACTCTTGCGGCTCTACCAAGGCGGGAAGAGCCTCGGTCGCGCCCCGAAGAGCTACGAGGAAAATTCGTGCGTATCCTCTCAATAAGCCGGAGCGAGGCGCGTTCGTTGAGCGAGGGAATTTCCGAAGATCTGAAAACGATGCTTCAGTTGATTCGTGTTGGTGCGACTTCCGCAGATGTCTCCGGTGCCGTTGATCGGTTGGTTTCAGGAGTTACACGATATCTCTTCCACACCGGCGCTGAGGCCGTTGTCGCCGAGCGTATTGTCGAGCAGATGGCGCAGCACGCAAACAATCCGCCGTCAGCGTTCGCTTCGACCTTCCAGACCATCTCCAAGAAGATGCCTTTATGGTGCAAGCGCTTGACGATCATCGATCCTGATCGTCCCCAGCCAAAACCAGCGCCGGCCGCCGAGATTCAGCCGTCATCCTCTCCGTCCTTTCGGTCCATGGGATTTTAAGTCCCCTGTGTCTACCGCTTCCATCACCCCGGCAAGCGTTTGATATTCCCGGTATCCGCATTCAGCAACGCCGACGGCAACGTTGAGCCCAATGTCCCCTTCACACGCCGCTCATGAACTCGTCCATAGCCGCATGCCTGATCGTCAAGACCCGGACCGCCTTACGCGATTCGTCGATTTCGAAAATGACCCGATACACGTCGCGTTTCGCGCCATAGAGCAAAGCCGCAACTGTCGCTTGGCCTTTTTGCTCTCGGGAGCCGCAGGGCAGCGGCGCGGCAACCGTTCAAGGGTATAAATCGCATCTTCGAGCCCGTTGAACCAGCGCGCCGCTTGCGCCGAATCTTCCGCCGAAATTCGCTGATAGAGGTAATCGAGATCCCGCTCGGCGCGGAGCGTCAATTCAACGAGATACGCCATGGCGCCGGCGCAATTCGCTGAACGCCTTGCGGGCGGGCCGCGTCCGGCCGTGGGCGATGTCGTCCGCGCCCTGCCGGATGGCTTCGTAAACGTCGGCGCGGGCGGCGGTGTCGAGCAAGCGCTGATAGGATTCCGCGTCTTGCACCACGGCCTCGGCTTTACCGTTCACAGTTAGAACCACAGGGCGCTTGCTCTTCTTCATCTCCTTGATGAATTCTCCCGAGTTCCGGCGGAAAGTTGTCAGAGATTGAATGTCCTTCGTGATGTCGAGCATAGCTGCGGTCCCCCTCGTTTTGAACGTAGCACCTAATTAGGTGCTACCATCGCTTGCGCGTTTTGTAAACAAAAATGTTCGCCTTATGGCTGCCAACGTCCGAGGGGGGTGTCTCAAAGGCCGAAGTTGGAGAGATTCTATTCGGGAACGGAAGCGGCCGGCGGTCGCGGCTTCCAAAGTTCCGGCTTGTAGGCCGAAGGCCTGCCGCACGCTGTTCAGCATGAAGACGAAGATTGACAAGCGACACACTACAGAATTGAGAGGTGATCAGGTCCTTCAAACATCGCGGCCTTAAAGCACTTAAGATGGATGAACGGCCTAGCGTGTGGCGCCGGAACATATCCAGAAGCTGCGCCATGTTCTCGCGGCGCTGGACCGGAGCCGAACCGCGCAGGATATGGACCTGTCCGGCTTTCGGCTCCATTCGTTAAGGGGAGACTTGAAAGGCCACTATGCTGTATCCGTGTCCGGGAGTTGGCGAGTGACCTTTCGCTTCGAGAACGGGCACGCCGTCGATGTAGATTATGTCGACTATCACTAGAAAGGTGAAATTTATGGCTATGCACAATCCACCGCATCCAGGGGGCATTGTCCGGCGGCAGTGCCTCGAACCGTTAAATCTTTCCGTGACTCAGTCCGCAAAAGCATTGGGTGTCACGCGGCAGGCGCTTTCGGACCTCGTCAATGAAAAGGCCGGCGTCTCGGTCGAAATGGCGATCCGTCTTTCAAAGGCTTTTGGCTCCAGCCCGGAGATGTGGCTAGGAATGCAAATGGCCTATGACCTCTGGCAGGCTCGCAAACGGGCGGATGAAATTCGCGTGCGTTCATTCAAGGCCGCGTGATGGGGACATATTGGAATGACAGATTGGTCCTCAACGAAGGCTCGAAGACTGCTCATACGTCATTACATATACAACGGAACGTATATCAGTGACGAAGTACGTCGTAATCGGGACAGGGCAAAACAGCGGTCCTTCGCGGTTCGCTTCGCGCTGCGGCTCAGAGAGTTTGGCAGCCGCTACTGGCTCGCCAAGGCCTCGGGGTTCCGGAGTCAACCCTCCAGCAATACGCACGTCAAGTATTTCCTCCGCGCAGCGAGATTCTGATTAAGCTCGCGCGCGCCACCCAACGTATCGGTCGAGTGGCTGGCAATGGGCCAGGGTGAAATGAGGGCCGCCGGACTGCTGCCGGGCACAACGTTCGCCGATGCGGTCATGGTCGAGCTGCGCGACATCCATGCAGCGCTGTTCATGGAGCAGATTTGCGCGTTCCAGCCCTCTACTATTGGTCGACTGGTACTTCGTGCTTACGACGCGATTCACCTGGCGACCGCCGACCGCCTGTACCGTGAAACCCGGTCCCGGGTCGTATTTGCATGCTCCGACGGCGTCCTCAATCGCGCCGCATCGACCCTAGGGTTGATTTTGGTCGCACAGTGACCGCAACCCGGCGTATCGACGCACCCTCAATCGAATCGCAGGTGCGGGAAGCTCCATCTGTGAGCGAAGTGATATCAGCAATAGGCCGCTAGCTCAAAACCCGCGCATTGATCCTGCGTTTGCCGGGCTGTGTCTCCGCCTCCCGTGATCGAAGAGTTGCCCTGACACTGCAAGTTGCCTCCCACCGTATCGTCGAAGACCTGAACCGCCGCGAGCGATGGGGCCGCGTTCGCGAGCTCCGGTCGGCGGACCGAGACTTGAGCCGTTTCGCCGAGCTCACGGTGGTCAATCCGCTGGTTGGCGGCCGACCGACGTAAGAAGTGCTCGCGTCTGCTTGTCGAGATTGCGCGGAGT
>JBKQNE010000194.1:0-27333 GCA_052146355.1 Binataceae bacterium (SeqCode) | reverse complement strand
CGGCCTGAAGTTCGTCGATGGAGTCGGCGAGGATCGACTGAAAACCTTTACTCACTCACCTGACAGTCAACCTAGGGAAGCCGCCTGATCATGACCGGCCGATCCACAACATTTGACAATTACTCCGAGTCCCTCGAAAACAGCGACGGGCAGTTTAGGATAACGGAACCGAGGCTACTGAACGGTGCCCAGACGGTCACTACGTTTGGTCTTTTTCTCGAGACGAATGAGGGAAATGCTCGGTTCATTGAAAGACGGTCGGCTTTGGAAGGTCTCAATGTGATGTGCCGCATCATTACCAATGCCACGCCCGAGTTCGTCACGGCCGTCACAATCAACAATAACCGGCAGAACCCTGTTGAGCCCTGGAACCTGCACGCCAACGACATGATCCAACTCGAGCTCCAGGATAAATTTGCAGAGGAGCTCGGCATCTATTATGAGCGCCAGGAGAATACGTTCGCTCAGCTCAGTGACGAAGATCTCGAAGAGCAAGGCATCTCCGAATTCAAAGCTATTCAGCTTCCACAACTGACTCGAACGTTCCTAATTTCCGATGGCGAGATTGATAAGCTATCTAGGTTCAGGGAGGTCTTTGAGGACGACAGGATCTACGACCAAGTATTTGGTCAGAATCGCCTTAAGGCAGACGCCCGTAAAATTGTTCTGTGCTACAAGGCGCAATTTCGGCTGCGCCGACTCGTAAACGACATCGTCGATAAGGGGGCAAACAAATACGCGTACGTAAATCGCGCGCGCAACCTGCTGTGGGCACTGCTCTCTCAGGGAATATTGAACGATCCGAAGATTGAAGAACGAGCCGACGAATTCGGCCGGAGTCTGAGTCTCGAAGCGCAATACACCGACTGGCTCTCCACGCTCGCCACGACCCGATGCAGGTTCATCGTTAGCGATCTGGTTGCGGATAAGACATATGCGCCACGCGTCGCGCAGGGAAACCTCAGCTTTCTGCGCTCCAACGCCGCCTATAAGCGAAGCATGGAAATCGCTTACAAGAAATGGAGATGGGTGGAGAAACGACTCAATAAGTAAATCCATGACTGATGTGAGTTTACTGGAGAATTTCCAGTGCCCATCGCCATGTCGAACAAAATTCGGCGTCGCGACTACCACGGGAGGCTCAGCGTCGCAGACCCAGACCGAGCACATTCTGCGGATTTCCGATCGCGGACGTTAGGCGAAGGATCGGCTGCATTTCACCTTCAGAGATCAAATCTCGTCTCGCCAAATAGACGCTTTGCGCCCGGAGACTTGCGGCTCGGCCTGGCGACTGATGCTCGTCACCGTTACTGGGTAGGTGCCATCCGACTTTCGCTTTTGGCTTCGAAACGCGGTGACCGCCATCGAGTTCCACTCTTGGCTGCCAACTAGAAGCACTCTGGCGAGATTTATCGCTTGTTCCTTTGTGAGAGTAAACGCTACGGTGTCACCCTTCCAGCGAGCCGAGTGACGAGCCGGACAATCGGTGTGCGGCTCTTCTGGATCAGGATATACACTCTGACACCTGACGTTTTGGTTAACTCTCAAGCTCTGCACTGTTCGTCTTATCGGCATTGACAATCCCCTTTTGTGACATCCGCAGACGGAAAATCAGAACGACCAGCGGTTGAGAAACGTTAGCTGCAGTCTTGCTGCCACCGCAACGCATGGTCTGCACGGACCAGAGCCTAAGATGATCCGGGATTTCTCACTCCGGCAACCGGACCCTTGGGGCTTCGGTTCGAAATGACACGAAGGGGCTGCCAGAAATAGACCGGTGGAATCTGCGGAATCAGAGTCTGCCCAGAGCCCTGCCGAATAGGTGCCTTGGTGGTTAAGTCCGTCCGAATCTGCCTGCAATCTACGCAATCCGCGGATTCTGCTTTTCTGACAATCCACAGTGAGATGTCTCGTCCACACTGCCTGCGATCTCAAAAAAGCCCCGCCGGCGCGGCGCTTTTATCGCCCATCCACATTCTTCGACACCGTCCACAGCCTGAAAGTTGATGTGTAATTCCGCAGCAGGTACGTTTTTGTCCATGAGCACGGACAAGCAGATCGCCGCCAACCAGCTTAATGCCCAAAAGAGTACCGGCCCGCGCACCCCTGCCGGTAAAGAGCGCGCCTCGGCCAATGCCTGCAAACACGGCTTGTCCGGGCGCGACCTCGCGATGCCCGACGAGAAACCCTACGCCTACGACTCTTTCCGCGCGGGCCTTCTGGCCAGTCTGGCTCCCCACGGCGCTCTCGAGGCGATGCTTGCGGATCGCATCGTCTCCCATGCCTGGCGGCTGCGCCGGGTTCCCATCATCGAGGCCGGTCTTTGCCACCGCAGCTATCACGAGATCCGGGCGCGGCAGATCGCCCGCGAAGTCGACAAGTTACAAGCCTCAGACGACGTGAAATTGTTCGAAGCCCGCAGGCTGTTGCGGGTAACCGACGAGATCGCCTACGTCTCGGCGCAACGGCGACTCCGTGATGAGACTGAGGAGTTGCAAGATATTTCCTCTCAGGTCATCGATGCGTTCACGGCCGCGTCCGCTACGCTTGTGAACCTCGGCCGCCACGAAGCTGTCCTCTCCCGGTCTCTCCTCCAAACCCTCCACGAACTGCAACGCCTCCAGGCCGCCCGCGCCGGCCAGAATGTACCCGCGCCCGCCGTCGTCGACCTCAACCTCACCCCCGCTCCCCCGATTGACCAGCCGGACCCTCAGAGTTGACCCAGTGTCATAGTGCCCTGATGGTTAAACGCTCCGAATCTGTCTGGCAATCTGTGAAATCTGCGGATTCCGCTTCTCTGACTTTGGTGCCTGCCTTTGTGGTTAAGAGCCGAATCTGCCCGGCAATCTGCGAAATCGGCGGATTCTGCTTCTCCGACCTTCATCCTTTGGTGGTTAAACGCTCTGAAATCTGCCTGCAATCTGCGAAATCGGCGGATTCCGTTTCTTCCGAACCCGTGGCCTCCCGAAAAATTTTTTTACAAAACGAACCCAATTTATCCCTTATTTTCCTACACAATTTTGGGTTCGCCTAAAATTTAATCATGCGCGCCTGTCTGCCGCCGGACTTAAATACCACCGTCGAGCGGCGCGAGCCGAAAGACCTGGCCTCCCGGCGCCTGGAAGAAAAAACGCATGGCATCGGGATACGCCACTTCCCGCACGCCGAATGCAATCAAACGCGCCTTCCATGCCGCCGTGTCGTCTACTTTCAGTTCCATCCACGTGGCCCGCAGATGCTCCGACTCAGAAAGCGTTTCGGCGGCGGTCCCGAAGAACAGTCCCAGCACAAAGCCGCCCTCGAATTCATAGAGGTCCATATTGGCGCTGGGACTCGCCATCGGCTTGCACTTGAGCAGCCCGGCGTAGAAGTCGCGCGTGCGCTCGCGAAGCTCGAGCGGAATGTTCATTTTCAGATGATTGCCGATTTGAACCATCGCTATCGCCTCCAAAATGTCGTCCAATTATGCTCCGATTCGCGAAGTCACCGAAGCGGCGCGCGCTTTGAGCGATGAGCACGAACTTTCTAATCACGGGCACTGATAGTGGTGTCGGCAAGAGCACTGTCGGATGCGCGCTCGGGTTCGCGTTTCGCGCGCGCGGTCTGCGCGTCGGCGTCATGATACCCGCGGAGACCGGATGCGCTGAGCGCGACGGCGCTCTCGATCCTGCTGATGCGCGCGCGCTGGCGCTGGCCTCCGGATGCTAGCTGTCGCTCGAACTGATTTGCCCACATCGCTACCGCACTCCCCTCGCACCCGCCGCCGCCGCGCAGACGGATTCTCTACCGCCGCCTGATTTGGGCCGTATAGCAACCTGCTTTGAGGAGATTTCCGCCGCCAGCGATATCGTGCTCGTCGAGGGCGCCGGCGGCCTCGCCGTTCCGCTAACCTGGCAAGCCGATTTTGCCGATCTCGCAGCCAAGCTGGGTTTGGAACTCATCATCGTGATCGCCAATCGTCTCGGATGCCTCAATGCTGCCATGCTCACCTTCCGCTACGCGGCGAGTAAAGGTTTGCGGATGGCAGGTTGGATTCTCAACGACGTCGAGCCCGCCAGCAGTCCTGCGGCTCTCAGCAATGCCGCTTCGCTCGCGCGCATGACGGACGTTCCGTGTCTCGGCACGATGCGTTTCAAAGAACCGCTCGGCATCGGCGTAATCGAAAAGCTGCTAGCTCGCCGAAGGGCCGGCGTCCCGCCGGCCTGACGCCAAGGTTCAAGCGTGACAAAAACGATCTTCCAGCCCGTGCCACTTCAGAAGATGCTTTCTGATCCCCCTTCCCGTGCCCGCCTCCAGAAGCCTTGCGGAGGGCAGGCGGGAAGGGGTTAGGGGTTAGGTCGATTCTTGGGTTCCGATGCGGGCGTTCGTTCGCTGTGCCACTACTTATGGTAAGTTGCACAACCATGGACGAGCAGCTCGTCATCAGGTTCGGCGCGGCGGCGGTCGAAGCGCTCAGCGTCACGCGGCTCGTCCGGATCGTCAGCGAGACGCTGGAAAGCAATCTCGACGACTTCTGGGTCGCGGGCGAAGTTTCCAACGCGCGCGTGCCCGCCTCCGGCCATTTTTACTTCACCCTCAAAGACGATCGCAGCTCGGTAAGCGTCGTGATGTTCCGCAGCGACTATCAGCGGCTCGGTTTTCGGGTCGAAGACGGCATGGCGCTGATGGTGCACGGGCGGGTGAACGTATTCGAAGCGCGCGGCGCGCTCCAGGTGGTCGCCGATGAAATCGAACCGCGCGGAATCGGCGCGCTTCAGATTGCTTTCGAGCAGCTCAAGAAGCGCCTTGCGGCCGAAGGGCTGTTCGATCGCGCCCGCAAGCGGGCCATTCCATTTCTGCCGCGCACGGTTGGCGTCGTGACGGCGCGCGCGGGGGCGGGTCTCCGCGACATCGTGCGTGTGATGCTCGATCGGTTTCCCAACATCCATCTGATCGTTCGGCCTGCGAGGGTGCAGGGCGATGGTGCCGCTTACGAAATCGCCGAGGCGATAGCGGACCTGAACGAAGACCGCCGCGCCGAGGTGATTATCGTCGGCCGCGGCGGCGGTTCGCTTGAAGACTTGTGGGCGTTCAACGAAGAGATTGTCGCCCGTGCGATTTTCCGATCCGCGATTCCGATAATTTCGGCGGTCGGCCACGAAATCGACTACACGATCGCCGACTTCGTCGCCGACGTTCGCGCGCCCACCCCGACTGCCGCAGCGCAGATGGTCGTGCCGAGCATGGCGGAGCTTCGCGAGCAGATTGCGGCGGCGGGAGCCGCCCTCGCCACGGGAATGGATCGGGAACTGTCTGCCTGGCGCGAGACGATCGACGATCTCGCCTCGCGCCTGAAACATCCCGCAGCGGTGGTCCGGCGCGCCCGCCAGGACCTTTCCGATCTTCAGGATGCGCTGCGCGAAGCGCTCCTGGAGCGAACGGCAACGGCGCGCCGCCTGATGCGCGAATTGACGCTGCGGCTGCGCGCGCCCGATGCTGACGTTCGCGAACTGCGCCATCGCGTCGCCCGGCTCGCGCTCTCGATGGCGCGCAAGGTTGGAATGCTCGCGCGCGAGCGATCGGTCGAGGTGGCCCAGCTCGGCAATCGTCTTCGCGCTGGGGCCGTTTCGAGCGCGATGGACCGGCGTCATCGGCTCGCGGAGTTGGCGGCTCGCCTCGATTCGCTCTCTCCCCTGCGCGTTTTCGAGCGCGGCTACGCCGTGGTGACCGACGCGCGAGACTCGCGGATCATCGTCGATGCGTCCACGGTTGGAGTTGGCGACGAGCTTCAGATTAGGCTGATGAAGGGGAGACTGCGCGCCCGCACCACGGCGCGCGAGACATAGACTGCAATGGCGCCCAAAGGCAGAAAGTTCGAAGACGAGGTCAAAGACCTCGAAGCGATCGTGAATCAAATCGATTCAGGCGAGTTGACGCTGGAGGAATCCATCGGTGCCTTCGAGCGCGGCGTGGCGCTGGTTAAATCGCTGAACCAGAAGCTCGACGAAGTCGAACGCAAGGTCGAGCTGTTGACGCGCGACACCGAAGGGCGGCTCGAAACTTCATCGCTCGACGACGAATTGGGTGCGAAACCCCGCTCGAACCGGGACGAGGACGACGATCCTTTCTGATCGCCGCGTGCGGATCGCGCGCGAGGACACACGCTGATGCGACCGCGGCTCGATGCCGAGATGGCGCGGCGCGGACTCGCTGAAAGCCGCGAGACGGCGCGCCGCCTCATCATGGCCGGGCGCGTGCGCGTGAATTCACGCCCGGCCGACAAACCCGATCTTCGCGTCTCGGCTGAAACCGTCATCGCGATCGTCGGATCCGATCCCGAATATGCAAGCCGCGGTGCCTATAAGTTGATCGCGGCGCTCGACCACTTCGGTGTCGTAGTCGAAGGCCGCCGCGCTCTCGACGTGGGCGCATCGACCGGCGGATTCACCGATGTTCTGCTCAAGCGCGGCGCCGCACACGTGATCGCCCTCGATGTCGGTTACGGCCAACTCGTGGATCGCCTGCGCACCGACGCGCGCGTCATCGTACGCGATCGCACCAATATTCGGCTCGTGCGCAGGGAGCATCTGCCGTATCGGCCCGATCTGATCACCATCGATACCAGCTTCATTTCGCTGCGGCTGGTGCTGCCCGCGGTGCTTGCGCTCGCCGCGCCAAAAACAGAAATTATCGCGCTCGTGAAACCGCAGTTCGAAGTCGGGAAAGGCAAGGTCGGCAAGGGCGGCATCGTGCGTGATGAAGCGCTGCGGCAGAGTGCGCTCGCGGCGATACTCGACTTCGCCTCGGAATCGGGACTTCACGCCGCAGGATCGATCGACTCGCCCATCGAGGGCGCCAAGGGCAATCGCGAATTTCTCACACTGATGAGATTCGAAGGCGGCCTGTGAGATCGCGCTACATCATCGGTCTCGATATGGGCGGCACCAATATCCGTACCGCGGCGGTTTCGCCGCAGGGCAAAGTGCTGATGCTCCGGCACGCCGCCTCGAATGCCGATTCTCCCGCGTCGGTAGTGGCGGAGAATATCGCTGCCCAGGTGCGTGCACTCGAGCACGCTGCGCGCGACCGCGGCTGGGGAGGGCCGCGCGCGATCGGTGTCGCAGTGCCGGGGCCCTTGAATGTGTTCACCGGCACCGTGATGGCTGCGCCGCACGTGGCAGCCTGGCGCGCCTTTCCGCTGAAGCAGCGTCTCGAAGCCGCGCTCGGCCGCCGCGTCGTGGTCGAGAACGATGCGAACGCGTGGGCACTGGGCGAGTTCTGGCGCGGCGTCGCACGCGGGCGGCGCAACGTGGTGTTGCTGACGCTCGGAACCGGAGTCGGCGGCGGACTAATCGTCGACGGAAAGATCGTGCATGGGCTGAGCGGCATGGCGGGTGAGTTGGGCCATGTGATCGTCGACCCCGATGGTGCCCTTTGCGATTGCGGCGCGCACGGATGTCTGGAGACGTATGCGTCCTCTTCCGGGATGCGCGAGATTATCGCGCGCCGGCTGGGGCGGCGCGTGCCAGCGCGCTACCTCGATGAGCACGGAAACTTCAGCGTTCGAAGGCTCACCGCTGCGGCCGCGGCGGGCGACAGGATTGCCCTCGAGACGTTTCAACTAGCCGGCCGATACCTCGGAATCGCGATTTCGTCATTCCTTAACATCTTCAATCCTGAACTAGTTGTATTGGGCGGTGGCGTGGCCGGTGCGCTTAAATTCATGCGCCGAACGATGGTTGCTGAGGTCAAAGCTCGTGCTTTTTCCGCCGTTGCCGCCGAAGCTCGCGTCGTCCGCGCGGCCCTCGGACCGACCGGAGGCGTAGTTGGGGCCGCGTATGCCGCGATGTATCCGACGGAACCTGATCAGCGATGATTACTTTCAACAGCATTTGCTTCCCGAATGTAATAGAATAGGCTGACTGAGAGACGACCGGGTGTTTGCTCAAGTGACCCCGCGAGTGTTCAACGCCAAAGTGTCCATGCTGTCGCTGGCGGTCGCGTTTGCGATCGCTGTGGCGGTTCCCTGCCTTGCACAAACAAGTGATCTCTCCGAGACCGATGTTCCTCCTTCCGGTAGTCCCCCTTCATCAGTAGTGAGTTCTCCGGAAGCTCCGATGCCGGCGGCGCCGCGCGCTGCCGCGCCCTGGCCGCCGGTTGCCGCGACTTCCCCGTCGACTACTGCGGAAGCGGTGCCGAAACCGCCGCCGCGTCCTCGCACGACGATTCCGTACACCATTCGGCCTGGAGACTCGATCGGTTCTATCGCGCAGATGTTCGGGCTGACCGCGGACGAACTGGCGCGCATCAACCGCCTGCATCCCGATGACGAATTGATGGCCGGCGACGAGCTCAAGGTGCCGAATCCTTTTATCGCACAGGTCAACGGTCTTCAGGCGCAAGTGAACTCGCTGAGTGCTCAGGCCCAAAGCGCCGAGCAGAAGGTTGATGCCGATGAGCGCGAACTCAGCGGTCTGCGCGATAAGGTCCAGGACCTGACTTCCGACAACCAGTCGCTCACGTCGAGTTTGCGATTGCTTCCGTGGTGGCATGCGACCGCGTTGTCCGCGACCGTGGCTGCGCTGCTGATGTTCGGCGTGATGGTCGTCACGCTGTTTGAATGGTGGCGGATGCGCCGGCGCTACGTCGCGCTGGCGAGCCTCGCCGACGACCTGGGGCGGCTTGATTACAAGTACAAGGCGATGATGGCGAAAGCTGAACTTCGGCTTCAGCAGCTCTACGGACGCCGCCGCGGCGGGATGACTGATGGACAGCCCCGCCCGAAGATGCCCGAGGAGATCGAAATCGAGCGCCTCAACGAGGAGCTGAAAGAAGTTCTGCAGCGCCATCTGGCGAGGATGGGCGGGCGGTCGCGCAACGCACGCAAGCGGGCGCGATGGCGCGAGCTGTTCGGCAGCAACGTCGACTCTCCCGTCGAGGCACGCTCCGCACGCCGCTAGCACCGAGGCTGCGCAAGCGCGCAGTCCGGCTGAACATATCAACCAATTTCCGGAGGCTGGAGACTAATCATGAAGAAACTTGTGATCGCGGGTCTGGGATTGGTCCTTTGTGCGGGAGTTGCAGGCGTCCTCGTCGCTGCTGATCAGCCGGGCGACAAGTCTGTCACCGGTACGCTCGAAGACAGCTTCTGCTACAGCTCGATGGGCGCCAAGGGACCGAGTCATAAGGTCTGCGCGACCAACTGCGTCAAGAAAGGCGCGCCGATTTCGCTGGTCGAGAACGGCACCGGCAATATCTACGTCCTGCTGCCGGCCGCGAACAATCAGATGTTCTCCGACGACGTGATCGCGAAGATGGAAGATCAAGTCACCGTCACCGGCAAGGAATACAGCAAGGGAGGAGTTAATTTCCTCACCACCGAATCGGTGAAGTAAGCGCGTGATTGAGCGGCTGTTTCCGGGCGCGGATCACCTGCAGAATATCCATCCGCTGCTGGTGCACTTCCCGATCGCGTTTCTGCCGGGCGCCGCGCTCCTTTATTTCCTCGCCGCCATCCTCAAGCGCGATTCGCTGAAATGGGCCGCGTTCTGGATGCTCATGCTCGGCGCACTCGGTGCGGCGCTGTCTGCCGCCTCGGGCCTGTATGCGGGGAGCGGCGTGATGGTCGCGCCGTCGGTGCGCGATGCGCTGCTCGAGCATCATGAGCACGTGATGATCGCCGTCTGCGTCGCGGTCGACGTGCTGACGCTGTGGGCTCTGATGGCGCGGCCGATGCCCGAGCGCGCCCGATGGGTTTTCGTTGCCGGGCTCATCGCGATGTGCGCCGTGCTCGCCAAGGGCGCGGACTACGGTGGCAGGCTGGTCTACGACTACAATGCCGGCGGCGATGCGTGCAGCCAGCCGATCGATTTCAGCAAATAGCCCGAGCGTGTGGAGTGTCCGAATTTGCGTATCAACAGAGTTGACTGCCCGAATCTGTAAGATGGTCGCGTGAATCGTTCTATTGGGAAATTATTCGGTCGACGAACGCCGCTACAGTTCGATCACATGCCCGTCGGGGTCGGTGACATAGGCGTAGGGTCTTCCGGGCTGGTGCTCTCCGCGCTTTACGAGCGCGCCGCCCGCTGCGATCACTTCCTCAATCGCGCGGTCCAGTTGGCCGCGGTCGGCCAGACGAAAACCGAAATGGTCGATGTGGCCTGCTCCGCGAGCCGCATCGGGGCTTTGCTGAAGCGTGATCGTGTCCTGGGTGCCGGGCGGCCTCAGAAAGACCATGCCGGGACCGTCCCAGTACATCTCCTGCAAGCCGAACACTTTCTCATAAAAGCCTTTTGCCCGGTGGACATCGGCGACCAACAGGTTGATGTGCGTGAGGCCCTGCGTTTTGATCACGGCGCGCCTCTAACGCCTATTCTGAGATGGGCTTCGGTTCGCCGTGAAGATGAAGGCCGAACCTTTGGGCCGTTTACTTTTCATCGGAAAATGCGCGAGTCGAAGCACTCAGCGACGCGGTGCGATTTCGAATATAGGGAACACCATTCGGCCAGGATAGTCGCTTTCCGTTGCGCATTCGCCGGCGCTATAAGAGGTCGAAGACTTCAGAAGAGGAACGAATCCCATGACATATTCAGCAATTTTGGTGGACATCAAAGACGGCGTCGCGACGATCACTCTCAACCGTCCCGAAAAGCTGAACGCATACAACGCGGCGATGGGCGCTGAACTGTCGCAGGCATTTGCCGATCTCGATGCCAACGACGACGTTCGTGTCGTGGTCGTGACCGGAGCGGGGCGCGCGTTTTGTGCGGGCGCGGATCTTTCGGCGACGGGCGGCGACACCTTCAACTACGACAAACGGCGCGAGCGCGGCGAGGCCCCCGTCCGCCCGGCTATCAGACCGTGGAACATGAAGAAGCCGGTTATCGGCGCGATCAACGGACCCGCGGTCGGTGTCGGCATCACGCTGCCGATGCAATGGGATATCCGCGTGGCAGCGGAGAGCGCACGGATGGGATTCGTATTCGTTCGCCGCGGGGTCATTCCCGAAGCGCTGAGCTTATGGACGGTGGCGCGACAAATCGGCTTGGCGAGAGCGAACGAGTTGCTGATGACGGGAAAGATAATCAACGCGCGCGAGGCGCTCGAGTTCGGAATCGTCAGTCACGTCTGGCCCGATGCGGAGTTCATGGGAAAGGTGCGCGAGATGGCCAATGATATTGCGCAGAACACGGCGCCGGTTTCGGTCGCGATTACCAAGCGCCTGATATGGGGATTGCTCGGCGAGGACGACATGGGAAAAGCCGAGGCCGCCGACCACAAAGCATTCCAGTGGACGGGCAAGCAACCCGACGCCCACGAAGGAGTGACGGCGTTTCTGCAAAAGCGCAAGCCAGCGTGGAAAATGAAACCATCGAAGGACTTCCCGGACTTCATTCCGGAGATCAAATAGACCGCCTATGGTATAGCGAATGAGCGCTGATTCGGGATTTTTCGTGTATAGGTGAGGGCCAGTCAGATGCTTGCAAATGTTCGTGTTGATTCCGGCGACCCTCATCCGGCGCACAGCGCCCCACCTGGAAATATAGAAGGTGCAGGCCCAGAAGTGTGGCGCACAGGTTGAGCCCCGCTTGTCCCTGCGCATAAATTAGAAGCGGCTTGAATCCAATTTTCTCGCTCGAATCCAGGCTGGCCACAGGCCGCAGAGACTACTCGATCGAAACACCGATGAAAAACGACTGTGCCCGCGACGCCGCGGCGATTGCCGATGAATGATCGACGGCGCGGGATTCTGTCCGCGGATTCGCAGCCATGGTGGCATGCCGGATGGAGCATCGCGCTGGCGCTGGTGCTCGCCTTCTCGCTTGCCGCCTCGGGATGCTTCTTCAAGAAGAAGGCCGACACGGCGGACACCGGAGATGAAGACGCGGCCGACGCTGGCACCGGGGAACCGCTCCCGCCGCCGACCGCCACCGTCGATATAAACTACAGCCGTCCCAACGATTCGCTTGAGCGTGCGACAGTAACCAAGTATTTCGGCGCCGACGTTATCGGAAATGCGCAAAGCAAATCGGGCCGCAGCGCTTCGCTGATTCGCTTCGACGGCGGCGTCCCGGTCTGGGAATTCAGGGCGGATCGCAGCCTGGCCGGCCGAATCACCGACATCGGCAGTTCCGGATGGGAGATCAAGCAACTCGAATACGGCAAAGTACCCGCGCACTTCTCGCAACTGCTTCCCGATGAGGGACCGCCCGAGCCGCTCGACCGCGGCTCCTTTTATGTCATCACGATCGAACGGTCTTCGGGAGTTCAGAGCTTCCAGGCCGTCAAAGTACTCGCAGACGGCTCGCTTCAAGCCTTTGCCGCCCAGCCCCGCGCCGGATCCAGCTATGTAGTGTGCTGCAACCTGCCGCCGGACTTCTCTCAACCCGTCATATTGCCAGAAGAAGTCGTGCCCGACGACACTACGGGACAGGACAACTCCGCTAATCCGGATTCGGGGAGTCCAGACTCCGGAAACCAGGACTCCGGAAATCAAGGTTCCGGCGGTGGGCCGCAACCTTAGCGGCTGACACGTTTTTCGCAGATTCCGTCGCCATAACGATTCAACTCAAAGCATGATTTAAGATGCAAATACATCCCCAACGTTGTACTCAATACTGAATATGGCTTCAGTTATGAGCCTGAGATCGGAATTGACTCACCATTCACGATCGAGTACAGATTCAGTTGATGGGTGCTCTAGCGCGAAATCTTGGAGAGTCGAATCGCTTCGAGCGACGGCGCGAAAAGACCAGGATCGATCTACTCGAAGCCGCTGAGCGAGTAATCGCGCGCAAGGGCTATCACAACACGAGAATTGCCGACATTGCGACGGAAGCTGACGTCGGGCTCGGCACTTTCTATCTTCATTTCAAGACCAAGAACGAAATCTTCATCGAGCTGATCAACTACGGCGCCGGCCAGTTGCGCGAGGACCTGATTCAAGCGAAAAGCGGCGTCGAAAGTCCCGCCGAGAAGCTGCGGATCACGATCAGCACGATTCTCGATGCGGCTGCCGTGGCGCCCGAATCTTTCCGAATTGTCTTTGGTCATGGTCCCGCGTTCCTGGACCTGATGGTCCGGGTGCACGAGATTTTCATCAACGATCTTCGTGACGACCTCGCACCGGCGATTGGATCGCAGGCCGATGCGGTGGCACATCTCACGATTGGGATGCTTTCGCAGGCGATCACCTGGCTGCTGGAGCGCGACAATCTTCCCCTCGCTGAGGTCAAGGAAACTACGATCAATTTTGCATTGGGCGGGCTCGAACGCGCAGCTCGTCCCGATGCGCATTAATCCCGGAGGTTTACGAGTCGATGTTCAACGAGCGCACCGAAGTCAAAACTCCCCTCAACAACGTCTTCCACTGGAACTATGACGTGCTGTTCCCGCAGATGGACCGTCTGTACGAGAACGCCAAACGCGACCAATGGAACGTATCGACAACTCTCAACTGGGACCGTCCCATCGAGCGCGAAGTCATCGACATGTCGATGATGCCGATGTTCCAGACAGAGCTGTACCGGTCGCTCAGCACGGAGAACAAGGAAGCCCTGATGCGCAAGTTTGCGGCGTGGCGGCTTTCGCAATTCCTGCACGGCGAGCAGGGCGCGCTGATGGTGTGCGGGCAGCTCGTCGAAGCGGCGCCCGACCTCGATGCGAAAATGTGCGCGGCCGCGCAGGTGATGGACGAGGCGCGCCACGTCGAAGGCTTCCGCAAGTACATCACCAAGCTCGACAAGATTTATCCGATCGATCCGACGCTGAACCGGCTTTTGTGCGCGGTGATCGAACACGATCGATGGGAGCCCAAGTACGTCGGCATGCAGATCGTCGCGGAGGGCCTGGCGCTGGCAGCTTTTCGCTTCATGCAGCGCGAGACCAAGGACCCGCTGCTGAAGGACCTGCTCGAATACATCATGAAGGACGAGTCGCGCCACGTCGGCTTCGGGATGCTCGCGTTGCGCGAAGCCGTGCGCAAGCTTAACGGCAAGGACAAGAAGGACCTCGAGGACTTTGCCTTCACCGCGTGCGACATGATGGTGACGAAGATCGTCGACGGCCAGCCGAAGGACGGGTTTCTGTCGGGAAGCATGGTGTTCGAGGAAGTCGGCATCTCGATGAAAGACATCGAGGAAGAGATGCACCGTAACCCGGAGTGGGCGAAGGCCGAATCGGACATGGAAAATCAGTTCAACTCGTTCCTGTTCGTCGACACGATTATTCCGTGCCTGCGCCAGCTCAACTTGATCAACGACCGGACCGAGCCCTGGTACAACCAGCTGGGCGTAATGCAGATGGCATCCGCGGCGTAACGACGCGCGGTTTACTGACGGCCTGACGAAAAGGGCCGGCTTACCGCCGGCCCTTTTCTTTTGCCTTCTCTCGTTCTCGTGGAAAGACGTGGTGCTTCGCACCCTCAGCGGAACTTGTCCAGAGCAGGCGCGATGAGCTTGTAGTTCGGCTCGCCGAATATCGGCTCGACCGTGCCGGTCGCGGCGAAACCCAGACTCATGTAAAGGGCGGCCGCGACCGTGTTCGCGCGAAAGCACGTCAATTGCACGGCGCGGCATCGCGCGTAGTGACGCAGAATCATCGCGATAGTTTCGACGACCGCTTTGCGTCCGAAACCGCGGCCCTGCTGGCGCGCATCGATCATGATGTCATCGATCCAGTATTCCTCGTCGCTGTCGGGATTGCAGACGATCGTCGAATAGCCGACCGCCTCCTCGCCGGCATAGATGAGATGCGGCCGATGATCGTACTCATCGCCGAGCGCCTTGACGCTGCATCGCGCCATCGACCACGCCGGCGGTGACACGAAGGTCTGCTGCTCGGGCTTGAGCTGCAGCCGCCACATCGCGCGGTAGTTGGAGCGATCTATGGGCTTGAGGATGACCATAGCCGAATTCTACCGCATCGACACGCGGCATGCCTTGCCTTCTACGACCGTCTCGCGCCTTCGGTCATCGCGGCCTCACACTGCAAGAAAAATTTCGCGCGATGATTCTGCCGTCAGCTTCTTTACTGATGTCACCTTGTCGGCGAACTGCGCGATCGACGAAGTATCGACGGAGCCCACATCGACCAGCACACCGAAGATGGTGAACTGCAACTCATCCTTGCGCTCGCGGAGATGCGCGAGCCATTCGGGCGCCACCTGGCATTCCCCGTCGGTGATCATCACGATATCGCCGCGCTTGAGCTTGCGATCCTCAAGCAGCGCCACGGCCGCATCGATCGGCTGCTGAAAGTCAGTGCCGCCGCCGGGAAAATATTCCGCCATCTCGATCACTTTGCGCAGTTCGGGCTCGTAGCGCCGCTCGCGATTCAGATCGAGCACGCGCAGGCTTCCTTCCCCGGACGCGAACAGCACCGCGCGAAACAGGCGCCGTTGCCGCCGTGCGATATCCATCAGGGTCAGGCCGACAGCCTTCGCCCACAATTCCTTGTCACCCTGCATCGAGGAGCTTACGTCGATGCACACGACCATCGGGCCCTTGCCCTTTTGCTCGTCCTCGCGGAGGCGATATTGGAGGACCTCGCCTTCCAGCAGACGGCGGCGAAAGTCGCGCACGAGTACCGGATGATGCATTGCGACTAATTCAGACGGGATCATCCTGCCCAGGTCCGCGCCGCGCTCGATGTCGTAAGCTTCGGCGACGCCCCGATCGAGCGTCTTGCGCCGGAGCGCGCGCGCATCCTGCTTCATCCATCCGACCAGCCGCGCCAGCTCTCCGAGCTTGCGGCTGCGCGCTAAATGCCGCCCCAATTCCAGGCGCTGTCCGGCATTCATCCGGCCGCCCTGGCCGAATTCGCGGCTGAAAGCCTGACTGTCCTCGGCGGCGCGGTCGATATCGGCGGCGAGTTCGGCGGCCTTGATTTGCATCCGCTTCAGGTCAGTGCGGTCGCCGTGTTTCAGGTCGCTTTGGATTTGCCGCGCTTTCTGGTTGAGCCGCGCCTCTGAGACCTGGGCCGCGCGGAGGGCAGCCTCGGTCATTTCGGCCATCTTCTTTTTCGCCTCGGCGCTCGCCTCCGGATCGGCGGCGTTTTGATCGCTCATCTCCTGAGCGCCTTTTAATGTCTCCGCGCGGCTCTCGAGGTCCTGTTCCTGATGCTCCAGGTCCCAAAGATCGACCATCTCGCGTCGATTGACCAATTTTTCCGATCGAATCATCTCCAGCGCGCGCTCGCCCAGCACCAGAGCCGCTATCGCGGCTTTGTCCTCTTCGAGAAGAGTGCGGCTCTTGAGGGCTTCGAAAGCGGGCGAGGGGAGGATCTCTTCGAGAATCGTGCGATTCAGCGCGGCCGATTGCCGCACGACGTCGGACTTCTGCCAGACCAGGTTGTATTTGAACAGTGCCAGAAAGAAGTCGGCGAGGAGCGCATCGAAGTGCGGCACCAGCCTGCCGCCCGCGTCGATCATCTCACCGATTGAGGGAGCGTCGGCCAGGATTTCGGACCACGCGCGGCGATCGTAGCTGTCGCTTTCCACCCACGAGGTATTGCGCGGCACGGAAGGGACGTAGAGACGCCGCGGTTTGACTGCTTTGGTTCGGTTCGCCATCGTCCTTGTGCAAGATTATCCGACCTTCTGCCCCGCTGCCATTGCATCGGGTTTGGACTTGAATGTATCCGTGGTGCAGTAACAGTGTTGTAATGGAGTTAGTTGGCCTATCGGAATGAACGTCGAAACCACCCCCCTTTCCGCGCGGCGCCATGCGCTCTTGCTGGCCACCGTGCAGGAATTTATCGCGACTGCGGAGCCGGTCGGCTCGCAGCAGGTGGTTGCGCATCATTCGCTCGGCGTGCGATCCGCGATGGTGCGGAGCATGATGGCGGAGCTGGAAGACGCCGGGTTCCTTCAGCAGCCGCACACTTCGGCAGGGCGTGTGCCGACCGACAAGGCTTACCGATACTACGTTGATCACCTCGTCTCGCCGCGCATCGGTTTCGAAGATCGGGCGCAGATCGAGCTTCACTACTCCAGCGGCCTGCGCGACCTCGGCGACGTGATGCGCGACGCGCCGCGATTCCTTGCGCTTCTTACCGGCCAGGCCGCGCTCGTGATGGCGCCGCGGCTGCAAGCCATGATGGTCGAGCGGGTTAATTTCGTACGGCTGCGCGAACGCCAGGTGCTCGCGGTCTTCGTAGCAACCGCAGGCACGGTTCAGAACCGGCTGGTGGAAACCGATCGGGACCTTAAACAGGACGAACTCGATCGCATGGCCCGCTACCTGAACGAATCGCTTGCAGGCCGCTCTCTAGACGAGGCGCGGCGATGGATTGAGCAGCGCTTGAAAGAGGAGCGTGCCGTGTACGATCAGTTCATGCACGATGCGCTCGCGCTGGGCGGCGCCGTTGCCGAATATGCGGGCCGCACGGAACTCTATGTCGAGGGCAGCATCAAGGCACTGGACCAACCGGAATTTGCCGATCCCGAGCGCATCCGCGAACTGCTGCGCGCGCTCGACGACAAATCGGCCCTGCTGGATCTGCTCGAACGCACGCTAAAGCAGAACGGGCTGATGGTCTCGATAGGGTCCGAGAATTACGACGGGCGCCTGGCGGGCCTGAGCGTGATTGCAGCATCGTATGCAACTGGTTCAAAACCGGTTGGAAGCCTGGCAGTAGTAGGGCCGGTCCGGATGGACTATGACCGGGTGATTCCACTCGTCAATTACACGGCCAAGGCCCTTTCCCGGTTGCTCGAACACTGACGGCCGGGCACGCTTTTCCGTTCCTCAAATACGTTTTCCAAACCTCGTTTCAGGGTCGCCACTGGCGCGACTGGAAATCGTGCTTACGTTAAAGGCCGACGTAACGTTTAACAGCATGAGCAAGCATCACCTTCACAAGGAAGAGGGCGAGGCGCATTCGCCCGACCCGGCGAGCGACGAAACTTCTCTGGGCGCTGGACAAGAGGCGCTGGAAGCAAAGCTCGCCGAGAAAGACAAAGAGATCGCCGAGTTGAAGGACAAGTATCTGCGTTCGCTTGCGGACGGCGAAAACGCTCGCAAGCGCATCCGGCAGCAAAGCGAAGAGAGCGTTCGGATTCAGAAGGAAGAGCTGCTCCGGGATTTGCTGCCGATCGTCGACAACCTGGAGCGCGCGGTCGGAGCCGCTCGCGCCGCCGGCAGCGATGGCCAGATAATCCAGGGCGTCGAGATGGTGCTCCGGTCGCTTCATGATTTCCTGAAGTCGCAGAGTGTCACGCCGATTCAGTCGATAGGCCAGCCCTTCGACCCAACCCGGCACGAAGCGATCGATTACGTGACCGGCTCGGCGCATCGGCCCAATACGGTCATCGAGGAGTCTCATCGCGGGTACCAGATTGGCGAGCGGATTTTGAGGCCAGCTCGGGTGACCGTGGCCAAAGGCGCCGCCGGTGAGCGAAATAATAGCGAATCTGACTCGTCGGACGTTGAAAACAATTAGATCGTGGTTACCTATTCAAGGTGGGGACTGCGGAACTTTTAGGGGTCCTCGATAGACAAAAATGGCAAAAGTAATTGGCATTGACCTCGGAACTACCAACAGTTGCGTAGCGGTGATGGAAGGGGGCGATCCGGTAGTTATCGCCAACTCCGAAGGCAGCCGCACGACACCATCGGTTGTTGCATTCACGGATTCCGGCGAGCGCCTGGTAGGGCAGATTGCCCGCCGTCAGGCGATCACGAATCCGACCAACACAGTATTTGCGATCAAGCGCCTGATGGGCCGGCGGTACGACGACCCCGAAGTCCAGAAGGCATCCAAGGTGCTGCCCTACAAAGTCGTCAAGCACGAGGACGGCGCGGCGTGGGTCGAAATTCGCGACAAGCGCTACAGCCCGGCTGAGATCTCGGCGTTCGTTCTGCAGAAGATGAAGCAGACGGCCGAAGACTATCTCGGCGAGAAGGTTACCGAGGCGGTAATCACGGTCCCGGCGTACTTCAACGACAGCCAGCGGCAGGCGACCAAAGATGCCGGCCGAATCGCGGGGCTCAACGTTCTGCGCATCATCAATGAGCCCACCGCGGCATCGCTGGCTTATGGTCTGGACAAGAAGAAGGACGAGAAGATCGCGGTATTCGATCTTGGCGGCGGCACGTTCGACATTTCGATTCTCGAACTGGGCGAAGGCGTGTTCGAGGTCAAGGCGACCAACGGCGATACGTTCCTCGGCGGCGAGGACTTCGACCAGCGCGTAATCGACTACCTGGCCGATGAGTTCAAGCGCGATCAGGGAATCGATCTGCGCAAGGATCGGATGGCGCTGCAGCGGCTCAAGGAAGCGGCAGAGAAAGCCAAGTGCGAACTCTCGACCGTCATGGAGACCGACATCAATCTGCCGTTCGTCACGGCGGATCAGTCGGGCCCCAAGCATCTGAATATCAAGCTGACGCGCGCAAAACTCGAAGCGCTGTGCGCGGATCTGCTCGATCGGCTCGATGGTCCATGCGTGACGGCGCTGCGCGATGCGGCTCTCAAAGCCAGCGATATCAACGAAATCGTGCTGGTCGGCGGCATGACCCGCATGCCCGCGGTCCAGGAGCGCGTGCGCAAGATTTTCGGCAAGGAAGGCCACAAGGGCGTCAACCCCGATGAAGTCGTCGCGATTGGCGCGGCAATCCAGGCCGGCGTGCTGAAAGGCGAAGTCAAGGATGTTCTGTTGCTCGACGTGACCCCGCTGTCGCTAGGAATCGAAACCCTGGGCGGCGTGTTCACCAAGCTAATCGACAAGAACACCACCATCCCGACGCGCAAGAGCCAGGTCTTCTCGACTGCCCAGGATAATCAGACGGCGGTTACGATCCGGGTCTTCCAGGGCGAGCGCGAAATGGCGGCCGACAACAAGTTGCTCGGTCAGTTCGACCTGATTGGAATTCCGCCCGCACCTCGCGGCCTGCCGCAGGTGGAGGTCACCTTCGACATCGACGCCAACGGTATCGTGAACGTCCATGCGAAGGATCTGGGCACCAACAAAGAGCAGTCGATCAAGATCACTGCGTCTTCGGGGCTATCCGAGGACGAGATCAAGAAAATGGTCCGCGAGGCGGAGCAGCACGCGGCCGACGATCACAAGCGGCGGCTCGAAGTCGAAGCGCGCAACAAGCTGGACAACCTGGTCTATACGACCGAGAAGACGCTCAGCGAATACGGCGCGCAACTCGACGAAGCATCGCGCAAAGGAATCGAGGATGCATTGGCCGAGGCCAAGAAGAAACTCGAGTCCAAGGACCCCGACGAGATGAATCGCGCGGCCGAGGCTCTGTCCAGCGCTTCGCACAAGCTGGCCGAGGCGATGTACAGCAAGACCCGCGCGCAAACTCAGCCGGGAGCCGACGGGGGCGAGCAAGCCTCGGCGGGCGGTTCGACGCATCAGGATGGCGCCGCGGACGGCAAAAAGGGGTCCGGCCAAGGCGAAGACGTGGTTGACGCGGATTTCAAGGAAGTAAAGTAACCGGATCCGCCGCCCTGTAAGTGAAAAAAGCGCCTTAACGCAGGAGGGCAATGGAATCGAGTTGACGTATCGTTTAAGATTCCGTTACAAATGCCCTCCGCGACTAAACGCGACTACTACGAGGTTCTGGGCGTAAGCCGCGGGGCTTCCGAAGACGAACTGAAGAAGGCGTATCGCCGCCTGGCGATCCAGTTTCATCCGGATCGCAACCCCGGCAACAAAGAAGCCGAGGAGCGGTTCAAGGAACTTAACGAGGCGTACCAGATACTGTCCGACGCCGATCGGCGCGCGCAGTACGATCGCTTCGGCCACAGCGCATTCCAGGGACCGCAGGGACAGGGTCCAGGCGGGTTCGATTTCTCGCAAGGCTTCGAAGAAGTCTTCTCCGACATCTTTGGCGATTTTTTCGGCACCGGCCGCGGTCGCGCCCGCTCGCGCACGCGTCGCGGCGACGATCTGCGCTACGACCTCGAAGTCGAGTTCGAGGAAGCGGCGCGCGGGACCGAGAAGGTCGTCCGCTTTCAGCGACTGACCCAGTGCGACGCGTGTAATGGGAGCCGCGCGCGCGGAGGAACTACCGGCGCGCGCCAATGTCCGAACTGCAAGGGCAGCGGCCAGGTCCGAACGCAGCAAGGCTTCTTTTCGATCTCCACTACCTGTAGCCAGTGCCGCGGCGAGGGGATGATCATTTCCGACCCGTGCCCCAAATGCCAGGGACAGGGCAGACTCAGAAAGCAGGAGTCGCTGTCGGTCCGCATTCCGCCCGGCGTCGACAACGGTTCGCGACTCAAGCTGCGCGGTGAGGGCGAGGCCGGCTACGGCGGAGGAACCGCGGGCGATCTGTACGTCGTCGTCCACGTCAAGGAGCACGAGCTCTTCGCCCGCCAGGAAAACAACGTCGTCATCGAAGTGCCGATTAGTTTTCCGCAGGCGTCACTCGGATGCGAGATCGATGTGCCCACGCTGGAAGGCAAGGTCAAGCTCAAGGTACCCGCCGGCACTCAGTCCGGCAAAGTGTTGCGGCTGAAGGGCAAGGGCATCGTCGATTTGCACGGCTACGGACGCGGCGATCAATTGATTCGCGTGGTGGTGGAAACGCCGCGCAGTCTTACCTCCCGCCAGCGCGAGCTGCTGGAAGAATTCGCCAAGCTCGACGGCAAGGCCGTCAACCATCCGCTCTCCAAAGGCTTCGTCGACAAACTCAAAGAGATGTTCGGCTAAAGCGGTTCGTACCGCGATCGCGCGCGATGCCTCGGATCCGCGCCGTCCGCTCTCGCGCCCACGATGGCAGAAATCGTGGCATACATATGATTGCAGCCATCGCCGCGAGATGCGATCCTTGGCGTCATGCAACGAAAGCGACGCTCGCCTGTGAAGAGCATCTCCCGCCTCACGCTTGCGGGTGCGCCGCGAAGGGTAGTGATGCTCGCCTTTCCCGACGCGCAGATACTCGACATCACCGGGCCGCTGGAGGTCTTTTCACGCGCGTCGCGATGGCTGATTGACGAAGGGCTGGCGACGACGCCAGCGTACGAGATTTGCCTTGTCGCGGCCGAGCGCGGCCCGCTTGCGATGTCGAACGGGCTCAAATTTGTCGTTGAAAAATCGATCGGCGAACTTCGCACGCCGGTCGACACGCTGATGGTTGCCGGGGGATTGGGCATTTTCGCGGCGATGCGGGATCAAAAGCTGATTGCGTGGATGCGCAAGATGGCGCCGCGTGTCCGGCGTCTGTGTTCGGTATGCACCGGGACCTTTCTGCTCGCCGAAGCGGGCCTGCTGAACGGCCGCTGCGCGACGACGCATTGGCGTTCCTGCGAGGCCCTTCAGCGCCGCTTCCCTGCGGTCAAAGTGCAGACTGACCCGATCTTTGTTCGCGACGGCCGCGTTTACACCTCGGCGGGCGTGACGGCGGGAATCGATTTGGCGCTCGCTCTGCTCGAGGAAGACCACGGCAGGCGAGTCGCGCTCGGCGTGGCGCGCGAACTCGTGATGTTCCTGCGGCGGCCGGGCGGTCAATCGCAATTCTCGGTACAGCTGTCGGCGCAGAGCGCGGACCGCGAGCCGATCCGCGAGGTGCAGGCATGGATCGCCGATCACTTGTCCGCAGATCTTTCGGTTAGTGCGCTCGCGCGGCGCACCGCGATGAGTGCGCGCAACTTCGCGCGCGTATTCCTGCGCGAAACCGGCAGAACGCCGGCGACCTTCGTTGAGCTGGCGCGGGTCGAAGCGGCGCGCCGCCGTCTGGAGGAATCGGCCGACGGCATAGACGCGGTCGCGTCGTCGTGCGGATTCGGAACCCGCGAATCGATGCGCCGTGCGTTCATCCGGGCGCTGCGCGTTCCGCCCAGCACTTACCGAAACCGCTTCCGTTCCGTTCAATCCGCCGAAACCAGGCGCGACTTGAAACTTAGTGCATAATCGTCAGACAGGAGGAGTCGATGAAAATCGCAATTCTGATATTTGATGGAATTACCGCTCTCGATGCAGTCGGGCCGTACGAAGTGCTGCAGCGCCTGCCCGGTGCTGAAGTGGTGTTCGTGGGCGAGACGGCCGGACTCAAGCGCACCAGCGCCAAGTCGCTCGCAATAAATGCCGACCGCGCGATCTCCGAAGTCACCAGCGCGGACATTCTGGTTGTGCCCGGCGGCTTTGGTGAAGAGCAGGTGCGCGCGAAGCCGGCGATGCTCGACTGGGTACGCTCAATCCATGCTACGACGACGTGGACGACCTCGGTCTGCACGGGCGCGCTGGTGCTGGGTGCGGCAGGAATCCTGAAAGGATTGAAGGCAACGACGCACTGGGCGTCATTGGCGCGACTGGCCGACTATGGCGCCATTCCGACTTCTGAGCGGGTGGTGGAGCAGGGCAAAGTGATAACCGCGGCAGGTGTCGCGTCCGGAATAGATATGGGGCTTTACCTCGCGCGCCGCATCTCCGGTGACGTCATCGCGCAGGCGATTCAGGTCGAAATCGAATACGACCCCGAGCCGCCGTTCGATGGATCGTCCAAGCGGGCGCCGGCCCCGGTCATGGAGTTTCTGCGCGAGCGCGGAGTCATGACTCGTTAGCGGTGCTCGACGCGTTACATCGCCGGATCAGCCCGGCACATGCATCACCTCCAGCTTGAGGCCGTCGGGGTCGGCGAAAAACACCGCGTAGTAGCCGGGAACGTAATCGTACTCACGCGGCGCGTCGGTTACTTTGCCGCCGTGCGCTTCTATCTCGCGCGCGAGCTCATCGACTTGCCCGCGACTGTCGGCGCGGAAAGCGACTTCGCAAAGTCCGACGCGATGCCGATGGAACAGGTCCGCACGAAACGGCTGCTCGGCCTCCTGAATCCAGACCGAGCCGATGTCGCCGAACCATCCCATGCCGCGCTTCGGGGCGCCAGCTCCGTAATCGGTTGTTTGAGGATAACCCACTTTCGGCATCAGCCAGCAATAGAATTTCGCCGCGTCGTCAAATCGGTTGACGTTCAGCATCAGATGGTTAATCCCGGCCATCGAAATCGCCTCCTCATTTGACGTTCTATTCTCGCCCGAGTGCGTCCATCAGCGCCCGGCGCATCACGCCCCTGGGCGCCGCGACGCCGTTAAAGAGCTTGAATGCCAGCTCGGCCTGCTCGACCAGCATCCCGGAGCCATCGGCGTGTTTTCTGTCTATGCGAATCGCTCCCGACAGAAAAGCCGTCTGCTTTCGCGCATAGAGCAGGTCGTAGAAAAAGCAGGTGCGAGACGTGGCGGCATAATCAAGTGGTGCGAAGTCGCGCGTGGTCAATCCCATTGATGTGGCGTTGACCACGCAGGCGACATTCCCAAGCAGAGTTGCATCGGTCAGAGCATCCAACCCCGCCGTATCAAATCCTGTTGGTTGCGCGAACGTTTGCGAAAATCTTCGCACCAGGCGCACCGCACGAGCGCGAGTTCGGTTGGCTATCACCACGCGCGCGACCTTGAGGCGAATCATCGCGAGAGCGGCGGATGCGGCCGCGCCGCCGGCGCCGATCACCAGCACGGCTTCTCCCGCGATTTTCAACTTCAGCGCGCGCAGGTCGCGCTCGAGGCCTCGCGCATCGGTGTTGTCGCCGATGAGACTGCCGCCCCGATTGATCACGCAGTTGATCGCGCCGAGGAGCCGTCCTTCAGCGCTGACTTCATCCATCGCGCGCAGAGCGCGTTCCTTGTGCGGGACAGTGAGATTGACGCCTGCGATCTCCAAGGCGGGAATGGCACGAAGTGCGGCGGCCAACTGCGACGGCGTCACATGAAAGGCGACGTATCGGCGATCCATCCCGAGAGCCGCATACGCTGCGTTGTGCATTGAAGGCGATTGCGAATGCTCAACGGGATCGCCGAAGATCGCGGTCAGCCGCGTCGTGGCGGAAATCTTTTCGCTGTCGCCTGGGGCGGGACGCATCGGCGCACGCAGCCTTCGCTGGAGCGCTACTTCTGTGCTCGCGCCGCGGCCTGAATTTCGCTGGCGTCGAGGACAAAGCTGTAGTGAAGGCCAGCCTTGGCCATGGCTTCCCTGCCGCCTTCGTTTCGATCAACCATCGCCAGACAGTTGGTCACTTCAGCGCCGGCATCCCGGAGCGCTGCCAGAGCCTCCAGAGTCGACCCTCCGGTTGTGATCGCATCGTCCAGCACGGCGGTTTTAAGCCCCGGACGGAAGGCGCCCTCGATGCGTTTTTGCATTCCATGCGCTTTGGTCTCTTTGCGAACGAAACACCCGCGCAGTTCGACGCCATGCCGGTAGGCGGCGCCGATAATCGCGTCTATGACGGGAATTGCGGCGACGGCCATTCCGCCGATCTGTGCCACGCCGGCTGCGACAACGAGTTCAAGCATCAGTTCACCCGCCAAAAAGGCCGTTCGCGGCAGGAATATCGCTGTACGACAGTCAAGGTAGTAGTCCGAGGTCTTTCCGGACGAGAGCGTCACCTGACGTTCGACGTACGATTCGCGAGCCAAAATGTCGATTAATTCCTTACGATACTGGGCGTTCATAGGATGAGAAGCGATTTTATCCGAAGCAGTCAGGCGAACAAGAGCGACCGGCCGGATTGCTACATGCGCGCGAAGCGTCTACCGTCATCCGATTGCAAGCGTGGGCGACCCGCGTCAACATATCGGTCTGGCTCCTGCAACGCCTTGCGAAATTGGATAGAATACCCATCGAGTCTCCGATCGCCAACGTTACTCGCAAACCGGTGTACAAGTGACACAAGTCGAAAGTCTCTCGCCAGCGATTCTAAGTGCCGCCAGCGCATTGCCCACCAACTACGTCGATCAGGACCTCCTGACGGCGGCGCTGCGCGAATTGTGGTCTCGCCGGCATTCCGACGTTCGCCGCTTTGACCAGATTCAGCATTCTCTGGGCATAAGGGGCCGCTACCTGGCCCTGCCGATCAGCGAGTACCCACCGCTGGATACCTTTGCCAGCACCAACGACGCCTGGATTCGCGTCGCACCCGAACTTGGAAGATCCGCGGTTTCAACTGCGCTCGATCGCGCTGGGCTTTCGCCCAGCGATGTCGACCATCTGTTTTTCGTCACGGTAACCGGAATCGCCACTCCGAGCATCGACACCCGCATCATCAGCGCGCTGGGCATGAAGCAGAACGTCAAGCGCACCCCTATTTTCGGCCTTGGATGCGTGGCGGGCGCGGCTGGGCTGGCGCGGGCAACCGACTATGTGCGTGCCTTCCCCGATGAAGTAGCGGTGTTGTTGTCGGTTGAGCTGTGCTCCCTGACCCTGCAACGGGACGATCTCTCGGTGGCGAACATAATCGCATCGGGACTGTTCGGCGACGGCGCCGCCGCCGCGGTTATCGGTGGTGGAGCACGGACGTCGACCGCCGCATCGCCGCGCGTGATCGCAACCCGCTCCATTCTTTATCCCGGCACTGAAGACATTCTCGGATGGGACCTCGTCGAAGGCGGTTTCAAGATCGTGCTTTCTGCGCGCCTGTCGAACCTGATCGGCGAAAACATCGAAGGCGAGGTCGACACGTTTCTAGCGGCCCACGGGCTCGAACGCACCGCGATCCGTCACTGGATCGCGCACACCGGCGGCCCCAAGGTGCTCGAATCGCTGGAGCGGTCTTTGACGCTGCCGGAGGGCGCGCTCGCCCGCTCGTGGCGCAGCCTCGGCGAGATGGGAAATCTCTCCTCGGCTTCCGTTCTGTTCATCCTCGAAGATCTGCTGCGCGCCGAAGTAGCACAGCCTGGGGAGTATGGCCTGATGATCGGCATGGGACCCGGGTTCTCGATCGAGATTGTGCTGCTTGGATGGTGATTTCGCTCGAAGCCTACCTGACCATCCTTCTCGCACTCGGAGCAGAGCGCATTCTGGAACTCTTCATCGCGCGGCGTAACGCACAGCGCGCGATCGCGGCTGGCGCGATCGAGATCGGGCAGCGCCACTATCGCGCGATGGTCATCCTTCATACGGCATTTCTCATCGCCTGCGGTGTCGAACGCCTGATACGCGGGCGCGGCGCCGCACCCGCCATCGCATCGATCGCAGTGGTGGCGGAAATCCTCGCGCAGGCGTTGCGCTACTGGGTCATCGCGACGTTAGGCCCCCGATGGAACACGCGCATCATCGTGCTGCCGGGCGCGCAACCCGTGACCCGCGGCCCGTATCGCTTCGCGCGGCATCCGAACTACGTAGCAGTGGCGATCGAAATGTTAGCTGTGCCGATGATTGGCGGCGCATGGATCAGCGCGATCGTATTTTCGATCGGCAACGCGATTCTGATGCTGGTCCGAATTCCCGCCGAAGAGCGCGCGCTGGGCAATACCTATGCGGGTGTCTTCGGCTCGCTGCCTCGATTCATCCCGCGACTGCGCCACGGTTGATGCGACGCTGACGGAGGGTTTGCGGGCGCGCCGGCGGCG
>JBKQNE010000193.1:0-10532 GCA_052146355.1 Binataceae bacterium (SeqCode) | reverse complement strand
TTCGAGTGGAAATTCAGCCGCGCCGACCTCGACCAACTCGTCAAAAAGATCGACGCTGCCCCCAACTTGCTCCGTCCTGCCGCCTAATGTCATACGTTGCCAAACTTATGAACCGAACTACTTAGTGACGCCCAAGCCTCGGTTTGACTGTCGCATGCAAATCCGAGGATCGCGGTATAGAACTCGACGGTCGCGTGCATATCCCATGTTCGTAGCATCGGGGTCAGCGCCTGGATTTCCATCACCTGCTCGTCCTTTCGATTTGAACGGGATTTTCTCTATACGCCCTAGGGATTGAACGGTCTCTCTCGGCAACGTTTTCCCCCGTGCATTCTGGGGAAGGAGTCAAGAGTTAGGCGGAGCGGCGGTCTCGCCGGTGTGCTTTGCGATGTATTCGAGGATTTGATGCCAATCGCCGGGATCGATTTCCCATTTGCTTGCGGTCCGCACGATTATCACCTTCTTCGCGGGTGCTACGAAAATGTATTGCCCGAACAAGCCGCGCGCCTCGAAAGTATAGTCATCGTTGGGCAGCGTGCTGCCCCACCAGAAATATTTGTAGTACCCGCCGTGTTTGTGAAAATCGGGGTCGGTCTCCCACGGGCGGTTGTCGTTCGGATCTCTGGTCGTCGATTCGGTCACCCATTGTTTCGGAATAATCTGCGCACCGTTCCAATTGCCATCGTTCAAGTACAGGCGGCCGAATTTCGCGAAGTCGATCGCGCGCGCATTCATCAGCACGAACGCCAGCTCCAACCCATCGCGATCGCTGTCGATACTCCAGGTCGCCGGATACTCCATCCCGAGCGGTTTCCAGATTTTTTCCTGCAGGTAGTCGCTGAGGCTGCGATGCGTCGCTCGCCTCAGGATCAGGCCCACTATCTCCGTGTTGTAGTCACTGTAAAGGAAAGTCGTGCCAGGTGGTTGGACAATCGTCAGGCCGGTGAGCATCAGATGGGTAAGGTCGGGATAAAAGTACGCGAGCGGCTGCTCGTCCCACGGCCAGTCGTGCGGCCGGAACCGCGTTCCCGATCCCATCGTCAGCAGATTTTTGATCGTGATCGCATCGAACCCCGGTCCCTTCAGCTCCGGCAGGTAGTTGGTGATCGGCTCATCGACGCTCTTGATGAACCCGTCCTGGATCGCGAGTCCGACCAGCGCCGACGTGAACGATTTGGCCATCGAGCGCGACACGCAGATAGAGTCGCGCTGGTAGCCGTTGAAGTATTTTTCGTAAAGGAGCTTGTCATCCTTGATTACGATGAACGCGTGCGTCCCGGTGGCAGGCAGCAATTCTTCCAGCACGGCATGTTTCAGAGTGTCGCCTTCGTAATATTCCACGGTCGCGGGCACCAGCCCCGGAGGGCCGAGCGTAAAGTGAAAAGCCGGCGGCGCATTTTCAATGGTGTGAAAAGGGAACAGTTGCCAATCGAGATCCTTGCGCCCGAAGCCACGCGGGCCCCATACGAAGTAGCGATAAAGATATCCGGAATGCGTCCATGCGGGGCCCAGATGCGATATCGACAACACGCCAAAGGCTATCAGCAGCGCGAGAATAATTTTGCGCCGAGCGCTCAAGATTGTTTTCCCTCGGGAGACTTTTGCATATGCATAATTCTGCGGCATCGCAAATGAACGCTGAGCACTAAGGAAGTATCAATGACCACGGCACGCGAACACAACGATTTGAAAAAGAACACCTGGATAGGACAGCTTGGAATTGAGATCACTCATACCGAGCCCGGAAAAGTCGTGGCCCAAATAACGGTGCGCCCCGATTTGCTTGCGCCCAACGGCTTCATTCACGCTGGAGTGATCGTCAGCTTCGCCGACAGTCTCTGCGGATCGGGCACGGTCGAAAACCTGCCGGCGGGCGCCAGCGGCCATACCACGATCGAACTTAAGGCAAACCTGCTCGGCACCGCGCGCGAGGGAATCATCGAATGCGAGGCGACCCTCGTGCATGGTGGCCGCACCACGCAAGTCTGGGACGCAAAGGTCACATCGAAGGAATCGGGAAAGACTATCGCGCTGTTCCGATGCACCCAACTAATCGTCTACCCGGCCGCAGGGTAGGTCGCAGCATTCAGGAAATCCGCAGATTACGCCGATTTCACAGATTGAATTCCCTTAGCTTGGTGTCTTGGCGCTTTAGTCGTGAGATCTTGCCAGGATAGCTGCCCTTGTTCGCCAAAATGCTATCTATTATGGCTACCAGCCGAAGGGAGAATGGAGCGTCAAGGGGTTAAGGCATCCGGCGATTCAAAACCACAGCTATAGTCGTTCCAGTCGCCGTGGTGGCGTCGCTGGCTATTTCGCAATTGGCGCGCAGGGTCGTCCAGGCCAGTCCTCCGCCTGTGGTCTCTGCGGACCTGGTGCTGGGACAGGCAAACTTCAGCACCAACAATGGCTACTATTACCCGGCCGATTTTGGAGGTTTCGTCTGTTCCTTTGGTATCTGCGGCAGGCAGCCCGGTCCCTTCGGAGTTGGGCTCGACAAAAGCGTAACTCCCAATCGCATCTACGCAGCCGATCAAAGTACCAACCGGGTTCTGGCCTGGAATAACTCCGCGAGTTTCACCAATGGCGCGCCCGCCGATCTGGTCCTGGGCCAGAGTGACTTCTACAGCATCAATTCCGCCGCAGGGGCCGCCGGCCTCAACGCGCCCTACGGCGTTGCGGTTGACAGCGCCGGAAATGTCTACGTCGCTGATCAGGGAAATAACCGGGTGCTGGAATACAATACGCCCTTCTCCAGCTGCAGTTCGTTGCCATGCATCGGGCTGGCGGCCACCGTGGTCTTCGGTCAAGGCGCGGGGGGTGGCGCCTCGGGCGGCAGCTTTGCGACGACGGCCGCTGCCGTGGGCCAGACCGGTCTCAACTCGCCCGCCGGAGTCGCTCTCGACAGTAGTAATAATCTCTTCGTCGCGGATCAGGGGAACAACCGGGTCCTGGAATATAACATTCCGCTTTCAACTCCCGCTTCACCCAACGTGACCGCGAATCTGGTGTTCGGACAGGGCTCCAGCGGCAGCAGCTTCAACACCAACTCCTCAGGGACCAGTCAGGTCCTGTTTAATGGTCCGCTCGGCGTAGCCGTCGACTCCGGCAACGACCTGTTCGTCGCAGATACCGCGAACAATCGGGTGGCGGAGTTTGACAGTCCACTGACTCCGAACGTCTCGATGACTCGGGTCTTCGGCCAGGGTGCGACGAATAACTACACCAGTTCCACCAGAAACTCCGGCAACCCCGTCAACGCCACCCAAGGCGGTATGTTTGGACCTGTAGCCGTTGCCTTCGACACTCAGGGCAATCTTTACGTCGCGGATTTCGACAACAACCGCGTACTCGAGTTGAGTTCGCCGTTTCCCACTGTGCCGAACACTGTTAGTGCCAACCTGGTTTATGGGCAAGGCACGTCTGGGAGCAATTTCACTACTCGGTCCTGCATCCAGAGCCCTGCGAGCGCCAGCACCACTTGTAACCCGGATGGAATTGCCGTGGACTCCGCCGACAACCTCTACGTGGCGGATCAAGGCAGCAACCGCATCCTGCAATTCAAGCCCGCCGTCAGCGGCACGCCGCCGCCCGCCTTCATCGCCAGCGCGGTTTTGGGACAAGGAAATTTCACCAGCGAGACGGGAGCCGCCACCGCATCCACGCTCAACGGGCCTCTGGTCGCAATCGACCGCAGCGTCACGCCCAATCGCATTTACGCCGCAGACTCCAAGAACAGCAGAGTATTAGGATGGAGGAGTATCAGCGGCCTCAACAACGGACAGGCCGCCGATCTGGTTCTGGGCCAGGCTGATTTCATCTCGACAGACTGTTTCGGCGGCGTCGCTCTCGGCGACGTGGGCGGTATCGGCGCTGACAGCTTGTGCAGCCCGATGGGCATTACGGTGGACAGTCTCGGCAATCTTTGGATCGCCGACACGAACGACAACCGCGTGCTGGAATACAATACGCCCTTTGCGGGATGCAGCTCGTTTCCGTGCGTCGGGCCGTCCGCCAACCTGGTAATCGGGCAATCGTCGGCAACGGATTTTACCGATACGAGCTGCTCCACTACCCAGACCGGGCTTTGCGGTCCTCAGGGTGTCGCCTTCGACAGCGCCGGCAATCTATACGTCACAGACACCACGAATTGCCGGGCGCTGGAGTATAACACTCCGCTCGCGAATCACGGCTCACCAAATGTGAGCGCGAATGTCGTATTCGGACAGAGTGGAGATTTCACGACCGCTGTTTGCAGCGATGGCCAGGGCGGCGATCCAAATCCCAGCGCCACCGGCCTCGCTTACGCGCAAGGCATCGCCCTCGACAGCGCGGGCAATCTATACGTGGGTGATGGCGGCATCGACAGCTCCATCCCGGGCAATTGCCGCGTGCTGGAATACAACACTCCGCTGGCTAATTCCGGATCTCCAAACACCACCGCCGATGTGGTGTTCGGACAGGGCGGCAATTTCACCACCAACGTTTGCGGCGACGGTTCCGGCGGCAACCCAGCTCCCAGTGCTACCGGACTCGGCCTTGTCTTGAACGGCATCGCCGTCGATGTCTCCGGCAATCTCTACGTAACCGATGGCGAGAACAACCGGGTCCTTGAATACAACACTCCGCTGGCAAATTTGGCGACGCCCAATGTGACTGCAAATCTGGTCTATGGACAGGGTGCCAGCGGAACCGATTTTAGCGATAACGTGTCGGCCGCCGGGCCTACCGGCCTGAGTTCTCCCGCCGCGGTCGCGTTCGATTCCGGCAGTCTGCTCTATGTCGGCGATCAAGGTAACAACCGCGTCCTGCAGTTTCCGCAGGCTGCAACTCCCACCGCGACTCCAACGGCTACGGCAACTGCCAGCGCGACGGCAACTCCGACGGCCACATCCACCCCGAGTGCAACTCCGACAGCCACGCTGATCCCGACCGCGACTCCAACCGGCGGTGGCGCGAGTCCGACCGGAACTCCGACAGCCACCGCATCCGTCATTCCCACGCCCGCGCCGGGTCACGTCGGAAAAGTCACGGCGCCCAATCCCGTGACGGTCTCGGCGTCTATCGCACAGGATGTCAGCGGCGGTTCTTTCAGCTACCTCAACATGAGGTCCAGCACGCAGGCGATCGGCTCTGTCATTATTGCCGCGAGCAATCCTTCGGCTTTGGCTTCATTGACAGTTACCGAAGGCAGTCAGATTGCTAGCGTCGCGCCGGTTACGGCCAGCAACACGCTGACTTTCAATCCGCCGATCATAGTCGCGGCGGGCGCGACAGTGTCATTCGCGATCACGGCGGCAACCGCAGGCGGCATTTCGGCCATCGCGCCGCGAATCGTCTATGCCGGAATTCTGGCCGGCGGCCGTTCCCCGATTGGTCCGCTCGGCGGCGGCATGATGCTGCTGGGCGTGATGCTGATGCCGCTCAGCATCCGCCGGCGCCGGCGCGCAGTCATGATCACGCTCGCGACGATCGCGCTGACGGTCACGATAGCCGGATGCAGCGGCAGCAGCGGCGGCGCCCCATCTGCGAACACCAGCAGCGTAGTCGATAGCAGCGGCATGCTAAAAAACCCGGTGATACTTTCCATGGTCAAAGTCACCAGCGGCGGCACCAAAATCACCGCTGTACAGCATTTGACCGCCGTCGGGTTCGAATGACGCGCAGGCGCCGCCGTGAAGCCACAAGCTTTCAGGCTGTCTGCTCTCCTCCGAGTAGCGGCGGGCGTCCCGCCCGCCCCAGCCGTTCCATCTGAGAACCAGCCGTCAGTCGCCCTCTTCCACACCAGAGATTTTCTCCGTCGCTAAGTCCAAACGGTGGTCGGCGATACTGCGGTGTCAGGCCGGCGAGCCGCCGGCCCTACTCAAGGAAAAGACACGCTAATGCCGATGCCTCGGCCCGGGAAACCGCGTATAGCAATGATGACGCGGCTCTAACCCGCGCCTTCGATAAGGACTCCCCGATGCCCAACAGCAAACCGTGGACGGCGGACGATCTGCCCGACCTGTCCGGCAAGACCATTGTCGTCACCGGCGGCAACAGCGGAATCGGCTATGAAGCCGCCCTCCAATTCGCGCGCAAGCATGCGTCGGTGGTGCTCGCGTGCCGCAGTATTGAGAAGGCGAACGCCGCCGCGGCGCAGATCAAATCCGCGTATCCCGATGCCGCCGTCGAGGTGATGGAACTCGACCTTTCGAACCTCGCTTCCGTCCGCGCCTTCGCCGACACGTTCCGCAAGCAGCATCAGCGGCTCGACGTGCTGTGCAACAACGCTGGCGTAATGGCTATCCCCTATCGGCGCACGCCCAATGGTTTCGAGATGCAGATGGGTACGAATCACTTCGGCCATTTCGCGCTGACCGGCCTGCTCCTCGACCTGCTACTGGCGACGGAGAGCGCACGCGTGGTGACAGTCAGCAGCGGAATGCATCGCGCGGGCGCAATTCGCTTCGATGATCTCAACTGGGAGCATGGCTATCGCAAGTGGTACGCCTACGGACAGAGCAAGCTCGCAAATCTGCTCTTCTGCTCCGAGTTGCAACGCAGAATCGACAAGGCGCACGCCAAGCTGATCAGCGTCGCGTGCCATCCGGGGTACGCGGCGACCAATCTGCAGGCCGCCGGGCCGAGGATGGCGGGATCGTCAATGATGGAATCTCTGACCGAAATCGCCAACCGCGTCTTCGCGCAAAGCGCCGCGATGGGCGCGTTGCCGACTCTCTACGCGGGGGTATCGCCCGACTTGCATGGGAACGACTACATCGGGCCCAACGGACTCGCCGAACTGTGGGGAAATCCCACCAAAGTAAAGCGCAGCGCTGCCGCGCGCGATGCCGCCGTCGCCAAACGCCTCTGGGAAGTTTCCGAGCAGCTCACCAACGTGCAATACACGGCACTTGCGGGCTGACAACGAAAGCCGTATCGGCTGAGCGAACCGGCAACATAGGTAACACTCTTTGCAGTTTTGTGAGGGGGAGAGAGCAGGGGCGAAGTCGGCGCCTGCAACGTCCGCAACCCTTCATTTTTTCGGCTTCGGCGTGCGTTTCGGCTTTGGTGTTTTGGTTGGTTTCGGGGTCTTCGTGGGCTTCGGCGTCTTGGTCGGTTTCGGTGTCTTGGTGGGCTTGGGCGTTTTAGTCGGCTTCGGCGTCGGGGTCGGCCGCGGAGTTGGCGTCGGAGTCGGTGTCAGTGTCGGGGTAGGAGTCGGCGTTGCCGTGGCCGTAGGCGTCGGCGTTGGAGTTGCCGTCGGAGTCGGTGTCGGAGAAGCCGGCAAGGCAGGATTCGCAAATACCGTCACGAACGTATTGATATCGACCGTGCCCCATCCCGTCGTCAAATCGAACCCCGGTCCGGCGTAATATCCCGTCACGGAGCCATAAGTGTTGTTCCCCGTGGTGACGTCGCGAAACCCCGCGGCGGCCTGACCCGCGTTGGCGAGCGCATAGATACGCGGATTCATATTGCCCAAACGCGCGCCGGTCTTCTGCATGATCAGTTTGGAAATGCCGGTCCATATCGGCGCCGCCAGGCTGGTCCCTCCGACTACCTCTGGAATCGCAGTTCCCGACTGATTCTCGTCATCGATAATGAACACTCCGGGGTTGATGCCGCTTGCGATCATCGCCACGTCGGGCGTGTCGCGAACGCCGTCGTTGGGCACTCCGCTTCCGGTTTGATACGACGGCTTGGGGAACACCCGGCTCTCGCCGCCGGTCCCGGCGGAGTTGGCCGGCGGTGGCTCCTGGGCGGAATCGTTCCAGGCCGATTCGGCAACAAAGCCGACGTCGTTGTCGTTCGCGTCGTAGACGGGTGTGAATTCGGTCCCGCCTACCGCCGTGACGTTGGGATCCGCCGAGATTTCGTTGACGTTGGGAAAGCCGAGCGAGCAGGCATCGGCGCCGTGATCGCCCGCCGAAACGAATACCGATTGTCCCTGCGCCGCCGCCTGCGCGAAGATGTTTCCAAGCGTAGTGCTGAAATACGATGGGGCGTCGCCGCACGCCTGGTAGCTGACGTTGATCGATCCGCACTTGTTGTCGCTCACCGCCAGGCCGAGCGCGTCCGTCAGCATCTCCTCGTTGGCAAATGCGCGAACGTCGCCCGTGTAGATGATAATCGGAGCGCCCGGGGCCACTGCGTGCGACCATTCGATGTCGAGCAGCAGTTCGTCTTCGGCGCCGGCAGCGGGCCCCGGATTGATTCCCTCCGCGAACTCCTCGCCGATGACCGGATTGGGCAGCGCGAAGATCGCATCGAAGTCCTCGATCATAAGCGGAAAAGTGTTCGACTCCGAAAAAATCGCCATGCAGTCATTGTTCGTTCCGCCGCCGGTGATGCCCGCGTTGAGCAACGGCGTCTCGTCATAAAAGGTGTAAAGATCCTGCGGCCCGAAATGCGTGCCAAGATTGCCGCCGCCGTTGAACTGCGGCGCCGCCAGCGAAGGATCGATGCTGGCAAGCTGCGCAGGCGGCATGGCCGTCGAAGATAATGCCGCCAGCGGTGTATTTCGCCCATGGAGCACCGGCTCGAGGGTCGCGAGATTGTGCAAGCCGAGAATGCTGCCGACTACACCGCTGAATTCGGCCGGAACCGATGGCTCGCTGAGGTTGCCGAATTTCGAACCATCGGCACTGAACGTGGCGATTTCAGTGTTGAACGCGCGCTCGACCGTGGGGACGTTGCCGCTGAAGCGCAGGTAGCCTTCCCGCGCCGAGCCGCCGGTCACCTGAAATCCGGCGGCCGTCAGCCATTTGCGCACATCGGCGACACTTTGCTCGGTCGGCCCGAAGCGATGTGCGAATTCATCGGCCGTAAGCCACTTATGGTAGTTCGGCGACGATGGATTCTGCTGGTCGGCCAGCAGTTGGTCGAGCTTGTCCTGATCCCGATGCGCAAAGCGAATTTCCAGGGGCAATACAGTGCTCGCCGCTGCACGACCGACAATTGCAAGCGTCTTCGCGGCAGGCGCTACGTTTTCATTCAGCGCGACGGTTTGTGCAAATGCCGCCGGGACGACGACGCAGATTGCGAATATTGCAATCGCGCCGAGGCCTCGGATAGCCAATTTGGGGGTACGCCGCGCCGGATGAACTGATGCCATGGAAATTCTCCGTCCTGACGGCGTGAAATTCGAAGGAACAGCCCCGTGAGATCGAAAGGAACAGCCGTTCTGACCCCAGCAGGAGCGCTCCCTCCTCCTTCTGGACCCGGCGCAGGCGGCGAAATACGCTCACCCGCTCGTCACATAACTCCGAGGCGCCCGACTTGATTGCACCTCGCCCGCTGTTTTGTATGGACCGGAGTGATCGTTTACGGGTGATCGGACTGATCGTTTACACATGGTGGAGAGGAGAGCGCAGGTCAATAGTTCGGATTACCGAATGGGCGAAGAGCAAGTGGAAGACGCCGTCGGTTAGGGTTGGGCGGATTGCGACGGGCAAGCCGATGAAGGCTTTGCCGACTTTGAATTGGCGGCCATGAGAGCGGATCTCGGCGTCAGCCTGCACCTTGCTGACCTTGAGATCGGATGCGTATTCCACCGGTGGAAGCTGCTCGGGGAAAGCGCGCGGGCTCGGCCGATAGCGTGAGGCTGGCGGCTCCAGGGCCAGCGCCTGATGGGGCCGTACGAAGTTATAGACTTCGCGCCAAGCGTCGAACTCGCGCTGAGCTTCAGCGAGGTCGCGGAACTCGCGGTCGTGCAGCAGCTCCAGCCGCAAGGTGCGATGGAAGCGCTCGTCCTTGCCCTGGGTCTGTGGATGACGCGGTCGGCCATGAAAGACCGCAATGCCCAGGCGCATCAACCAGACTTCCAGGGAGCTGTAGGCCTCGGTGCCCGCGGTGCCGAACGGCGGCCCGTTGTCGGCCAGGATGCGCAGCGGCAGGCCGTAGGTCCGGAACACCGCGCTTAGCCGCTGGCGCGCAGTGACTTCGCGCTCATTGGCGCAAGCGCTCAGCCCTACCGCGAAGCGCGAATGATCATCCAGCACGGTCAGCGGATGGCAGCGGCCATGGCGCAAGGCGAAGTGCCCTTTGAAGTCCATCTGCCACAGTTCGTTGGGCGCCGCGTATTCGAAGCGCCGGTGCGTAGCGCCCTCGCCGACCGGTGCTCCCGCAGCCAGCAGGTTATGGCGCCTTAAGATGGCGCTGACGGTGCTCACGCTCGGCAGTGGTGCCGGCATCGCATCGCTCAACAGCTTGCGCAGCTTGCGTGGACCCCACACCGGGTACTTGCGGCGCAATGCCAGCACTCGCTGCTCGAGTTCTGCGCTGCTGCGCCGGGGCTGGCGATGCGGTCGATGCGAGCGGTCCTCAAGCCCCGCCATGCCTTCGCGCGCGAACCGCTCCATCCACTTGTACGCGGTCGGTGCGCTTACTCTGAACCGCCGGCACAACTCACGGATGCTGAGCCCGTCCTGCTCCGCTAACTTGACCAATTCAAACCTGATCGCCACTGCTGATCCTCCCATCCTCGGCATCGCTTTCCTCCCACGCCGAGGTGTAAATGATCAGTCCGATCAGGTGTTAACCATCTCTCC
>JBKQNE010000192.1:0-5270 GCA_052146355.1 Binataceae bacterium (SeqCode) | reverse complement strand
GGCCGTGACCGCGTCCAATCCCTTCAGCGTTTTCGGCATCGCACGCTCCACGTTTCTTTCAATCACTCATTGCGTCTAAATCCCGGCGAACCAATTTTCGCCCTGCTTGCTCCAGAACGTCTCGGTGAAGGTGTTGGTCACCTCGATGGCCTTGATCCACTTGGCGTTCTTGTAGCCGAGCTTGGTCGAGGTGCGCAGCCGCAGCGGATAGCCAAACGGATCCGTGATGGTCTCGTTGGCATATTTCGTGGCGAGGATGGTCTGCGGATGCAATGCCGTCGCCATGTCGATGCTCTCGGTGAAATCGTCGGCGCAATGGAAGTAGACGTATTTGGCGGTCAGGTCGGCGCCGATGCGCTGCAGGAAGCTCTTCAGGTTCGACCCGGACCACTGGCCGACGTAATCCCAGCCCTCGACGCAAACGTGCCGGATGATGATTTCCTGCTCCGGCAGCGCATAGAGCTGTTGCGCGTTCCAGGGCCGCTTGTCGGCGATGCGTCCGGCCAATTCCAGTCGCCAGCTGGCGCCGTCCACCGGCTTGAGGTCCTCGATGCCGAAATGGGCGTTGAACCGCGGCGGCTTGACCACCCGCGCCGCGCTGAAGGTCGGCGCCAGATGATCGGGCCGGAAGATCGCCGCCTGCACGCGGTCGTTCCACGCCGACACCGCGCGCAGCGCCTTCTGCACCGGCTCCTCCTCAGACACGTCGCAGCCGGTCAACAGCGTCAGTGCGCCGAGACTGATGGCGCCGCGCAGCGCGCCGCGCCGGTTGATGTCGTCGATCAGCGCTCGGTGTTGCGTCAGCACGCGTTGGTCGATCGGCTTCTTCGGCCGAAAGATCGATGGCGTTCGGGTGCGAAATGACATGGCGTTCACCGCGTCAGGGAGTTGCTTCGATCTCGGCCGCCGGCGCCGGCTTATCGTCGACGACCGGGCCGCCGGTCAGCATGGCAACGAGACTCTTCGGCACCAGCAAAGCGAGCGCGACATGGACCACAAGAAACGCGACGATCGCCAACATGCAGAGGAAATGCACCAAACGGGTGATCTGGAAATTGCCGAACAGCGACGCGAGCTCGGAGAACTGCACCGGCTTCCACAGCGCCAGCCCGGAGATCACGATGAGCACGCCGACCGCCATGATGCCGAGATAGAGAAGCTTCTGCACTGCGTTGTAATGTGTCAGATCGTCGTGCGCGAGGCGAAAGCGCAACGCGTCGCCGACCGTCGCCAAGATTTCGCGGAGCGACAGCGGAAACAGCTTTTGCCGAAACCGTCCGGTGGCGATGCCGTAGCTGAGATAAGCGAGACCGTTGATGACGAATATCCACATGCCGAAGAAGTGCCACTGCAAGCCGTATTGCGCCCACTTGCCGATCACGACCGCGTCCGGGAAATGCAGAAAGCCGAAGATCACGTCGTCGTTGTAAATCCTCCAGCCGCTGCCGATCATGATGAAAATGGCGACGGCGTTGGTCCAATGCATGACGCGGACCGGCAGCGGATGCAGCCGCCGAGCATGAAGACGACCGGGTTCGCCGTTGGAACGCTGCATCTTCAACTATCCCTAACCTAACGAAGCGAGCGTGGCCCCCAAAAGGAACAGAACGGCTATCGCCTCCCAGTCAGCGGGTGGCGGTGACTGATTCCTTGTAGAAGCGCTTCATGTTGCTTGCGATGTACTCGAGATTGTCCTCGACCGCGAAATGGCCGCCGGCCAAGCGATGCATCTCCGCCTTGGGCAAATCGCGCAAAAAGGCTTCGCCTCCTGCCGGTGTGAAAAACACGTCGTTCTGCCCCCAGAAGATCAGGGTCTTAGGCTGCCGATCGCGGAGGAACTTCTGCCACTGCGGGTAGAGCGCAACATTGGTGCGATAGTCGTAGAACAGATCGAGGTTCATCCGGACTGAATGCGGCCGCTCCGTAAACCCGTAATCCGACTCCCAGTTATCGGGGCTGATCAGCTCCGGATGCGCCGCCCCGTGCAGGTAGAAGCTCTTGATGGCGTCATGGGTCAGGAAGCCAAGCAGCGGTTTCTCAGTTTCGGCAGAACGATTCTTCCAGAGAGCGCCACGTAAGCCATCCCAGGCCGCCGTGAAGCCTTCCTCGTAGGCATTCGAGTTCTGCACAATCAGCCACTCGATAGCTTCGGGATGGCGCATCGCAATCCGAAAGCCAACCGGGCCGCCGTAATCCTGCACATACAGGCCGTAACGCGTGAAGCCTTTGGTCGCGAGGAACCTCTCCATCGTCTCCGACAGGGCATCGAACGTGTATTTGTACGAGGTAGGATCGGCAGCATCACTGTTTCCGAAGCCCTGATAGTCTGGTGCGAGCACGTAGAAGTCTTCAGCCAGGGCCGCGATCAGATTGCGGTATTGATGCGATGACGAAGGGAAGCCGTGCAAAAGCACGAGCTTTGGGTTCTTCGGATCACCCGCCTCTCGAAAGGCGATGTTAAGGTCATCGATTTTGATGCTGGCGTACCTGACCTGCTTCGCAGACACTGGCGAAGTTACTACGGATTGCGGGGACGCCGCATCGGCCAAGCCGGCGATGCCGAGGATCAAGGTCGAGGCGAGGGCTGTCGCAAACAAAAGACTTGAACGCGATGCCCGGCCGCGCGAGAGCTGAAGCCGTCGGTTTGCTGTGTAGCGAGCTGAGAGGATCATAAGGCACCTTTCTCGTTAGATTGCGGGCCGATGAATTGCGCTAGGAAAGTCGGTTGAGCTCAGGCCGCGTGACGCGCGGTGATGGTCTGGAAATCAACGCCGGTCCTGGCTGGCGTGGGGTAGGATGGTCGTCATCTCCTCTGTTACGCCTTGGCTGCGGGAGGTCGCAGCAACGCAAGGATTGCCCGAATGCCAACTGAACGGCAAATGCCGAATGGCTATCAAATCCATGCGCAATCGCTATCGCGTGAAATGCCTGCGATCACACTGCGCTCTTGATCGTCGAGCGGCGCTATCGCGGCCGACATGGTGACGAAGGCTCCGCCGCCCGCGGCGGCGCCAGCTTCGCCGTCCCAGCCGGCTGCGTGTAGCACCCTTTGGGACTTTGTAGCCACGGCTTGTCCGTTGACCCGGTACGGCATCACGGTCTACGGCACCATTGATGTGGGCGGGGGTTGGCTGAGCCATGGGACTCCCCATTCAATGGAACATCCGTCGTCGGACAAGAATATCTCGTCCAGAGGAACAGCAATCGCGCGCTATGGGGGCTTGCGCCCAATGCGCTTAGCCAGTCGAACATCGGCGTTAAGGGAAACGAGCCGGTCGGTGCGGGATGGTCTTTTGTTTTCGATTTTGATCCCTATTCCCTCCAATTAGCCAATGGACCAGGGGCGGTGCCTCAAAACACCGGCGTGCCGCTTATCAGCAAAAATGCGAACGCCGATTCAAGCCGTGCGGGCCAGTGGTACAACTCTCTAGGTTATGTGGGCGTCAGTTCACCGACCTACGGTACACTGACAGTTTTCCGGCAAAACGCGTAACCGGCGGGCACAGCGGCAACTATACGGAATAGCGATCCTTCGCTTTGGATGCGTTGGGCTGAGAACAGGCCGGATCACTCGATTCAATTAGCTGTGGAGGCGGCATCAGGCGTAATAGTCTGCCGCCGCGGTCTGGTCCCGTTGTTTCGCGCCGAACGTATTCATTAGCGGCGTCGCCACGATGGCGATGACCAGATTGAGGATCAGCGCGTAGACCGCAATGTAACCCGGAAAGGTCCAGCCGCCGATCGTCAGGGAGTAGGTCGACGCAAAATTGACCGAGGCCACCATATAGGTACCTGCGAAGGTGCCGGCTGCCCATCCGATCAACAGCGCCCACGCGTTGAACCATCGCGTGTAGAGGCCTATCAGCACGGTCGGCAAGGTTTGGATGATCCAGACTCCGCCCAGCAATTGGAGTTGAATGGCGTATTGCAACGGGACAAAAACGATAAAGCTTAGCGCCCCAAATTTGACAATCAGCGATACCCATTTGGCCATCTGTGCTTCCTGCTTGTCGGTGGCACGTGGATGGAAGAATTCGCGATAGACGTTGCGCGTGAACAGATTGGCGGCGGCGATCGACATGATGGCTGCCGGTACCAGAGCGCCGATCCCGATGGCCGCAAAGGCGACGCCGGCGAACCAGGACGGGAAATTGTGCAGGAAAAGCGCCGGCACCGCGAAATTGTTCTTGAACTGGCGGAACCCTTCGGCGAATTCCGGCAACTTGTCGACCCCGTCTGCGAGGGCGAAAAAGCCGAGCAGCGCTAAAAGCCCGAGCACAAACGTATAGGCCGGCAGTAGAGCGGCGTTGCGACGCACCGTATGCCCGCTCGTGGCGCTTAGGATTGCCGTCATCGTATGCGGGTAAAGCAGGAGGGCCAGCGCCGAACCTAAAGCTAATGTCGCATATGTGCCGTAGGCGCCCGTGGTGTAGCCCTGCGGTACGGCAAGCAGCAGCTTTTCCGTCGGAACCGCAGCGAATATCTTGCCAAAGCCGCCGAGGTGAATTGGAATGATAATGGCGGCCGCGAAAGCGGTCACGTAGATCAACAGATCTTTGACGATCGCGATCGACGCCGGCGCCCGCAATCCGCTCGAATACGTGAAGGCCGCCAAGATGACGAAGGCGATGATGAGCGGAATATCTCCGACGAAACCCTCGCCAGTGACGCCCATGGCGCCGATCACAACCTGAAGGCCGACGAGTTGCAGCGCGATATATGGCATCGTCGCCACGATGCCGGTGAAAGTGACTGCGAGTGCAAGCCAGCGATTGCCGAAGCGCCCGCGGACGAAATCGGCTGCCGTGACGTAGCCGTGTTTGCGGCATACGTACCACAGTCGCGGAAACACGATGAAGAGGATCGGATAGATAATGATGGTGTAAGGCACAGCGAAGAAGGCCAGCGCGCCAGCGCCGAATGCGAGTGCTGGAACCGCGATGAAGGTGTAGGCGGTGTAGATATCGCCGCCGAGCAGGAACCAGGTGATGAAGGTGCCGAACCGCCTGCCGCCGAGGCCCCATTCATGGAGCTGGTCGAGGTCACCGCGTCGCCAATGGGCTGCGGCAAAGCCGAGCCAAGTGATTAAGCCGAATAAAAGGACAAAAACGGTGAGGGCAACCCAATTCAGTCCCATGACACACTCCTAGCTTTAGCTAGTGCGCCTGCATCAACCGGCCCTCTCGGTCGCGAGATAAACGATGGCGGTCACGGCTGCGCTTACTAGAACAAGCGCCATCTGGAACCAGTAGAAGAACGGAATGCCAGCC
>JBKQNE010000191.1:0-7140 GCA_052146355.1 Binataceae bacterium (SeqCode) | reverse complement strand
TTCGAGTGGAAATTCAGCCGCGCCGACCTCGACCAACTCGTCAAAAAGATCGACGCTGCCCCCAACTTGCTCCGTCCTGCCGCCTAATGTCATACGTTGCCAAACTTATGAACCGAACTACTTAGTGTGCCTGTTGCTCCCGACTCTTAGAGCTACGCTAAATCCGGAGGCTCGGTGGTCATGGCAGATTCGCGAAAACAGGTCCTCAATCGGCGTGAGTTCATCAAGCGGGGCGCGCTGGCGGGCCTCGGAGTCGGATTAATTCCGATCGCCAGCGCTGGCGCGGCGATCGCCTCATCGCCACAGGTACGGCGCTATTCGACGCTGGGTCGCACGGGCATGAAGATCTCGGACATTTACTTCGGCGGATCGCGGCTGACCACGGGGCAGGAAGACATAGTCCTGCACGCGTACGAGCGGGGGATCAATTATTTCGACACCGCGGAGACCTACACCGATGGCGAGTCCGAAACGACGATCGGCAACGCATTGCGCGGCAAGCGCGATAAGGTCTTTCTGACTTCGAAGATCATCACGAGCGCCGACGAGCGCCGCGACACGATGATGACGGCGCTCGAAGGCAGTCTGCGGCGGCTCCAGACCGACCATGTCGATATCTATTTCAATCACGCGGTAAACGACGTCGCACGCATCAAGAATCCCGAGTGGCACGAGTTCACCGAGGACGCGCGCAAGCAGGGCAAAATTCGTTTCGTCGGGATGTCCGGGCATGCCGGCCATCTAATCGAATGCCTCGACTACGCAATCGATACGAACGGCGTCGACGTGTTCCTGGCGGCGCACAACTTCGGGCACGACCCGCGGTTCTATCAGCGATTTTTCAGCGGCCTCGATTTCGTCGCACGTCAGCCAGATCTTCCGCGCATAATCGACAAGGCCAAGCAGAAGAACATTGGTGTGGTCGTAATGAAAACGCTGATGGGCGCGCGGCTCAACGACATGCGGCCTTATGAACAAGGCAATGCGACGTTCTCACAGGCTGCGTTCCGATGGGTGCTGTCGAATCCCAACGTCGATGCGCTCATCGTCTCGATGACGAGCCGCGAAATGATCGATGAATACCTGGGCGCATCGGGGTGGCGCAGCGCCTCGGTCGGCGATATGCCGCTGCTCCGCCGCTATGCGCAGATTAATGGGACCTCGTTTTGCCGTCACGCGTGCAACGCGTGTGAGAGTTCGTGTCCGAATGAGGTTCCCATAGCAGACATCATGCGCACGCGGATGTACGCGAAGGACTACGGAGATATGCGGTTGGCACGAACTGAATACGCGATGCTCGAGCGCACCGCGGACGCATGCCTGTCATGCACGGCAAAGCCCTGCGCGGGATCCTGCCCTCATGGCGTGCAGGTGGACGCACTCACGGCGCCAACGCATCGAATGCTGACTTCTGTCTGAGTGGCGATTCAGACAGCGCGCACTACGCCGGCAGTTGTTCGCCGGGCACCCAGGTGGCGTGGAAACCGACCGGCACGCGCTGCGGAATCTTGACCCGCGCGATTGGTCCGGCCTCGATATTCTTCGCATCGAGGATTGCGACTTCGCCGCGATCGGCCGCGTTCGCATCGGAGACAAAGGCCACGACGTAGCCATCGTCCTCGTCTCGCGCTCCTACACGCGGAGCAAACGGGCATTCATTCGCGGTGCGACCCGGACCGAAGAGATATTTCTGGGCCGTGTTATGCTCGACATCGTATTTCACGAGACCCTCGAAGTGCGGCACCAGCGAGTTGTAGGCATAGCGCGTCCGCTGGCCCATCCGCCCGCGATGGATCGTCGGCCATTCGGTGCGTTGATCGTCGAGGCGCTCTTCCCTGGTCGTGCCGGTCGCGAGGTTAAACCGCCATCGATATAGTTCCGCTTCGAGTCTAAGGAAGGCCTTCATCCGCGCGAGCTCCCCCTCGCCTTTCGTGCTCTTTGGTTCCGGCCCGACGACTCGGCACGCATCCATCACGATTTCGTCGCCGTCCTCCCACGCATTCACCACATGGTAGATATAGCTCGGCGACGCCTCGAACCATCGAACATCCTCGGTGCGGCCGTAACGCGGAACGATTCCGAAGCGGCTGGGCAGCTCGGGAAAATACGTAACCTTGTGGACACCGCGCGCGAGGAGTTCGGGATCCCAGAAGAGCGGCAGGTCCATCAGAATCGAATAGCGCTCGGTGAAGGCCATATCGTGAGGCAGGCGCGGCCCCGGAACCTCCACCGGAATATGATGAGTCAGTTCCCCCTTCGCCGACACGACGTTGTAAGTCATGAAGGGAGGTTTGGTCGCATAGTCGAAGAAGAGCAGCTCACCGGTGATGGGATCGACCTTCGCGTGGGCCGAAACGGTTCGCTTCAGAGCGCCGCGAAAATCTTCGATGCCAAGGGTCTCAAGCGTCCGTGCGTTCAGCTTGTAAGGCAGCCCGCACTGGTACCACAGCGCGAGCGCGTAGCCGTTGTGAAAAACCACATCGGTGTTGGCCGTGTCCTTGAGCCATCCATCAGAGCCGGCGCCGTGAGGCGCATTGGGATCGGGCTTGTCCATCAGTCCCGGCCATATGGACCGTTGGGCCTTCTGCTCCTCCACAAATCCTTTGGTGGTGATCCAGCGATTGCGATAGGTCGCCTTGCCGTCGCGAAATTCGATTGCATGGATCATCCCATCGCCGTCGAACCAGTGATAACGGCCCCGCGGCTGAAAAATCGGGTTCGGGCCGTTGCGCAGATAGACCCCGAACAGATCCTTGGGGATTTCGCCTTCGACTTCGAGATCATCCGCCGTGATCTCGCGGCTGGTTGGCGCGAACACGCCCCGCAGGAAGAGATTCTCCGTGGGACCAATCTGGATAGGAATTTCGCGTTCCGTTTTGAGCATTGAGCTTCAACCTCAGGCCGCGCAGGCCGGCATTCTCTCGCGACGTTAGCATACCAGCATCGCCCGCTTACAGGAGGACTGACCGGGGGCGCCTCGGTGGTTCTTTACGTCGCATGGCAGAGAGCACTAAGATTGTCCTGAATCGCAAGTTTCTATGCGATCGAGACCATATTCGGGGGTAAACCATGGGCGCACCAGTCGTCAACGAGATCAATGAGCCCAACCGATGGAGGCTCGAAACGCCGGGACATCAGGGATGGAAGCGCACGGCGCGGCCTGATGACCCAAACAAGTACTTCATGGTGTCGGCGGACTGCCATGCCAACGAGCCGAGCAACCTGTGGTACGAGCGAATCGACAAGAAGTACAAGGATCGCCTGCCGCGGATAGAAATCGACGAGAACGGCGTCAAGTGGCAGATTTCGGAAGGATGGGCGAAGTCGCGGCTGCTCGATAGTCGCCTCGAAGGCGAAGACCACGTCCGCTCGAAGGCGGGCGCTGATCCCGAGGAGCGTCTGCGTGATCTCGATCGCGACGGCGTCGATGCCGAGATCGTCTTCCCGAACAAGGGCCTGACGATGTGGGCGACCTCGGACGCCGGTTTCGCACATGCGCAGTGCAAGATTTTCAACGATTGGGCGGCGGAAGCGTATGGACCCTATCGGGACCGGATCGTTCCTATGGCGGCGCTGGCGACGGCGGATCTGGAAGGGTCAATCGAGGAAGTAAAGCGCGTCGCGAAGATGGGCTTTCGCGGACTCACCCTGCCCTGCAAGCCGGTCTTTGGCGCGCACGATGCGCGTCATCCGAACTACAATTTCCCGATTTTCGATCCGTTGTGGGCGGTGATCCAGGATTGCGATCTCGCGGTTACCTTTCACGTCTCGACCGGACGCGATCCGCGTGCCGCTCGCAAGGACGGCGGCGCCGTCATCAACTACGTGTCCCATTCACTCGCCCCGACCATCGAGCCGATCGCCAATCTGTGCGGCTCAGGAGTGATCGAAAGATTCCCGCGCCTGCGCTTCGGCTCGATTGAGGCGGGTGTCGGATGGGTTCCGTGGGCATTGCAGGCGATGGATGAGGCGTACCACAAGCATCACATGTGGGTATTCCCCAAGCTCAAGAAACTGCCCAGCGAATATTTCCGCTCCAACGGCTTCGCGTCGTTCCAGGAAGATCCTCCGGGGCTCGACCTCGCGCCGAAATACGACCTCTGCCGTAACTTCCTGTGGGCGAACGACTATCCGCATCATGAAGGTTCGTGGCCACATTCCGCCGAGGCGATCGAACGCCAGATGGCGCATCTGACCGATGATCAGCGCGCGCAGATCCTGGGCCTCAACGCAGCACGCGTGTTCAAGCTTGAAGTCAAGAAACTTGCGCGCGTCCGGGCGTCCGCGAACTGAGCACAGCATTTTTCAAAAAAGAGGGCCGGAATGGCATCAACCATTCCGGCCCTCTTCGTTTCATGCTTCTCAGGCTAAAAGAGGCGATCGCCGAAAAAGAACGCGTTGATGTCCCGTTTGGAGGGTGTGACGGCGCTGGCCGGTTTTTTGGCGAGCGATTCGGCAAGCTCACGCGCCGACGCCTTCAACTGTTCTGGCTTGGCGACACGATTCAGCAGGCCCAGCGCAAGCAGTTCCTCGGCCTTGTAGTGGCGACATTCGAGAATCGCTTCACGCGCACGCCAGGGACCCATCCGCGCCGCCAGTAGTTGCGCGGGCGCACCACGATATGGAACGCCCATATCGACTTCGGGCACCCAAAACTCAGCGCCCTCGACCGCAATACAGAAGTCAAAGGCCAGAGCGATCGACCATCCACCGCCGACGGCATAACCGTTGACCGCCGCGATCGTGATGCACTCAAGATGGGCGATGGTTTCGAATACGCGGCCGATGAGCCGCGGAAAGCGCCCCGCGCGCTCTTTGGCAAGTCGGGCACGCTCGCGCGGATCGTCGATCCCTTTGGTCGCCGATAGGTCCGCGCCCGCCGAGAAGGCGTTGCCGGTGCCGGTTACGATTAGCGCGCGAGTCTCACGATCATCGCGCACGTTGTATGCGAGGTCTTCAAGCTCAAGGATGACCTCATCGTCGAGGCAGTTGCGCCGCTCCGGCCGATTGAACGTGATGGTCGTAATGACCCCGCTTTTTTCGAACAGAAAATGTTTCGGCATCGATCGTCCTCATTTCCCGGAGTTAGGCTCTGTCTCGTCGCTGGTGCCGGGGGCGGGACTCGAACCCGCACGGACCTTTCGGTCCAGGGGATTTTAAGTCCCCTGTGTCTACCGCTTCCACCACCCCGGCGTGTTTTATTGGAACCCCTGGCTAGTAATCCATTCTAGCAGTTGGTCGAATTGAGTTCTCCCTTTGGCGTTGCAATGCTTAAGCGAAGGAACAGGTTAGACGCACCAGCGCTCCGCCGAAAATCAGTAATCCCCGCCAACCGCCTTGACGACCCGCTTTCAGACCAACTGGTGCGAAGCAGATGGACCCGCCACGGTCGTCCTCGCAAGTTCGTCCGACAGTCTGGCGGCCAAGGTGTACTTTGCGTCTGATACGCTGAAGCCGTGATGTAATCGCGGCGGGCAGAATACGACATTCCCTCGATCGCGGTCTTGCAAGCGCTCTCGATGCTAATCGAGAGGAATCGGTTTCAAGGATCTAGAAGGCATCGCGCGGGAATTCGAGGTATTGGTTCGCTTCGGTCGTGCGAAAGGCTGAAGGAAGGACCATTAACTTGCCGCCGGTCGGAACAAGTCCTGCCATACGCCTACCGACCGCACAAGTGAATCCCGTTGTTCGAGTGCTTGCGAGGCGTTTGCAATCGGCACAGTTGGTTGAACCGACGCGGGGACCGTGGTCAGGATTCGGTTCGGCTTTTGTGCTAAAAATGGGTAAACGTGGCCATGAATGCCCTCGACCAAAATGCGCTCGGTCGGATCTTCTTCATCGGCGACCCGCACGGACTAACCTATAAGGTGTCGGCGGAGATTGCGCCCTTACGCCCAGTTGCGGCGGTGTTTCTCGGGGACTTCGATCTCCGGTGGCCATTGGAACGCGAGGTTGAACCGCTGACCCAGGTTGGTACGCAGGTGTGGTGGATCCATGGCAATCACTACACGGACGGGACGGAGTACTACTACCGTCTCTTTCGGTGCCAGCCGCCACTGCGTGAGCGCAATCTACATGCTCAAGTTAGAGTCGTTGCTGGACTTCGGATCGCAGGACTGGGCGGCGTCTTCAAAGGTCGGGTGTGGAAGCCGGACCCCGGTATACCTGCCGATAAGCGGACCCGGGCACTGACTCGCGAGGCGTGGTTAGAGAGCCAGTCGCGTGGAGTAAAAGATATTCCGCTGGGGTTGCGGGACGCCATCTTCTGGGAGGACTACGAGACGCTGTGCGGCGAGCACGCGGACGTCCTGGTCTGCCACGAAGCGCCAACGAGCCACCGCCACGGCGTTGCAGCGATCGACGAGCTCGCCGAGAAAATGGGCGTGACACTTGTCGTTCACGGTCACCATCACACTGACTACGAAGCAACCATCGGTGATGGACATACCAAGGTTGTTGGAGTGGGAATCGCTGGCGTGGTGGCGCTGGACACCGCGTCCGGCCAAGTTCGCAGGATCCGCCCCGGTACGCCGAGCAATCGCACGCCAGTCACGTCGAACTAAGCTTCCAGCAGTGCCATGAAAGAGACCATGAAGGCGACTGCGGTCGGAGGGAAACAGGGAGAATTATCGAGTGGCTGCGGACCTATGCCGGCAAACCACTTTCAGCGGCACGTATTGAGATTGCTCGCCATCAACGCGGTACCTGGAAAACTACTTATCCGGCGGTGCCAGCGCTAAAACCGATGGAGGATCCCTGGCCGTAGTCACAGAATACCTCTCGATCTACCGGCCAAAGTATCGCAGACCTGCCTTCGAAGGTTGAGTTCGGTATAATTGCGCTAACGGAGCGAAGACAGCCTCGAATCAAAGGCCCTTCATTACAGTTCGATGTTTCGCATTGCCGAAGTGGCCACAGCACTCACGAAAGGCTCTCGGCTCAGGTACGTGCTGCTGGCTGGATCACTTTTATCGCGGCACGCAGTCCGAGAGAGCAGCGATGGTGATTGACGCGAGTAATTGTCAAATGTTGTGGATCGGCCGGTCATGATCAGGCGGCTTCCCTAGGTTGACTGTCAGGTGAGTGAGTAAAGGTTTTCAGTCGATCCTCGCCGACTCCATCGACGAACTTCAGGCCGGC
>JBKQNE010000190.1:0-12690 GCA_052146355.1 Binataceae bacterium (SeqCode) | reverse complement strand
CGCTCTTCCGACCTCGCCGCCCGTGAGGACGGCGCGCGGCTGGCTAGACCGCTCTCGAGCTCGTGCTTCCGAGCCTCTTCCGGCGACGGGCGCTCGCGCGCGCTTACAAAATACCCAATTACGATCGGTCGCGACTCCTAAACTTGCGTCTCGCCGCCTTCGCTCGACCCGGGCTTCGGTTCGGCGGGCGCAGGTTCCGGCGCCTCGCTCTGAATTATGTCGCGTGCCTTCTGCGCGGATTCCGCCGCCAGGTCCCTGAGCTCGAGCGTCTTGCGCTTGAGTTCGTCGGTCCTGCGCTCGAGTTCGGCGCGAAGCTCCGCCACCACCGCCAGGGCCTCCTGCCGGGCTTGCTCCCGCTTCTTCGCATCAGTCAGCGTGCTGGCGAGTTGGGATGCCAGCTTCTTGCCCTGATCGCGCAGAGCCGTAACCTGCTTGGTAACCTGATCGCGTGCCTTCTTGGCTTCCGTGACTAAACGGCTGTCCAACTTGCGCGCTTTCGTCTCCTGCTCGATTCGTTTGCGTAGCTGCGAAACCATTCCGCGCAGCTGCGTCAGTTGCGATGAGCCGGCAGAGGGACTGCTGCGCTTCTTTGCAGCGGTCTTTTTGGGAGCGGGTTTTTTCTTGGGGGCGGTCTTCTTCTTCGCTGGCATCGATGGGTCTCCTCGTGAGTGTCAAGCACTTTGCTAGGTCGCTGCCCGAGATAAATCAATCGCGGTGATTCTACGCCTTTGATCGCGCGCGAAGCGATCTGGACTGCTACCATGAACCGCTTATGCAGCGACCCGCCGCCGAAATCGCCCCCCGACCCGATGGCTTGAAGCCGGGACTCGGTCTCTTTGACTCGGTGACACTGGTCGCCGGTTCGATGATCGGTTCCGGCATCTTCATCGTGGCGGCGGATATCGTGCGCCAGGTGGGGTCGCCCGCCGCGCTGTTGGCCGTATGGATCGTCAGCGGCCTGATGACGATCGCCGGTGCGCTCGCGTATGGAGAGCTGGCCGCGATGATGCCGCAGGCGGGCGGCCAGTACGTCTATCTGCGCGAAGCTTACGGCGGGCTCTGGGCCTTTCTGTTCGGATGGACCCTGCTGCTCGTCATCCAGACCGGCACGATTGCCGCGGTCGCGGTGGCGTTTGCACGCTTTCTGGGCGTGATGTGGCCGGTCTTGGGATCCTCGGTATGGCTGGGGGCTGGGAGCTTCGGCCTCTCCGGCGAGCGGGTTGGCGCAATCTTGGTGATCGCCTGCCTGACCATCACGAACCTGCGCGGTCTGGACGTCGGCCGCATCGTGCAGAACTGGTTTACGACCGCGAAGGTTCTCTCGCTGCTGCTCATCATCGTCGTCGGATGCGTGTTGTTTCCCAACGCTACTGCCATTCACGCGAACTTCGGCAGCGCGCACACCTTCTTTTCGAGCGGCACGCCCAACGGACCGTTCCTTGCGATTTTCGGCGCCGCGATGGTTGGGGCATTGTTTTCCGCCGATGCGTGGGCATCGGTAACGTTCGCGGCCTCCGAAATTCGCAACCCGCGGCGCGATCTGCCGCGCGCGCTCGCCTTCGGCACGGGCGCGGTAATTCTGCTCTACGTGCTGACCAATCTCGCGTATCTGTTCGAGCTTCCCGCCGCGGGAGTAGCCGGCGCCGGCGATGTTTTCTCGCGCGGTATCGCACACGCCACCAGCGATCGCGTTGCCGCGGCCGCCATGCAGGTAGTGTGGGGCGGCGCGGGCGCATCGCTCACCGCTATCCTGGTGATGATCTCCGCATTCGGATGCGCGAACGGATTGATTCTCACCGGCGCCCGAGTGATTTACGCGATGGCGGAAGACCGCGTGTTCTTCGCCGCGGCGAGCAGACTCAATCGCGCGAGCGTTCCCGCCTTTGCGCTCATCATCCAGGGAGTCTGGGCCGCGGTGCTCGCGGTGAGCGGGACGTATTCAGATCTGCTCGACTATGTGATCTTCGCGCAGCTCCTCTTCTATGTGCTGACCGTCGGCGCGGTTTTCGTGCTGCGCCAGACGCGGCCCGCGGTGCCGAGGCCATATCGCGCCTGGGGATATCCAATCGTGCCCGCCGCCTATATCGTCGCCGCGGTAGCGCTGATGATCGATCTGCTCGTCATGAAGTCGCGCTTCACCTGGCCCGGCCTGCTAATCGTGCTGACCGGCGTTCCGATCTACTTCGCAACCACGCGCAAACGCGTGTGAGAGGCGTAGCGTTTTAGTCGAAACTAAAATTCTGGTTCCCCTTCCTTCTCAGGGAAGGGGTTAGGGGTTAGGTTGAGTCAAAATAACTCCAACGGGCAGCGATCCTATGGATCAAATTCCACATTTCATCGCCGGTTCCAGAACTCTCTCTCGTTCTGATCGCTTCGGCGACGTGTTCAATCCCGCCACCGGCAAATGCACGGGCCGCGTATCATTTGCGGGAACCGCGGAAGTTGATTCCGCGGTGTCGGCCGCTGCCCGGGCTTTTCCGCAATGGGCGCAGACACCGCCGCTCAATCGCGCGCGCATCCTGTTTAATTTCAAGAGTATCGTCGAAAGAGAGCGCGAAGCGGTGGCTGCTCTGATTACGGCGGAGCATGGCAAGGTCATGGGCGATGCGCGCGGCGAAGTTACGCGTGGACTCGAAGTCGTGGAGTTTGCCTGCGGCATCCCGCATCTGCTGAAAGGCGAGTTCAGCGAGCTGGTCGGCGCAGGAATCGATTCGTGGTCGATGCGCCAGCCACTCGGGGTCTGCGCAGGTATCACACCGTTCAATTTCCCCGCGATGGTGCCGATGTGGATGTTTCCGGTCGCGATCGCCTGCGGAAATACCTTCGTGCTCAAACCCTCCGAGCGCGATCCTTCCGCAAGCGTGAGAATTGCGGAGCTGCTGAAGGAAGCCGGCCTGCCGGACGGAGTCTTCAACGTCGTTCACGGAGACAAGGAAGCCGTCGATGCGCTCCTGGCTCATCCGGGAGTCGCCGCGATCAGCTTCGTCGGGTCGACGCCAATCGCCGGTTATATCTATTCGACCGCCGCGGCACGCGGGAAGCGGGTCCAGGCGCTGGGCGGCGCGAAGAACCATCTGGTGGTCATGCCCGATGCGGACTTGGATCAGACGGCAGATGCGCTAATCGGCGCCGCCTACGGATCGGCCGGCGAGCGATGTATGGCAATCTCAGTGGCGGTCGCGGTGGGCAGCATCGGCGATGCGCTGATCGAGCATCTGGTTCCCCGCGTGCAAAATCTGAAGATCGGCCCCGGCACTCAGCCCGAGGTCGAGATGGGTCCGCTGGTTTCGCGCCCGCATCTGGAGCGCGTGCGCGGCTATGTCGATCTTGGAGTCAGAGAAGGAGCAAAGCTCGTCGTCGACGGCCGCGGTTTCAGGGGCGAGGGCTGCGAAGGGGGATTCTTTATCGGCGGATGCCTCTTCGATCAGGTGACTACCGGCATGAGGATCTACAAAGAGGAGATCTTCGGACCGGTATTGTCGGTCGTGCGAACCCCCGATCTTGCAGGCGCGACGCGCATCGTCAGCGATCACGAATTCGGCAACGGCGCTTCGATTTTCACACGCGACGGACAGGCCGCGCGCGAATTTGCCGATCGCGTGCAGGCCGGCATGGTCGGGATCAACGTGCCGATTCCGGTGCCGATGGCGTTTCACAGCTTCGGCGGATGGAAGCATTCCATCTTCGGCGATATGGGCGTGCACGGCATGGAAGGAGTGCGCTTCTACACGAAGCTGAAGACCGTAACCTCGCGATGGCAGGGCAGCAGAGGCGCCGAATTTGTTATGCCAACCATGAAGTGAAGAGCACAGGCTTGAAGCCTGTGTTTACAAGCAATCCGCAGATTTCACAGATTTGCGCAGATTTCGGAGAAGCGAATTCTTAATCCGTGTAATCTGCGGATTTCTTTCTGATCTGCCCGCTCTCATTTCCATCCTTCGTTGACTGAGCCGCGGCCCTCCGATAGCGTCGACGGTTTCCACATCAGTCGGGGTTCGCGTCGTATGCCGCAGATTATCGTTGAAAATCTGTCGAAGACGTACCGCGTCTCAGAACGTCAGGCGGGCGCTTGGGGCGCTCTTAAGGGGCTGTTCGCTCGGCGCTACCGTATCGTCGAGGCTCTGAGAGGAATCAGCTTCTCGCTGGAGCGCGGCGAACTGCTCGGCTTTATCGGTCCGAACGGCGCCGGCAAGTCCACCACGATCAAAATTCTCTCCGGCATCCTGGAGCCGTCGTCCGGCCGCTGCGAAGTCGACGGCCTGGAGCCTTCCCGCGATCGGATGCGCCACGTTGCGCGCATCGGCGTCGTATTCGGCCAGCGGACCCAACTCTGGTGGGATTTGCCGGTAGCAGACGGATTTAACCTGCTGCGCGACATCTATGGCGTCGCGGAGGCCGACTATCGCCGCACGCGCGATGAGATGATCGGGTTGATGCGGCTGGAGCGCCTGCTCGATCAGCCGGTGCGCCAGCTCTCGCTCGGCCAGCGGATGCGATGCGAAATTGCGGCCGCGATGCTGCATCGGCCGTCGATCCTGTTTCTCGACGAGCCGACCATCGGCCTCGACGCGCCCTCCAAGCTCGCGGTCCGCGATTTCGTCAAGGCGCTGAATCGCGAGCAGGGCGTGACAGTGATTCTCACCACGCACGACATGCACGACATCGAGGCCCTCGCCGAGCGGGTCATCGTTATCGGCCACGGAGTGATCCTGGCGGACAAGCCCTTTGAGTCGCTGCGCACCGAGGTCCTGACCGAGTGGCGGTTGTTCGCCGATTTGTCGGCGCCGCGCCCGATCTCAGCATTCCCGGCGCGACGATTCTCCATCGCGAAGGCAATTCGATCGAGCTGTCATTCGATCCCGCCATCATTTCGGTGCCGCAACTGATCGGCCATCTCAGTTCGGATCACGACCTGGTCGATATTCACGTCGAGCAGCCGCGTATCGAGGAAGTGATCGCGCGCTTTTACGATCTGCACGGCGCGACGGAGGCGTGATGGCTGCGATGGCGGCATCGTTGCGGTCGTATCGTTCGGTCTTCGCGATGCGATTCATGCTGATGCTGCAATATCGCGCCGCGGCGGTCGCGGGGTTCGCCACGCAATGCTGGTGGGGATTCATCAAGGTCATGGTGTTCGCGGCCTTCTTCCGGAGCACGACGGGCCATCAACCGCTCACCCTTGCGCAGGTGATCACCTACACATGGCTCGGCCAGGCGTTCCTGGTGCTGCTGCCGTGGTGGGGAGATCCGGAAGTCGCCGAGATGGTGCGGACCGGCAACGTGTCTTACGACCGGCTGCGGCCGTTGGACACTTATTTTTTCTGGTATTGGCGCGCGATGGCCTGGATGGTTGCGCGCGTTGTGCCGCGCGCCGCGATGATGTTCACGCTGGCGGCGGTGATCTTGCCGCTTGCGGGATTGGGCCAATGGCGTCTCAGGATGCCTGCGAGCATCGAGGCCGCGGCCCTCTTCGCCTCCGCGATGGTGCTGACCGTGCTGCTTTCCAGCGCAATCCTGATGCTGATCAACATCCTGGTCGTCGCCACGATGTCCGAGCGTGGCGCCAACGCGCTCGCGACGCAGCTCGTTACCATTCTTTCCGGAAGTCTGGTGCCCCTTCCGTTTTTTCCGGACTGGATGCAACGGTTTCTTTTCCTGCAGCCGTTCGCCGGACTGGTTGATATTCCCTACCGGATCTATGTCGGCAATCTCTCTGGTGCGATCGCGTTTGCAGGGTTGTCGCAAATGATCGCGTGGATAGTCACGCTCGTGTTTATCGGCCACTGGCTGATGGGCCGCGTGATGAGCCGGCTGCAAGTGCAGGGCGGATGAACGATGAGCGGCGCGCGTCTATATGGAAGATACGTCGCGGCCTCTGTGCGTGCGCAGATGCAGTATCCGGCGTCGTTCGTGATGATGACGATGACTCAGTTCGTCGTTACCTTCGTCGAGTTCATCGGCATTTGGGCGCTGTTTCAACGCTTCGGCCAGATCAAAGGGTGGACCTTCGGCGAAGTCGCGCTCTTCTATGCGGTCATCAACATCTCGTTCGCGATCGCCGAAACGATCTCGCGCGGCTTCGACGTCTTCGGCCCGGAGTTCGTAAAAACCGGAAACTTCGATCGGTTGCTGCTGCGCCCCCGCCGGGCCGCGCTACAGCTTCTCGGCCACGAGTTCCGGCTTATGCGGCTGGGCAGGATGGCGCAGGGTGTCGTGGTGATGGTGATCGCAGCCAACTTCGTGCGTATCGCTTGGAGCGTCCCGGCCGCGGCGCTGCTGCTCGTGACCGTCGCGGGCGGGGTCGCGCTGTTTCTCGGAATTCTGGTGTTGCAGGCGACGCTCTCGTTCTGGACTATCGAGAGTCTGGAAGTCGCCAACACCCTGACCTATGGCGGAGTCGAGGCCGCGCAGTACCCGCTCGACATATACGCGCGATGGTTCCGCGACTTTTTGATTTTCGTCGTGCCGCTCGGCTGCGTCGCGTACTTTCCCGTCGTCAGATTGCTCGGACACGCCGATCCGCTCGGCACTCCCGTCTGGATCGCGGACACGAGTCCGCTGTTCGGCTTCCTCTTCCTGGCAGCATCGCTCGGCATCTGGCGCTTCGGCCTGCGCCACTACGCCTCGACCGGAAGCTGAAAAAAGACGCCGCCGGGACGGCGGCGCCACTCTAGAAGGAAAGAAAATCATTCCTCCAAAGAAACATCACAGTCGTTCTTGAAAGGTCCCTTCATCCGGCGCGCAGCGCGCCACCTTCTCTCTGACCGGCAGAAGGCCTTTTCGCCAGGACTCGCATGGGTCCTTTTTTTTGTGCCGGGACCCGGGTTCGTACCCCGCTCAACAAAAATCCTGCCCTTGCCGGGAGCTGTCCAGGTATTCGGCGCAAGGTCTTTCTTTAGCTTGAACAGTTCTTGTAATGTTTTCTTAGGCTTTGGTATCGAATAAACTAACCAGTATAGTTCTTATGACTTACTTGGCTAACGGTCGCTGCCACGCGAGCAATCGCCGGCAGAATTCAATTACTCGACTGCGAATCCGGGTGATGAGATGTCGTATGAGCGAGTTCGCAACCGCCTAAAGGCCGCGACGACGCGCGGGATTAGTCGCCGACGATTCGTCCAGGGAGTTCTGGCGGGGAGCGCGGTCGCAGGATTCAATCTGTTGCGCTGGCCGTTCTCGCGAGCGGAAGCATCGGATGCGCCCGCGGTCCTGAGCGGCAATCACTTCGATCTGGTCGTCGAGCATGTGCCGGTAAACATCACCGGCAAGCCCTCGTTTGCGACCGCCGTCAATGGCCTCGTGCCGGGGCCGACCCTGCGATGGCGTGAAGGCGACACCGTTACTATCGCCGTGACCAATCGTCTGGGAGCCGATACTTCCATTCACTGGCACGGCATCCGGTCACCATCGGACATGGACGGAGTGCCGGGACTCAGCTTCGCCGGTATCGCGCCGAACGAAACCTTCGTGTACCGCATTCCGGTACGGCAACACGGCACTTACTGGTACCACAGCCACAGTCATTTCCAGGAGCAGACCGGACACTACGGGCCGCTCATCATCGATCCGCCGGGTAAAGATCCGATCGAGTACGACCGCGAGTACGTGATTCTGCTGTCGGAGTGGACGGATGAAGATCCCGACACCATTTTCTCCAACCTCAAGCAGTACAGCGACTACTACAACTATCATCAGCGAACCGCGCGCACGTTTGTCTCGGACGCCCGCACCAAGGGCCTCGGCGCCACCATTTCAGATCGCCTGATGTGGGGTCGGATGAACATGGCCCCGACCGATTTCCTCGATGTCACCGGAGCGGCCTACACCTACCTGGTAAACGGGTATGCGCCTGGCGCCAATTGGACGGGAATTTTCCGCCCGAAAGAGCGCGTGCGCCTTCGGTTCATCAACGGCTCGTCGATGACCATCTTCGACGTGAGAATTCCAAATCTGCCGATGACCGTGGTGCAGACCGATGGGAACGATGTAGAGCCGGTGACGGTCGATGAGTTTCGAATTTCGGTCGCCGAGACTTACGACGTAATCGTCGAGCCACCGGACTCGTCTGCGTATACGATTTTCGTGCAATCTCTGGATCGCAGCGGCTATGCACGCGCGACTCTGGCGCCGCGAATCGGCATGACCGCGCCTGTTCCGCCCCTGGATCCGCGTCCATTGCTCACGATGGTGGATATGGGAATGGGAAACATGGGTGGCGGCGGGCGTGGAATGCCCGGCATCTCGCCGAACACCGCACACGAAGCGGACGGGCCGGGCATGAACATGAACGCCGCGCCCGTGATGAAAAACGAAATGAGTGGCATGTCTGATTCGCAGATGGCGGCTATGTCCGGAATGAAAATGACGACAGCGCCGCCTGCGAAATCTCCGCCGCCGGAGACGAGTAATTCCACCGGCTATTCGATGCCGTTTCCGCAGCCGGGCCCGGACGTTCTGGTGCCTGCGGTTGCGGCGGCTTCTGGAACGCCCGTGCCACCCAGGCCCATCGACCTCCATGAAGGGCCCCAGGTCGACAACGTCGCGGCGATGCCCTCAAACCGGCTCGCGGAGCCGGGCAACGGGCTCAATAACAACGGCCGCCGCGTGCTCACTTACGCCGACCTGCGCGCGCGCTATCGCGGTGTGGATCCCCGTCCGCCCGGCCGCGACATCGAACTGCATCTGACCGGCAACATGGACCGCTTCATCTGGGGCTTCAACGGCGACAAGTTCTCCAGTGCCGAACCTATCCGGATGCGGTTGGGAGAGCGGGTGCGGATCATCCTGGTGAACGACACGATGATGGAGCATCCGATCCATCTGCATGGTCTATGGAGCGAGCTAGAGAACGGCCACGATGAATTCCGGCCTTACAAACACACCATCAATGTGAAGCCCGGCGAGCGTCTGAGCTATCTGGTCAGCGCCGATACGCCCGGACACTGGGCCTATCACTGCCATCTGCTCTACCACATGGAGGCCGGCATGTTCCGCAAGGTGGTCGTGTCATGAGCCTGCCGCGCTGGTTCGTCGGATTGGCCTGCCTGCTCACGGTACTGGGTGTATCTCTCGATACATCGCTGTCTCATGCGCAATCTTCGCCAGTGCAAAATCCCGCGAACTCGAATCCGGCCAGTTGGGAACCTCCGGTCGATGACAACATGATCATCGGGCATGTTCTGTTCGATCAGCTCGAGGGACGCACCAACGGACCGCAGAACGAATTCAGGTGGGAAGGCGAGGGATGGGTCGGCACGGACATGAACAAGCTGTGGGTCAAGTCCGAAGGCGTTGTGCAGCAGGGACAGGCGAGCGACGGCGACCAGGAAGTGCTCTACGACCGTCCGATTCCCTATCTGCGATACTTCGACGCGCAGGCGGGTGTCCGCTACGACCTGGATTCTGATCCGGGCCGCACCTGGGGCGCGATCGGAGTCGAGGGGATGGCGCCGTATTTTTTCGAACTCGCGCCGACCTTTTATTTCAGCAATCAGGGGCGCTTCGCGGGCCGCGTTGAAGGCTCATACGACCTGTTCATCACGCAGCGACTCATCGCTCAACCGCAATTTGAAATCAACTTCTACAGCAAGCGAGATCCCAGCCGCAGCATCGGCTCGGGCTTGTCGGACCTCGATACCGGGCTCCGCATCCGTTACGAAATCAGCCGCAAGTTCGCACCCTACATCGGCTTCGCATACACGCAGACCTTCGGAGAGACGGCGACGTTCACGCTCAACAATGGCGACACGGTGCACAACCCCCGGTTTATTTTCGGCGCGCGCATCTGGTATTAGGCGATGCGAAACCTGATCCGGAAAATTGTCACGACCGAACGACGACGATTAACATTTGTTAATCACATCGCAGATGACATCGATCGCGTCGCGTGCGACAGTAATCGCGCTATGCGACTTGCCGTCCTCGCGATTGCGGCGATCCTGCTTTCAGCGCCGCCCGCGCTTGCGCAGGACATCACGCCGCCGATGCCCGATACCAACTATGGCGCGGGTGATCTTGCAGCGGCTCCCGCCGAAGCAGGCGTGCCGATGCCGAATCCCGATCCGGGCAACGACGACACCGTAGTGACCGTGCCGATTCCCGGCGGCGGCAGCGTCCAGGTCGAAGGTCCCGGCGTTGAGCCGGAGCCTGCGCCGATTTCGCCCATCGATACCTGGGGCCTGCATCAGAACAATCCCAACAGTGTCGGCACCGGGCCCATCGGCCCCTAGTGTCCTGAGTTATAGACCAGGTCTTTCTTTTCGCCGCTCACGGCCGGCATGAATGAAAATTAACGTCTTGTTGAGACCTTTCTGAAGGACTCCGCATCTCTTGGCTGCTATTTTGCCTGCTAGATTATACGACGTTGCTAAAAAGTAGGAAAAGACTCAATATAACCCGCGCAGTCGCTATCAAAGAATGCTTAACAGTATTTGGGTCAGCGTGGTCGATGGGAGTCAGGCCAGGCACGGTTGAGGATGTCCGAATAGCCCTTCAGTGGATTGCCCGGCCCTAAAGCCAGATTCCCGAAGAAATTAGTCTGACCCCGCCGCCTCCATTCCAAGGAGGCACGCGAAGGAAACGACCTTGGGCAGGCAGATGCGTCCCTTCCGAATTAACGGCCGGCTCGGCCTGACTGGGGCAACACTGTTCCTGGGTCTGGCGATTTCCCTGTCGGTCTGGGGCGACTCCACCACCATGACCATCTCGAACGGCAGCGTTACGGTCACCAGCAGCTCGTCCACCACCCTCAACTTTCCCATCTCCCGCGGCCCCGATACCAGCTACGACGCCTTCGTTCAGTTCCAGACCCAGGACGGCACCGCGATAGCCGGCACCGACTACACCGCCGCGATGGGGTCGTTGATAATTCCGGCGGGCACCAGCAGCGCGATGATTCCGGTGACGGTGGCGGGGAGCAGCAGCAATCCCGCGGACAAAACCTTCCAGATGCTGCTGCTCGGTGGCGGGGGCGCGGGGCGCGGCTTCACGCCCAGCTTCGCTACCCAGCAGTCCTTCGGCACCGGCGCCAACCCAAACTCGGTAACGGTGGCGGACGTCAACGGCGACGGCCTGCCCGACCTGATTGTGACAAATTTCAGTAACAACACGGTCTCGGTGCTGCTAAACACCACCGCCCCCGGCGCGACCACGCCCACCTTCGCCGCCCAGCAGACCTTTGCGACAGGCACTAACCCGAGTTCGGTGGCGGTGGCCGACATCAACGGCGACGGCAAGCCCGACCTGATCGTGGCGAACTACAACATCTCCGGCACGGTCTCGGTGCTGCTCAACACCACTGCCTCGGGCGCCACCACCCCCAGCTTCGCCACCCAGCAGACCTTTGCCACCGGCTTCGACCCGCAGTCGGTAACCGCGGTCGACATCAACGGCGACGGCAAGCCTGACCTGATCGCCGTGAATGCAGCCGAGGACACGGTCTCGGTGCTACTCAACACCACGATTACGGGCGCCACCACCCTCAGCTTCGCCACGCAGCAGCCGTTTACCGTCGGCGGCAGCCCGGCCTCGGTGACGGCCGCTGATGTCAACGGCGACGGCAAGCCCGACTTGATCGTGGCGAACAATGGCGACAACACGGTGTCGGTGCTGCTCAACACCACGACCACGGGCGCTACCACGCCCAGCTTCGCCGCTCAGCAGACCTTCGCCACGGGCAACCAGCCGACCTCGGTGACAGCGGCGGATGTCAACGGCGACGGCAAGCGCGACCTGATCGTGACGAATGAAAACGACAGCACGGTGTCGGTCCGCTCAACACCACCGCCACGGGCGCCACCACGCCGACTTTCGCCACCCAGCAGACGTTCGCCTTGAACGGCCCTGGCACCGCGTACTCGGTGAGCGCATCTGATGTCAACGGCGACGGCAAGCCCGACCTGATTGTCGCGAATCTCGGCTCCCCTGGCGGCGTTTTCGTGCTGCTCAATACCACCGCGCCGGGCGCCACCACGCCCAGCTTCGCCACCCAGCAGTTCTTCGCCTCGGGAAGCGGCCCGTACTCGGTGACGGCGGCCGATGTCAACGGCGACGGCAAACCCGACCTGATTGCGGCGAATATTAACAGCAACACGGTCTCGGTGCTGCTCAACACCACGCCGGCCCCCACCACCACCTTCGATGCCAACAGCTTCGCCACCCAGCAGACCTTTGCCACCGGCAGCAACCCGCTCTCGTTGACCGCGGCCGACATCAACGGCGACGGCAAGCCCGACCTGATCGCAGCGAACGAACTCAGCAACACGGTCTCGGTGCTGCTCAACACCACTGCGCCGGGCACCACCGCGCCCAGCTTCGCCACGCAGCAGACCTTTGGCACGGGCAGCGAGCCGATCTCGGTGACGACGGCCGACGTCGACGGCGACGGCCAGCCCGACCTGATCGTCGCGAATGCGGGCGACAGCACGGTCTCGGTGCTGCTCAACACCACCGCGCCGGGCGCGACCACGCCCAGCTTCGCCACCGAGCAGACCTTCACCACGGGCAGCGTCCCCGAGTCAGTGGCGGCCACTGATGTCAACGGCGACGGCCAGCTCGACCTGATCGTGGTGGTGCAGCGAAGCTAGCTTTCGTTCTAACAGGTGAAAGTCCTGTCGGTGGAGGTGCCCAGATGCCACCGTAGATATATCCGACGGCGAGGAGGGTGACCGACTCGGCCGAAAGCTCGGAGGT
>JBKQNE010000189.1:0-9991 GCA_052146355.1 Binataceae bacterium (SeqCode) | reverse complement strand
CGGCCTGAAGTTCGTCGATGGAGTCGGCGAGGATCGACTGAAAACCTTTACTCACTCACCTGACAGTCAACCTAGGGAAGCCGCCTGATCATGACCGGCCGATCCACAACATTTGACAATTACTCGGTCTCGCCGTCGGGCAGGAAGAGCGCCTTGCGGAATTCTATGTCTTTCAGCACCAGGGACCGCGCCGAGAACACCTCTGCCGCGGCGGCCAGCGCCATCTCGATATAGAGCGCAGCCGGGAGCACCGCGACTCCTTCGACGCGATGGTCATCCAGATAAGACAGTGCAATTCCGTCCAGAGGGCCCTCCCAGAAATGGGTTTCCGCTTGTGCCGATTTGAAGTGCCGGCCCAGAAAAGATTGCTTCCCGACTCCATCGCGCGAGTTGTGCCGCGATTGATCGCCGATATCCTGCGCTGGCTCGTCCAGCCAACAACGCTCCCGCTGCCATGGGTAAAATGGAAGCTGAATGCAGCGGCCTCCCCTGGGATAGAGGCGGCGCCACTCTATCGGATATCCCAGGGTGTAAAGCGCTCCCAGCGACCCCGCCAATACGCTGCCTTCTTCTTCCTCACGTCTTAGCGATGGAAGTACCGCGCCTTCTTTGCCGGCACGAAGAACTTCCTGCTGAATACTACTGAGTAGAATCGGATGAGGACTGACCTCCAGAAAGATGTCATGTCCATCTTCCAGCAACTGCTGAACCGCGCTTGAAAAGAGCACTGGCTCCCTGAGGTTCCTGGTCCAATAGAGCGGGTCGAAGCTAACGTCGCCAATTTGGCCCGTCACGGTCGAATAGATCGGTACGGATGCGGGTCGCGGCTGCAATCCTTCCAACGCACGCTCCAAATCTGCGCGCAGCGGATCCATCTGCGGACTGTGAGCGGCAAAATCTACTTTGAGCGTTCGGCAGAAGACATCTTCGCGGTGCAATCGACTAACGATTGCTTCGAGCGCTGCCGGATCTCCTGACAACACCGTCGACGTGGGGCCGTTGCTGACGGCGATCGATACTCGATCTTCGTAGCCGACGATGACGGGCCGAGCGTCAACGATCGAGAGTTCTACGGCAGCCATCGCTCCGCGCCCGATCGTTGGCTTCACAATGCGGCTGCGGCTGCAAATTACCCGTGTCGCATCTTCGAGGCTCAGCGCGCCGGCAACGTGAGCAGCTGCGACCTCGCCCATGCTGTGGCCCACCACCGCGTCCGGCTCAACGCCCCAGGAACGCCACAGGGCCGTAAGGGCCACCTGAATTGCAAACAGCGCTGGCTGCAGCATGTCTACTTCGTCCAGCCTGGAGTGAGTTGCATCGGTCGCCGTGAGTTCCGCAAGCAAGGACCAGTCTCCGTGCATCGCGCGGTCACAGCGTTCGATGGCTACGCGAAAGACCGGTTCCTGCTTCAAGAGCGTTCGGCACATCCCAAACCATTGCGAACCCTGCCCTGGAAACACGAAGACTAATTTTCTCCTACGATCGGAAAGCTTGCGGCCGGAAGACAGCCCGGTACGAACCTCTCCGCGCACAAAAGCTTCAAGCCCCTCTGCGACTTCCTCCGCCGAATTGCCTGTCACGGCCAGACGGTGCTCGTGGTGGCTGCGCCGCGCACCGGCGCTGTAACAGATGTCGCGCAGGGCTGCCGCTGACTCCGGGCGTGTCAGGAAATCTCGGTAGTCCTGAGCGAGAGAGCGCAGAGCCTCCGGACTGCGTGTCGACAGTGGTAGCAAGTATCTGGAATTGGTATTGCGAATTTCCGAGTCTGAGCGGGGAGCTTCTTGCAAAACCACATGAGCATTGGTTCCACCAAAACCAAATGAACTCACGCCGGCCAATGCTGGACCCGGTTCCGCCGGCCATGGATCCAGAGTCGTCTGTACTCGCAATGGGAGCTGGTCAAAAGGGATATGCGGGTTGGGCTCCTTGAAGTTCAGGCTCGGCGGGATCTCGCGATGCTTGAGCGCTAGCGCCACCTTGATTAATCCGGCGACACCGGCCGCTGCCTCGAGGTGGCCCAGATTGGTTTTCACCGACCCCAGGAGACAGGGGCGCCCGCGAGGACGGCCTTTAGCAAGCACCGTCCCCAGGGCTTTCGCCTCGATCGGATCGCCTAGGAGTGTACCTGTGCCATGGGCCTCGACGTATTGAACGTCGCCGGGCGAGACGCCGGCTCGCTGATAGGCTTCTCGCAGGACCGCTTCCTGGGCGAGAGGATTCGGAGCCATCAACCCGTTGCTGCGTCCGTCCTGATTGACCGCGCTGCCGCGAATGATCGCATAGATCGGATCGCCGTCGGCGAGGGCTTGCGTTAGCGGCTTAAGGGCGACAATCCCGGCGCCTTCGCTGCGAACGTATCCATTGGCTCGCGCATCGAAAGTCTTACAGCGTCCGTCGGGAGCCATCGCTCCCGCTTTGCTGAAATTGATCGTAATCGCCGGCGACAAGATCAGGTTTACGCCCCCGGCCAATGCCAGAGTGGATTCTCCGCTTCTCAGGCTGCAGCAGGCTTGATGGATTGCTACGAGCGATGATGAACAGGCGGTGTCGATCGCAATACTCGGTCCGCGGAAATCAAATACGTAGGAGATACGGTTCGCCGCGATACTCAGGGCATTGCCCGTGCCTGCGTACGCATCAATACGATCTGGATTGTTGAATTGAATCCGGCCGTAGTCGTTGTTCGAGATGCCGATAAACACGCCGGTTGGCGTGCCCGCCAGCCGCTCTCGTACCTGGCCGGCATCTTCCAGCGCTTCCCAGGCTACCTCCAGCAACAGGCGTTGCTGCGGATCCATCCGTGCCGCTTCTCGCGGCGAGATACCAAAGAAGTGCGCATCGAACTGATCCACCTGCTCAACAAAACCGCCCCAGCGCGTCACCATTTTGCCAGGGACCGCCGGATCGACATCGAAAAAATCGCGCAGGTCGAAGCGCTCCGCGGGAACTTCTCGGATCGCGTCCACTCCGTTGCGAAGTAGGTTCCAAAAGGCGCGAACGTCCTTTGCACCGGGAAGGCGGCACCCGATCCCAATTATGGCGATCGCTTCCGCATTTGCCTCCCGGACCTGGCTGACCTCGTTGGTCGCGTCGTGTGGGCTTGACCCATTTGCGAGACGGCGAGCGAGGGCTTCGACCGTCGGACACTCATACGCCAGCTCAGCTGGAAGCGGTCGTCCCAGCCAGTCCGCGAGTCCACCGGAAAGACCCACCAGCTCCGTCGATCCCAGCCCGTAGCTGGCGAATGGTTCTCCGACGTCTATCTCCCGCGGTTCGATTTCCAGCAACTCGGAAAGTTTGGAGACGAGCCAGGTCTGGATCGCTTCCGCACCGGGATCGGCCTTCTCCGGTTGTCCATTCCGCTGCGTGTGATGCCGCAAGTCGCCATTATTTGGATTTCCGGCCATTACTCGGTCTTCACGCTATGTTCCAGTGTCCCGTCGCGAAATTTCGCTTCGCAAACGCGACGCTGAACCTTGCCGCTGGGAGTCCTGGGAATGCCGCCCGCTTTCAAAAGCACGACCGCATGCACTCGCACGTCATGCTCCTCCGCCACCGCCCGACGAATGGCCCGAACTACCGCATCGAGGTCCGTCGGAGAGCGCCCATTCGGGTCGCTTCCATTTGAGGTATCGCCTGAGTTGCCATTCAGTTGGTGTCGCTCCGGTTGGTAGCGGCGTTCCACTTCGGCTGCGACTATCAAACGTTCCCCGTCACTGACCTCGACCGAGAACGCGGCACAACAACCCGGCCTCACTACCGCGTGACTCTGTTCCACGGTCAACTCAATGTCGTGGGGGTAAAGATTGCGGCCGTCGATGATGATCAGATCCTTCAGCCGGCCGGTGACAAATAACTCGCCGTCTCTCAGGAATCCCAAATCTCCTGTACGGATAAATGGCCCCTCAACAGTATCTGCCAGGTGGGCATGGAAGGTGACCTCTGTTTCCTCAGGCCGGTGCCAATATCCCTGCGTCACGCTGGGGCCGGACACCCAGATTTCGCCGACCTCATCAGGTCCGCAAGCCGTCAACGATTCGGGCTGAACGATCACGATTCTTGTGTCCGGCATCGCGTGACCACATCCAACCAGTGTCCGGACGTTCTTCTGCCGCTCAGAGGTCTCGATGACGCCGTTGTGTTCAAGCGCTGCCACCTTGGTCGCGCACAGGATGGGCTTATCCTTCATGAGTCCACCCGAAACGATCAGGGTGGCTTCGGCGAGTCCATAACAGGGATAGAAGAAGTTGGGGCGGAAACCACAGGACGCAAACGCCGCGGCAAACCGTTTCAAAGTGTCGGCACGGACTGGCTCGGCACCGTTGTACGCCACGGCCCAATTGCTGAGGTCGAGCGCGTTACGCTGTTCGGGAGTAATTTTGCGAGCGCACATTTCGTAGGCGAAATTGGGGCCTCCACTGATACTGGCTTTGTAATGCGAAACAGCCTGAAGCCATCGCACTGGTCGCTGAAGAAAAGACTGCGGTGGCATCAGAACACACTGACGTCCTCCGTATATCGGCTGGATAATTCCATTGGTAAGCCCCATGTCATGAAAAACCGGCAGCCACGTCACGGAGATAGTGTCCGAGGTAACTCCGAAGGCTTGGCTGATGTGGGCCGAGTTCTCGAGAAGGTTCCCGTGACTGACCATCACGCCCCTGGGCACTGCCGTGGAGCCGGAAGTGTATTGGAGCAAAGCCAGAGAGTTGCTCGTTGCCCCAGGGTCTTGCCAATCATGCGCCGCGCCGTCGACAACCTTATCGGTTGCCAACCACCGCATTGCCTGTAGTTCTGGGGCTTGCGCGAATAGGCTTTGAGCTTTGGACAGGATCGATGACGTCGTGAGCACCAGCGTCGGCTGAGCGTCGTTTGCGATAGTGCGAAGTCTCGGAAGAGTCCGCTGCGGCTGGGCCATATTCGGCGGGGGCAGAGGGACGGCAATGACCCCACCAAATAAGCATCCAAAAAAGGCGGGAATGAACTCGAGACCTGCCGGAAAAAGCAAGAGGGCACGCTGCCCGCTTGCTCCATAACTTTGGAACAGCGCCCCAAGAGCGCGAGCTTGCCGGTCCAACGCCTCGTGAGTCAGATGCGCTCCTTCTACTTCTCCGTCAACCAGATACGTGTAGATGCGCTGCTCTGGCTGCTGGAGCGCCCGCCAGCGAAGAAGCTCAACGAGAGTAGAAACTTTGCTCGGTGCTTGATTCATTCTTGGCTGACCCGGTGTACTTAGCTACCCGACACGAATCTTCGTGGACTTGGCTGGCGGATCCATTCGCCCAACGAGCTGATGGCCCCGCGGACAACCGGATGTTTCCGTTCAAATCGGGCCAGTCGCTCGGCGACTATTGGTCGTAACACCTCCAAAGGCGGCTCGTGCGCAAAAGACGCTGGATCCGCGCTGGCCGACCGCGAGAATGCTCTTACTCGACTCAACAGCTCGAAAACGGCTCGCGGCAGTGCCCGTTGGATGTTCAAGATCGCTTCGCTCGGTGACGTTATTACCTTATCGCAACAGGGGTTTGGCGAAACGAAGTGTCACGGAAGAAACGGCAGTTTTGTTCCTTGGAGAACCCAATTGGCCTGCTCCCCGAAAACTCAGCCAAATTGAGGTAGAGTCCGTCGACTGAAAAGGAGACGGCGATGAAAGGGAGTCGCTTCAGCGAGGAGCAGATCATCGGGGTGCTGCGAGAGCACGAGGCCGGGGCCAGGACTGAGGAAGTCTGCCGGCGGCACGGGATCTCCAGCGCGACCTTCTACAAGTGGAAATCGAAGTACGGCGGGCTTGAGGTGTCCGAGGCGCGCCGGCTGAAGGCGTTGGAAGACGAGAACCGACGGCTTAAGAAGCTGCTGGCGGAGTCGATGCTGGACAACGCGGCGCTCAAGGACCTGCTCGGAAAAAACGTCTGAAGCCTGCGGCGCGCAGAGCGGCAGTGAGCAAGGTAATGGAGCGTCACGGGCTGAGTCAGCGGCATGCGTGCAGACTGGTGGGTCTGGATCGATCGAGCATGCGCTATCGGTGCAAACGTCGGGATGATTCGGCGCTGCGGCAACGACTGCGGGAGCTGGCCGCGGAACGGCGGCGGTTCGGATATCGGCGGTTAGGCTGGATGCTGGCGCGCGAGGGTCACGCGATGAATCACAAGCGACTGTACCGGCTGTACCACGAGGAACAGCTCATGGTGCGCCGCCGCGGCCGGCGCAAACGTGCGTTGGGAACCCGAGCGCCAATGACTTTACCGACTGCAATCAACCAGCGCTGGTCACTCGACTTCGTTGCGGACGCACTTAGCGACGGCCGTCGGTTCCGCATCCTGTGCATCGTGGATGACTTCAGCCGCGAGTGCCTGGCGGCGGTGGTCGACACTTCGCTGGGCGGAGTGCGCGTAGTACGGGAACTGGAACGCCTGGTGGTCGAGCGGGCGGCGCCCCAGGTAGTAGTCAGCGATAACGGAACCGAGCTGACCAGCGGGGCGGTACTGCGGTGGGCCACCGGCCGTCTCGAGTGGCACTACATCGAACCTGGCAAACCGGTGCAAAACGCTTTCATCGAATCGTTCAACAGCCGGCTGCGTGACGAATGCCTCAACGAGCACGTGTTCCTCACGCTGGCGGAAGCACGAGCAACCATCGAGACGTGGCGCCACGACTACAATCAGCACCGACCGCACAGCAGTCTCGGCTATCTGGCACCCGAGGAGTTCGCGGCGCGCAACAGACAACTGCGGAGCGAGCCCGCCGCGCGCACCGCTTGGCCAGCAAACCAAATGCTGGCCGGCGCGGTGCACGGCGCGGCGGTCTCGGTCGAGGAGCTGGACAGTTTTTCGCCCAGCCTCGGAACCGGTGAAGGCTAGGTCGAAAAACTGTAATAGGAATCAGAGCAGACCCGAGGTGGATCAAAATGTCGGCGGCGTACCCGATCATGAATCGAATACTGTTGGGGCCGAAGCCGACCGAAAACACGACCGGACTCTACTTATGAATGGCGGGAACTTGGGGAGCAGGCCACTGCGGGTCAAAGCGAAGGGCCGCCTACTTTTGAAGAATGCGAGAGCCGCGGAAAATCAGAGAGAACTCCCTCGGGTAAAAAGGCCGAGGCAATTGTTTCCAGATCCCCGCGAGTGACTCCGCATCTCGCATATACCTTCTGCCATTGTTCAACCGCGTCTCTCACTTCCCGAGCGATCTCTTTGGAGCGAACCGAAGTGAGTCCAAAGCGGCCTGCGTCCGACATTGCGTTCGCGAATGTGGAGCTGCGGCCCCCGGTGCCGACACCGATAGCCTGTTGCCGGCTAAAGCCCAATTGTGGGTGGGGAACCAGATCGTACGCTGGAGCGAGACGCCAGAGTCCCTCTATCATGATCAGCGCGTGATTTCGGAGATGGTCGTCATCGTTGCTGACCAGCATGTTGAAGATCATTCGTCTGAACAGCTGTTCAGCGTCAGGACGAAATGCCCCACCGATGCGCGCGAGCTGATCGGCGATATCGGCGTAGCTTCCATGATGAGCCCGCTCTTCCGGCAGTCCCAGTACGGTAAGCGCACTCATGAAATGTGTTCGCAGGGCGCCCGCCCCGGCGCGCTGACGATCAAAGCGTTTCAAAAGCAGAATATTTCGGCCGCCGGCCCCGGCCAGTCTAGATTCCGGAACTTCGATTCGAGCGCTAGCAGCAAGGGTCAGCGTGGCGTACTCGATCGCCGGAATATCAAGGCGCTCGCCGTGCGAAGGAAACTTTGCGAGCCATAGCTCTCCCCCATTTTGCACAGTGGCCTTTGGCCTGGCTCCTCCAAGACTTGAACCGTGCTTCAGCAGGGTCTGCAGTGGCTCGGTAATTGGTTCGCCTTTTTCGATCGCCGAAGCTGCGCGGAGAAGCTGTGGAAGCGTAGTGAGTGTCGGTATGCTGTCAGGGATGCGCGCTACATTTTGGTCGGGCCCGAAATCGAGAGCACCGACACGGTCCTGGTTCGATTCAAGCAAGTAAGTGATCTCGGAGCACGGTCCCGAACCGAGCCTTCGCTCGATAATTCTTCGTCCCCAGTCGTCAGGGCTCGCGTCGCGAAAAACCCCTAACGTCCCATACAGATCACCGGAGCTGAAGGTGTCGTCAGTCAGTGGAAGTCTTTGGGGATCGAAGGCTACCGCCTTTGGATGATTCACATAGGATTTCGCGTAACGAAATTCATGGACCTGGTTCTCAACCCGCTGCAGGCGCCCAGCCAGGATCGGTGCAACTTCGCCAGGCAGATACGTGAAGACGTATGCGGTATCAGCGGTCAAACTCCGGGTCACCATGCGAATGCCTTATCCGGCTTGGAAGTTTTCGCAACTCAAGCGAGCGTCCGACACGATCAGAACCGGGGTCGGCGAGCGGTCGCAATTGGTTCAACATGTCCAGGACCGACCAAGCGCGGACCCACGCGCCAATGGCGACTGTTGGGTCACCGGCCTCCATTCGACGAAGGGTTGGAACGCTCACGAGGAGACGGTTAGCAAAGGCGAAGAGCGGCTCTCGCCGGCGAATTCTCGCGATGCGAAGCGCTCGCCCGAGGTCGCGCAAGATTGCTTGCGCTTCCGGCGGTGTCGAATGCTTTGATAGCGAAAATCGAGACATATATATATTCTTATCAGATATAAGAGAATGTATATATTCCATTTGCTGCCGTCAAGTGCCTTACGCCAATCCACGGCAATAAATGCTAGAATAAATCCGTCGAGGGGGGCTCGATTGGACGACCGGATCAAGGAATTCCCGCCCGACGGCCATCCGTGGCGACTGGACTGGCTGGGTAAAATTCGCCGAAACTTGCACGCTCCCAGTGAACCGCTTATCGCGGTCCACTTCACTCGGATCACCGACGACTACGAAGATAGCCTCTCGAACGAGGTGCTCGCTGGGCGCCAAACGACGCGGTGGGTTGGCATCGGCCTGCTACCGATACTTTCGATCGGCTCCGTTTGGAGGAATCAAAGGCTCGCCTCCCGGCCACGGTCGCTAGACTCCATCTCCATCGACACTCATCTGGGTGTTAGAGCCCTTCTCGGTAACAATGCAAAGAAGACGGGCGTGTTTCCGGACGGAATTCCCGCCTACGCCTATCAGCTTGGCGAAAAACACTTTCCCATCCTGAAGGATGCGCCGTTGCTCGTCTTCCAGAAACCCGGCGAACTGAACGAGATCGTAATTCCGCAGATAGAAATCCTTCGATTTTACTACATGTGGTCTAGCAAGCTGGCCAGAGACGTTTGGTACGGAACCCTTGACGATGCGTTCAATCCGGATCTGTCTGGACCCATTGCGGGGAGTCGCGTGATCAGGGTCCATCTCCGCAAGAGGTATGACGACCCCGATGCGTGGCTGATTGCGCGATACATACGTTCCGCGGAAATGAGGTCCCAACTTGCCAACATGTGGAATAATCGCAGAGGAGAGACTTGGGATTCCGGCCCGGGGGTTCATCCCGAGATCGGTTTCCCCTTTCGGGGACACCTCTTGGTTTCGGGAAAACCTATGGGAACCACACGCTCGCGATTTCTCGTGGTCCGCATCCATCACTGCTCTTATCCCCTTCCGCACGATAATGTGCTCGTCACCCGCGACAATGACTCGATGCAAGGGAGTAATCGCAACGATCCGAACCTCGAGGAAGCCTGGAACCAGATTCCGCCTGACACGCCAGTCACCAAGGATGACGACTCTGAATACAGATCGTCTGAGGAACCAAGCCGGTTGCTACGAAAGACCGTCGAGAACATTTTCACTTCGCAGTTCAATCTCGAGGGCAAGCGCCTTATTCACCAGAATGACAAGCAGTTCCAGGAATATAGACACGCCTTACTTTTTGAGCCGGCGAGCCGGATATGAGTAATTGTCAAATGTTGTGGATCGGCCGGTCATGATCAGGCGGCTTCCCTAGGTTGACTGTCAGGTGAGTGAGTAAAGGTTTTCAGTCGATCCTCGCCGACTCCATCGACGAACTTCAGGCCGGC
>JBKQNE010000188.1:0-10093 GCA_052146355.1 Binataceae bacterium (SeqCode) | reverse complement strand
CCGCGCGCACCGACACCATCGTCTTGAGCCGTCCCTCGACGATGGTCGAGGCGCCGACCACCTTATTCAGCCTGCCGGTCGCCATGAGAATCTCCGGCCGATGAGCCATCACGAGGTTCGGCGTGATAACGCGTCCGAACAATTCGATACTTTTCTGGAACGCCGGCTTTACACTCTCCGGCGCGTTGTCAGGATCAATTCCCTTGATGCGCATAAACTCGCTCACCTCACTGACGGTTCTTGAACTGACACTGCCCAGCGCCTGAGGACTCGATCGGGTTTCTTCGGGGGCCTGCGGAAAACCCTCTGGCACATTTACTTATAGTTCCCGCCGGCGCAGCCTAGCAGTAGAGCAGGATCACGTCGGCTGCGATCCACAGCAGCACCGTCACCAACAACGGCCTGTCGCGAATCAAAAGACGCGCGGGATCTCCCCCTTCGTTGCGCGCGTCGACCAGGTACAGGTAGCGGAGAATACCGAACGCGACCAGGGGTACCGTCAAATACAGGTATCGCGTTCCGAGTTTCGCTTCCACTTCCGCGGAGGCGATGTAGATCATGTAGCTGATTAGCGTCGCTCCAGCGACGATCGTGAGCATCTGATCGAACAGCCGGATACTGTATTGCGCCAGCACTCCCCGATGCGCGGTTGCGGCTTCCCCCATCGCTACCAGTTCATGCCGGCGCTTGGCGAGTACCAGCAGCATCGCCAGCATAAAGGTAATGAAGACCAGCCACGGCGACACTTCCGCACCGATCGCGACCCCGCCTCCGAATGCGCGCAGCACGAACCCGCTCGCCACCGCGATAACGTCGATCACCACGTAATGCTTGGCCCAAATTGAATATCCGAACTGAAGCGCGACGTAGAGCGCGGCGATCCCGAGGAAGTTGCGCCCAACTGCGATACTCAAGAGCGTGGCAATTGCGCCGAGCACGATTGCGAAGGATACGGCTTGCGCCATCGTAAGGTCCCCACATGCGATCGGCCGATCGCGCTTTTCCGGGTTGAGGCGATCAGCTTCTCGATCCGAAATATCGTTGAGTACATACGCGAAGCTCGACAAGGCGCAGAATGCGGCCAGCGCGACCGCCGCCAGGGCCGCATCACGCGGATGAAAGAGCCGATGGCTGAACACGAGGGCCGCGAGGACCAATCCGTTTTTGACCCACTGCCATGGGCGCGCAAGCACGATCAGCGCGCGGCCGGTGCCGCGTTTCGTGGCGCATCCGTCCGCCGCCGGATCGAAGACACGGCAACTCGCGCGCGTGATCGTGACTGGGAGATGCGCTGCCATCACCAGATCCCGCGCTCTGGCGAGAACGTCTGGGTCTGACCGATAGCCGGTGGAGTCCAGGGAACGTACACGCCATCGTGCCAGCTCATTAAGCGCAACGAAGGATCTTCCAGCGGCACCGGGAACTCGTACCGCACCTGCTCGGGGTCACCGTGCGCGTCAAGCGCCTCGACCACGACCGAGAAACCTGGCAGTTCATAGTGCTGCCCCACCGCAAAGCGCTCATTTGGACTGCGCACAAAGCGCGAGAATGCCGTCGGAAAGAATCCATCGGGAAAGCGTACCTGCAGCGACCGAGGCCCGACGCGCGTGACCTCCAGCGTGCCTCCCGTCGAGAGCGCGCGCATGTGCCGCGGCATCGGCAGGTTCTCCAGCCGCTTCATGGACCAAATCGCGCTGACCAGGTAGACGTGGTCGGGTGGGTTAATCAGCACCAGGTCCTGCGATGCGATTTGCGGATCGCTTGGAACACTTGCCATCGCACGCTCCAGCCTGGAGCTGACTTGCGCCTGGTAATCGATCCGGGCAATCCCGAGCAACGGAGCGGCGACCAAATGAAGTAGAAGGAGGAGCAGAGTTGCAGCCCACGCAAATCCCTTCCAGACCCGCGGCGCGGCGAAAGAGCCTGCGAAAAGGGCCTGCGTCATTTGCGCGAGGATTGCCATCGAACCCAGGCCGACGAAACCCAACACGCGATTCTCCGGACCAACTGCCGCAATCGGTACCAACGAAAGCAGCGCGCCCAGGCCCCAGAACCGCGCCACCCGGTCGCGCACGACGATCGGGATAAAAAGCACCGCCACCATCGCGACGACGATGAAGCTGAAGACGCTTATATGGAAGAACGCCGCGGTGCCGGGCGCGGGACCCATACTCATCTCGGCGGGGAGCGGTGACCATTGTCCCATCAGCAGGAATGCGGCCCGCTGACAAAATGAACCGATGAAGCCGATCGGATCACGAAGTGGGTCCAGGTAAAAGCCGGAGCCGTGCGAACCGAAATTGCCAAGCTTGTAGATCAATGCCCACGCCGCTAGCACTCCGCCATGAGGCAGCAGCCGCATGAGCCTCGCTCGAATCCCGTCCCGGTCTACCGTCAGCGCGTAGGAAAACAGATACGCCACCGTCGCCAGGCCCATCTCGTAGGCGGATAGCGACAGCGCCAGCATCAACACGCTCATCCATCGAGCCGTCGCGTGCCCGTCCTTTCGCCATCGAACGAACTCCCGCACGCTCAGGAACCCAAAGCAGCAGGCAATCAAGGCGTTGCGATTGGCCAGGTATGCCGCCGGCACGGCATGCGCGCCGTCGATCGCGTACATCAGAGCCGCCAGCCCTGCCACCCAGGTGGCACCCAGCACCTCACGATAAAGCAACGCGGCCACCAAAACCGCCGCTGCGAGCCAGATCAGACTGTGCAGATGCATTAGCACGGGATCGTTCGGCCAGAGCTGATAATCGAGCATCATGGTAAGTGTGCTCGCGTAACGCAGAAACGCCTGATGCAGGTCCGGCGAGCCCCACCACGGCATCGTGCCGAAATCCATCTGGCTCAGGTTGTGTGCGCGGTCGATGTATTGGATGAAGGTATTAATCGGTTTGGAATCGCCGTAGCCGAGCAGCGTGACCCGCTGAAAATAATCATCCATCTGCCAGCCGCCGCTCAGCGCCGGCATCATCGCGACGGCCGCCAGGATAGCGACGATGATCGGCAGCCGGCGATGCGCGAGCGCCGTCCTGATGCCGCCCGCGATGCGATCGCGCATCGACGCGGGATTCGATCGCCCTGCGTCGGCCGCAAGCGTCGCTCCGAATTGATCCGCTGAAACTTTATCCGGCTGTGCCATCGACTTTTGCATAATTGTTAAGTAGACTAAATATATATGGTGAACCAAAGTCAACGCAGCGGGATCGCTGCACCGGCGAGCCGTCGGGAAAAGCCGCGTCTGAGTCCGAGATTCCCCTCGCGACTCTCGATGTGTAATTGATCGCAGCGATGGGCTTGCGCGAGGAGAAAAAGGCCGAGCAGCGCCGCGCGATTCTGAATACCGCCGCCGCGATGTTTCGAAAACGAGGCTACGAAGAGACCCGCGTCCGCGACATCGTCGAGCGGCTGCGCATCAGCGAGGTCACCTTCTTCAACTACTTTCCCACCAAGGATGCTCTAATAGTGGCGTTCGCGGTGGAGATGCTTGAGTACTCAATCGCGTCTGTGAAACGCGAACTCGAACGCCACGATTGCAGCGTGCCCGACCGTATTTGGAGCCTGATGCGCCAATGGGCGACGTCGTGGGACGAAGACCCTGAGTTTCATGGTCTCGTTGCAAAGCAATCGGGGATGATGACCGATACGAAGGGCGTTCTGGCCAGGAAAGGTCACGAACTTTACGAACAATACGAACGACTCTTCGCCGAAGGCCAGAAGCGCGGCGAAATCCGCGCCGATCAGAAGGCGTTGCATCTCGCCGAAATGATGGAGGGGATGCTCACACTCATCGCCGGCAACTGGGTAAGCGGATGGTGGCAAAACCGGTCCGATTCTCTCGAAGAACGTTTCAAGAATGCCATGACAGTCTTTCTGGAAGGATACGCCGCCCCCAAACCAGCGCGCTCCCGACCCCGCCATCGGCATTGAATTGGCGCAGGCAACGTCACCGCCGCCCCTCGCCCGCTAAGTTGCAAAAACCGCCGAACGGCGCCAGATGCCACAGGGTGTCATCCTGAGCGAAGTGAGCTGCCGACGAGCTAGCGAGGAGTCCTGAGCTACTAATTCTGAATTTCCTTGCGGTGGGAAGATTTTGTCTTCAGGCGTCGGAAAGTGGTGTCATTCCGAGGTTCTTCTCCGAGGAATCCCGTGAGTGTGAGAACCTTTGAACTCGTTCGCCGAGACAGCCTCTTTGGATTGCAGGCGCAAGCCCGTCCTGAGGAGCAACGGGACGAAGGATCCTCTTCGCGCAAGCGAACCCGGTACCGTGTTCGCGAAGCGCTCCTTAGTTTTGCAATGGTGATTATGCACTACTTGACTTACAGCCCATGATGGGTTAGATTTGAGGGTATGGAACAGAAACGACACGCCCCCAAGCTGACCAGACAAATGACCGTTGCCGAGTTTGACAGGCTCTTTCCCGATGAGGATTCCTGCAAGAGCTATCTGCTCAACCAGCGCTGGCCGAAAGGCGTTCGATGCCCGCGTTGCGGCAACGAGAATGTGTACGAGTCCAAGACGCGCCCGTTCCATTGGCAGTGCTTGAAATGCGGAAGCGCCAAGCGCGCGCCCTATCGCTTCTCGGTCACAGTCGGAACCGTCTTTGAGAACACGAACTACCCGCTCCGAACGTGGTTCAGGGTTCTCTACCTGATGCTGACCAGCAAGAAGGGAATCAGCGCGCTTCAAATCCATCGCATGATCGGGACCGGCTCTTACCGCACGGCTTGGTTCATCTGTCATCGGCTCCGCGCCGGACTCTCGGATCCGCAGTTCCGTCAGCTTATGGGCATCGTGGAAGTTGACGAGACGTACATCGGCGGCAAATTCAAGAACAAGCATCGCAGTCAGAAGCCAGCACACGCTAAGGGCACGGTCGGCAAGGTTCCTGTCATCGGCGCGATCGCCCGCAAGGGAAACGTTGTCTGCCAGATGATTGAGAACGCGGACAAGCCGACGATGGACGGATTTGTCCGCAAGGTCGTTAGTGACAAGGTTGATCTGGTCGCGACCGATGAGGCTCACGGCTATCAGGATTTGGCTCCGCTCTACCCGCATCAATTCGTGCGGCACAGCGCGGGCGAGTATGTGCGCGGCAACGTCCACACCGCGCATATCGACAACTTCTGGAGCCTGCTCAAGCGCGGCATCGTGGGCACCTTTCATAAGGTCAGCAAGAAGTACCTGCCGCTCTATCTGAACGAGTTTCAGTTCCGCTACAACAATCGCCACAACAGGGACATCTTTGGAGCAGCCGTAAGAGGGTGCTGAAGCGACCGGACTGGCGGGCGCTTCAGCGTTCGCCGTCAAGGAAGCCGACTCAGCTGGATTTGTTTCCGCGTTCACGACGCTACTGTTGAGCCGCCTTCTCTTTCAGTCGCTGGGCTTTGCGGCGCTTCATTGCTCGAAAGTGCGGATGCGTTTTCAGGTGATATTCTCGGCACGGTCGGCAGAAGAAGTGGATTATTTTCTGTTTGTACATCCGTTGGTCTCCACCAAGACCTCAACCATCTATTGACGCGCTGCGGGAGAGTAGGTTTTTGGAGTCCGCATTCTCGTTCAATCTGATGAACTAGGCTTGTTCTCTGCACCGTCTCGCGAATGGCTGCTATCGCGCATATGGCAGCCAGGGCGGCGCAAACAATCGGATCGTGTCTAGTAAGAGCAATTTGGCCCGCGTCGGGTTGGGAAATCGCCAAGCCTGCGAGATATAAGGCAAGACTACAACCACCTGCGAAAGTTGCCACTGACCACCAGAACGCTGCCTTCGCCGTGGCGGTCGAAATCGCGCCAAGTTCTGATAGATGGATCGGCACGCTGGTTTCGTCGCGATCCAAAACTACACCTCGCACTTTCCCGCTTTTTCCGAATAGATTCTGGTCCGTACCGATCGGTGATCCAGCGGGGACAGAAATGTTATCTGGCTCTGAGATCGGCATGACGCTATGGGGCTCCATCGGGAAGCAGCTTCATAGCTATGGCGTTGAAAAACAGTGTATGACCGCAAGTTCGACAAGTCACAACCACGGCTGGAAATGTCGGTACTGGTTGATACGTCCCGACCGGCCCCGTGCCAATAAGTCCCATTGGAACGTGCGCAAACTTGGGACCCATTACCCAGTTGTCGTGTGTACACACGATGCACTTGCGTTGCGCTCCCGGCCAATTCGCGGCGAACCACGAATTTGCTAACGCAAGGTCTACCTCGTTGGTTTCGGCAGCCTTTTTCTTGGCCTCCGCATCTACCCACGCCTGAATCATCTGCCACGTTTCTTCTGGTTTGAGGCCAGCATCCGTAAGAACAGACATGCTCGGATTCGCAATTCCCCCCGGTACGGGCAGGCCACCCTTTCTCTGTTTGAGAACTTCGGCGAGAAATTTGAGAGAATCGCTTGCTGATTTGTCGTCTGCCATAGAGCAAACGATACAACCCTAGACGCTGATAGTCAAACGCGGCATAATCGCCTTTGCAATCCTCTTCGGCGGGAGAAGGCCGCTGTTTTTCGACAGTCTCAAAAGCGCACGTGACCTCTCTGCCCCTCGCCCGTTAAGTTGCGGGAGAGGGCAAGCGGCGCGATTCTTGCGGTCTGTTTCGCAAGAACCGTGACGCGCGGGTGAGGGTTCCGCGTCATTCGCAACGCCACCCTGCCCGCATCGCACGCAACGCCAACCGAGATGACGGCGCCGGTTTGGCGGGGAGAGTGTCTGCGGATGCGCTCGGGAAAAGGGTCCTTTTTGGCGTTGCGTGGCTTCGCCGGATGCGAATCCGGCCCCTTCCGCGCCGCTGGGAACACCGTGGACCGACACCGGCTGAAACTCTTGCAGAGAGAGATCGTTCGGCCTATACGGGAGCAGGAATCGGAAAGTCAAAACGGAGATTCCGGATCATATGCCAGCCGCAAAATTCTTCGCCGATAGTCCCGCTGAAGTTGGACTCAATCCCGACAAGGTTCAGGCGCTGATGGCTCGCGCCGCGCGCGAGGTCAGGGATGGCATCTTGCCCGCCTGCCAGGTTGCGATCGCGCGCAACGGCAAGATCGCCGCGATGCAGACCTTCGGGCGCGCAGTCCAGGGCGGCGTCGACCAGCCCGCAACCGCCGAGACGGTTTTCGTCGCGATGTCGGCGACCAAAGCGATCACCTCGTCGGCGCTGTGGCTGCTCATCCAGGAAGGAAAAATCAGTCCCGCCGACAAAATCGTGAAGTATGTGCCGGAGTATGGGACCAACGGCAAGGAGCCAACCACCGTCGAGCATCTGCTGATTCATACCGCGGGAATTCCGACCGCGCCCGGCTCCTTCAAGGATTGGGGCGATCACAAACGGCGGCTGGAGCGGTTCGCGCAATGGCGTCCCGTGAATCCTCCCGGCGAGAAGTTTTTCTACCACGTTCATGCGAACTACTGGCCGATCGCGGAGGCGATCGAGCGCATTACCGGCACGAGGCTGGGTGATTTCGTGCGCGAGCGGATCGCGGAACCGCTGGGCCTTCCCGATCTGCGCATCGGACTGCCGCGCGCCGAGCAGCATCGGATGGCGGACGTCAAATGGGTGGGCGAACCGGCCAAGGATGAGGAATATCAAAAGCTCGGCATCACTCCGCCACGCGCCGCGCTCGGCACCATCACCGAAAGTGCGATTTTGGAAATGAACGATCCCGAGATGCGCGAGACGGACTTTCCCGCCGGCGGCCTGATGACGACGGCGGGCGACCTCGCGCTCTTCTATCAGGCTCTCCTCAACGACGGCAAAGCGCACGACGGCACGCGCATCTGGCAATCCGACATGCTGCGCGAGGCGCGCCGTATCCGCAGCGGCAAGCTGATCGATCCCGCGCGCGGCATCGTCGCCAATCGCGCGCTCGGCATCGTGATTGCCGGCGACGACGGCAAAGGCAATCTGCGCGGCTTCGGACGCACCAACTCGCCGGAGGCATTCGGGCATCCGGGCTTCGGCGGGCAAATCGGATGGGCCGATCCGGCCAGCGGCATTTCCTTCGGCTATCTCACCAACGGATACGATCGCAACGACCTGCGCGAGGGGCGGCGCGGCGTCGCGGTATGCAGCCTGGCCGGCGCCTGCCGCGACTGAGGAGATATCGATGAAAGGCTACGGCATCACTCTCCGTCCGATGGTGCCCGGGCTGTCCACGTTCGTTCAGCTCGCGCGCGAAACCGAAGATGCCGGCTTCGGCGGCGTCTACATTCCCGAGGCGGTCAACGACGCGCTGATGTGCTCGTTGGCGGTGGCCAACGCGACCAGGCGGATCGATATCGCTACCTGGATCGTGAATATCTATCTGCGCGAACCTGCATTGTGCGCGATTGCGGCCGAAATGGTGCAGGACGCGGCGCAAGGGCGCTTCATTTTGGGGCTGGGCGTCAGTCATCGGCCTGCCCTGGAAGCACGCGGCATCGAGATGGGCAATGCGCGCGACCGCTTGCGCCACGACACGGACATCATCCGCAAGGCCTTCAATGGCGAGCTCTCGATGTTCGGGACCAAGTTTCCCAAACCTGCCCATCCGATCCCGATCTACTTTGCGGCGCTGGCGCTCGAGACCTCGAAGCTCGCGGGCGAGATGGCCGATGGGCTGATGCTATACATGTGCCCGCCGGAGCGGATGCGCAAATCGATCGATGCCGCCAACAAGGTCGCGACCGAGAAGGGACGCCCGCCCGGCAGCCTGACCATGACCTGCGGTGTGCCGCTCTTCCTGCACGATGATTTGACCACCGCCTATGAGGCGGCGCGGCGCGGACTCGCATTCTACGGCGCGCTGCCGTTCTACAATCGCATCATGGCGAACAGCGGCTTCTCCTATGCCGCCGGGCGCATCATGGAAGCCTCGAAACGGCGCGACTCCAATGCGATGGCGGCTGCGGTCACCAACGAGCTCGCGGATGCGGTTGCGCTGATCGGACCGGCCTCACGATGTATCGAGCGGCTGGCCGCCTATCGCGAGCAAGGCGCCGATGTTCTCATTCTTGCGGCCAATGCGGTCGACGAGGACTACCCGAGCGCGCTGCGCCGAGTGCATAAGACCTTCGCAAAATTGAATTAGGAAGAGGCTCGAAGCGCCACGACCAGAACGCCTCGGCCACAGTCCCAAGCTGGCGACCGCACCTATGCTCATCGCGAAAGCCACGATAAGCGGCAACATGAATCATTATCTCACCGTTATCCGATCGGCATGCGCTCTGGACATCGCCCGCTCGCAACCGCGCGATTTGTTTCGAAAATCGAGCGGCGGGTGAGGGCTCTCCGAATTTCCACCAATACCAGTCATGAATCCTCCGATCCTCATCCGGCGCACGGCGCCCCTCGCCGGCCTGCGGTTCGGCTATTCGTCATTACCGAAAAAGCAAATCACCGAAGGCATCAAACGCCTCGCATCGGCACTCACCTCGCGGACGTGACTTCCGCCCCTCGCCCGCTAAGTTGCGGGAGAGGGCAAGCGGCGCGGTTCTTGCGGTCTGTTTCGCAAGAACCATGACGCGCGGGTGAGGGTGCTGCGCCACACGCAACGCCAACTCGCCTGCATCGCGCACGATGCCGCACCTTCACCAGCTTCGCGCGATGCGCGAAGCTGGGGTTGCCCCGCAAAAGAGCGCGCATAGGACTCACTTCCCCTGCAACGCCTTGCGTACCGGATGGTCCGCCGGCAGCGTGCACAGGCCGTCGCTCTCGATCTTCAGCGGACAGTTGAAGCGCGCGCGGAAATTCTCCAGCGCGATCGCCGCCGTCAGCTCGACGATCTGCTCCGTGCTGAACAGCGCGCGTATCTCTTCGAAGACCTCGTCGGAGACATCCGCAGGCGTGCGCGTAATCCCTCCGCATAGCGCAACGCCGCCTTCTCGCGATGATCGAAATGCGGGCTGGCCTCGAAAGCCGCCAGGCTCTCCAACTGCTCATCGGTGATTCCGGCGTCTCTGCCTCCGGCAGCGTTGATGTCCACTCAGAACGGGCACCCGATCATCTGCGCCGCGCGCACCGACACCATCGTCTTGAGCCGTCCCTCGACGATGGTCGAGGCGCCGACCACCTTATTCAGCCTGCCGGTCGCCATGAGAATCTCCGGCCGATGAGCCA
>JBKQNE010000187.1:0-8288 GCA_052146355.1 Binataceae bacterium (SeqCode) | reverse complement strand
ACCAAGACCGAGTTCGAGCGGCGCCGCGCATGGCATCGCAGGCTCTACGATGCCGGCTGGATGTGTATCCACTGGCCGAAGGAATACGGCGGGCGCGGCGCAACGCTGATCCAGCAGTTCATCTACCTGTGCCTATTCAAAACCTTAAACCCGGACGTATTGATGATGGAGCCCGCCGAGGATTGGTATCGCTGCGATGCGCCCGATCTTCTGGATCCCGCGAAAATCTGGAGTATCTCCATCCAATGACAGATGGGTCCGCACCTCATTGTAATACGAAGCGTAAGCCTTCAGGACAGCGCTCAAGTGCGCTTCGCCGAACACGACGAGGTGGCCGAGTGATTCGCGACGTATCGATCCGATGAGCCGCTCAACGTGGCCGTTCTGCCACGGCGAGCGTGGCGCCGTAGGGCGATCACGGATCCCCATTGCGCGAATGCGGCGCGTATACGCGGGACCATAAGCTCCGTCGCGGTCACGAATCAGGTAGTGCGGCGCTTCGTCCCATGGAAAGGCCTCAGTCACCTGTCCCGCGATCCACTCGGCGGTCGGATTGTTAGTCACGCTGATTCTCACCAGTCGCCTTCGGGCGTGGCGAAGAATAACCAGGCCGTAGAGCAGCTTGAAGGAGATAGTGCGAACCACGAATAGATCGATAGACGCAATCCCAGCGGCGTGATTGCGCAGGAATGTCTTCCAATCCTGGGAAGGTGGACTGTGCTCCGCAAAAACTCAATGACAGTCATGCAGCACGGGCCAGGAGGCTGTACTCGTGGTGAAGTCCGTTCAGGACGGGGTGCGTCACAACTCGGCTTGGTTGGTCGAAACGATGCCTCTGGCGTTGGAACTGCACGGGGAGATTCGGGGGCGGATCGGGAAGGCCGGGCCCCAAAGAAGAGTGTGGTCGGCCTCGATTGTAATGCGGTAGCCAAGACCGTAAAGCTTTCCGAAGATGCTCCTCGGTCAGCGGGATAATCCAATCCAAACACTCGCGCCGGAGTGTCCCAATTAGCCTTTCACAGAGCGAATTCGCCTTCGGGCTCCGCACCGGTGTTTCGACGACCTCAAGGCCCATACGCGCTATCGAAGCATCTAATTCGGTGGAGAAGATCGTGTCGCGGTCATGAAGGATAAACCGGTAGGTATGGTCTGAGGGAATGGCTTCACGCAGCTGTTGGAGGGTCCACGCCGCGGTCGGATGGGCGGTCACGTTGAGGTGAATGATTCGGCGTTAAGCATGTTCCACGACCACCAGCACGTAAAGGATTCGAAAAAGTGGCGCTCGCGACCACGCAGAAGTCATAGGCGGCGATGGCCGTGGCGTGATTCTTGAGGAAGGCCGCCGCGGACCAAACCCGGCTAAAACCTTGCAGAGGAAGGCCCTCGGGTCTATACGGTGAGTTGGATCGGGGAGTCAAAACGGAAATCCCGGTTGATATAGATTAGCCAGAAACCATGCGGGAAGGAGACAACATGATTCCTCGCGGCATCATTTCATCAGACGGCCACGTGTGCGAGCCCCCTAATTGCTACGTCGATTACATCGATCCGAAGTTTCGCGACCGAGCCCCGCAGATCCTTCCCCAGCCGGACGGGACCGAAGCTTTTGTGGTACCGGGAATGAAGCGGCCGATCGCACTTGGCTTCATCGACGGCGCCGGTTTCCCAATCCGCGAGCGACTCGAACGCGCCCAGCGCCTCAAGTTCGCCGATGTTCGCGAGGGCGCATACGGCGGCAAGGCGCGGCTCCCGTACATGGACAAGGACGGAATCGCCGCTGAGGTCGTCTACGCATCGGTCGGCATGGGCCTCTGCATGCATCGCGATGCCGAATACAAAGACGCCTGCATGAAAGCCTACAACCGATGGCTGCAGGCGATGTGCAGCGAAGCGCCGGAGCGCGTTCTCGGCCTCGCACAAACGGCGGTCCTCAGCGTCGATAGCGCGATCGAGGATTTCAGGCGCGCGAAAGAAATGGGCTTCGTCGGAATGATGATGCCGGGGCATCCGATTGACGGGGACTACGATCATCGCGACTACGACGCGCTCTGGGAATGCGCGAGCGATCTCGGACTTCCGATCTGCTTTCATATCCTTACCTCGCGCGAGGGCAGTCTTGCGATGCCACATCGCGGGCACGAGATGAACAACTTCCTCGGTATCATCCGCGCGGTGCAGGATGTGGTCGGCCTGATGGTGCTGGGCGGCGTTTTCGAGCGTCATCCGAAACTGAAGTTGGTATGCGCGGAGGGCGACGCGGGCTGGATGCCGCATTATATGTATCGGATGGACCACGCGGCAAGGTTCAACGCCGAGAATGGACTAATCAAAGGTCTTTCGAAGCTGCCGAGTGAGTATATCAAGTCCAATGTCTGGATGACCTTTCAGGACGATCTAACTGCGTTCAATTCGCTGCATCAGATGCCCTATACGCAGCTTTTGTGGGCGAGCGACTTCCCCCATACCGATTCGACGTGGCCGCGCTCGCAGCAGTTGCTTGCGGAACACACTGCACACCTGAAAGAGGAACAGCGCCAGGCGATCATGCGCGAGAACGCGGCGAAGCTCTTCAACCTGCCCGCCGGTCACGAATCGTGGCGCATGTATGATAACGCCGCGTAGTGTTTGGAAGGCGCGTCAGTGGCTGAGGATCGACTCGAGGTCCTCGCACTGGTGCTCCTGGTCAAACTTGTCTGTGGCGAATTGCTGATTTGCTTGAAAATCAGCAATTCGCCACACACAGGCCGCGCGGGTTTACGTTTTGCGCGGGGCAAGCGCTTCGAGGGCTCGCTCGTCGGGAACCAACATCCCATCCGGGCGCAACGGCAGCACGCATACATGGGTGGCGCCGGCCTTGCGATGCGCCTCAACCCTCACACGCAATTCGTGGGCATCTCCCCACGCGACCACGGCGTCGACCAGCCGATCGCTGAAGTCGCCGGCGAAATCCGCATCGCCAAACCCAAGTGTGCGAAGGTTTTTTGCGTAGCTCGAGCCGGGCAGTCGCAGGTAAAAGCTCATGTACTTTCGTGCGGCTTCGCGAGCCCGAGAAGCGTCGCTTTCGAGCATCACCGCCTGTTCCGCACAAATCCATTTGTCGGGACCAATCTGCGATCGCACCCGCGCCGTATGTTCCGGCGAAACGAAGTAGGTGTGTGTACCCTTGGTCTCGGTCGCGGCCAGTTCGACCATCTTCGGCAGGATTCCCGCCAGCACGACGGGAGGTTCGGTCTTGGGTCCCGGCGCCATGTAGCTGGTCGCCTTCATCTTGGCAACATAATCACGCATAAAGCTGACGGGCTTCTCCCATCTGAGTCCCCGTACTTCATTGGCGGTTTTTCCGCTCACGCCGAGTCCGAGAATGAATCGATCTTCGAACAATTCACAAAGTGTGCGCGCGGCGCGGATCGAGGTGCCAGGCTCGCGCATGAAGACGTTGGCGATTCCTGAGGCGACGACGAGCCTTTCGGTCTGGCTCAGCAGGTAGCCTGCGTGCGCGAATGGATCGCGTCCCACCCCCTCCGGAATCCATAGGGCGCTGTAACCAAGGCGTTCGACTTTGCGCGCCAATTCACCGGTTTGCCGGCCGCTGAGACCGTCGAGAAAAGCGAATACTCCGATCGTGCTCAGGTCCATGAGAACACTCCTTCTGTATGGATCGGCACTCGACTGCTATAACGCAAATCTACGCGTAGAGATTACGCCAACCAACATGAAGATCCATCGAATCGCCAATCTCACTGTACTTTCGTTCGTCTTATTAATCGCGTTTGCACCCACTGCCCGCGCTGACGACAAAACGGTGCCGGGATGGGAGCCCGCCGTGTTCCGCGACGCCAGCACCATCAAGATAATGACCACCCAACCTGACGTCGGAGAGCACTGGTCAAACCTGTGGGTGGTCGTCATCGACGGACAGCCGTACGTCCGGCTTGGCGATCGGGTGTCTGTGGCGAATTCCAAGTCAGGCGGCAATTGGGGTATGAAACAAGCCATGGCAGTGCTGGCGCCAGCGAAATGAGTCGAGGGGTGCGAACGGCGGTGCGGGTGCGCCATTCCTTTGCGCGGGCGTCACTCCGGCCAGTCCGGTGTGACAGCGATACTGGTTGTAAAACGCTTGGTAATCCTCGAGCTTCCGTTGGAGGTCGCTCTGGTTCCAAAACCAGATCCGATCCAGATACTGGCGCCGAATGGTTCCGATCAGCCGCTCGACGAAAGCATGCGAACGGGGTGTACCGGGAATGGTTTTGATCTCGTCGACTTCGAGGATCCGAAGGTTCGCTCGCCAGCGATGAAAGCGAAACAGCGGATCATGGTCCGAGGATAGATGCCTGGGCATAGCCTGCCGCGCGACCGCGCGATTGAACATCCGGCAGACTCGGATGCCATCGAGATTGGCAGGCGCGACGCCGAAGCCGACGATCCGACGGGTATATACGTCCATCACCACCATGACCCAATAGCTCTTGAGCAGAATTGATTCAGTCCGGAAGAGATCGACACTCCACAGACGGTCTCTGGCCTGTCCGATTACCGAGAGCCAGGACGGGCCACCGGCGTCAGGTCCCGGTCGATAGTAGCGGATGAGGATGCGTCGGACGACATCCTTGTTGAGCTCGATGCCGAAGGCATTCGAGATTTGCTCGGCGATCTTGCGGCAGCCGAAGTATGGGTTGTGCCGTTTCATCTCGACCACTGCGTTGATCAGCTCTCTGGACGGACCCTTGGGTCCGGGGCGACCGCATCGTCTGGAGCTGTAGAGCAGACGATATTTGCGCTTGACCAAAGCCCGATGAAGGCGCAGGAGGGTCGAGGTCTTCAGGATCATGGAGATTTTGCCCAAGCGTCTGGGCGACACCAGCAGCGTACAGAATCCAAGAATCACTCGATCCCACGCGGTCAGATTCGGACTCCGGCGCTGCGAACGCTTCATGATCAGCAACTGATGTTTGACGGCCAGCGATTCAGCAGCAACCGCCCGAACCCCGCCGGGACGGGTGAGCCGCGCGAGAGTGACCAGCAGGTGGGCGATCAGAATAAACAGCAACCTCATCGGGAGCCGAGCTTTAGCCCTTACCGACCGTTCCGCAAGTCTGCGCAGCTGCTCGGTCTTCCGTCAGAATTGCCAATTCGCCACAGACAGGCCGACGCTGACGGTCTTCGGTCTAGTTGAAGCCTAGGAGGAATCAGGAAAGGACGGCGAAGAGCGATCGCGAAAGCGAAGCGTAGCCAGTTTACTTGGTATCGAATTCGAAGATCATTTCGGTAGGCGGAGCGCCCCGAGTCTCGTCGAGTTTTTCAAGGTAAAGTCCGATCACCTCGTCCTCTGGATGCGTGGTCATCATGTTCTCGAGCTGAGCGTGAGCCGCCTGCGCGTTGCCGGTCTTGATCAGATCGACAGCGCGGGCAAATTGCTCGTAAAATGCAGGATCGACGCCGTCGTTCGCATGCGCAACGACTTCGACAATTGGAACGTGTTGGGTCTTGCCTTTGACCCTCACCATCCCGATATCGCGCGCGATGTAAGCACCACCCGCCTCGGTAAAGGTGTCCTTGCTGACGAGCAGATGTACCTTGAAATGGCGGGTCAAACTCTCCAGGCGTGAAGCCAGATTCACCGTGTCACCGATGACCGAATAGTCGAAACGGTTGGCGCCGCCGAAGTTACCCGCGATCGCCTGGCCGGTCGCGATGCCGATGCCGATGTCGACATTGGCGAAGCGGGGGTCGTGTTCGCGAAGCCTCTTCAATTCCGTAAGCATTCCGAGCGCAACCTCTATCGCGGAGCGCGCGTGGTTGGGCACTTCTGCGGGAGCGCCCCAGAACGCCATGATTCCGTCGCCGCGAATCTTGTCCACTACGCCGCCGCTCTCGAGAATCAGATCCGTCATCTTGGTCATGTAGTCGTTCAGCAGCGCGACCAACGCGACCGGGTCGGTCTCTTCCGTCAGGCCCGTGTAATTCACAATGTCGGCGAAGAGGATGCTGAGTTGCCGCAGTTCACCGCCAAGCTTAAGGCCTTGAGGATTATCGACCACGGACGAGATGACGTCGGGATCCAGATATTTCTCGAAAGCGCGGCGCAGACGTCCCTTCTCGCGGCCCTCCGTGACGTATTGATAGCCCAGGAGGATACTGACGGTTCCAGCGGCGACGATGAGGGGAAAGATCACGCCCAGCATCACGCCCCTTTCGACCAACATGTACTGCGCGAAACCGAAGTAGCTGCCTGCCAGCACGACCATCGCGAGAATCGACCAAGTTGGCGTCAGCATCGCGGCGGCGATTGAGACGCCAAGCCCGAGCACAGCAGCCCAGCCTCGTTCTATCATCAGCGTGACGGTCTTGGTTCGAGTGACGAAGTCGTGCGTGAGAATGTCGTCGATTGCGTTGGCGTGAATCTCCACGCGCGGAAATTCGGAGCCCGCGGGTGTCACGCTGCGGTCACCGAGCCCCTTGCCGGTAACGCCGACTAATACGATCTTGCCAGCGAGATCGGGCGCAGGAATCCGATGGTTGATAATGTCGGAAACCGAATAGTGCGGGAAAGTGCCAGCGGGACCACGGTACACCACCACCATCCCGCCGACTTCATCGACCGGGATGGTCGTCTCGCCCAGCGTAACGTTTCGGATTCCGAAAGGGGCAATGTCCAGCCTCAGGTTTGGATAGTCTTCGAATGCCCAGACGAGTCCCAGAAAAAGCGGTATGCATAGGTCGTCGTGAAACTTGATTGCGGTAAGCTCGCCCCGGAAGGTTCCGTCCGCGTCGGGACCGGCGTCAGCGAACCCAACTCCCTTGGCGGCGCTATTGAGAATTGGAATAGGAGCTGCGTAGGCGCCTGCAGTCATCAAGTCTTTTGTGGCGGCGGGTTCCCGCGTCACGAGGCCATAAGCGAGCGGGCTCGGCTCGATCATCTGCGTAGTATAGCCGGCCGGAATCGCGACCGGCGGTTCGCCCAAACCATGGGTGGCAAAACTGTAGGACAGAAAGGTGGCCCCCTGCGCTTTGGTCGCGGCGGCAAATTGCTGGTCGTTGTTGGCGCCGATGATCGATTTCGATTGCACCGCACTGAGACACGTCCCACGCAGCCGCTGTGCGATCGCCTCGCGCTGCACGTCGGCGCCGTCGACCTCGGAGAAGAGGATGTCGTAGCCGACGATCTTGACCTTGTAATCGATGAATGCGCCCTGCAGGTTCGCAAACACCGAACGCGGCCACGGCCAATGCCCCAACTCAGCGATGCTCTTGTCGTCGATCGCTACGATCACAACCTGGTTCGAGAGAGCTCGAGCCGGGCGTGTCCTCATCATACCGTCGGACGTCATCAGATCGAGCGTCAGCAACAGCCGGGGATAGCGCACGAACACTCCAAATAACGCCGCGGTCACTGCAAGCCCGAGGGCGAAGGTTTTCCAGCGGAATTTGCGACGCGCGCGCTTTAAGTGAGCTACGGGCATTGGAGGACCTGTTGATCCAAACACTAGCGCGCGAGGTGCATCGCCGCTAACCCGCTGCAAGGAGAGTTCGATGAGAAAATCCGAGCGGCCGGCCCGCGCGCCGATTACTCGAAGATGGTGAGCTGCTTGTAGATGCTGATCTGCCCGTATTGATGCGCGTCGCCGTAGCCCTGTGCCTACCGAAAACCTAAACCCGAACGTAGTGATGATGATGGTGCCAAGCTCCGCTCGACCACCGTCGACAGTGGATTGATGGACAGCGTCGTCCACGACATCCTCGTCGCGCTCACAGACGTCTTGGTCTGCGGCCTTCCACCATCCCCACTTAATGGCAGCGAGTCACCGGGCCGCAGCTCGAGCGAAGCCTACCAGCTGCCTGCGGTCGTGGCGGAGGATCACGTCGCTCTTGCGCCCGCGCACGGTCCCTGTATGCCTCGTTCCCATGCTTTCGTTGAGCGACTGATCGGTACGGTACGGCGCGAGTACCTCGATCGGACCTTATTTTGGAACCAAAGCGATCTTGAGCGGAAGCTGGAGAATTACAAAGGCTATTACAACCAACACCGCTGTCACAGCGGGCTGGCCGGAGCTACGCGAGCTGAACGGAGTGGCGTACCCCCACCGCCAATCGCAAACCTTGAGTCATATTCCTGGCGGCAACATTGCAACCGCTTATTTCAGACCCCAACTGCTGCCTGAATTGGAATTGTCGGGTGGGACGATGGCGCGGACCGGGCTTCGAATGATGCCGACGTTTCCATCGTCCTCCCTAAGATTCCGTACGGCGGGTTTTCCCCAGTACGGCTCCAAGGCCGGCGTATCGGAGGG
>JBKQNE010000186.1:0-5098 GCA_052146355.1 Binataceae bacterium (SeqCode) | reverse complement strand
CCCGGTCTTCTATGTCACGGGTAACCACATCGCTGAGGCTTGGAGCGTCGATACCGATCACAACTTGCTGCTCTCGCCGACTGAAGATATCGGACCGATCGAACTGAACTATTCAGGTTCGCCCTCCGCAAATGGACCATGGGATCTGATCCAGCCGCCGCAGTTCGAACTATTTGACCTGAGCCAGAGCACACCTGCGCAATACGACCTTAGTTCGGCTGCGTCGCTGTTACCTACCGGCACCGATATGGATGCGGTGGCGCAGGATGTGACCGGATACACGGTTGCGACCGAGGAATACACCGGTAATCTTTTGATGAGTGACCTCAGCCAAAAGACCACGACCAGCGGCACCCCGGGGTCCTGGAGTGCTCCCACGCAGGTGCTGAACCTGCCGGAACTCGGGCCCTCCAACGGACTTACAGCTACCACGCCCTTGGGCACGAATGGAAACTACTTCACTTCCGGCGCGTCGGGGTTACAGATCGCGACCGGAGCGCACTATGGCTTCCTCGAAGATGAGTTCGGCGCGGGCGCTATCGGGGCGATTCTTCTCCAAACGAGCACGACGCCGGGGTCGCCTCCAGGGCTTTTTGACTACGTCCTGGCTGCGATGCCGAATGACCCTGTCACCCTGGCACCGTGGCAAAATCCGCTCGATCCTCATGGCCTCGCGGCGGCTTATGTGTCGGTTGGAGGTACCGACGCATACGGCGTCTTGATGAACAGTACCTTCAATACGGTTATAGCCTTGTCACAGGGATCCTCCGCCAATGGCATTTCTCCGTACCCGTACACGAGAAGCTCCATCGCGGTCGTCAGTCTGGCAGGATTGATCGCAGCGCCCAGAGTGTCGGGCTGCACTCAGAGCACGGTCCCCATCGCAAGTGTCACTGAAAGTGGATCGACCGTGACTGTCACGACTGCATCGCCGCATGGGTTCTCCGTGGGGCAGATCGTATCGATCGGAGATGTGTTCATCGGCTACGTCGAGGATCCTTCGGGCTCTCTCAGCTACAACGGCAGCTACACGATTACCGCCGTCCCGGATGCTGCAACGACCGATGTAACGTTCACGTTCACGGATCCTGCCACCGGGTTGGGCGACGCGATCGCGGGACAAGGACTGTTTGGCGCGGCCAACGCAACGACCAGTGTTTGTACGCCGGATTTCAGCGGTCACTTCGTAGACCCGTCGTACGATCTGGTCGGCAACGGCGTCATTCGCTTCTTCCCGGTGCATTAAGTATCAGCGTCAAAGGTTCACGACAGGGGCGCGGCTGATTTTCAGCCGCGCCCTTGCTCTTTGCGAACATCGGCTATACGTCTTCCATCACGCACCGTGAAATTCCTTTTTCCGCAAGTCCTGTCCCTCCTCAAAACTTGGTCCACGCGGATTGATTGATGATTTCGAACCCGGGGCGATACGCTGCCCGCATGGCCATGTCGTCCGCGGAAGCGACCTCGGTCAGCCTCGGCGAACCCCGAAGCCGGACCGACCTGGCGCTCGAAATGATCGCTCTGCGCCATCAGATTGCCGTGCTGAAGCGTAGCGGGACTCGGCGCCCCTGTTTCGGTCTCTGGGACCGACTGTTCTGGATCTGGCTGTCGTGGTGGTGGCCACACTGGCCCGAAAGCCTGATGATTGTTCAGCCCGAAACGGTCAAGCGCTGGCGCCGCAACGGCTGGTCCGGGCTGTGGCGATATCGGTCACGAGGTCGCTGGCGGGGTGGACGTCCCAGGGTTTCTCACGAGGTCCGCGAACTGATCACTCGGAGGCTCGAGAGAACTTCCTCTGGGGTGCACCACGAATTCGCGGCGAACTGCTGATGCTCGGGCGGATACTTGACCGCCGCAATGAGCGTTGATGCGCGTTTGATTCAGCGATCATGAAATCGACGCGTCTCGGCGTGACCTGAGGGATCAGCCCGATGCGGCAGCGCTTGAAGATATCTTTCTTGTGCTCAGCTCCTCCGCAGATGCCGCACTCGGCGATCTCGACCGTCTCGACATAGCCTTAGTACGCGGTGAATCGAGCGCCGCAGTTCTGACATTCAATCGCCAGCGTCCGCTCATGAGGATTCTTTGCCATCGGTTGGTCCCCTGACCCCGATGGTAGCGCCGGAAGGCGATCACTTTCAGGGCGGAAATGCCGCTGTGAAACCCCATGGCTCGACTCTTCTGTGGTTTCGCTTAAGTCGCTCTGTTAGTTTGGAATCAACAGACTGTCGCCAGGAGGCTCCATGAAGCCCGAGCCCACCGCTGCGCTTAACCCTGCCATGACGTCCAAGGAACTATGCCAGTACCTGCACATTCATCCCTCGACGATATCCAGGCTGGTTCGCAAAGGCGAAATACCAGCCTTCAAAGTGGGCAGCGATTACCGCTTCAACCGAGAACAAATCGGTAAATGGATCGCTGAAAAGGAGCGGTCCCCGCGCTCGTTCAAAGTACGCCACCACACATGAAGCTCCGCTGCGCTCGCGCTCAGACTCTGTGACTCAGGGAAGCAACGTCCCGTCTAAACAATGCGAGCGCGGCGGCGTGGCGGGGGTTCTTATTCACTTTTCCTTGAGGTGCGGATCGCCCTTGAGACGCGGATCGTCGGTCGCAACACAAACCGCCGCGTTGACCATGTAGCTGAGTGTCTGAACTTCAGTTAAAGCTTCGGTCAAGTCCGGAGCCGCTTTTGGGTTTGCTTGCTGGATCGCCCTAGCGACCAATTGCGGGTCAGCTGGGCCATGAAACTTATCTGCCATCTTCTGACATTGCTCCACTTTATCGTAGCTACTGACAATCATCCATTGTGACAGTGGGAGATTTTTATAAACTACGTTATCTCTAACCGGAATCATCAGATACCAGGCCACGAGGGCGAGCGCGGCGACGTAGCGGAGCTGCATGCGTACGGTGGCCTACTTTCAGTGAGCCCGCGACCGCTCGTTTTCAGCGATCCACTTATCGATTTCATCTCGCCTGAACCGGTACGCACCACCGACTTTGAACGCGGGTATTCCGCCGCGGCGAATCAATCTGTAGAGCGTGCGCCAATGAATGTGCAGATACTCCGCTACTTCCTTGGGCATCATCATCGGGTCGAGCGCGGCGGCGTGACGGGGCTTCACCAGCTCCGAATTAACACGCCGCCCAATTTACCGAAACCGCCCTAGCCCGCGCCATCTCCCGACAATGGCATGCAGCGCAGGAGGCAACGCCCTCACAATCGTTGGGGGGACTCGCTTACCGATTTCGGTCGCCGGTCCGCGACCAGACGCGATAGAACGCGGTCTTCGCCAGAAGCTTAGCGCCGGCTTCGAGCGACTGGAACTGAACCTGCACCGCCGTTTTGTCGGAAGTATTCGGCGGACGTGAAACGCAAGTAGGTCGGCGGCTTGCAAAGGAATGTAGTCCTCTTTTGACCCAAGAGTGATGCTGCCTAGTCGATTCGTACACACGGTCACCACCCGCAACGGCGCAACCGTGCTGGCGCTGGTCACCGGCGGCGTCGAAATGCTGAGATGAGATTTGCGAGTCTCGCCTCTCGGGCAAACTCGGCAACTTCGACAACCTCGACATTCCCTCGGTCATAGCCGTAGTAGGCGGGGAACTTCGCGCCGCAGTCTAAGCAGTCGACCGTAGTAACGGACCCCGATTACAGAGAATCACCCTTTCCGGTATACGACGCGTGGCTGGCACAGAACGCTTTATATCGGACTTGAGAAAAGGGCCGGCGCGGCGATTGGTGCTACCGGCGCGGATCGGCAGATGGTCGCTCACCAGCTTGCAACAGCGGCTGGTGAAAACCGGTGGGCGGCTGATAAAGCACGCCCGTTACTACTGGTTGCTGCTAGCGGAGAGCCACCTGACGCGCCGGCTGTTTGCCGACATGCTGCGAAAGATCACGATGCTGCCGTCGCCGCCGGGATAAAGTGAGTGCAAACCGGAGCAAATTTCGATGACGGCGATGGGGACGCAGGGAGAAGTGTCGCCAGAATCGATGGGGAAAACAACATCTTCAGCCGTCGGGAGCCCGCCAGACGCGGAACCGGCCTCTCCGCGCACTACCGGGAACCATGCGGAACAAAATCGGCAAAAACCTTGCCGAGGAAAGCCGTTCGATCCTATGGAAAGAGTTGAGGATCGCAAGTCAAAAAGGAAATTCCCGCTAGGATGTCTGCAGACTCAGAAAAGCAGAAAATATATGCCATATCCTCGAGATCAACTATTTGACCTGATCCGACCTCTCAGGTTTCGGGGAAAGTGAAGCTGCTCGAGTTGGTGACGCCGGACAGCGGTGAACTTACGGCGCGCATTTTCGGTAGCAAAATGTCCTTGAACGTGGGCGAGTACGTCCAGAGGCGAATGTACTTTGGATGTCACGAGCGTATGGAGGCCGCTCAGGTCGCGAAATTTCTCCGTCCGGGAATGACGGTAGTGGACGTAGGCGCGAATGTTGGGTACTACACGGCGCTCGCGTCATCGCGAGTCGGACGGAGCGGAAGGGTTTTCAGTCTCGAACCGGATCCGGAACCGTATCGGCGCCTGGAAACCACAGTAAGAGCCAACAACCTGGCCAACGTGAAGACGTTTGCTGTTGGGTTGAGCGACAAGCCCGGCACCTTGGAATTGTTTCGTAGGAGCGATTCTGTTTCAGACGCGCGCGCGGTCTTCATTCCCGACGCGCGACGGTTCGTCGTTCCGGTTACCACACTCGACCGGTTTCTCGATGAGCAGAGTATCAACGTTGTTGATTTGCTCAAAGTCGACGTTGCGGGTCATGAAACGAAAGTGATGGAGGGTGCCTCGAGGACATTAGCACGCGGTCGCATCAAAGCGATTCTGTGCGAGTTCTATTATTATTGGCTGCGACGGGAAGGTAGCAGCGCCGAGCAACTCTGGCAACTTCTAAGGTCGGTTGGGTTCCATACTGATGCTCCATTCCACCCGGACAGGAACTATAAACACTTCATGGTACTGCGCGCTCCAACAAAGACCGAGTTTTAATTAGGACCACTAACGTTCAGCGTGCCAACGGAGACTTATTCCTTAAAGTGATTTCGGGGGAAGAAAGCTTGCGGCGGTGCCTATGGGCACCGCC
>JBKQNE010000185.1:0-146436 GCA_052146355.1 Binataceae bacterium (SeqCode) | reverse complement strand
CGGTCTAAAGTGTTACCTATGTCTCCGGTCGCTCAGGAAGGCGGCCATCTTTTCGCAGGGTGTTGAAAAATGAAATCTCCGGTAATCCTTCGCATCCCGCGTTTCTCGACACCCTGCTAGTCGATGGGACTGGAGCGGCCCCGGCTGATCGAAGTGGGCGATCTTCGACTCGCGGACGATTTTGACTGCGGTACCCCGGTCTTGAACGAGTGGCTTCGCGTATACGCCTGGACCAATCACAATAGTGGCAGCGCCAGAGTGTACGTTTGCATCGATGCCGATGCGGCAGCTATCGCGGGATATTATTCGCTTTCAGCGGGGGCCGTAGAACATGCGCAGGCTCCAAGGCGAGTTTCACGCGGTCTGGCGCGCCATCCGATTCCAGTGGTGCTTATCGGGCGTCTTGCAATTGACAGGCGATATAGTGGCCGGGGCTTGGGTCGGGGTCTCGTTCGGGACGCTTTTGATCACACTCTGGAGAGCGCCGAGATCGTAGGCACTCAGGCGTTGATGGTTCAGGCTAAAACGCCAGAAGCCGCAGAGTTTTATCGCAAACGCGGATTCCAGACTTCCGATAGCGACCCCATGCTCTTTTTTCATCTCCTCAAGGACGTCAGGAAATCGCTGGCTGCAGCCGAGAAGCGATGAGCGCTCTGAAATGCGCTAGGTCACGGGTTCTCTGGATGGAACCACGGGGCGTGCCTTCGCGAGCTGTTCCCGTAACAGATTCAGAAGATCGTTGCGACGAAAGGGTTTGGCGAGGTGGACGTCGCAGCCCGCGTCGACTGCGCGCTTGACATCCTCCTCCAGGGCAGATGCGGTCAGAGCGATGATGGGGACGTGGGGGTGGTGGGTTTCGCGCTCCCACTTCCGGATCGCGGCCGCTGCGTCGTAGCCGTCCAACACCGGCATCTGCATGTCCATCAACACCAGGTCGTAGGACGCCGTCATTACCCTGGACACCGCGTCCTGCCCATCCACCGCGTCGTCGATCTGAAACGGCATCTGCCTCAGTATGCGGTGGATCAGTGCCCGGTTCGACGCCACGTCATCCGCCATCAGCAGGCGCGCCGGCGGCATGCTCTCCGTTTCCTTTGGGGCGCCGACCATCGCAGGCGCAGGCGGCAGCACTCTACCGTTCGGGGTCGCGATTGCGAGGCAGGCTGCGGTCAGGTCGGCGAGCCTGACCGGCTTGGTCACGTAGGAGTTCAGGCCCGCGGCGCGCAGGTCTGCAAGCGCAAGGGTCAGGTCGGTGCTGCGCAGCATCATTATGATCCGTGAGGGCTGGACCGATGCCGGGCAAAGTTCTCGATTAGCTCAGGCAGCGAGGCGTCCGGCAGCGAGCTGTCCAGCAGCACCATCTGATGCCGGGTGCTGGTCTCCTGCTCCAGCAGCCGCATCGCATCGTGCGCCGATGCGCACTCATCCGCGAGTACGCCCAATGGCGCCAGCATATCGCGCAACGCGCCGCGCACTTCCTCGTTGTCGTCCACGATCAGCGCCCGGGAGCCCGCCAACGCGTCGAACCGGGGCATCGGTTGATCGGACGGTAGGGCCGGCTCGATCGGGACCGTGAAGCTGAAGGTGCTGCCCCGCCCGGGCTCGCTGTCGGCGCCAAGCTCTCCCCCCATCAGACCGACCAGTCGCGCGACGATAGCCAGCCCAAGACCCGACCCCCTGTAGCTGCGCGCGCTCGACGAATCCGCCTGGGTGAACGGTTCGAAGATCATCTTCATCTTATCGCTGGAAATTCCGATCCCGGAGTCGGCGACTGCAAAGCGAAGCTTGCGCGGCGAATCTACTCCGACTCGCACCACCACCTGTCCGCGCTCGGTGAACTTGATCGCGTTGCCGATCAGATTGGTGAGGATCTGGCGCAGGCGGAACGAGTCGCCCACCACGCGGCGCGGAACCTCCGGGCTCACCCGCCCGACCAGTTCGAGGCGCTTCTCGAAGGCTGCCACCGCCAGCGTATCGAGCAACAGCTCCAGCATCTCGCGTACATCGAATTCGCCGGCGACGAGGTTCATCCGGCCTGATTCCATGCGCGCGAGGTCCAGGATCGAGTTGATCAACTCCAGCAGCATCGCGCCGTTGGCCTGGATCAGATCCAGTTGGCGCCGTTGCTCGGCGTTGAGTTCGGTCTCGCCCAGCAACTCGGCCCTGCCGAGAACAGAGTTCATCGGGGTGCGAATCTCATGCGACATCGAGGACAGGAATTCCGACCGCGCGCGCGAGGCGGACAGCGCCGCTTCCCGGCTGATCACCAGCTCCCGCTGGGTTTCGCGCAACTGTGCGATTACCTGCTCGCGCTTGCGAACTTCGGCGGCCACCGAGGCAAGGCGGCGGTCCAACTCCATCCGGTAACGGTTCGACGAGACGCACGCGACCTGCCCGATGATCGCGCCCGTGATCAACACGATCCAGTAGGAAACCAGCATCCGGTCGAGCCCCATAAATGCAGTGAAGATGCCGATACATGCGATGGTCGCCCCATTGAACCAAAGCTGATACGAAGGCCGCCACGGTATGTACGCCGCCACCCCCATCTGCATCAGGAGCAAGCCCAGGGTCGCAGGAGCGAAATCTCTGGCAGCGACCGAGCCGACCGCGATTCCGATCAGCAGCAAAACGGCGGTGGCCAGGAGTATCGGTGCCCATCGGGAGCGAAACCAGGCGGTGAAACTGACCGCAAACAGGGTCAGATACGACAGCAACTCGATGCCGTAGAAACGCAGTGCAACGTCACGGTGCGGAGAGGGCAGAAACAGATTGGCCATCAGCGACGCGAATGCGAGGATACAAATGATCAGGAAGGCGTAACGGGCCATCCTGGGCCCGAGTTCTTGTGTCGCCTCGGCCTGACTTCTGGTTATCTCGATAGTCTCGCGATCGCCCGGCGCTTCGCGCGTGCGGTCCAGCGCGGCGGTGAGCGACATACCGCCGGTATCTTCGCGAGCAGAGGACGCAGTAGACGTTAGGGGCAATGTATTTGGCTCAGACCGCATCATTCTGGTGCGTAAAACGCGCCCAGAATGAATATAGTCCATCCCAGCAACATCGCAAGTGACCCGCCAGGGGTGGCTTTTCGTCGCGCGGCAGGGGTGTGGGTGACCGCGCCAGCTAAGGTGCAGGATGAGAATGGGGCGCCGCGGGAATGACAAGGGTGGGAATGCAGCCCCGCAATACAGAGCATGGTGGCGCGGAAAGGAGTCCGCGCATTTGACCCACGGGCGGGACGCCCGCGCCACTATTAAAGGATTCGATCAGGAGGATAAAGGTGCGGGAGTTTGACTCTCTCGTTTGCCGAGGTCTCGGGTGCTGCTTGAGAGAGCGGTGGTTGCGGCGCGCCGACGCACCGCGATCCCTCCGCTCCGGTCGGGATGACGGGGAGAAATGGGATTCCTCGCGTGGCAGGTATGAAGCGGACGGCGTAGCCGCGCGGGAATGACAAAATGCGGGGTGGCGGCGCGACTGCGGAAGCGGCTGGCTGATCGGATTCCGGGATTCCTCGCGCGGCAGCCACGCGCGGGAATGACAAGGGTAGGCTGACGGCGAGAGTGGGGGAGGGGCTGGTTTGATTCGGACTGCGGGATTCTTCATGCGGCAGGCGCGAAGCGTGCTGCGGCCACGCGCGGGCGTGACAAAGTGGGCCAATGCTCTACCACTGAACTAACCGCCCCTTGCAGAACCGCCGCTTCGTTTTCTTAGAAGAAGACGAAGGCTCGGACTACTACGTTTCTGCGGCAGGGGGCGTCAGCGGGGGCGGTTGGGTCGATGCAGGCGGTGTGGAACGACCATCGCGAGACGGTGCCGTCGGTGATTGAGTCGTAGCACTTGAGCATCGAAACCTCGGTGGGTTTCTGATTGGGAAACCAGTACCACTCGTGGCCGGGGCGGTAGGTGAAGCGAGTGGTCTCGCCTACGCGGTCATCGTAGACGCGGTAGTTGGTGATGTAGGGCTGGTCGGCGAAAGAGGGCCAGGCGCAGAGCACGAAGGGGTTCTGGCGCACGGTCTCCATCGGCTTGGCGAGGTTGATCGACACGAACCGCCGCGCCATCTTCGCATCGGCCTGCGCCGGCGTGTAGTGCTGCTCGCGCCCGAAGTTGCGCAGGTTCTTCGTGAGCAGCTCGCGGCATCGCACGCGCCCGCTGTTGTCGTTCAGGTCATTGTGCACGATGTAGGCGTAGTTGGCATTCACACCTGGGTTCTTGCGGTCCTGATCCTCGGTGCGGTCGCCCTTGTAGTCCTTGTCAAACACGTCGTGGTTGTACACGAGCGCATCGGTGGCGCCTGGGTAAAACTCCAGCAGCAGCTTCTCCATCTCGGGGTAGAACACGCGCTCCACCTCGGCCGCATCGTAAAAGTTCCCGCATCTGGACTCGCAGTGCGCCAGCGCAACGCCAAGCTTGTCCATGCACGCCGGGCTGCTGGGCGAGAGACCGGGGTAGTACTCCGCGATTCGTCGCGCATCGCGCAGGACCTGCGGAAAATAGAGACATCGGCGCCCGACATCCTGCTCTTCCTTGCGCAGCGCTTTTGCCTCGGCCTGGCGCGCAGGATCTCGCCATAGCGCGTTGGACGGGACGATGGAGTAGGACGATTGCTCCCACACGGAGTAGCGCAGCGGAACCGCTATGCCGCCGGCAGGGGCTTCGATGTGGTTGGCGCGAATATATTCCAGACATTCCGAGGGGCTACGAAACCCGAGGCCCCACTTGGTCTGGATCGGGCCGGGGGGAGCCTTCTCCAGCATCTCGCTAACCGCCTGTCCTTGCCCCTCGGCAAGCTGGCGGAGGGCAGCCGCCGTGGCAGCCGCAGTTCCCGCATCGCCGTCGCGATCGAACGACATGTAGGATAGGCCGCCGTTCGCAGCGATGGGTGGCGGCTGCCCTTGCGTGCGTTGGAGGGGAGGCACATAGGCTGACGATACATTCGCGCCCGCATCGTGACTTTCGATGGAATTGAGCTGGCCCATAGCATCCTCCCCGGTTACAAATACCAACGCTGGCAGATAGGGCTTCCAGTTTTTAGCGTGTATCACAGACTAAACGACGGGGCGAGGATTTTGCAGGAGAATCACGGGCGGGACGCCCGCGCCACTTACACATTCCTTTTTGGCGGGAGCCCAGGGCAGGCTCCGATTTCGCAGATTGCAGGCAGATTCAGGAGACTTAACCACCAAGGCACCGCCAAGGTCTGAAAGGCTGCGCTGTGGCAGTCTTATCGAAGCGGTTCAGGATGACAGCGAGTGGCAGCGTGGGCGCATACGCGGTTGGGCGGGTGGAGGATGAGCCGGGTGCGGCGAGGGTGAACGCGCGGTGGGTGACTACGGGAGCCGCGGTAGCGGCGCGCGGACGCGCCGCGATCCCTCCGCTCCGGCAGCCTCCGGTCGGGATGACACATCGGTTCGGCACTATGTCGTGCCGAATGGCGGTGCGGGCCATCGGAGTCGGTCTGGCTAGCAACGACCCTTCATCGACACATCCCATCGCTCTGAAGCTGCGTCCCCGCTGGACACGAGGTGGTCGCGGTCGTGCGGGTGGTAGTTACGGCCGGCACGGTCGTGGAAGATTCAGTGACAGTAGTCGTTGGCGGCACCGCGGAGGTGCAGGCGCCTACGAACCCCCCCAATACTGCGACCGTCGCAGCGAAGACGAGATTTTTCATAATTCCCATTGTTACATTCTCCCTTCTGGACCTGGTGCGCCGGTGAATACTCGCGGCTCGCGACGCATCGAAAATTCATCCTTGTCGAAGGACGATGGCAGTGCGGTTGCCGTCAGCCTTAGAAAATGGCTCCCCAGGAACTTTTCGATGTGTTCGTCGTGGTGGTGGACTGACAGTTGTTACCCTGCGCATCGCAGGTCGTGGATGTCGACGCAGGCTGCCCGGTCGAGCTGGACTCATAAAAACAGGCTTGTAAGCCGAACGTCGCGAAACTCAGTACCAGTGCGAGAATAATTGTCTTCGCCATCGTGGGCACCCTTAACCACACGGTGCGCTCCGACTGCGGGGAAACAACGGGATATCCTCACCTTTTCGCGCGGGTCGGTGCTTTGGAGCACCAGACGCGATGGCGCCACTGCGGCCAGTCCCATCGCGAGGAGGATCACAGGTTAAGACCTGAGCCACTTTCAGACGTGCAGGAACTCGCCACGCACGATCACACGCAGGAGAATCACGGGCGGGACGCCCGCGCCACTCACACATTCCTTTTTGGTGGGAGCCCAGCGCGGTGCCGCGCGGGAATGACAAACACGGTCGGCCGCGGCAGAATCCACAGATTTCACAGATTGCAGGCAGATTCAGAGAGACTTAACCACGAAGGCACCAAGACACCAAGTTCCTCGCAGAGAACGCACGGCTTGGAAGCTATATCGACGGATGTTTGTGCGCGGCGCGCCGCTCATACCATTTGCGCATCACGTATCCTCCGTAAATCGCGGTTCCGACTGCCATCGCACCGATGAAGAAGTCCCGATCCTTGACGGCCCAGAACAGCAGGATCGCGGCGGTTGCGAGCCACAGCAAACCCTGAAGAATTTGGGGGCAGAAGCTTGTGAACCAGATAAGCGAGGAGAACTTCGAAAGCGATCGCGGTTATCAACTCTGACATTAGTGGGGCATCCTATGACTATCCTCCACTGTCTTGCGAATGAAGCAGCCAGAACTTCCAGGATGAGAACATGAAAAAGTTGGGCGCGAGCGAAGGCCAGTCGGCATCGGAGCTTATTTCGAAAAGAATCGCTGAACTTGGGGACTGGCGCGGGAAAACGCTGGGCAGAATGCGCAAGCTGATCAAGGAAGCAGACCCGGACGTCGCCGAGGAGTGGAAGTGGAGGGGCACTCCGGTTTGGTCGCACGACGGCATCATCTGCACGGGAGAATCCTACAAGAAGGTCGTGAAGCATACCTTCGCCAAGGGCGCGTCTCTGAAGGATCCAGCCCGTCTGTTCAACTCGAGTCTCGACGGAAACGTACGCCGCGCGATCGATATCCACGAAGGAGAGGAAGTTGACGAGTCCGCCTTCAAGGCGCTCGTTCGGCAAGCGGTCGCCCTCAACAGTTCCGGCAAGTCTTCGAAGAGGGCGAAATCCTAAGGGGGCGTCGACCTGGCGCAGATTCGGCCGGGAAGGATCGGCTGCAACGCGTGACCGATGATCCGGGATTCCTCGCGCGGCGGCCACGCGCGGGAATGACAAAGTGTGGCGATTTTAGTGGTGGGCGGTGCAGGTTTCGAACCTGCGACCCTCGGCTTGTAAGGCCGATGCTCTACCACTGAGCTAACCGCCCTCGCAGATGCCCATCATAGCGTGATCGATCTCGGGGCGGAATTGCAGTGGCTTCGGGATCGTTGGGGGTTCATTTGCTGTTTGAGTCTATCGTTGCGGGGCCTTCGCCGTAGGCGTTGCCGGTTGGCCAGGGCCATTGATGGGTGCGGTAGGGCGCCAGCGGCGGCATCATCACTTCGGCCTTGGCCCTGGCCGCCTGCGCGAGCATCTCTTTGCGGGTGGCGGCGGTCATGAATTCGGTGCCGAGGAAATAATAATTGCCGAAAAAGACCATCCCCAGCGATCGATCGGCAACCACGTGGCCGAGTTGCGCCAGCATCTGGTCGGGAGTCACGCGGAAATCCGTGGTCTCGAACAGCATCAGCCGGTCGCCAATCGCCTGACGGCCCATCTGCTGGGCCAGCAGCGTAAAGAGGATGTTGTTGCGCCGGGTGACATACAGCGAACTGACGACGGCGTAGGTCTCGTCCCAGTCCTTGCCGAGCATCTCCTTCCACGCCTTCAACACCATCGTCCAGTGGTCCACCTGCGCGGCGCCGGCGATATCGGCAGCCTCCAGAAGATCGGGCCGCAACTCTCGCGCGAAAGAATCGAGATCGGCATAGGTGAAAGATCCCTGGGCCAGACAATGATCGAGGAGAGCGATGTTGCGGCGGAGTATGTCGGCGAGCAGGTTGCGATTGTGCGGGCTGATATCGGCGGGCAGCTTGTCGATGTTTTCCAGCGCGGATTGGAGTTTCGCTCGATAGGTGCGCATCGGGTCGCGCCACGAAGTCTCAGCTTCAGGATGGCGCAGAGAGGGTCCGAGCAGCTCGAAAATCGTCATCGAGCTGTGCGAGACCGACTTGACCAATTGATAAATGATCGGCACTGGGGGCGCGATGATCGGATCGCGCCCGGGTGGATATAGAATCATCGTGCCGCCCGCGCCGTTGAACAGCGCAACGATGATGGGATGCTGCCGGCGCAGATTTGCGAGGTAGCGGGCGTGCGCCGATTCGTAGACTGGCAGCATCGCCGAGTTGAGGGTCAGCACACTGTCCATCGCGGGGCCGCCTGGCTCCGCGGCGCCGCCGGCGAACGCCGGGTTGGGTTGGACGGCGGATGGTGGCGCGGCCTTTTCGGAGCCTGTGATCACATCCATGTAAGGGGGAAGTTCTTCCGCGGCGGCTGCCTCATATTGCGAAGCGCCGAGGCTGGTAAGGATGGTCAGGAGTATGAGGAGGTTCGTTACGCGGCGGATGGAATCTCGTGCGTTCATTCGATTGCCCTTTCTTCAGGATCCTGCGGGGCGAGCATTGCAAAAGTAAGGTGCGCTTCGCGAGCGGGAGATGACACGCGCCGGCATCGGGTCGCGTTCTCGGCTGATCCGGGATTCCCATTCGTCGCGGCTGCTCCTCAGGGCGACGCCTAGAGGACCGCGCGGCAGGCGCGAAGCGCACGGCGTAGCCGCGTGGGAATGACACACTAAGGGAAATCGACTACCTCGTTATCGAGCATCGACTGGTTGAAGACCGTGACCGGTGCGGACGTTACTTCGACACCATCGTGATCGGTGGAGATAGCGCCCTGGCGGACTACCATTGTCTCGAAGCCATACGGGACGCCGCTGGCGCTAAGCGGCGAGGGCCCATCCATGATCTGGAAATGCAGATGCGGCTGATTGCAGTTGCCTGAATCTCCTACGTTGGCGAGCACTTGGCCGCGCCGGACGATGTCGCCCGGCTGGACTGTGATACTGCCCGGCATCAGATGGCAGTACATCGCATAGCGACCATTGCCGATGTAGAGAACGATACGGTTGCCGCTGGCGAGCATCACCGTTTTGGCGATTGCCACCGCGGCGAGGCCGCCGTGCGGGACGCCATCCGGCATGTTCCCATCGACGGTGACGACTTTGCCTTCGGCGACCGCGAGCACATCGGCGCCGTAGGAATGGTAGCTTTGGTTTTTCTGAGGGTCACCGCTGAAGGTCTTGCCGTCCGGGCCGATGCTGGTGAAGTCAACCGCGTAGCGCTGCGGAAATAGCAGCCGTCCGTTGCTGATGACCGGAACGCGGCGGTGGCTGGAGGTGAGGGAAGGTCCATTGATGGCAGCCCAGTTGCCTGCGCGCAGGGGAGGTCCGATAACGACCGCCGGAGCCTGGTTGATTTCCACCGGCGGACCATCTTCGGTCCGTCGCGCTGATTCGCCATCCACCTGATAGGTGACCTTGTGATCGAGTGTTTCAAGCGGAGCCGCCGACGCGATTTGCGTCCAGATGTAGATGATGACGGCGCCGCCGGACGCGATGGTTAGCGGATTTTTCGCGGGGCTGCCGATCGGTTCGACGATCGAGGCCAGGGTGCTGCCGCCGAACGAGTACGAGGTTTCGCCCGGATGCCCGGTGAGCTGAAGGGAATTCAAGGTGATGGGCTGCGAAGCGAAGTTGGTCAGTTGCAGTTCATACGAAAGCCAAACGCGGTTCTCGGCGACTAGCGGGTTGGGCTGGTGCAGGACTTCGACCTTGATTTGATTGGCCGGCGCGGACGCGCAATATGCGGCGCCGGCAAGGATTGTCCCGGCGCATAGCAGGGCCAGGATTACGGTGCAGCGCACGCGATGACGAATGGGCATCAATCAGATCTCCTGTCGGGCTGCATACGCGGTGGCAATTCTGTCCGGTTGGAAGCCGGGGAAACAAGTGTGCGGGGACATGACGGACCTGCGGGGGGCGAGGGGGCAGGAAAACCGGGGCGCATCGCGATAGGATGAGGCGCGATGGCTGATTGCGACGTTGTGGTCGTCGGCGGCGGCAATGCCGCCTTGTGCGCTGCGCTGGCGGCGCGCGAGCAGAGCGCTCGCGTGATCGTGCTGGAGCGGGCGCCCGAGGCTGAGCGCGGGGGCAACTCGGCATTCACGGCGGGGGGATTCCGCGTCGCGTACAACAACCTCGAGCAGTTGATGGAGTTGCTGCCGGACCTATCGGACGAGGAAAAGCGCAGCACCGATTTCGGCACCTACACGGAAGACCAATATTTCGAGGATATCGGGCGGGTCACCGAGTATCGCACCGACCCCGATATGGTCGAGCTGCTGGTACGCCGCAGCCATGCGACGCTGCTGTGGATGCGCAGCAAGGGGCTGCGGCTGGTGCCGATGTACGGCAGGCAGGCATACAAGGTGGACGGGCGGTTCAAGTTCTGGGGCGGCCTTACGGTAGAGGCGTGGGGCGGTGGGCCAGGTTTGATCGATGCGCTGCACGAAGCGGCGCGGCGCGAGCAAATCGAGGTTCGCTACGGGGCGCGCGCGGTCGGGTTGATCGCGGATGACGGCGGTGTGCGCGGGGTGCGCGTGCGAATGGGAGGCAAGACCGAAGAGATGGCGGCGCGCGCGGTCGTGCTGGCCAGCGGCGGATTCGAGGCGAATGCGGAATGGCGTGCGCGCTACCTGGGGCAGAATTGGGACTTGGCGCGCGTGCGCGGCACCCGGTTCAACACGGGAGACGGAATCCGGATGGCGCTGGAGGCCGGTGCGATGCCGTATGGGCATTGGTCGGGATGCCACGCGGTGGGATGGGATCGCAACGCGCCGGAGTTCGGCGACCTTGCGGTGGGCGACGGATTCCAGAAACACAGCTATCCGCTGGGAATCATGATCAACGCGCGGGGGCGTCGCTTCGTCGATGAAGGCGCGGACTTTCGCAATTACACTTACGCCAAGTACGGCCGCGCCATCCTGGAGCAGCCGGGGCAGTTCGCGTGGCAGATATTCGACGGGAAAGTGGCGCATCTGCTGCGCGACGAATATCGGATCCGGCAGGTGACCAAGGTGACGGCCGCCACTCTTGAGGACCTGGTGCATCGGCTCGACGACGTGGATGCATCCTCGGCGCTGGCTGAGATCATGGCATACAACCAGGCGGTGGACCGATCGATATCGTTCAATCCCAGCGTGAAGGACGGCCGATGCACGCGGGGGCTGGCGGTGCCCAAGAGCAATTGGGCGAACGCGATCGACGAGCCGCCGTTTATGGGGTTCGCGGTGACTTGCGGGATCACGTTCACGTTCGGCGGATTGCGGATCACGCGGCAGGGCGAGGTGGTCGACACCGAGCGAAAAACGATCGCGGGGCTGTACGCGGCGGGGGAATTGGTGGGAGGGCTGTTTTACTTCAACTATGCGGGCGGATCGGGGCTGATGGCGGGGTCGGTGTTCGGGAGGATTGCGGGCGGCAGCGCGGGCGCATACGCGGTTGGGCTGGGGGGAGGATGAGTTGGCTGCGGCGGGGGTGAAAGCGCGGCGGCTGTCCGGGATTCCTCGCGCGGCGGCCAGGCGCGGGAACGACAGAGCGGGAGTGGCCTGACCGGAATAAGAAGGCCGCCCCGGACTGGGGCGGCCTTTTGAGTTATCGCTTCAGGGAAGCGCGGAAATGCGGACGGGAAGGGCCTGCGGTCAGGAAGTCGCCGCCGGCGAGGCGGCCTGGGGCAGGCCTTCGTTCAGAGAGTCTTTTAGCTGCTTGCCCGGTTTGAACTTGGCGGAGCGGCTTGCGGAGATTTCGATTGATTCTCCGGTCTTGGGGTTGCGGCCGGTGCGCGCCTGGCGCGCCGAGACCGAGAAAGTCCCGAAGCCGGAGATATTCACCCGCTCGCCCTGCTTGAGTGCCGCGATGATGTCGTCGAGCACGATATTGATCGCGCGCTCGGCATCGGCCTTCGGCAGTGGAAGCTTGTTGGAAAGCCCTTCGATGAGTTCGGCCTTAGTCATGGCTCTATATTATACGGCCCCCAGCCGTGCGTTGACACTTCTCCCCGCCCGGTTTCGCGGGAATCAGTGGTTAATAACGACGGTGCCTCGCGCTTGCGACAGGTTTGGCGCGACCGCGGAGTCATCATCATCTTCCGCCGCGATCGGGCGGTCCTTGTCCGACTCACCCAGGAAGTCCGGCTCCTTTGCCGCAACCTTCGGCTTGAAGAATGCCTCCGGGTCTTCCAATACGAGCGCCTGCCGCAGCACATCGTCGACGTTCTCGACCTGGATGAGCTGGAGGTTCTTCAGAATCGGCGCGGCTATCTCGCTGATGTCCTTCGCATTCTCTTTCGGGATGAGGATGACCTTGATGCCGCCGCGATGCGCTGCGAGCACCTTTTCCTTGAGCCCGCCAATCGGCAGCACGCGTCCACGCAGGGTGATCTCACCTGTCATCGCGAGGTCGTTGCGGATCGGCTTGCGGGTCAGCGCGGAGACCAGCGCGGTCGCAAGCGTTATTCCGGCCGAGGGGCCATCCTTGGGGATCGCGCCTTCGGGAATGTGAATGTGGATATCGATCTTGTGGTAGAAATTCGGATCCAGCCCGAGGATATCGGCGCGCGAGCGCACGTATGAAAGAGCGGCCTGCGCGCTTTCCTGCATCACCTCGCCCAACTGGCCCGTGACGGTCAGCTTGCCGCGGCCGGGGACGATCGTCACCTCGACGTTGAGCAGCTCGCCGCCGAGTTCCGTCCACGCGAGCCCCGTCGCCACTCCGATCTGCGGCTCCGTCTCAGCCATCCCGTAGCGGAACTTGGCCGGTCCGAGATACTTGGCGAGACTCGATGCGGAAACCCTCACGTGCGCATTGCGGTCGGTCTTCACGACTTCGACCGCGACCTTGCGGCAAATCGAGGCGACTTCGCGCTCGAGATTTCGCACGCCCGCTTCGCGCGTGTAATGGCGGATGATGCCGAGCAGGGCCTTGTCCGAGAACTCGATATTCTCGGGCTTGAGGCCGTTGGCTTCTTCCTGCTTCTTGACCAGGTACTTCTTGGCGATCTGGAGCTTCTCGGTCTCGGTGTATCCGGGAATCCGGATAACTTCCATCCGGTCCTGGAGCGGACGCGGAATGCGATCGAGCGTGTTCGCCGTCGTGATGAACATCACCTTGGACAGGTCGTAGTCGCAATCCAGGTAATGATCGTTGAAGGTGCAGTTCTGCTCGGGGTCGAGGACTTCGAGCAGGGCGGAGGACGGGTCGCCGCGGAAATCAGTGGACATCTTGTCCACTTCATCGAGCAGCATCACCGGGTTGGACGATCCAGCCTTGCGAATCGACTGGATCACTTTGCCGGGAAGAGCGCCGATGTAAGTCCGGCGATGGCCGCGAACTTCGGCTTCATCGCGCACGCCGCCCAGCGACACGCGCACGAATTTGCGTCCGGTGGCGCGTGCGACGGACTTGCCCAGCGAGGTTTTGCCGACGCCCGGAGGTCCGACGAGGCACATGATCGGGCCCTTCATCTGGCCGACCAAAGTCTCGACAGCGAGATACTCCAGGATGCGCTGCTTCACCTTGTCGAGGCCGTAATGGTCCTCTTCGAGGACGCGCTCGGCTTCCTTAATGTCCAGCTTGTCTTCGGTGTATTCGAACCAGGGCAGGGCGAGGAACCAGTCGAGGTAGTTGCGGACGACGGTCGCCTCGGCCGACATCGGCGACATCATCTTGAGCTTCTTGATTTCGCGCTCGCACTTTTCGCGCGCTTCGGCCGGCATCTTCTTCTGCCGCAGCTTCTCTTCGAGCTCCTGGATTTCGTTCTTGAACTCGTCCTTCTCGCCGAGTTCCTTCTGGATCGCGCGCATCTGCTCGTTGAGGTAGTACTCCTTCTGGGTCTTCTCCATCTGCTTCTTGACCCGGGAGCGGATGCGTTTTTCGACTTCGAGGATGTCCAGCTCGGAGCGCATGTAGCCGAGAATTTTCTCGAGGCGCTCGGCCGGCTTGACGCATTCGAGCAGCGCCTGCTTGTCCTCCATCTTGATCCCGAGGTGGCCGACGATCTTGTCGGCGAGGAACGCGGGGTCATCGACGGCCGAGATGGAGGCGACCATCTCGGGCGGAATTTTCTTGTTGAGGCGGGCGTAGTTGTCGAAGGTCGACACGACCGAGCGCATCAGGGCTTCGACTTCGATCGAGCGGTCGGAAACCTCTTCGATCTCCTCGGCCTCGACCTGGAAATATTCGTCGTCGGCCATGTAGCGCACGACGCGCGCGCGCTTCTTGCCTTCGAGCAGGGCCTTCACCGTTCCGTCGGGGAGGCGCAGCAACTGGACGACAATGCCGAGCGTGCCCATCGCGTACAGATCCTGCGGAGTCGGCTCGGCGACCTTGGCGTCCTTCTGCGCGACGAGCAGGATGGGTTGCTTTTTGGCCTCCGCGGCTTCCAGGGCCTTAATGGACTTCTGGCGGCCGACGAAGATCGGATAGACTTCGTGTGGGAAAACGATCAGTTCGCGCAAGGGCAGCAACGGAACAACGGCTGCCGATGCATCGCGATTATCTTTCTTGTCGTTGCGAAACAGCATTAGTGTGGATCCCGAGTCTCTCGTACGTCAGGCGGTTTCTGCCGTCTTCTGGTAAACCAGCAGTGGTTGTTCCTTCTGCGTGACCACTTCCTCTGAGATCAGCACCTCCTTGATGTTCGGTTGCGACGGGATCTCGTACATCAGATCCACCATGATGCTTTCCATTATAGCACGGAGTCCGCGCGCTCCCGACTTGCGCTTCAAAGCCTCACGCGAGATGGCGCGCAGCGCGCCCTGCGTGAATTTCAGATGGACGTTCTCCATGTCGAACAGCTTCTGGTACTGGCGCACGAGAGCGTTCTTGGGCTCGGTCAGGATGCGCACCAACGCTTCGTCATCCAGCTCGCCCAGCGTGGCGATTACCGGCAGGCGTCCGACGAATTCAGGAATCAATCCGAACTTGAGCAGATCTTCGGGCTGCACTTCATTGAGCAGCTCGGAAACGGTCTTGGGGTCGCGATGGGTCAGGTCGGCCCGAAAGCCCATCGTCTTGCCGGCGATCCTGCGGCGGATGATGTCGTCGAGGCCGACGAATGCGCCGCCGCATATAAAGAGGATGTTGGTGGTGTCGACCTGCAGGAATTCCTGCTGGGGATGCTTGCGGCCGCCTTTGGGCGGCACCGACGCCATCGTGCCTTCGATTATCTTGAGCAGCGCCTGCTGCACGCCCTCGCCGGATACATCGCGGGTGATCGACGGGTTGTCGCCCTTGCGCGCGATCTTGTCGATCTCATCGATGTAGACGATGCCGCGCTGGCATCGCTCGATATCGTAATCGGCGTTCTGGAGGAGAGACAGGATGATGTTCTCGACGTCTTCGCCGACATAGCCGGCCTCGGTCAGCGAGGTCGCATCGGCGATCGTGAAGGGCACCTGGAGGAAGCGGGCGAGGGTCTGTGCTAGGAGCGTCTTGCCGACGCCGGTCGGCCCGATGAGCAGGATGTTGGATTTCTGGAGTTCGACGTCGCCCGTCACCATCTGCGAGTCGATACGCTTGTAATGGTTGTGGACGGCCACCGAGAGGATTTTCTTGGCGCGCTCCTGGCCTATTACGTACTGATCGAGGACGCGCTTGATCTCGGCGGGCTTGGGAACCGCGGAAGACTGGCTGAACGCTTCTTCGCTGTCGGTTTCCTCGGCGATGATGTCGTTACAAAGGTCGATGCATTCGTCGCAGATGTAGACCGTGGGGCCAGCGATCAGCTTACGGACTTCATCCTGGCTTTTCCCGCAGAACGAGCAAACCAGGTTGCCCGAACGGTCGTCATGCTTGGCCATACTGCCTCCGGCGGTTCAATTGGAGGGCCTCCGGCTAACGATTACCTCATCAATCAGTCCATATTCAACTGCGCTGGCCGGAGTCATGATGAAATCGCGATCAGTATCCTTCTCTACTTTACGCAGGTTCTGTCCCGTATGTCTTGCCAAAAGCTCGTTCATCTCCTGGCGCGCGCGAATAATCTCGCGGGCCTGAATCTCGATATCGACGGCCTGACCCTGCGCGCCGCCGTGCGGCTGATGGATGATCATCCGCGAATGCGGGAGCGCATAGCGGCGGCCTTTCGTTCCCGCCGCCAGCAGGACCGCGCCCATGCTGGCCGCCTGCCCGATGCACAGCGTCGAGACGGGGGGCTTGATGAATTGCATCGTATCGTAAATCGCCATCCCCGCCGTAACCGAACCGCCGGGCGAGTTGATGTAGAAGCTGATTTCCTTGTCCGGGTCCTCGGATTCGAGGAACAGGAACTGGGCGGTTACGAGGTTGGCAACGTCGTCGTTGACGTCGGTGCCGAGGAAAACGATGCGGTCTTTCAGGAGGCGCGAAAAGATATCGTAAGCGCGCTCTCCGCGGCCGGTTTGCTCGACTACCATCGGGACAAGGTTGCTCATTACACCCGCACCGCGCCGCAGCCTCAGCATGCATTACTTATCGATCGGCCGCCGACGCCTCTAAATTGTATCGGCTCCGCAACAATCGGGCAACGATGTCGAACGATCAAACGCCGTCTCAGCGCTTGACAAGCTACGATCCCGCAGGCTCGGTTTCGCGTTGCGCGCGCTCAAGCAGCAAATCGAGCGCCTTTTCACGGCGCATGGTGCCGCGCAGCGCCTCGCGGTTTTCCTCATGGCGATAGAAATCCGCGGCGCGATCGCGCGCGCGTCCGGCTTCCGTCACGATTTTCGCGACCCGATCACCGAGCTCTTCGTCACTGACCTCGATTTTCTCCTGGTCCGCGAGCGCATCGACGATGAGCGCGGTGCGCGCGCGCTTTTCGGCGCGCTGCTTCAGATCATCCGCGGATGCCTTGACGCGATCGGCGGCCTGCTCTTCGGAGAAACCTCCGGCGCGCAGGGTGGAAGCCAGCTCATCTTCCATCGCGTGCTGCTCGCGATGAACCAGAGACTCGGGAATCTCGATTGGGTTGCGCTCGATCACGAGATCGAGCAGGCCCTGGCGCACGCGGGCATCGGCCTCTTCCCGCGCACGGCGCTGCAAGTCTTCGCGCACCTTGGTGCGCAGCTCGGCGAGATCGGCGGAATCATTGTCCTTGGCGAATTCGTCATCGAGCGCGGGCAGGATGCGCTCGTAGATTTCTTTTACGTTGGCGCGCCACTCCACGGTTTTGCCCGCGAGTTCCTTTTGCGCATAGTCGTCGGCATAGGTGCGCGTGCCGCGCGCTTCCTTGCCGATCTCGGCGCCGATTAGGACTTCATCGAGGCCGTGTGCGAGCGCCTGCTTGGAAACCTGGAGCAGGCGGTCCTCGGTCTTGCCGGTCTGGAGCGGCTTGTCGCCCTCGAATCCCTCGACGGCGGCCAGAACGTAGTCGCCATCCTTGACCTTCGTGCGATCCTCGATCTTCTTGAGCGTACCCTGCCGCTCGCGCAACGCGTCGATAGTGCTGTCGACGTCTTCTTCCTTGACCTCGGCTTTGGACTCCGGGACCTTGAGGCCCTCGTAATCCTTGATGGTTATTTCGGGCCGCAGGTCGAAGGTCGCGCTGAACTTGAGCGACTTTTTGAGGTCGGTTTCCTCGGTCACGATTTCGGGCGTGACGATCGGCTTGAGGCCGTTTTCCTCAAGGGCCTTCTCGGTGTACTCGCGGACCATCTTCTGGATGATCTCGCCGCGGACCTGATCGCCGAAGAAGCGCTCGAGCAGATTGCGAGGGGCGTGGCCGGGGCGAAAGCCCTTGAGCACGACGCCGCGCTTGAGTTCGTTGTAGGCCTGGTCGAGTTCGCGCTTGATCTCGTCCTGCTCGACCTCGATGGTCACTTTGCGCCGGAGCGCGGTGGGATTCTCTATGTTTACTTGCATGGCACCTGAACCTCACAGATAACCACACGCACGCTTGCCGATTCAACTCGCGCGATGTTAGCGGAGGGGCGGATTCGCGGCGGGCGTATTGGGCGACCGCGGCCCGGGCTTTTTTCGCTCGCGACCGAGACGCGCACATGACAGGTTATCTGTAACGATGGTCAGGAGCAGACAATCCAAGGTCACTGGTCCTAAGTCCGCGGGACGAGGTGAGAACTTGTTGAGCAAAGATGCGCCGGCAGGGGGTACGCCCCAATTCTGGGTGCCAGATGTGGGTTCACCGGCATTCGCGCATGCGGCTCACGCCCAGTCTCTTGCGGTTGCCAGAAGCAAGCACGCCAGAAGGGATCAGTCGTTCATAAACTCGATCACTGATCGGGGCGGCGAGTGACCAATCGAAGCCGCATTGACGTCATCCTGAGCCCATTCGACCCCGCTCAGGGCTGGCTCCGCGAAGGATCCGGTTCTCCGGGCGTTCGGTCGTCTGACGCGCGGAGGACCGCGCCAGATCCTTCACTCCGCCTGCCCTCCGCAAGGCTTCTGGAGGCGGGCAGACTCCGTTCAGGATGACAGAGTGTGGGTTTCGTTGATTCGGTTTGTAAAGACGCTTGTCGGTCGAATTACCGTTGCGTGATCGCCGTGGGCTTTGGAAAAGTCCTTGAGGGCGCTGCGAAATGGTAGGCGCGCGGGCGCATACGGGGTGCGCGGCGCGGCCGTTAGATTACTAGACATCACTTCGAGGAAAACCTAGACTGCGCCCGATATACCGAGGAGGCGGACGCCGCCGTCTATGCGCGACAGCAGGATAGCGCGGGCCAGAACCCGCTTCCCACTCGGCATTTTCAGGAGATCTGATTAGCGATGGGTGAAGCCAATATTGTACTGCCGGCGCTCAGCAGCAGGCAGGAATTGATCCTCTGGCTCGTACTTATTTCCGCGATCATCGGGATCGGCTACGGGCTCTTGCTGGTGCGCACGGTGCTGCGGGCCGATCCCGGGCCCAAGTCGATGACCGACGTGGCCGATGCGATCGAGGTGGGCGCGATGGCGTATCTGCGACGCCAGGTCGGGACGATGATCTATTTCGTCGTCATCGTGTTTATCGCGCTCTTCCTCATGTATCGGAGCATGTACCACGACCTCTGGTTCTCGCTGGGAATCTCGGTCGCATTCCTGATGGGCGTGTCGGCATCGTACGGCGCGGGCTTCGTCGGGATGTGGCTGGCGGTGAAGGGCAACGTGCGCAGCGCCAATGCGGCATTGACCTCGTTCAAGGACGCGATGGAACTCGCGTTCAAGGCGGGCGGCGTGTCGGGCATGTTCACGGTGGGCCTGGGTCTCGTAGGCGCCACGATTATCTTCCTGGTCTACCAGCAGGATGCGATGAAGGTGCTGGTGGGATTCGGCTTTGGCGGTTCGCTGGCAGCGCTCTTCATGCGAATCGGCGGCGGCATCTTCACCAAGGCCGCCGACGTCGGCGGCGACCTGGTCGGCAAGATCGAGAAGGACCTCCCCGAAGACGATCCACGCAACGCCGCCACTATAGCTGACAATGTCGGCGATAACGTGGGCGACTGCGCCGGTATGGCGGCCGATGTCTTCGAATCGTACGAGGTCACTCTTGTTGCCGCGATCATCCTGGCCGCCTACGCGGTCAGCGAAGCGGACTTCAAAGCGATATACGGCGCGTATGCCGGCATGTTCGCGATGAAGCTGATCATCTTCGCGCTGATCCTGCGCGGAGTGGGCGTGTTCTCTTCGATTCTCGGAATCATGGCGGTGCGGGTGCCGGCGGGCACGGCGATGCGCGATCCGATGAAGCCCATCAACCAGGGCTACATGGTGTCCGCGGTTGCCTCGGTAATCGGGTTCTTTGTCGTCAACGGACTTTACCTGCATGACCCGCTCACTCATGCACCCGATTGGCGTTTCGCATGCTGCGCCACCCTGGGAATCATCCTGGCCGTGGTCACGTTGTGGCTGACCAACTACTTCACGCATCCGGACAAGGCGCCTGTCACCGAAACCGCGACCGCGGCGCGTACCGGCCCGGCGACGCTGATCCTTTCGGGACTTGCCGAAGGGCTCGAATCTTCGGTGTGGGCGCTGGTCGCGATCGCGGTCACCATCATCGGCGCGATGTCCCTCTTCCACGAGTCGCTGGCGCTGCAATTCTATGGAATTGCGCTTACCGGCCTGGGCCTGCTCACCACCACCGGATTCATCCTGGCGATGGATACCTACGGACCCATCACCGACAACGCGCACGGCATCTTCGAGATGGGCGGAGTCCATCAAGAGGAAGCATCGCGCACGCTTTCCTGGATGGACGCGATCGGCAACACGACCAAGGCGCTCACCAAGGGTCTGGCGATTGCGACCGCGGTCATCGCGGCCGTGTCGCTGTTCCGGTCCTTTATAGATGAAGCGCATCTCGGCGCGATTGGAGTGCAGATTAATATGCCGACCGCGTTCGTCGGCCTGATGATCGGGGGCGCGGTGCCGTTCCTGTTCAGCTCGTTTGCGATCAAAGCGGTCAGCCGCGCGGCCTACCAGGTCGTATTCGAGGTGCGCCGCCAGCTCCGCGAGCATCCGGGAATCATGGAGGGCAAGGAATTGCCCGACTACAGCCGCTGCGTCGAGATCGTAACCGCGACCGCTCAGCGAGAATTACTCGGCCCCGGCATCCTGGCGGTGTTTGCGCCGCTGCTGGTGGGGTTCGGGCTCGATGTGGGCGCGTTGGGCGGATTTCTGGGCGGCGCGATTCTGACCGGCCAATTGATGGCGGTCTTTATGTCGAACGCGGGCGCGAACTGGGACAACGCCAAGAAGAAAATCGAGGACGGATTCCTGGGCGGCAAGGGCACCGAAATCCACAAGGCCGCCGTCGTGGGCGACACCGTCGGCGATCCATTCAAGGATACGGCGGGTCCCGCGCTTAATCCGATGATCAAGGTGATGAACCTGGTCGCAATTCTGGCCGCGCCGTTCTGCACGACGTCGTTGGCCGTGGTAACCGGAACTAGGGTTGCGGTCGTCGTGGTGTCGATCGCTCTGCTCGCCATCGCGGTCGTGTTCTCCAAGCGCGGCTCCATTGCCGAAGAACAGGAAGGCACCGGCTCCAAGATGGCCGCGTAACGCGCGATTCATTGCAGTAACGAACAAAGGCCGGACGCGATGCGTCCGGCCTTTTTCATTCTTTGGTCAGTGCGGCGAGCATCTTCTTGAGCCGCGGGGCGCCGTCGAGCGCCTTGCGAATGTTCGCGATTTCGCCGGCATCGACGATCAGCGGCATTCGCTGGAAGTGTCCGCGATGGTCGTAGACGCAGAAGCGAATCTCGTAGGAACCCCTGGCGAGCCCATCGGTGAATTTCAGAAGCTGGATAGTAGGCTGATGATGCGGAGTGGTGACACGAATCTCCTCTTCGATCACGCCCGAACCCCAGTGCAGTGAAAAAGAGCGCTTTCCTTCGTCGGGTTTCTTCGCCATCGCAGCGGCTCCTTCAATTGCGATGGTGAGATTCTAGTCTTGCCCGCATTGGCCGCATACGATTCCGGCAATGAATATCGAGCGGCGCGTTCTTGGCAAAACCGGAATGTCGGTCAGCGTGCTGGGTTTCGGTGGCTCTGAGACCGGCTACGGCGGCCATGCTGTCAGCACGGTCGCCAAAATTCTGAACTCCGCGCTCGATGACGGCCTGAACCTGATCGATACCGCCGCCTGTTACGGCGACGGCGAGGATCAGATTGGCCGCGCCGTGTCGCATCGCCGCCAGGAATTCTTTCTGCTGACGAAATGCGGTCATGCGGGCGGAGGTCTGCGCGGCAACGATTGGGATCCCGCGATGATGGCGAAGAGTATCGACCGCAGCCTCAAGCGATTGCGCACCGACTACGTCGACGTCATGCAGCTTCATAGCTGCTCAGTGGACACGCTGCGCGACGACAAAGTGATCGACGTGCTCCGGCGCGCGCGTGAGGCCGGCAAGACGCGTTTTATCGGTTACAGCGGCGACGGCAGCGACGCGCTGGACGCGGTGGAGTCGGGAATTTTCGACACGCTGCAGATTTCGATGAGTATCGCCGACCAGGAAGCGATCGATCTGGTTTTGCCCAGGGCCCACGAACGGCGAATGGGCGTGATAGTGAAGCGGCCGATCGCAAACGCGGTCTGGCTGGACTGGAAGGCCGCGAGCGATTGGTATTCGCGCCCATACTGGGAGCGGCTCGAAAAGCTCGACTAAGACTTTCTGCGCGACGAGCCGGCATCATCGATCGCAACCGCGCTGCGCTTTACTCTTTCCACCGCCGGTGTTCACACGGTGATCGTGGGAACCACCAAACCCGGACGATGGCAGCAGAACGCATCGCTGGCGGCCGAGGGCCATTTACCTGGCGATCGTTACGAAGCCATCCGAGCACGATGGCGCACGATCGCGCGCCCCGACTGGATTGGCCAGCGCTGAAGTCATCGACCGATTTGTTGCCATATGTCTTGCGCACGGCGCTGTGATGAGTAGGCTTAGCCGCCGAAGAGAGCGACATCGCGATGCGACTGAATCCGGGACCGTTCGAACCATTCTTCTACCTGCTGCAGACGAGAATCTCGTATCGCGTGCTCGGCATCATCGGCCTGATCCTGTTTACGATCCTGTTCCTTTCCATCGCGGCCGCGCACGGCGCGAGTTACGCGATTGTCGGATTGCTCCTGCTTGGCGCGCTGTTGTTCGAGTCCAGCACCGCGGTCTGCCGCCGCTGCCGCTTTTATGGGACGTGGCATTGCCTTGGGCAGGGGATGCTTGTCGCGCGGCTGTTCTCGCGAATCGAAGGTGGATTGTCCGAGTCGGGCGTGGGGTTCCACGCGGCGCTGGCCGGTGCCTACGTTGTTTACGGACTATTCTGGATGTGGCATCGGCCGGGGCTGGGATTTCTGTTCACCTTGTGGGTGCCCTTCGCGTTTATCAGCCTGACCACGCCCTCCGGCTTCTCCTGGCGCGCGCGAAAAACCGCCTGACAGAATTCGTCTCCGCGGCTTCGAATCGGTGTAATCTGCGAAACCCGCGGATTATTCTGTCTGTGATCTCTCGAGGAGTTCGAACAGATGGAAATCGGATGGATTGGCACCGGAATCATGGGTGCGCCGATGGTTCGGCGGCTCCTTGCCGCGGGTCATCGCGTGCGCGTCTTTAATCGATCGCCGCAAAGGGCGGCATCGCTGCGAACCGACGGAGCGGTAGTCGCTGCCGATCCGGCGGAGGCCGCGGCAGGCGCGGATGCCGTTTTCATCATGGTGCCGGATACGCCCGACGTCGAAGCGGTGGTTGCCAAAATTGAACCATCGCTCAAGTCCGGCCAACTCGTCATCGACATGAGTACCATCTCGCCCGCATCGGAGCGTGCCACAGCAGCGCGGCTCGCGAAGAACGGCATCGAGTACCTTGATGCGCCAGTGTCAGGGGGCGAGCCCAGCGCAATCGAGGGGACGCTGACGATCATGGTCGGCGGCGATGCGGGAGCGTTCGAGCGCGCCAAGCCCCTGTTTGCGCATCTGGGCAAGCAGATCACACACATGGGCCCATCGGGCGCGGGCCAGATGACGAAGCTGTGCAATCAGATCGCGGTCGCGCTGACGCTGGAAGCGGCGGCCGAGGCTTTGAAGCTCGCATCCGGAGGCGGGCTCGATGCATCGCGGGTGCTGGAGGCGATCGGCGCCGGCGCCGCGGGGTCATGGCAGCTCAAAGGACTGGGGCCGAAGATAATCGCGCGCGACTGGCGCCCGGGTTTTTTCATCAAGCTGGTGCGCAAGGACCTGCGGCTGGTCGAAGAGGCGGCGCGCGAAGCCGGGCTGGCATTGCCGGGGCTGGCGATGATGGTCTCGATGTTCAACACGGCCGCCGCACTCGGTCACGACCTCGACGGCACGCAGGCGGTAGCGGCCGCGCTCGACACTATCGCCGATGTGAAGTAGTACGGAATCGAAACCCCATCCGTGTGGAGGCCAACATGCCGAACGATCATCTGCTGACCGAACTTCGCGACCGGGTTCTCTATCTGACGCTGAACCGGCCCGACAAGTTGAACGCGATGAGCAACGAAATGATGACGGGCGTGCTGGACAGTCTGTCGCAGGCCGCTACCGACCCCAAGATTGGATGCGTGGTCGTAACCGGGGCAGGGCGCGGATTTTGCGCGGGCGGTGACGTATCGGCGATGCGCGCGCGCAACGAGGGCAGCGAGCCCGCGCCGACTATCGAGGATCGCGTCGCGGGACTGCGCCGTGGCGAGGAAGCATCGCGGCTGCTGCACGAAATGCCCAAGGTGACGATCGCGGCGATCAACGGGCCCGCGGCAGGAGCGGGACTGTCACTCGCGATGGCCGCCGATATCCGGCTCGCAGCCGACAATGCGCGCCTTGGCACCGCATTCGCCAAGGTGGGATTTTCGGGCGACTACGGCGGGACCTGGTCGCTGACGCAGTTGGTCGGCTCGGCGAAGGCGCGCGAGCTTTATTTTCTGGCCGACATAATCGATGCGGCCGAGGCGCATCGAATCGGTCTGGTGAATCACGTACTACCGGCGTCGTCGTTCCGCGATGAAGTCCACGCGGTGGCGAAAAAAATCGCCAACGGACCGACCATCGCGTACTCGTACATGAAGGCAAACCTGAATCTCGCGGTGACGCACGAGTTCAGCGAACTGCTCGACCGCGAGGCATGGGGACAGACGCTGACCGGCCGCACCGAAGACCATCGCGAGGCGGTCAAGGCATTTCTCGAAAAGCGCGAACCCACGTTCAAGGGGCGATAACTCTTTTTCTCTCTTGATTTTCCCCTCGCCCGCGCACGCGAAGCGTCCGCCTGAAAAGGCGGGAGAGGGCAGGGTGAGGGTTCTGATCTCGCTACGAGGTGACCAATGGACTTCCGAACCATCATCTACGACGCGCGCGACCACGTCGCGAAGATCACCATCAACCGTCCCGAGCGGATGAACGGGTACAGCGAGCCAATGATCAAGGATCTCCTCGCGGCCATCGATCTGGCGCGGCAGGACGACGACATCCGCGTGCTGATCATCACCGGCACGGGGCGTGCGTTCTGCGCGGGCGGCGATATCAGCGGCGCGCCCGATACGCATTCGCGCTTCCACGGCCATCCGATGGGCCATCTGCTGGAGATGCGCGAAGGGTTCCATCAGCTCGTGCTGTCGCTGAATCGGTTCGACAAGCCTGTCATCGCGGCGGTCAACGGCGCGGCGGTGGCGGGCGGCCTGACCCTCGCGCTGTGTTGCGATTTCCGGATCGCATCGGACGAGGCGCGCCTGGGAGATACCGCGCTGAAGTTCGGGCTGCTCTGCGATGAAGGCGGCGCATATTTTTTCCCGCGCTTCATGGGGCTCGACCGCGCGCTGAAGATGACGATGCTGTCCGAGGTCTACGACGCCAAGACCGCGCTGGAACTTGGGTTGGTGACCGAGGTGGTGCCGCACGCGGAACTGGCGAAGCGCGCCGATGAATTTGCGCGGCGGCTGGCTGAGGGTCCTCCGCTCGCGATTCGGACCGCCAAGCGGATGATGTACAAGCAGCAGGAGATGACGCTGGCCAACGCACTGGAAGACGCTGCCCTTAACGTGATGATCACGAATCCTTCGGAAGACGTGCGCGAAGGCACGCGCGCCTTCAAGGAAAAGCGCAAGCCCAATTTCAAGGGCCGGTAACGTCAGCGGCGAACGCAGCGCACATAGCACTCTTCGCAGGCGACGTTCGTTGTCTGCTCCAACTGGCGTCGCGAACGAGCGCTGGTCCGGGCTTCCTCAATAAAAAGTTTCGGAATGACACAAAAGACCGGTCAGTTGTGTCATTCTGAACGGAGTCTGCGGAGTGAAGAATCTCACTCCACGATTGCACGCCTAGCCTCTCTGGTGGACGAGCTCCTTTACGGACGCTTCGCAATTCCCTCTTCTTGACAATCACGACTGTCGATCCGGCGGGGTTTCGCAACCGTATTAGGAGTTGCGGCATCTAAACGGGGATTGATAGGCGCTTTGGCGGCGATGCCTTGCCATCGGGCCAAACCGACCGATTCTCGGTAACATTGCCACGATATATATATGAATCGACGGGTTTGGCTTACTTTGGGGAAAGATGTCTTTCGCGGGCATTGCGTCATAGTCGCGCGAGGCATCGGATTGTAGTCGAATGACAGGCGGGCGCATCCCCAGGATGCGTCAAAACCACGAACCGACAGAATTACGACGCGAGGCGGTTAATTATGAAGGCAACTCAGCAACTCAATCAGCTTGGACAGAGCTTGTGGCTGGACAATATCACCCGCGAACTGCTCGATAGCGGCACGCTCAAACGGTACATCGACGATCTCACGGTGACGGGGCTGACCTCGAATCCGACGATCTTCGACAACGCCATCACGCACAGCAAATCCTACGATCCGGAGATTCGCGAGCTGGTGAGCCGCGGGTTTTCGGGGGAGGCGCTGTTCTTCGAACTCGCAATCGAGGATCTCACCCGCGCCGCGGCGTTGTTCGCGCCAATCCATCAGCGCACCGCCACCGTCGATGGATGGGTTTCGCTGGAGGTATCGCCGGTGCTCGCATACGACACCAAGGCGACGGTGTCCGAAGCGAAGCGGCTGTACAAGAAAGCGAATTGCCGCAACCTGTTCATCAAGATTCCCGGCACCAAAGAGGGATTGCCGGCCATCGAGGAAGCAATTTTTTCCGGCGTGACCGTCAACGTTACGCTGCTCTTCACCCGCGATCATTATGTCGCCGCCGCCGACGCCTACATGAAGGGTCTGGAGCGGCGCGTCGCCGCGGGCCTCAGCCCCGATGTCCGGTCGGTCGCATCGCTGTTCATCAGCCGCTGGGACAAGTCGACGATGGAAAAGGTGCCCGACAAATTGCGCGACCGGCTCGGTCCCGCAGTGGGACAGCAGACCTACAAGGCCTATCGCGACGTATTGGAGTCAGAGCGATGGCAGCGGCTGGAGGGACTGGGTGCGCGTCCGCAGCGTCTACTGTTCGCGAGCACGGGGACCAAGGATCCCAAAGCCTCTGACGTCCTGTATATCGGCGCACTTGCCGCGCCCAACACGATCGACACGATGCCCGAAGAAACGCTGCTCGCGTTCGGCGAGCACGGTCAGATAGGCGCTGCTGCTCCGCGTGACGGCGGAGATTGCGAGCAGGTAATCGCGGATTTCGTCAAGGCCGGCGTCAACGTGGTTAAGCTGGGCGCCGATTTGCAGACCGACGGAGCCAAGTCCTTCGTGGCGTCGTGGGACGATCTGCTCAAAGCGATCGACGCGAAGAGCAAGGCGCTTAAGTAGACCACCCGGAGGATCAAGCCATGGCCTCACCCACCGAAACCGCGGCGTGGCGCGCGCTGCAGTCGCACCACGACAAAATCAAGGACGTGCAGCTCCGGCAGTTGTTCGCCGAAGATCCCAAGCGCGGCGAGACCTTCGCCATCGAAGGCGCGGGGCTGTACCTCGACTATTCCAAGAATCGCATCACCGCCGAAACGCAGCGCCTGCTGCTCCAGCTTGCCAAGGAGTGCGGTGTCGCGGAACGGCGCGACGCGATGTTTCGGGGTGAGAAGATAAACATCACGGAGAAGCGCGCGGTGCTCCACGTCGCGTTGCGCGCCCCGAAGGGCGTTCAGATCAAGGTCGATGGCAGCGACGTGGTGCCGGAAGTTCATGCCGTACTCGACAAGATGGCGGCCTTTTCCGATCGCGTACGCAGCGGCGAATGGAAGGGTCACACCGGCAAACGGATCAAGAACGTAATCAACATCGGCATCGGCGGCTCCTACCTGGGGCCGGAGATGGCTTACGCCGCGTTGCGCGGGTTCAGCGACCGTGCGATGACGTTTCGCTTCGTCGCCAACGTCGACGGGGCGGCGTTCGCCGAGGCGACACACGATCTCGATGCGTCCGAGACCCTGTTCATCCTTTCCTCGAAGACCTTCACCACGCTCGAAACGATGACCAATGCCGCCACGGCGCGGAAATGGATCGTGAGTGCATTGAAGAGCGAAGCGGCGGTCGCGAAGCACTTCGTCGCGGTCTCGACGGCGGACGCCGAGGTGACCAAGTTCGGCATCGACACCGCCAACATGTTCGGCTTCTGGGACTGGGTGGGCGGCCGCTACTCGATGGATTCGGCGATCGGACTTTCGACGATGATCGCGGTGGGACCGGCTAACTTCCGCGAGCTGCTGGCGGGGTTCCGCGCGATGGACGAGCATTTCTGCACGGCGCCGCCGGAAAAGAATCTGCCGATACTGATGGGCTTGCTGACGGTCTGGTACAACAACTTTTTCGGCGCGCAAACCGTCAGCATCATGCCGTACTCCGACAACCTGGCGCGCTTCCCTGCTTACCTTCAGCAGCTTCAGATGGAGAGCAACGGCAAGCACGTCGACTTCGACGCGCACCACGTCAACGTTCAGACCGGGCCAATCATCTGGGGCGAGCCGGGAACCGACGGACAACATTCGTTCTATCAGTTGATTCATCAGGGCACGAAGCTCATCCCGTGCGATCTCATCGGATTCTGCCAGCCGCTCAGCGAGCTGAAGCAGCATCATGATTTCCTCATGTCCAACGTGTTCGCACAGGCCGAGGCGCTCGCCTTTGGTAAGACGCCCGAGGAGCTGAAGGCTGAAGGCTCGCCCGACTTCCAGACCCCGTTCCGGGTCTGCGAGGGCAATCGCCCGACCAACGTCATCCTCGCCGACAAGCTGACTCCGCGCATCCTCGGTAGCCTGGTGGCGCTGTACGAGCACAACGTTTTCACTCAGGGCGCGGTTTGGAATATCGATTCCTTCGATCAATGGGGCGTCGAGTTGGGCAAGGTACTGGCCAAGCGGATCATTCCCGAGCTGGAAAGCACGGGCGATCCGAAGCTTAACCACGACAGTTCGACCAACGCGCTCATTCGGCGCTATCGACGTCTGCGCGACAGCCGATGAAGGGTCTCTTCGACATCTGACTCGGGAGGCGAACGGTGACAATCGGATATAACAAGCCGCTGTACATTCTACCCTATGACCATCGCAGTTCATTCGAAAAGGGACTGTACGGATGGAGCGGTAAGCTGACCGCGGAGCAGACCGATCGAATCGCCAAAACCAAGGAAGTTATCTACGACGCCTTCAAGGCCGCGCTCGGCAAGGGGCTGAGCAAAGACCGGGCGGGTATTCTGGTCGATGAGCAGTTCGGCGCCGCGATCCTGCGTGATGCGGCCAAAAACGGATTCATTACCGCGATGCCGGCGGAGAAGAGCGGGCAGGAAGAATTCGGATTCGAATACGGCGACGCGTGGGCCGCTCATATCGAGGCGTTCAAGCCCACCTTCGTCAAAGTGCTGGTGCGCTACAACCCCGAAGCCGACGAGGCGATGAATCGGCGGCAGGCCGCGCGGCTCAAGCAGCTTGCGGACTACTGCCACGCTCACGGGCATTACTTCATGTTCGAGCTTTTGGTGCCGGCGACGCACGAGCAATTGGATCGGCTCGATGGCGACCAGCATCTCTACGATGTCGAGCTGCGGCCTTCGCTGATGATCGCCACGATCAAGGAATTGCAGACCGCGGGCGTCGAGCCTGACGTGTGGAAGATCGAAGGATTGGACCATCGCGCTGACTGCGCGAAGATCGCCGAGGTCGCGCGCCACGACGGGCGCGATACGGTTGGATGCATCATCCTGGGCCGCGGATCCAATGACCAGAAGGTCGAGGAATGGCTGGGCAACGCGTCGGGCGTGCCGGGATTTATCGGCTTTGCGGTCGGACGCACATCATTTTGGGATCCGCTGGTGGCATTGCGTGACGGCAAGATGAGCCGTGACAACGCCGTGGCGGAGATCGCGCGCCGCTACCTTGAATGGGTGAGCGTGTTCGAAAAACCCGCCGCTCGTTGAATCGCTGGAAAACGTTTCGTAGACAGTCTTACTGTCGATGTGCCTTCGCGGCCGGTGCCGCGCTTGTGGCAATCGAACGAGAGGATCGCCGAACGCCATGCCGATGAAGAAGTCCGCAATCGAGAAACTCCTGCGTGAGCCGCATATCGCGGTGGTGGCCGTGACGGCGCCCAATGGCGCGCCGCACGCCGTGCCGACCTGGTATGAATATCGGGCTGGTGAAGTCGTGTTTCACACCGGACCTGAGGCCTTCAAATACAAATGCCTCTCGCACGACCCGCGCGTGACGCTCGTCGTCGACACCAAGAAGGCGCCGTACAAGTGCGTGATCCTGAAGGGGAGCGTCACGATGACGGAAGCCCCGGATGACGCGCGCGTGAAACGGATGGCGGTTGCGTACCTCGGCCGCAAGAATGGCGAGGCATACGTGAAATCGATCAAAGGCGCACGACTGGTCATCGTCCGGTTCAAACCCGCGCACGTAATTTCGTGGGACTACTCCACGGAAAGACCATGATTGAGCGGTACTCAAGGGGGCGACGGGAACACAGGCTTCCCGCCTGTGTATCTTCGCCGGAATCCAGCGCATCCGGATTTCTTCTGGCGACTGACGATGCTGCACACACGACTTTGCGATCTCTTTGGAATTGAACTGCCGATCGTCTCGGCGGGAATGGGCGGCGTTGCGCTGGCGCGGCTTGCGGCCGCGGTGAGCGAAGCGGGTGGATTGGGCACGATCGCGCTGGGCGGATTTACGCCGGAAGCGATGCTGTCGGAGATATCGGCGGCGCGGGTACTCACGAAGAAGCCGATGGCGGCCAACCTGCTGATTCCGTTCCTGCGCGAAGGCACGGTCAAACTTATCGCCAACGAACCGATCGACGCGGTCACGCTGTTTTGGGGCGACCCTTCCGAACATATTCCACGCGCAAAGGCTGCCGGCGTGCGACGCGTCATCTGGCAATGCGGTTCGGCAGCGGAGGCTCTGGAAGCCAAGCGCGCGGGAGCCGATGCGATAATCGCGCAGGGCTTCGAGGCGGGCGGGCACGTTCGCGGGACCGTGACCACGCTGGCTCTGATTCCGGAGGTTCGCGACGCGATCGGCGATCTTCCATTGATCGCAGCGGGGGGAATCGTCGATGGCAGGGGACTCGCGGCGGTGCTGGCGCTCGGCGCCGACGGCGCGGTCTTCGGCACGCGATTTCTCGCCTCGGAGGAATCGAGCGCGCATTCGATCTACAAGCAGCGGCTTCTGACGGCGCACGCCAGCGACACCATCCACACCAAGCTGTACGACGTCGGATGGCCCGACGCGGCGCATCGCGTCATCCGCACCAAGGTTGTCGAGGAGTGGGAGCGAGCAGGCTGTCCGGAGCCGGGTACGAGGCCCGGCGAGGGCCAGCAGATAGCCACCACGCACGGCCGGGGAATCGATGCGCCGCTGCTCAAATACGCCGTCAGTACGCCGGCCGAATATGTCGAGGGCGATATCGAGAGCCTGCCATTCTATGCGGGCGAGTCGGTGAGCCTGGTCCGCGAAATCCTGCCGGCCGGCGACATAGTGCGCCGCATCGCTGATGAAGCGCGCGCCGTTATCGCGGGCCGCCTGTCGCCGCTGGTTTGAGGCGCGATCGCAACGCGGCGCCGGTTCGTGAAGCACCGGCCCCATCCGCGCTCCAGACAGCAATATGTCATCCCGACCGGAGGCTGCCGAGTAAGTCGAGGCCAGGCGAAGCCGACCGAAGCCCTTAGCGAGGCCGAACGGGGGAGGGGATCGTGGCGCGTCCTCGCGCCGCAACCAGATGGCCTCCATCTATCCGCCCTTCATTCCGACATCCCGACCGAAGTGGAGGGTTCGCGCGCCGTCCACGGCGCGCACCCACCGATCCTGGAGGCTTGCACCGAAGTGTCACCCTAGGCGCTGTCTGTGAGAGCTGTGATCCCTCCACTGCGGTTGGGATCACATAATGTGCTGTATGGCGCTCGGGCGACGTTGCGGTGTCAGGCCGGCGAGCCGCCGGCCCTAGTCCAGAAGGGTTTATTAGCGACGAGCGCATCGCCCGCCCGCGGAGGATATTGCGGGCGTGGCATTGCGATGAGCTTTGGCGGTGAGCGTGACCCATGTCCTTCTGCCGGGCTTATGGTTCTGAAATAATCGTCTTGGTGGCGCGACAAGCGACAGTTGAGGCGGTGTTCGAGGCTCTGGGGCAGGTAAAGTACCCGGGCCATGCGGCGGATATCGTCGCGCTCGGTCTGGTCGAGGAGGTTGCGCCCAAGCCCGATGGCGGCTTCTCGATTCTGGTGCGCCAGGTCACCGAGCGCGATGAGGTGATTCAGCAGCTCGCGGACGGAATCCATCAGGCTCTCACGCATGGCCTCGGTGTCAATCAGGTCGAACTGCGCATTCGCAAGCTCGAAGCCGAGCTGGGCGAGAAGACCGGGCGGGTCAGGCTCGAGGGCACGAAATATATCGTCGCGGTCGCAAGCGGAAAGGGCGGGGTGGGCAAATCGACTGTCGCGGCCAACCTCGCGTGCGCGCTGGCGCAACTGGGGCTCAGCGTCGGCCTGCTGGATGCCGACATCTACGGGCCGTCTATACCGACGATGTTCGGTACGGCGGATAGCCGCCCGAAATCAGCAGGCGGGCAGAATTTCTATCCGATTGAAAAATATGGCGTGAAGCTCATCTCGATCGGATTTTTTCTCGGCGAGCGTGCTCCCGTCATCTGGCGGGGCCCGATGGTGATGGGCGCAGTGCGCCAGTTTCTGAAGGACACGCTGTGGGGCACCCAGGATTTTCTGATCGTCGATCTGCCCCCCGGCACCGGCGACGCGCAACTTACCCTCGCGCAGCAGGTATCGGTCGACGGCACCGTGATCGTGACCACGCCGCAGGACGTGGCGCTGTTGGATGCGATGCGTGCGGTGCGGATGTTCCGCCAGGTGCATTGCCCGTTGCTCGGGGTGGTCGAGAACATGAGCTACTTCGTCTGCCCCGATTGCGGCGAACGCGATGAGCTCTTCGGTCATGGGGGCGGCGAACGGATGGCGGTGCAGGAGGGAATCGACCTGCTCGCGCGCATTCCGATTCAGACTGAGCTGCGCCAGGCGGGTGACGACGGAATGCCGCTGGTCATCAAGAACCCGTCGCATCCTGCGAGCATCGCGTTTATCGAGCTGGCAAAGCGCGTGGTCGCGGCGATGCCGGAGTGACCTGCCGAATACTTGCTCGGCTCGGAGTCCGCCGATATTGTTCCCGTTCAAACCGGGGAAAAAGCTAGTCCCGGTGGCACAGGCTTCCAGCCTGTGTGCCGGTTGGAGAGAACTTAGGAAATGTCCACGCTGATTACTGAAGAATGCATCAACTGCGGCGCCTGCGAGCCGGAGTGCCCGAATACTGCGATTTACGAAGGTGGAGCGCCGTGGGAACTCGATGGTGAATCGAGCCCGGCGATCAAGGAAGACATCTATTATATCGCTCCCATCAAATGCACCGAGTGCGTCGGCTTCTTCGATCAGGAACAATGCGCGGCGGTGTGCCCCGTCGATTGCTGCGTACCCGATCCGAACATCCCCGAGACCGAGGAAGTGCTTCTGGAGCGCGCCCGCAAGCTGCATCCCGACCAGACCTTTGGCGCCGATTTCCCCTCGCGCTTCAAGAAAGGGTGAACGCGCGCTAAAGGCGCTTGCGCCCCAGCAGGACGCGCTGCGCGTTGAGTTCGATCACGTAGCCATCGGGGTCTTTCAGGTAGGCGAAGTGCTCGAGTATTCCGTCGACTTCGTCCGATCCGCGTCGTATCAGCTTTTCACCGGCCCGCTCGACTTCGATGATGGCGCGTTCGACGTCGTCATCGCTGAGCAGGTTCAAGCCGAAATGGTCCAATCCGCCCGGGCCCACGGGTTTTTCGGGGACGTGGCTTAGTGCAATCACGTCGTTCGCGCCGGGCGTGCTGAGCGCGACCTGCTGTCCCCACGGATGCGGTCCCATCGGGCCTTCGTAGCGATGCAGCAGCTCGAGTCCGAACACTTCCTGGTAGAACCGCATCGAACGCTCGAGATCGCTGACGTTCAGGTTGATATGCGACAAACCGCGAGTCCGAATCATCGGTGTGCCTCTTTCCTCATCGCATCTGATTAGATATAAATCTAATTAGATGTTCATCAAGAGGCAAGTGCCATGACGGAACAGGACACGAGCGCGCTGCTCAGGTACTTCAAGGCGCTGGGCAACGAGAGCCGCCTCAAGCTCGCGGGATTGATGGCGGATCGCGATCGGAGCGTGCAGGAGCTGGCGGCGCTGGTCGGGCTCAGGGAGCCGACCATCTCGCATCATCTGGCGATCCTGAAGGACGCGGGACTGCTGGCGCTGCGCATCGATGGCAACACGCATTGGTACCGGCTCGATCCTGAGGCGTTGAGCAAGGTCAACCGATCGGTGTTCGCGGCGAATCTGACGAAGGCCGCCTATGAAGCGGATGGCGAGGTGTGGGAGCGCGAAGTGCTGCGCAACTTTATCGCGGACGATCGGCTGACGAAGATTCCCGATGCGCGCAAAAAGCGCTGGGTGGTTCTCAAGTGGCTCGCCCGGATGTTCGCGGTCGACAGCAGGTACAGCGAGGCGGAGGTCAATGCGGTCATCAAGCGGCACCATCCCGATGCGGCCACGCTGCGGCGCGAGCTGATCGGCTACCGGATGCTGGAGCGCAGCAAGGGCATCTACCGCCGGGTGCCCGAATCGGAGTGGAAGCCGTTCTAGGCTCTCTACACCTCGCCCGCAGATCGAGGCTGTCGATAAGCAAAGTCCTTCGCCCCCCGGGAGAAGGTGGCGCGTTGCGCGCCGGATGAGGGTCAGCGGATTCATCACGAATAATTGCTGGAAATGCGAGCTTCCCTCTCCCGGCTTGCGTTCGCGCCCGGGTCGCGACCGCGGGCGAGGGGCGGCGTCGGCGTCACCCTGTTGGGCGAGGCTCTTTCGGGGGCATAGCGAATGTGCGCGCTGCTCAATAGAATTTAATTGCTATGTCGCGACTCAAGGACAAGACGATCGTTCTCGGCGTAAGCGGGGGTATTGCGGCCTACAAGACCGCTGAGATCACGCGGCTGCTGGTGCAGCGTGGCGCGCATGTGCGCGTCATGATGACGCCGAATGCGCGTGAGTTCATTACGCCGCTGACGCTTCAGACTCTTTCGCAGAATCCGGTCGCGACCGACACGTTCTCTTTGACCGAAGAGTCTCAGATCGGCCATATCCGGCTGGCTGATGCGGCGGATGTGGTTTTGATCGCGCCTGCGACCGCAGATGTCATCGCCAAGGCGGCGGTCGGTATCGCCGACGACATCGTCACTACGGTTCTGCTCGCCACTCAGGCCAAAGTGGCCTTCGCCCCGTCGATGAACGTGCACATGTACGCGCATCCCGCGGTCGAAGAAAACCTGGCGAAGCTGCGCGCACGCGGCGTGACGATAATCGAGCCGGGTGAGGGCGATCTCGCCTGCGGATACGAAGGCAAGGGGCGGCTCGCCGAACCTGTCATCATCGTCGACGAACTCGAGCGGATGCTCACTGCACAGGACCTGGCCGGCGAACGGATTCTGGTGACGGCGGGGCCGACGCAGGAGGCGATCGATCCGGTTCGCTTCGTGTCCAATCGCTCATCCGGGAAGATGGGATTTGCCATCGCCAGGGCGGCCGCGCAGCGCGGCGCCGAGGTACGGATGATCGCCGGCCCTTCGGCGCTTGCAACGCCGCCGGGCGTCGAACGAATCGACACGGTGAGCGCCGCCGAGCTGCTGGATGCGTCGTCGCGCAATTTTCCCTGGTGTACGGCGCTGGTGATGGCGGCCGCGGTTGCGGATTTCAAGCCTGCTAACGCCGCGCCCGAGAAGGTCAAGAAGAATGCGCGCGGCGTGGATTTGAAAATGGTCTCGATCGCCGACGAGCTGCCGCGCCTGGCCGCAAAGAAGGGCGCGCGCGTGATGATCGGTTTTGCGGCAGAGACCAACGACCTCGGGGCGAACGCCCGCGACAAGCTGAAGCGCAAAGGCCTGGATTTCATCGTCGCGAACGACGTCACTCAGGAAGGCGCCGGGTTCGGCGTCGATACCAATATTGTCACGCTGATCGGCGCCGAAGGCGGCGCGCAAAGCTACCCGAAACTATCCAAGGACGAAGTCGCGCACGTTATTCTCGACCGGCTGGTCGCGTTGCGCGCATCGAAATCGAAGCCCCGCCGCCTCCGCGCCGTCCGCTAGGGGGGCGCGCAGGACAATTTCCTACCGCTTCGGCGGGTCGAGGCCTGCCGCAGCAGGATCGAGAAAGTTGCGCTCGGTGATTCCCAGCTTGCGCTGAGCCATCCCGGTGAGAGCCTCAAAGATGGCGCGACGCGCGTTCATGGTCGTGACGTAGCCGGTCGGATCGAGATGCGGCGCGACCTCGACTACCTCCATGCCAACCACTGGAGTTTCATGGCAGATGCGCCGGATCGCCGGCAGCAACTCGCGGTTGGTGAGACCCGGCGGCTCAGGCGTTCCGGTGCCTGGGGCGAAAGCGGGATCGAGCACGTCAATATCGAGCGAAACATAGAGATGCTTGGGGCCGTCCAGCGCCTCATCGATCGCCTTCTCCAGCACCTTGGCAAAGCCGATCCGATCGATCTCGGCCATGTAATGAGTTCGCAGGCCGTTGTCGCGCATCCATTGCATCAACTCATTGTCCATCAGCGCGGTGCGCATCCCGATTTGGACAAAATTGCGGCCCGGGATGTGAGCGTCATCGATTAAGCGGCGAATCGGAGTGCCATGCGAGATGGCGTGCCCAAGAGTGTTGTTGGAGCAATCTGGATGGGCATCGAGATGGACCACGCCGACGTTACCCGGCCCGTAGACGTCGGCTATCGCGGCGCCGTTAGGCCAGAGAATCGAATGGTCGCCACCCAGCACCATGGGAAATACGCCGATCTCGGCCACTTCGCGCACCAACTGGCGAATCGGTTCCATCGAATTCACGATGCTGAATGGATCGACCGCAGCGTCGCCGTAGTCGACGACTTTCAGCACCTCCAGCGGCTTGATCCTGGTGTCGGGGTTGTAGAGCATCGCGGGCGTGTGAAAGAGGATTCGTTCGTCGGCGCGCAAGAAGCGTGGACCGTATTGGGCGCCACGATGGCCCGCGGAGACATCGACGGGAGCGCCAATCACGGCGACGTCCACTTTGCCGGCCTTTAGGTCTTCCTGGTTCAAACACAGCGGCAAACCCATAAAAGTGGCAATGCCGGCGTAGGCCGGAGTTCCGACATAGCGCCTAAGCTCGATCGGCCCCGGTTCCCGCTTGGGGTCCGTGGAACGGTCCAGCGGCATTTTCCATGAGTCGCCTTCAAGACCAGCCATCAAAGCCTCTCCTAACAGCGCCAGAGCGCTTGCCCGAGCAGAGATTCGGCCGTGGCCGTCGCTTGCTGACGGCCACTGCGCGGCTCAAACGGTACGATTAGCAGGTAGGCAAGGCAAACCCAATCCATGTCATCGAGAAGGATTCAAACGGCGAAGGGGCTTTGCTTCAGATGGGTGTGAACGTCGGCGAGCATCGTTGAGGCCATCTTGCGCGCGGTCTTTTCGGCTGCGGGATTTATCTTCACCAGCTTCTGCAGATTGCTCCTGAGACTCAGCGCGGTATGAATCGCCCGCTCGCCCATCGGGTCGAACCTGCACGCCGGCGCACGCGCTGAATCGCCGAGGATTCCGCCGATCGCGCTGCACGATGCGTTAGTGAAAAGCCCGAAGTCCTCGAGCTCGCCTTCATCAGGTCCTCCGATCGCGCGGATGATGTTGTCGAATTGGCGGATGCGCCTGAGGCCGCCCTCGAAGACTCTGCGATGAGCAGAGAAGCCGAACAGCGGCGAGTCGATGGCGCGCTTGAGGGTCTTGTTGAGCGCGTGAAAGTCGACATCGAGCAGCTTGACGAGCATGTCGCGGTATTCGCGATCCTGGAAGCTGTCGAAGCGCGCCTCGGTATAGAGATGGCTCGCGATGCTCGACTCGAACCTGCCGACGAAGCGCGCGGGCAGAAAGAAATTGTGCGCGACCACGTCGGCGGCGAGATGCGCCAGGTAACCGTATGCGAGCGCTTGCTGCTCGGCGCCGCGGGCGGCCTTGAGTAGTCCCAGGCCGGTGGTCCAGTTATGCGAATGGCGCCGCAGCCGGCTCTGAAGCCTGCGGCCCTGAACGATATCCGGCGCGAGGCTGCCGTAGAGGAAAATCTCCGGCAGGTTCAGCATCGCTTGAAGAGGATGGTCGGGGGTGATAACCGTCGCAAGCACTTGCACCCCGAGCGCGATATGCGTGACGGGGCCCCACGCGAACGCAGGTTCCGGAGACAAGACAATCAGGGCGATGACGCAGCAGGCTGAGGCGATTATCATCAAGGCTCGAGCGCAAACGGCGCGTCTTCTGCCGATATCCTAGCTGATCCCATGAGTGAGTCGCATCCACCTACCGACCGTACTGCTCTTCTCGCAAGCCTGCGCGACTACGTGGAGCAGCTCCGCGAAGAGGGTATGGATGGTCTGCCCGCATCGGAATCCGGGCCGATCGCACAGGCGGCCGCGCCGGTCGCGCGCAAAATCGAGGCGGAACCGGAGCGGCTGGTTGTGACGCAGGCCGCGCCGCCGCCGCAGGCAATCGAGATGTTTTCGCGCTATCCCGGACTCGAAAAGACTTCATCGCTGGAACAGTTGAGCGAATTCATCGGCGATTGCCGCCGATGCAAGCTGTGGCCGATGCGCACCAATCTGGTTTTTGGCGTGGGGAACCCGAACGCCGAGTTGATGTTCGTGGGCGAGGCACCCGGCGCCGATGAAGATGCGCAGGGTGAACCGTTCGTGGGGCGCGCCGGCCAATTGCTGACCGACATCATCGAGCGCGGAATGGGAATGCCGCGTTCGGAAGTTTACATCTGCAACGTGATCAAGTGCCGCCCGCCGGGCAACCGAAATCCCGAGCCCGACGAAGTTTCTTCGTGCGAGCCATTTCTGTGGCGGCAGCTGGAACTCGTGAAGCCGCGCGTCATCGTCGGGTTGGGAACTTTTGCGGTGCAGGCTTTGCTCAAGGTCAAGACGCCCATCAGCCGGCTGCGCGGCGTCTGGCATGAGCTGCGCGGCATCAAGATGATGCCGACGTTTCATCCGGCGTATCTGTTGCGCAGTCCCAGTGAAAAACGGGTCGTATGGCAGGACATCCAGCTTGTCATGAAGGAACTCGGACGGCCGATTCCCCGGCGCGGCACGTGAAATCACGAGCGGCATTTCGCGCGCTGGCGGTGGTGGGCGTCGCGGCGCTCGCGCTTGCGGCAGCATCGTCGCTGCGCGCGGCGGCCGCTACCGCTGCAAACGATCGATGGGTCGAACTCATAACGATCGACGGAAGTATCAACCCCGCGACGGCAAGCTATATCGATGATTCACTCGATACGGCGTTGCACGGCGGCGCCAGCGCATTGATCATCGAGCTGGACACGCCGGGCGGTCTTTTGACCGCGACGCAGCGGATCGTGAAGAGCCTCCTGGGCGCCCCGGTGCCGGTCATCGTCTATATCGCGCCCTCCGGCGCCGGAGCCGCGTCCGCGGGAACGTTCATAACCGAGGCCGCGAATATTGCGGCGATGGCGCCCGGCACGACCATCGGCGCCGCGCATCCGGTGGAGGAGGGGGGCGAGGACATCCGCGGCGCGATGGGCGAGAAGGTCGAGAACTTCACCGTCGGCTTCGCCCGCAGCATCGCGCAGCAGCGTGATCGCAACGAGGATTGGATCGAGCAGGCGGTTCGCCACAGTGTTGCGATCGGGGAGCGCGAAGCGCTGCAGAAGCACGTAATCGATATCGTTGCGCCGGACCTCGGCAGCCTGCTCGCGCAGGCGTCCGGCCGCAAGGTCACCGTGGCGGGCCAGGACATTACGCTCGATCTGGCCAATGTGGTCGTGCGCCGCGTGCACATGACGATGGGCCAGCGCATCCTCGATACGCTCTCGGATCCCAATATCGTTTATTTGCTCCTGATGGGCGGGTTGATCGGTCTTTATTTCGAATTCGCGCATCCTGGCGTGTTCTTCCCCGGCGTCGCCGGCGCTATCTGCCTGCTGCTGGCGCTGGCGTCGTTCGAAGTCCTGCCGGTGAATCTGTCGGGACTGCTGTTGATCTTCCTCGGGGTCGGAATGCTGGTCGCGGAGGCGTTCGTGACCAGCTACGGCGTGCTGGGGTTGGGCGGAATCGTCGCGTTTGTCATCGGCTCGCTGTTTTTGATCGACACGTCACGGACCAATCTCGCCGTCAACCGCGGGATCGTCTACGGTGCGGCCGCCGCACTGGCCACGATAATTCTCGGCGTGGGGTATATCGTCGCGCGCGATCGGCGCGGCCGTCCGAAAACCGGCGCCGAAGCTCTGGTTGGGCAGGTGGGAGAAGTAAGAGAAGCGATCGCCCCCGGCGTTCCAGGCAAGGTGTTCGTGCACGGCGAGATCTGGCGCGCGGTGAGCGGCGAGCCGCTGGTACCAGGAACGCATGCGCGAGTGACGGCGGTGCGAGGCCTCGAAATCGAAGTGCAGCGATCGAACTAAAAGGAGTGCGCACACATGGCGGGAGTAGGCGTAATCATCATCATCTTCGTGCTCTATGTCCTGAGCGGTCTCAAAATTCTCAATGAGTACGAGCGTGCGGTCGTGTTTCGCCTGGGCCGGCTGACGCCGTACCGAGGTCCCGGCATCATCTTTATCCTGCCGGTAGTCGAGCGGATGGTGCGAATCGATCTGCGCACGGTGACTCTCGAAATTCCGCCGCAGGACGTCATCACGCGCGACAACGTGACGGTCAAGGTGAGCGCGGTGCTCTATTTCCGCGTGATGGATCCGTCGAAGGCCGTTACCGAGGTCGCCAACTATCTGTTCGCGACGCTGCAGCTCTCGCAAACCACGCTGCGCTCGATTGGTGGACAGACCGAGCTGGACGATTTGCTGGCGCAGCGCGACAAGCTCAACGCGCGCATCCAGGAAGTCGTTGATGCGCAGACGGAGCCGTGGGGAATCAAAATCACGCTGGTCGAACTGAAAAATATCGATCTGCCGCAGGACATGCAGCGCGCGATCGCGGCGCAGGCCGAAGCGGAACGCGAGCGGCGCGCCAAAGTCATCGCGGCCGAGGGCGAGTTTCAGGCGGCGCAAAAGCTGGGCGAGGCGGCCGATATCATGGCGAAGAATCCGATATCGCTTCAACTGCGCTATCTGCAGACGCTCGCGGAGATCGCGACCGACCACAATTCGACCACGGTCTTCCCGCTGCCGCTCGATCTGCTCGAAGCATTTCGGGGGATGGTCAAACCCGCGGCGATCGACACCAAGCCGCCAGGTTCCGGTGAAACAAAACCGTAATATCCGGGAGCGATCACAGCCGGAATGGCTTTGGGTATTGGAGAATAGGAGTGCGACTGAAAATTCGATGGGCAAGCTGATTCTGGTTCGTCACGGCGAGAGCGAGGGCAATCGCATCCGCCATTTCACGAACTCGCCCGACGCGGCGATAACGGAGCTTGGCCGCCGCCAGGCCTATGAGGCGGCGTTGCGGATCAAGTCGCTCTTCAAGCCAACCCTGATCTTCGCGAGCCCGTATTATCGCGCCCGCGAGACCGCGCGGATAATCGCGGAGCAGGTCGGCGCGCCAATCGAGATCGAGCAAGACTTCCGCGAGCAGAGCCTCGGACAACTCGCGGGCAAGCCCTACGATCTGGTCCGCGACGATCCGAACTTCAAGCCGGATCGCTCATGGGAATGGAGGCCGGCGGGCGGCGAGAGCCAGGAAGACGTGCGCATCCGGATCGCGCCGGTGTTCGATCGAATGGCGCGTGAGCATGGCGACCGCGAGCTGGTGATCGTCAGCCACGGCGGAGTGATGCGGGCATTGTGGGCGCATGTCACCGACCGATGGGAGGGCGCGCACATTCCGGTCAATTGCGGCATCGTGCTGGTGGAGCACGACGGATCGCGCTACCTGCTGCCGCGCATCATCGACGGAGAAGAAGACGGCGCCCACGAATCCGGCGGCTGGATCAGGCGACTGGCGCTATCGCCGACGATCTCATGGCGTGACTTGAGGCTCGTAGCTCAAAGCATGGTGGCGCGGGAAGCAAGCCCCGCATCGATCGAGGCTGTCGATAAACGCCCAATGCAACAATGTGGACAGCGCGCCGAATGTGGATGGGTAAACTTCTTGGACGTTGATACGTAATGCGGGGCCGCGTAGGCTTCCGCACATGGCCGCTACCGGCTCAGCATATTCATCCATTTTTCTTGCCACCATTGCGCCGCTCCACGAAGTTGCGCGGCCGCCTACTTCGCGTGACAGACCGTCAGATTTGACCGAACCGGGGGAAGCTCTAAAATATTTTTTTACAAAACAAACCCAATGTATCCTTGATTTCATTAGGTTTATTTGGGTTTGCCTAAAATTTACGCACGAGAGCCTGCCTCCCTGGAGCCTAAGCTTTGCCCTGATCCGGGCCGAGTCGGTGCCGGCGGAATCCCGGCGATTGTGGGCGTGAAGATCGCATGCCCGTTGCGGTTGACTTGCGATCCGGTGGGTGCGCTCAAACCTATGAACGCGGTAAGGATGTAATTGCCGTTCTCTTCGTTGACGGACAGCAGACGATACCTCACTAGGAAGGGCCAGCCGGCGAAACCGGTAGCCGAGCCCAGGTACAGCGCCTGCGTCAGGGCCGCTCTGACTTTGACTTCACGAACGGCAATGTTCATTACGGACGTGTTATGCCAGTATTATGGCGGAGCGTCAATTATCATGGCGGAAATCGGCGATCGCATTCGTAAGGCGCGAATTGCGCGCTCGGTGAGCCAGACCGAACTCGCGCGGCGCGCCGATATATCGCGACAGGCGCTGGGCGCGATCGAGTCGGGCACCTACCAGCCGAACGTCGGCGTGGCGCTCAAGCTCGCGCGTGAACTCGGCGAAACCGTGGAGAGCCTTTTCGGCGAGCGCGCGTTCGATCGGATCGATGCGATGCTTTCCGGGCGCGGTGCGGCACGCAGCGCAAAGCCCGGCACCCACGTGGCGCTGGGCCGGATCGGCAGCCGCGTGGTGGCTATTCCATGTTCGGCCGCTCAGCGGAGCCTGGCTCCGGCCGGCGGTATCGTCGAGCGTCTGGCCGGTGCGCGTGCCGAGGTGGAGAGCTTCCGCTCAGCGGCGGAAATAGACGCGACGCTGTTCGTCGCGGGATGCGATCCCGCGGTGTCGATTCTCGCCGATTGGATCGGGCGCCATCATGCGCCCGTCAGCATCGCCGCCTTCGGACGCGGCAGCGGCCAGGCGCTCGAATCGCTCGCGGCGGGCCAGGTGCACGTCGCGGGTGCGCACATCCGCGATCCCAAGACCGGGGAATACAACCTGGGTCCTGCGCGGCGCGCACTGGGGCATCGCCGTACGGTGCTGGTGAGCTTTGCGCGATGGGAACTCGGGCTTGCGACAGCGCCGCGGAATCCGCGTGCTATTCGCGGATTTCAGGATCTGGCGCGGCCAAAGCTGAAAATCGTCAACCGCGAGAAGGGAGCAGGCGCCAGAGCTGCGCTCGATGAAGCACTTCGCGAACTTCAGATCGATGCGACCGCGATCGCGGGTTACGACCACGAGGTTGGCGGGCATCTTGAAGTGGCCGAGGCGATCGCACTCGGACGAGCTGATGTCGGCGTTACGATTCGCGTCGCGGCGGAGGCGTACGGACTTGGGTTCGTGCCGGTACGCGAGGAACGGTACGACCTTGCGATTCCAGAGCGCGAGATGGCATCGACGCCGGTGCGCGCGATGATGGAGTCGCTGGGGTCGGCGCGGTTCGCGCGCGAAGTCGCGGGCCTCTGCGGCTACGACACCTCCACGATGGGAGACATCGTCGCGCACATCGCGTGAGGGTATTGCGCGAATCGGAGAAAAGGAATTAACGGCTGCCGTTGCTGTTCAGGATCGAATCCAGGAACTCGGAACTTCTTAGCTTGCGATCCAGTATCGAGGCGATGAAGCGTGCGATCGCCAGCGCGCCGTCTGCTCCGGCTGGGGTTGCGCCGCCGGCCTCGCTTATCGCCATCGCGCCCAGTCTTGCCAGGGCGGCTGCGCTCTCGGTGCGCAGGCGAATGGCGCCTTCGGGTACGCCGGCGCGGCATCGCTCGCAGACCACGCCGCCGCGTCCGACCACGAAATAAACGGCGGCAGTGTCGGCCGCGTTGGCGCATACGCGGCATCGGCCGAAGTCCAGTCCGAACCCGGCCCATCCGAGTGCGCGCAGTTCGAACGCCTGCCTGAGTGCCAGGTCGGCCGAGCGCGAGGAGAGAGCAGTGAGCGCGAGGGCCAAGCTCCGGTACGCATCTGCGCCGTCGCCCGCCTCGGCGGTCAGGGTGTCGGTCAGTTCCAGCATGTAGGTTCCGAGGGCGATTCGTCCGAGGTCTTCTTCGATTCGAAACTGAAAGAGGTCGGATGCCTCGGCGCGCGTGATGAAAACGAGCTGACCGTGAGGGCGGCGGCGGAAGTGGAGGACCACATGGGAGAACGGTTCGAGCTTGCGTTCGAAGCGATGGCGCGAGGCCTTGGCGCCCTTGGCGATGCCGCCGATTTTGCCGCAATCGCGCGTCAGCAGCGTTACGATTCGATCCGACTCGGCGTAGTCGCGGGCGCGCAGGACGATGGCGGGCGTTGATTCTTCCGCGGGCATGACGGTCTATGCGCCCATCGTGCGCCGCAGCATCGTCTGCTGGATTTCGCGCACCTGGGATCGCATCGCCTCCGCACCGGCGATCGTGCGGCCGGCATCGGAAGCTTCACGCAGCAGGGTTTCGAATTTGATCAGGATGTTTGCGATCTTGGTGTGTGCCTCGACGACCGCACGGTTGCGCAACTCGTCGCTTTCCCACGGACGCTGCGCGTAGTCCCGCAGTTCCTGGCTTTGGATCAGCAGCTCGCGCGCCTCTTCCTCGAAACCACGCACCATCCTGCGCAGCACTTCGGTCACCTTGGGGCGTTCCTCCGGGTCTTTCCAGAGGACATGCTCCAGGAACATCAGGTCGTCCTCGGTCACCGCGGTGCGGCCAAAGATCGTCGCGTGCGCGCGAAGTACTTCGAGCGAATTTTTCCATCGCCGATCCGACACGATGATTGGTTCGCGCGCCAGCGTGCGGCGAAGCTCGGCGATCCCGTTCAGGATCGATCCCGGCACGGTCACCGCCGCCGTCTCTGCGGCGAGTTCGCCGAGTTCGGCGAACGTCAGCATGGTGCGCATGGCGGGCGTGCCGCCTTCGAGCATCTTGAGGAAGCGAAAGTCCTCGGCGATATAGCTGGTGATGAAGCGGAACATGAACCGATCGTAGAGTGCGGTGAGTTCCTCTTCGTCGGGCAGCTCGTTCGATGCGCCGAACATCGTGATGAGCGGGGTCATGATACGCTCGCGCCCATTGTGAAAAATACGCTCGTTAATCAGGGTCAGCAGGGAGTTCAGAATGGATGAGTTCGCCTTGAAGATTTCATCGAGGAAAGCGATATGCGCTTCGGGCAGCTTGTGCGAGGTGACGCGCCGGTAATCGTCCTGCTCGAGGCCCTTGAGGCTGACGGCGCCGAACAGTTCTTCGGGGGTGCTGAAGCGGGTGAGCAGCCACTGAAAGTAGTTCGCCCCCTCGATTCGAGTGCACAGCTCCTCGGCCAGCATCGACTTCGCCGTTCCGGGCGGGCCGATCAGCAATACGTGGCTGCGTGAAAGCAGGGCGGCGAGCGCGCCGTCGATCAAATCCGCGCGCTCGAAGAACATCCGGTTCAACTCATCGCGCAACTGTCCGAGCTTGACTCTCGCCGAAGACGTCATGACCCCCCGCGTGGCCGCTCCGAAGCGGCTTGCTCCAACAGATTTATCAGAGCGGGGGACGCGGCCAAAGATGTGCACGCGCGAGATTGGCCCTGCTTGCCGATCTTGCGCGGGTGGAGCTACAAAGATTCACAGCGCACCAGCATCGATGTCGCGTGCGTGCGCCCGGAGGATGGCGATGGAAAAGGCTCTGGCGGGTGTGAAGGTTCTCGATCTCACGCAGTTTGAAGCCGGCACGTCGTGCACCGAGATGCTCGCGTGGCTGGGCGCCGACGTTATCAAGGTCGAATCGCCCAAGATGGGTGAACAGGGCAGGTGGCTGCTGACGGAAAAGCAGGGCGTCGACTCGTACTACTTCATGCTGCTCAATGCCAACAAGCGCGGCATCACGCTCAACCTGAAGAGCGACCAAGGCCGCAAGATTTTTCTGGACCTGGTGAAGAAGGTTGACATCCTGGCGGAGAACTACTCGCTGGGCACGCTTGAGGGCCTGAATCTGGGCTTCGATCAGCTCCGTGAGATCAATCCGCGGCTCATCTACCTGACCGTCAAAGGATTCGGAACTACGGGGCCATACAGCGCGTACAAGAGTTTCGACATGATCGCGCAGGCATCGGGCGGCGCGATGGCGTTGACCGGATTTCCCGGCACGCCGCCGCTCAAGCCGGGCCCGACCATCGGAGATACCGGCACCGGCATGCATGCCGCTATCGGGGTGCTTGCGGCGTATATCCAGCGCGAGCGCACCGGCAAGGGACAAAAGGTCGAAGTGGCGATGCAGGAGGCGGTGCTTAATTTCTGCCGCGTGCCGATGATGGGTACCTACGTGACCCACAAACCGGTTCCGCGAGTTGGCAATCGCCTCGGCGGCGGCGGTCCGGGTGACCTCTACAAATGCGCCCCAGGCGGCGATAACGACTACGTGTTCATCCTGTGCACGGCGCCGGAAATGTGGAAGAGCCTCTGCAAGGCGCTGGGTCAGCCCGAACTTGCTGATGACGATCGCTTTCGCGAGGGGCGGTCGCGAGCCCAAAACGTCGAAGCGCTCACGGCCATCATCAACGAATGGACCGGCAAGCAGACCAAGCACGAGGTGATGAAGATCCTCGGCGAGGCAGGCGTGCCGTGCGGCAAAGTGCTCGACAGCGTCGAGTTGCTGAACGATCCGCATCTCAAGGAAAGAGGCATGATCGTCACGGTGCAGCATCCGGTGCGAGGAGAATTCACCATGCCGGGCTGTCCGGTGCGGCTGGAGGACTCTCCCGTCGAGGTCAAAGCGGCCCCGCTGCTGGGCCAGCACAATGGCGAGGTCTATGGCGAGCTGCTCGGGATGACGGCGGGCGATCTGGAACGGCTGAAAGCTGACGGCGTGGTCTGATCGGAGAGGGCGCGCGTATTTCCGCCCCTCGCCCGCTTGGTTGCGGGAGAGGGTTAGGGTGAGGGTTCTGCTTCCGCCCACCCCGTCGCCGCATTTGCGGAGCGCGGACTAGCAGCTGCGGCAGCGGCCTTTCAGGGTGATTGCGGAGACTTCGGCTACGCGGTCCTTCGCTCTTCCGCGCCGCGATGACACCGTTACGTCAGCATCGTCGAGGCAGGAGACGCTGCCACAATCGTTGCAGATGAAGTGGGGATGGGTAGATCGGCCCGCGCGGCGGCCGGCGGTCTTCTCGAAGCGCCACCGATGATCGCCGAGGTCGACTCGGGACAACACTCCCAGCTTCGCCAGCTCGATCAAATTCCGGTAGATGGTCGCAGAGTCGAAGCCCTGAGGCTGAAGGGCTTCGGCCACGTCGGAGTGGCTCTCGGGGCCCTCGGCCGCCAGCATATGCCGCAGCACCGCCAGGCGCGCCGCAGTTCCACGGACGCGAAGCCCCTTCAGGATGGCGCGGGCCCTCTCGATCGAGTCAGGAGACGACTGGCGGCGCCCAGTCTTGCCATGAGGCCGCGTCGCAAGACGTTTCTTATGGTTGCCAGTAGTGGGCTTCATCGCGATCAAGACAAAAGCACAACGAACTTGCACTTGCAATCCGATTGCGATAGAAGGCGCTGACAGACGGGGAACTATTCTCTGAATTACGGCGTCGACATTACGATTCACAAAGACAGATCGATTACAGCGCTTCTGGCCGCGTCGCTGATCATCCTCGCGCAGTTGGCAGGCGCCGCGCATTTTCACAGCTACTCCTGCGGGCGTCACCGTCTGGCGCAGGTCCAGACCGGTGCCGATCCGGAACTGTGTTCGGTTTGTCTGCTGGCGTCTCACACTCCCGGGGCTGCGACCCCATCGATGGCGCCGCTGGCGCTGGTATCCGAAACACGAACCATCGTTCCAGCCGATCAGATTGAAGTTTCGCGAACCGCGTTCGAGGACAAGCTCGTTCGTGGTCCGCCCGCGGCACTCTAAACTCCCGCTTTCTGACATTGACGAGCTTGCTTGGTGCGCATGGTTTCTGCCGTGCGCCGTGTTCCGCCGCGAAATTCGGCAGGACAATTGCCCCGTATGCAGGAGTTTGATGATGCGACGATTGAAAAATTTCCTGGCCGCCCTCTGCATTTTGCAGTTGATGGCGACCGGGCTGATTGCAAATGCCGCGAATACTACGTCCAGTAATATTCGCAAGAACGTCACTGGAACGGTGAAAGATGCCCTCGGCCGCCCGATGGAAGGCGTGGCGCTGATATTGCAGACGCAGGACGGACGCATTGTCTCCCCCGCCAACACCGACAAGGCCGGACGGTTCGAGTTTAAAAACGTTGCGCCCGGAATGTACGCCGTGGTGGCCAATAAGATTGACTTCAAGACTGCGGCCTTGATCGTGACCGTCACCTCTGCGGGGGCTAAACCCCTGGACCTCGCGATGGAAGCGCAGACCGCGCTCAGCCTGCAATTGAGAGCCCAGAAGCTTAACCAGGCGCGCAACGATCTCAGTCCGGAAACCGGGAGTAGCGTTTATCGGTTCAGTCAGCAGGCTATCGAGGAGATGCCGTCCGGCAGCAACACTCCCATGACAGGCGTTCTCTTGCAGGCGCCGGGAGTCGTGCAGGACTCGTTCGGACAACTCCACATTCGTGGAGAGCACGCCGAAATTCAGTACCGAATCGACGGTATCGAGCTGCCGGAGGGAATCGCGGCCGGCTTTTCGCAAACCTTCAGCCCGCGCTTCGCTCAGAGTATCTCGCTGCTCGAGGGAGCGTTGCCCGCGCAATACGGCTATCACACCGCCGGTGTGGTCTCGATCCAGAGCAAGACCGGCGAGATGGCAAACGGCGGCAACGTGAGCATGTATGGCGGCCAGCGCGGCACGTTGAATCCGAGTTACGAGTATGGCGGAACCCAAGGTGACCTGAGCTATTACACGACCGGGTACTTTCTGCAGAATGATCGCGGCCTGGAACCGCCCACACCTGGCCCCGTCGCGATACACGATGAGACCCAGCAAGGAAACGGATTCGGCTACGCTTCCTATTTCATCAACCCGACCACACGTCTCACCACGTTTGGCGGCTTCAACGTGGCTCATTACGACATTCCGCAGGGTCCTGGCCAGACGCCCGCATACACGCTCTCGGGGACGCCGAGCTATTCATCGCAAGACATCAACGAGACGCAGGTTGAGCAGCAGTACTTCGGCGCGATCGCGTTGCAAGGCGTTTTCAGAGACAACATTGACTATCAGATTGCGGGTTTCAGCCGCTATTCGACGCTTTCGTTTCACCCCGACGACCCGGGCGATCTGATCTTCAACGGGCAGTCATCGAGGATCTTCCGCAGCGATTGGGCGAGCGGTCTTCAGGGTGACTTTGCCTACCGGGGCTTTGCCGATCACATCATCCGCACGGGCTATTACTTCCAGGGCGAGCGAGCCGAGTTCGACAATCACTCGCTCACTTTCCCCGGCTCACCCGGGATGCAGACGTCAACCAATCCCATCCAAGTCGTTGATAATCGTGCGACCACGGTCTGGACTTACGGAATCTATCTGCAGGACGAGTGGCATCCGATTGAGAAGCTGACCTTCAACTATGGTGCGCGCTTCGATTTGTATGACGGCTTCACACGATCGGTTCAGTTGAGTCCTCGCGTCAGCGCGGTCTATCAGCTCTTCGAGCCGACCACACTACACGCGGCCTATGCGCGGTATTTCACTCCGCCGCCGACCGAAGCGGTTTCCACCGCGGATATCAACGCTTTCAACAACACCGTCGTCGAGCCCAAAGTAAAGGCCAACTCGAACATCGCACCCGAGCGCGCGAATTACTTCGATGCCGGAGTTACGCAGAATCTTCCGTTTGGCATCAAGGTCGACGCCGACAGCTATTACAAGATGTCGCGTGATCTGATCGATGAGGGGCAGTTCGGGCCGACCCTGATTTTCACTCCGTTCAACTATGATAAGGGCCGGCAGTATGGCGTCGAGTGCTCGACTTCGCTGACCCGAAAGAATCTCACATCGTATGCCAACTTCACGTATTCAGTGGCGCAAGGCACCGAGTTCGACTCAGACCAGTTTCTCTTTCCAAGAAATGAGATCAACTACGTCAAGCAGCACTTCATCTTTCTCGACCACGATCAGACCTTCACTGGCTCAGCGGGTACCGCATACAATCTGTATGGCTACCTTTTGACGATGGATGGAATCTACCAGAGCGGATTGCGCAAAGGTTTTGCCAACACGGGCAATCTCCCGTACTACATCCAGCTCAACCTCGCGATCGTCAAAAAAATGGTGTTGCCGACAATCGGCAACGTGGAGGCCCGAGTGGTGCTGCAGAACGCGAACGATCGGACTTATCTGGTCCGCAACGGCACGGGAGTCGGAGTCTTTGCTAATCAGTATGGTATCCGGAGAGCCCTTTTCGGCGGACTCAAATGGGACCTGCCGTGGAGTAAACCATCCAATTGATGCGGCATGGCGAAAGAGAATGAAAAAAGGGAAATTTGATATGAGGTTCCGAGCGTATGAATGAGTTCAAGGTCGCGTGGGAAGCTATCAGCTACGGCGGTGCGATGGTCTATCCGCTGCTGTTTCTGGGCGGGCTTGCCTTCGTGATCATCTTCGACCGCGCGGTCGCATTCTGGCGATGCCTGCGCCTGCCCGACGATCTGGCGGCGTTGATCGAAACCTACGGATTTGACTGGAGCGATTTGGAGAAACAGATCGAGCATCTCGGTCCTTCGAGCGCCTACGGCCGATTTTTCGGCGTCATAGCTGCAAATCGCGACCATCCCGCTTGGTGGGTGGAGTCACGCGCAGGGGACGAAGCCGGCAGAATCGAAAAGACGCTGAGCCGCGGGCTGTGGGTGCTGGAAACCGTCGTCACGGCGGCCCCGCTGATGGGACTGCTTGGAACGATCACGGGAATGATGCAGGCCTTCAAAGTGATCGGCGGCGCGGGCCTCGTTGCGCCGACCCAGGTGACCTCGGGCGTCGCGCAGGCGCTAATCGCCACGGCGCTCGGCTTGCTGATCGCATTGCTCGCGCTGTTTGGCTTCAATTTCTTCTCGCGCTCGCAGTCGCAGGCGCTTGATAACATGGAGCGCCTCGGCTCCAAGCTGATCGATCATATCCGGCTCGACCAGGAATCGGGTGAGCGCGTGCCAGGACGTTCGGCGACCCAGGTTCACGATGTCAGCAAGAGCAGGGCGGCGCTGTGAAGCTCCAGCGATCGCGCGGTTACCGTCACGGACGCATCGAGATCATCCCGATGATCGACGTGATGTTCTTTCTGCTGGTGACGTTCATGCTCGCTTCGCTGTCGATGCAGAGCCTCAACTCGATCACCGTGAACCTTCCGGAGGGCAATGCGGAGAACCTGCAACACAAGGAACCGGTCACGCTGACGATCACCAAGGACAGCCAGATTTTTCTCGATAAGACTCCAACCACGCTGGCCGCGCTGGCGTTCGCGATAAAGCCGATGCTGGGCGGCGACCCCGGAGTGGTCGTCAATGCAGATGGCAGCGCGCCCGAAGGGATAGTCGTGGAGGCGATGCTGCAAGCGCGGCGCGCAGGCGTCGAGCATTTTCTGATCGCCGTCAAGCGTCAATGACCGGAGTGGAGAATCTGCGGCGCCTGCCTGAGCTCGATGATCCATGGCGGCGCCTGCCCTGGGTCACGCTCGCCGCTGTATCGCTGTGGATACTGCTGCTGGCGGGATTCTCGCTTCTGCTGGAGCGGGCAGAACCGCCCGCGCAGGAATTGAAACCGCTCGAAGCGCGAATTGTGGAAGTGCCCCCCGATGTTGGCGGTCTGGCGGGCGGGGGAGGGGCACCTCATCCTGCCGCTCCCGCGCAGGTCAAGCCGCGCGTCGCTCCGGCGCCGGTGGCGCCACCGGTCCATCCGAAGAAAAAGGTCGAAGCGCCACCGATGCCGGTATCGCCCAACGGCACGGCTACTACTTCGACGGCGCCGGCAGCGCCTGCCGCGGGGCCGACCGGCGCCGAAGGCGCGAGCAGTGGCGGGGAGAGCGGCGGTGGCGCCGGGAGCGGAAGCGGCTCGGGCAACGGCCCCGGCGGTATCGGCAGCGACAGCATCGGCGCCCACGCTATCTACGCGCCGGTGCCGGAGATTCCCGACGACCTGCGCGAAGATGTCATGCAGACCGAGGCGGTTGCGCACTTCAAGGTCACCTACGACGGCCAGGTCGAGGTTACTCTTACGAGAGAGACCAGCAATCCGCGCCTCAACAAGATCCTGCTCGACACGCTGCAACAATGGCGGTTCTTTCCCGCGACCAAGAACGGCGTCGCGATAAATTCCGAATTCGATCTGAGAATTCCAATTACGGTTCAGTAGTCGTCACAGCGATCTTCGGCTGATCGGCGATTGTCGCGGCAGCATCGATGCTGGGCTATGTTTACGCTGCGGCTTGGAGACCGCGCGTCCGATGGCTGAGCGCGACTTGTTCGACTCAATTGAATTTCTCAAGCGTGACGGCGAAGGGCTTCTTCGCCGTTTCGCGCGGGCCCATCGCGGTGTTTCGTACGGCGAGTTTCGCTTCGAAGTCGTCTCCAACCGATCGGCGGCCGCCACCAACGGCGAGCCGCGCGACAGCTCGGAGAGCGAGAACGCGGCATTCGGCGTGGCGGTTCAGGTGGAAGGGCCGTCGGGCGCGATAGGAGATGGCCAAGCCGGCGCCGAGATCGGAGGATTGGCCCGCAAACCGGGGAAGCTGGTCAGCGTCATCCGCGCGGCGCTCGACGATGCGTACGAGCGGGCGCGAGCGAGTGCGCGGGAGAAATCGGCGATTATCAAATCGCTTGGCGCTGCCGCCCGAAGTTTGGAGAACCGCCCGGCGCCGGATCCGCCGGTCATACGCGATGACATTCAGGCGACGTTTCAGCGCGATCCTCGCGCGATGGAGACTGCCAAGCTGAATCGGCTCGCGCTGGATGCCTCCAAGGCGGTGAGCGCGCTGGGGCCGAAGATCGCCTTCAACGTCGCCGCTGCGATGACCGAGTTTCGCCGCGAACTTTTTCTCAACACCACAGGCAGTGCAATCACGCAGTGCTTCGCGTTTTCGCAGGGCGATTGCTACGTGGTCGCGCAGGATGGTGAGGGGCATCAGGAGAGCTACGATACGATCGGGCAGCAGCGCGGCTTCGAGTGTCTCGAAGAAGGATGGCGCGGCGAGCTGATGCCGAATCCGTCCCTGTCCGCCTTTGCCGTCGAACTTGCCCGGGAAGCGCAGGAGCTTGCCGCGGCGCCGGTCCTCAAGCCGCCTGAGGGCGAGGTCGTGGTCGTGACCGATCCGCATTTCAATGCGCTGATTGCGCACGAAATCGTGGGGCACCCGAGCGAGGCCGATCGCGCGCTGAAAATGGAAGCCGCGTATGCGGGACGGAGCTGGTTTCTGCGCTCGCTCGCGGACAACGAGCTGGGTCGGATGGTCGGTTCGGCGCTCCTGTCGGCGTGCTCGGATCCATCGCTCGATGGGTACGGCCACTATCGCTACGACCACGAGGGGACGCCGGGACGCCGCGTGATGCATATCGACCGGGGAGCTTTTGCGGGTTTCCTGAACTCGCGGGCGACCGCCGCGATACTGGGTGCGGAGCCCAACGGTTCGGCACGCGCCAGCGAGCTGTGGCACGTTCCGCTCATCAGGATGTCGAACACGTTTTTCCTGCCGGGCGACACGCCGCCGGAACGCATCATCGCCGACGTAGAGCACGGCTACTACGTATGCGGGAACCAGGTGCCCTCGATCGCGGAGTCGCGCGAGAATTTTCGCATCTCGGCGCGCCGCGTTTATGAAATCGAAAATGGCAGGCTCGGCAGGCTGTTCCGTTCGGGCAGCGTGATCGCCGACTCCAAACAATTCTTCTGCAACGTGGATGCGGTCGGCAGCGACCTGCGCCTTATCGCGATTCCGAATTGCGGCAAGGGCCAGCCGATGCAGGTGAAACGGATGTCGAACGGTGGACCGACTCTGCGATCGCGTGCGCGGCTGGGTGGCGGATGATGGTTGCGATCGCGGAGCTCAAGGCCTTTGTGCGGGATGCCACCCGCCAGCTTTCGCGCGAGCGCGACTTCATCGAGTTTGAAGTCTATGCCGCATCGTCGGCGCATCGGATTGCGCGCATCTCTCACACTTCGGATATCCCGTGCCGTGGAGTCGAAGAAATCAAATCGCTTGGCGCGGATGGCTTTGAGGTGCGGGTCGCGATGCGGCGCGACCCGCATGAGATCGGGACCGCGTTCGAAGCGGGTGATCTCAGCCGCGCCGCGCTGCAGAGGGTGGTGGAACGCGCGCGCCGCTCCGCGATTGTCGATCCGCATTTTCCCGGCTTCGCGCGCGATCCGCGCAAATTCTCCGTCGGCGCGGCTGGGGGCGGCGATCTCGCGCGCGCGAGCGATGCAGCACTCGCATCCTCCGCGTGGCAGATAGTCGGCGGGGCGCTGCGCGCGTTTCGCGCCGGCAACCGGAACGGCGTTGATCATCCGGGACTCGTCATCGGCGGCGACGTTTCGATAATTCACGATCGCATCGCGATCGGCGGGTCGAATTTCCCGGACGTGCGCGGCGATGAGAGCGCGCACTTCATCTCCTCGGTCACCGCGATCGTCGAATCGATCGATGCGAAGGGCACTGCGACCGCGGTCGGCGGCACGACCGCGCAGATGCGGCGGGCGGGCGCGGCTTTGGGCGGCGGCGCGATTCGGCGGGCGCTCGCGTTGGGCCACGGTGTGCGGCCGGCGTCGGGCAAGTATCGAGTGATTCTCGGGCCGCAGCCGGTCGCCGAGATTCTGAACTACATGGTGATAGGATCGCTCACGACAGGCGCCTTCTACGCAGCCAGCTCGGCGTATCAGGGTAAATTCGGCGCGCGCGTGATGGATGAGCGGATCGCGATCGTCGATGATCCCATGCTTCGTGCAGGCGCCGTGCATCGCCGCGTCACGTGTGAAGGGCTGCCCGCGGGCAAGACGGAGTTGATTCGCGCGGGGCGCCTCATCGGACTGCTCTCCAACGTCTACGACTCTCATCGCCTCGAGACCGATGAAGCCCGCGAGAAGAAACTCGGCGCGCTGGGCAAGGACGCGACCTTTGCGCCGGTCGCGGGCTATCGGCTGGGCGAGGGCGGGGGGCGGCGCTTCGATGCCGATCCCGGCGCGACCGCAACGAATGTCGTCATGCGGGCGCGCGGGGGTGCTTCCGATCGCGCGATGCTCCAGGCGGTCGGCGACGGAATCTATGTCGGGCGAATCTGGTACACGTATCCGATCAACGGGCAGCGCGCGGGCGACTTTACCTGCACCGTGACGGGAGATTCTTATTTGATTCGCAACGGCAAGCTGGCGACGCCGCTCGCGCCGAACTGCCTCCGCATCAACGCGAATATCGCGGACGTGTTCGACTCGCCGCTGTCCATCGGCGCTCGTATCACTCCGACCATCGTCTGGGGCGCGGCCGAGACGTATTTCGTTCCGGCAGTCGCGGCGAAGAACATCATGCTCGCCGAAATAGGCACCGACCCTTCTTAAGCGGCGCCTGCGTTCGAGCGCGACCTCCTAGATAAGGGTCTTTCGCCAGAATTCCATGGGGACGCGCTCGGCGCCGACTTCCGCTCGCTCGAAGCCGAACTTGCGATAGAGCCCGCGCGCGCGATGGTTGTCTTCGCGAACCTCAAGCGTCAGGCCGCATCCGTTCATCGAGCGCGCCTTCGCTTCGACTCGATCGAGCATCTTCTTGCCGATTCCCTGGCCGCGCAGAGAAGACTCGACGAAGATGTCGTGGATATTGATGAGCGGTCGCGCGTTGAAGGTCGAAAAGCCGAGAAAGCAGATGGCAAAGCCGACCGGCCGATCACCACGATACGCGAGATAGGCATAACAGGCCGGATGGCGGCGCAGGCCGGGAACGAGATCGCGTTTGACGCGCTCCGACGGCGGTTCGCCGCCTTCCATCGGATCGCGCATGTAGTGATCGAGCAGCTCGACGAGCGCGGCGCCCTGCGCAGGATCGGCCAGGTTCGCATCGACGATTCGGATCACTTCATCCATAGGCGCTGGTCACGACACGCGATTGTCGTCCTTGTAAACCTCTTCCCAGTTCTTGAAGCCCTGCGCGTCCCATCGCTTCCAGACGCCTTCGCGCTTGCCGTCTTTATATTGGCCCATCGCGGAGATCTTGCCGTTGGTGTACCAGCCGGTGTGCTCGCCGTCCTGAACGCCGTCCTTGTAGTGATCGATCGATGACTTCTGGCCGTTGTCGTACCAAAGCGTCCATTCGCCGTCCTGCTTGCCGTCGTGATACTGCCCGCGCATCATCAGCGATCCATCGGGCCGATACAGGGTAAACGGACCGTCCTTGACCGCTTCTCCATTGATGATCTTCTGGCACCAGGTCTCCTGGCCGTTGGGTGGCGCCTCGCCCATTGCTTGCGTTCCGGGAGGGCAGGCGGCGGAAGGAGAATCGCCGGTCTTGCAGGCGCTCAGCATCAGCACCGGCAAAAATAGAAGTAGTACTTTAAGTCTCATTGCTTGCCTCGATCTCGCCGACCCTGCCGATTAGCTTACACGAGGGCGCGGCTTACGATGAACATGAAAAAGCGGAAGGCGCAACGAGCGCCTTCCGCTTTCCAGTTATCTATGGGCGATACCCGGTCGCTCAGCCGTTCGATCCGGTCGAGCCGAGCAGGTTGCCGCCGAGGGTGGCGTTGCCGACGCTGGTGTCGCCAACCACGTTGATCATCGCAGGCTTGCCGGATTTGAACGCACGCTCCAGCGCGGGGATGATCTGTTCGGGCGTTTCGACATGCTCGCCGTGACATCCCATCTCGGCGAAAATCTTGTCGTAGCGGATGTCGGGCAGCATGTTGAACGGATCGGTGCGTCCCTTGAGGCCCGGCATTTCATTGAAGTTGGGTCCCCACGAGCTGTTGTTCCAGAGCACCGTAACGATCGGCAGCTTGTAGCGGGCCGCGGTTTCCATATCGAAGCCGCCGATTCCGAGGCCGCCGTCGCCGGAGATGTTGACGACCTGCTGTCCGGGCCGCGCAAGCTGCGCGCCGATAGACATCCCGACGCCATGACCCACGGGAGCCAGCGGACCCGCATCGACGACCTGTCCCATGAACCTGCATGTGAATGCGCGGCTCATCCATCCCGACAGGGTGAAGCTGTCGATAACGGTGGTCGCGTTCTTGTCCATCACCTTGATCAGATCTTCGCACAGCCGCGCCGGATGAATCGGCCGGTTGCCGGTGACCTTGGCGTTCTGATCGCGAATTTGCGCATCGAAGCGCTGGCGCGTCGCGGTGACTTCCTTGGTCCATTCGGAGGTGCGGTTCTTCGAGAAGTCGAGCTTCAGCTCCTTGATGCGATTGATCATCTGGCGGAGCACCAGTTTCGGATCGCCGACCATCGGCACGTCGGCATTGACCTGCCATCCGATGCGAGTCGGAGTCGGGTCGACCTGGATGTACTTGGCCTTGTCGGTCCAGGTTGGGGGCTGGCCGAAATGTTCACCGCTCCAGAATCGGAAACCGATCGCGAGCACCACGTCAGCGCGTCCGGTGAACGGCTTCTTGAAGGCGCCGCGAATCGCGAGCGGATGCTCCTCGGAGACCACGCCCTGTCCGGCTCGGCGGGCGTAGATGGGAATGCCGGTCAGCTCGACGAATTCCTTCATCTCGGGTCCGGCCTGCGACCAGAAGAGACCATCGCCGCCCGCGATCAGCGGCCGTTCCGCCGCATGAAGCATCTCGACTGCGCGATCGATCTTGGCTGGGTCGCCCTCCGAACGGAGATCATCCACCGTGAATCCGCGCGCGCCTTTGCGCTGCCGGGCGTCATCCTCGTGGTGGTACAGGATGTTCTGCGGAATCTCGAACAGGGCCACGCCCTGCGGCGGCGCGATCGCCTCGCGAAAAGCGGAGCGAAGGTCGAATTCGATGCTGCTCCAATCGGTCACGCGCTTGGTGAACTTGGAGAAGCTCTTTACGACTTCGGACCCGTAGGCTTCCTGGAAAGAACCAAGATGGTCCTCGGTGTTCGGATGCTGGCCGGAGATGCAGACGACCGCGGAGCTGGTGAGCCCCGCCACGCAGAGCCCGGTGACGGCGTTGGTCAGGCCGCATCCCGCCGTGACCATGCAGACTCCCGGCTCTCCGCTGACGCGCGCGTACGCATCGGCGGCATATGCGGTCGCCTGCTCGTGGCGCATATGGATGAGCTTGATGTCGTGATCGCGCAACTGCGCGAGAATCGGGAACAGGTGACCGCCGTTTATTGCGAAACAATAGCGGACGCGGTTCTCCCGCATCACGCGTGCGATCAACTCGCCGCCGTCTGCTTTTCCCATCTAAGAGTCCTCCGTCGGATTATCCCTGCTTCATTACGCCGCCAATCGAGGCGACGGCGATGCGAGCCCGGCGCGCGGGTCTCGGCGCAAAGGAAGCGGGTTCCTTATGAAAGCGAATCCTTACACATTTCGCGCATGGCCGAAAAGCGCAGCGTGCCCGAACCGGAGATTCGCGTGGCGATTTTACTCAGCAAACGTATTGATCGAGCGGCATAAGCCTGTCAATTTTAAGCATCCTGCCACCTCTGGCATTCCGACAATCTAATCCAGCGCGGCGGGTGTGTTCGTAGTGGTATAGGGATGAAGCGCGGCTTAGCGGCAATCGTATTTATCATGTTGGCGATGATCGTCCGGGTTTCGCCGGCAGCGGCGTTTGACTTGACGGATCCGACGTCGTGGCCCTTCATTCCGGTGCCCGAAATTGCAACCGACCCCAACGGCGGCACCACCGCCGGAATATTGCCGGTCTTTCTTTTCACCGACACGCAGAATCAGATTCGCAACATCTTCGCGCCCGATGTCAATTGGAACACCACCTTGGGGGCTGGCGGCACGTTCCGCTATCTCTCCTACCCGTCGGAAGACACCAACTGGTACGCGGTCGCAGGCGGGTCACAGGACATCGCGCGCCACGTGGATCTTGATTATCAGACGGGCCGCACCCACCAGGACCTGTTCAGTTACGAGATACGATTCTTCTTCGAGCGCGATCCGACCGAGCGATTTTTCGGGCTCGGCAACACTTCCTCAGAGGGCAATCAGACCAACTACACAACCCAACAGCTCTATGGCGAGGGCTCGGTCGGCCTGAACATCAACGAAAACCTCCAGGTGCAGGTGATGGAGCGGCCGCGATGGGTCCGAATTCAGGAGGGCGCCTTCAATTCGATGCCATCGATCTTCCAGCTCTTCCCGAATCAGAAGGGCATCAACGGCGGAAGTGAAGTGCTCACGCAGCTGATGATCCAATACGACAATCGGGACTCGGTTGATATTCCCAGGAAGGGCGGGATGTACCGCATTTACACATCGGTCGCCGACCGGGCTCTGGGCAGTTCGTACTCCTACGATCGCTTTGGCTGGGAGGCGCGCAAGTACGTGACCATCAATCCGCGCGTGACCTTAGCCGGCCATATGTTCATGGAATACGAACCAGCCGGCAACGAGATGCCCTTCTGGGCACAGGCGAGGCTGGGCGGCGACGAGAGCCTACTTACGGACCAGGAGACGCTGCGCGGCTTTGGAACCGGCCGCTTCATCGACAACAATCTGGCGGTCGCCAACTTTGAGGTGCGCACGCGGGTGTGGGATGCGAATCTGTTCGGGACGCACGGCACGCTTGAGCTGGCGCCATTCGCTGAGGCAGGCCGCGTCGCGCATCAGATGGACTACAACCCGCTGAGCCAGATGCATCCGGTGGGAGGCATGGGTTTTCGCGGGATAGCGGACCCGTTCGTCGTGGGCTTCGTCGACCTAGGCTATGGCGGCGAAGGCGCCGCTATCTTCTCCGGCATCAACTACCCGTTCTAGATCTCGCCTTCCCTTCGGAGCGCCTATACGCGCCCGATCAATTCGCGCGAGATGTCCTCGATACACTCGCCGAATCCGTCCATCGGCGGATTGATGAAGACCTGGCTGAGTCCCGCCTTCTCCAGACCGCGCAATTGATCGATAACGGCTTCACGCACGCCGATGATCGTGGTGGCGCGAATAGTCTCCGCGGTGACGAACTTCAGTTCCTCGGGCGCGACGAATGTGCAATGGCCCAGATGAACGTGCAGATAGCGCTCCTGCTCGGGCATGCGCGCGACATGCGTGAAGTATTCATCGTAGATCTTCCGCACTTCGGGCGGCAGCGAGGTCGGACGCGCATAGCCCGCGGCGATAGCGTGCATCGACGCCATCACCCACGGTCCGGTCATCGCTTTTACGCGCGGCGAATCGATCGCTTCGCCGGGCTTCAGCACGCAGATGTGCGTGAGCGAGACGATAGGCAGATCCTTTGCCGCGCGGCCGGCCTTCGCGGCGCCAGCCTCGACATGCTTGCGGACAGTGGCCACGCGATCGGGCGTGGAGATGCCGGTCGTGATTACGCCGTCGCCAAACTCGCCGGCAAGCGCGAGGGTCTTGGGTCCGTTGGCCGCGATGTAGAAGGGAATTCGATCGTCGAGGTTGATAAACCTGCGGTCGCGATGCAGGTAGCGAATCTTTCGTTCGACACCCTCGGTCCGGTAGAGCGCCTCGCCGTCGCGAAGGAGGTCGTGCAGCACGCGCACCTGCTCGCGAAAATCTTCCTGCTTGACCGGCGGCAGGCCCATCACGCGCCGGCCGGTGTGTCCCGTGCCGAAGCCGAGGATCGTGCGGCCGGGAGCCAGTTGATTGATCGTCGCGATGGCGCCGGCGGTAACCGGCGGGATGCGGTTTGATGCGATCGCCACGCCGGTCCCAAGCTTGATGCGTTTGGAATTGACGGCGGCCAGCGCCATGCATGCGTACACGTCGCCCCAAATCATGTGCGAGTCGGGAATCCACGCGTGCGAGAAACCGCGTTGCTCGGCAAAGGGCACATCGCGCATCGCGCGCTCGGGCTTGGTGAAAATCAGCGTTCCGAACTCCATCGCAATCCTCCGTGTGGCGCGGGCTTCCAACCCGTGTTGCGCACTGCGTTGATACATTCAGCCGCGCGCACCGCGCGACTATAACCGAGCAGGCACGGTTCGCGTCAAAGGCTCGGTACCCGGTATGTTTCAAGATCGGATCGGCGAGCGATGATGAAAGACGCGGATGGGGAAGCAAGGTGAGCCTGAGGGCAGCCAATGTTCTGTTCGACCTCGATGGAACCCTGACGGATTCGCGTCCGGGAATCCTGAAGACTATCCAGCATGCGATGCGGTCGGTCGGGATCGAGCCGCCGCCGGAAAACGATCTCTTGTGGTGCGTCGGACCGCCGCTGCGCGAAATATTTGAGCGCCTGCTACCGCGGGGAGAAGCTCTTGTCATCGAGCGGGCGGTATCTGCGTATGTCGAGCGTTATCGCGTCGCCGGGTACCGCGAAAATCGCGTCTACCCGGACGTTCCTGAAATGCTGGCTGCGCTCGCCGCGCGCAAAAGACTGGTGCTGGTCACGGCGAAGCATACCGACAGCGCCGAGCGCATTCTGACGCTGTTCAACCTGCACGAGCACTTCAGCGCCGTGTTCGGCAGCGAACCTTCCGGACGTCTGGCGGACAAGAAAGACCTCGTGCGTCACGTGCTCGATGAGCTTGCGCTGGAACGCTCGGAGACGATTATCGTCGGCGATCGCGTCCATGACATCGAGGGCGGCATCCACAACGGCATCCAGGCGATAGGGGCGAGTTGGGGTTACGGTTCCGGCGACGAACTCGCGGGCGCCGGGCACATCTGCCGATCGCCGTCGGAGGTCCTGGCGCTGCTTTCCGAGTAACCGGCAAAAAAAAGAACGCAGGCTGCAAGCCTGCGCCACTTTGGCGGTTGGTTCTTCTAGTGGTCCAGCCTGTCTTCTTTGTTCCGAAAAAGCGCGGTGAGTCGGAGTTCAGCCGTCAGGGCGCCGTGCCGAATGCTGCGAAGACGCGGTGCAGGACTGCGAGCGGGTCAGCGGGGAAGCGCTCCGCGAGGAACGCCTTCAACTCCGCATCGAATGCGGCCACGGCATCGGGCGAGAGGCTCGCGCCGACGCCGGCGCTGGCGCGAATGCGCCCGCGCCACGCCTCATGCGAATACGGCGCGTCGATGTCGAATGAGAACGTCTCGAGTTCGCTAAAGCCTGTCATCGCGAGATCGGCCATCCATCGGGGGTGTATCCCGACGCCGCCCCCCAGCGTCCATTTCGGATTGTGTTTTTCGATCAGCTTCTCTGTCGCGTCCGCGACGTTGCCGGGCAGGGGAATCCAATCGAAATGACCGATCACGAGATGGCCGCCCGGTTTGAGAATCCGGCGCGCTTCGGCGGCCGCGCGCGGGCGGTCGAACCAATGCCAGCACTGGCCGGCGATGACGAGGTCGAGGCTTCCATCTGCAAACCCGGTCTGTTCCGCGGCTGCCTCGACGTAGCGCACGGTGAGCCCGGCCTCGCGATCGATTCGCGCGGCTTCTTCCATCAAGGGCGTGGATCGATCGAGTCCGGTCGAATCGCATCCGCGTTCGGCGAGTCCGCGCGCGATCGTGCCGGTGCCGGTTCCAAGATCGAGGGTGCGCATCCCCGGCGCGATGATTCCCAGCGCCGCGAGCCGACCGAAGAAAGCGGGTGGAAATCCCGCGCGATGGCGTCCGTAGTCGGCCGCAGTGCGGCCGAAGTCTGCCGTAAGACTGCCGACTTTAACTTCCGCTGATGGCATTGAAGATTCTCCCGCTGAACCGATGATGTTCTCGAGTCCGACACATCCGGATTCAGACCGTCATGGATTTGTTTTACAACGGAGCCGTCTCGACACAAAAGCGACTTTTCAGTTTGACTTCATATATGTTTGCATTACTGTATGCAACTTGAACAGGCGAGGTAGTCTTGACGGCGCGGGCTTGGGATGGCGTCATCTCCCCGTGGGCAACCGAAATTCCGACCGCGCGCAGATGCTCACGGCCTCCGAGGCCGCGGGCGCGCTCGGCGTCAAGCTGGGTACGTTGTACGCATATGTCAGCCGTGGATGGCTCAAAAGCTACCGCCGCCGAATTGGCCGGCAGGCGCTCTACCGCCGCACCGATATCGAAGCGCTGCGGGGAGTGGTCACGCCCGAGCGCGGGCGGCGCGGGCGAAGCCTGCCCGATGCGTCGTCGTGGGTCACGGTTGCGCAGCCCAAGAACGCGGAAGCGGCGGCCTCGGGCGTAATCGTGGCGGAATCGGCGGTCAGCTCGATTATCGAAGGGCAGCTCGCCTATCGCGGATATCCGATCGAGGAAATCGTCGAGCACGCCTCGTTCGAGGAGACCTGCCTCCTGCTCTGGAGTGGTGAACGGCCTTCGCGCGAAGAGATTGCGGCGCTGCGCGCGGAAATCAGCGATGCGCGCACACCGCCGCAGGTCGCATCGGCGCTGGCCGCCGTCGGCGACGATGCGCCGCCATTGCTCCGGCTTGCGGCGATGATGCCAGCGCTCGCCGCGTGGGAGAGCCGCCAGGCGCCGCGACCGCCAATGGACCGCGCCAAGCTCATCATCAGCCATCTGCCGCTGGCGCTCTCGCATCTCCATCAGAACGGCGTGCGCGCCGGAGATGGCGGCATGGCGGCGCGATTGCTCGGATCGGTTGCCGGCACCAGCGCGGCGGAGTGGGAGATCGCGGCGCTCAACCGGGTGTTGGTCGCCTGCGCTGAGCACGAACTCAATGCATCGACGTTCGCGGCCCGGGTGGTGGCAAGCACGGGCGCGGACCTGTTCGCATCGGTGCTGTCGGCGCTCTGCTCGCTGTCGGGGCCGATCCACGGGGGTGCCTGCGATCGAATCGAGGATCTGTTCGCGGAGATCATGGCGGGCGCGAAAATCAGCGAATGCCTGGACGAGATCGCGCGCGAAAATCGCCTGCCACCGGGGTTCGGGCATGCGATCTATCCCAACGGCGATCCGCGTGCCGCGCTGCTGCGGCGATATGCGGAGACAATCGCGCGGCGCAAAGGCCGCAAGCTGCTCGATATTGCCTTGCGTATCGAGGAAGCGGTCCTGAAGCGTGAGCGGCTGCGCCCCAATCTCGACTTCTACTTGACGGTGTCGACGCGGATGCTCGGATTTCAGCGCGGTCTGCCGGCCGCGATCTTCGCGATCGGGCGCTCGGCCGGATGGATTGCGCACGGACTGGAGCAATATGCCGACAATCGCCTGATCCGGCCACGGATGCGCTATCGTGGCACCCCGCAGCGTCACTGGCAGTAGCGAGTGCATCTGAAAGAAGGCGTCTGCACTGACTGCGAGGACCAAGCGTGCAGTAGTAGACTGAGATTCTTCACTCCGCAGACTTCGCTCAGCATGAGAGAAAGGGCTTGTGTTTTTGCGTCATTCCGAAAATTCTTGTTGAGGAATCCCGGATCGGCGTTCGTTCGCGACGCCATCCAGTGATGAAAGTGCCGCCGCAAGGGAGAGGCGCAAGGGAAAGAATGAAGGCTCCGATTGTCGGCTTGTCGCAGGGAGACAAGAGCCAACTCCTAGCGGACATCTACTACCTGAACATGCAAGAGCTTCGTGACTTCTGCGACGCGCGCGGAATTCCGTACATGATTCGGATTGAAACGGCTGACGGCCGCGTGGTGCAGTCGAGGGACGCTGACCGCAAAGGAATCGTAATCGATCGTATCCTGCATTTTCTCAACACCGGCGCGATTACGCCCGATACGATCTTTCGAAAAGCAGTTGTGTCGACGGCGAAGCTCGGGCGCGCGCCGAAGGAATCGGATCGGGTGCTCTACCGGCAGTACAAGAATCACGACCCCGATACGTTGACCTTGATGAAGCTGCTCACGGACGGAAAATTCGAATTCGGCGCTATCGCGCAGGAGGTGCTGCGTGCCTGCTGGTCCCGAGGCGAGGCGCCAACTTATCGCGAATTTGCCGCGTTGTGGCAGAAGGCCGGCGCGGATCACACGGGGCCAAATCCTGAATGGGCATTCCTTAGCGATCTAGCGAAAGGCACTGCCGGTTCCGATTGGAAGAAGGTCCGCAATCAAAAGGCCGCCGCGGTTATCTCCATTTTGAAAAAGCTCGGATGACCAGGTTCGCCGGCGGCGTGTTCCCGATGCTTTGACGCGGGGCGCTATCAAGTCGTATTGAAGAAAGCGGGGGTCGCCAGGAATGAAGGCTCTTGCCAAAACGCGGACTGGGTTCGGTGCGGAAATCGTCGAGATGCCGGTTCCGCATCCCGAGGACGGCGAATTGCTGGTCCGCGTGGGCGCCTGCGGCGTCTGCGGTTCCGATCTTCATCTCTATGAATGGGAACTCGGCGCGGAGCGGATGGTGACGCGGCTGCCGTTTGTGTTCGGCCACGAGCCCGCGGGCGAAGTCGTCGAGGTTGGCGGCGGCGTCTCCCGTTTCAAAGCGGGCGATCGCGTGGCGCTCGATCCGTTCGGGCATTGCGGACAATGCGGCCCGTGCCGGGCAGGACGCTTCAACCTGTGCTCTTCGCCCACGACGCTCTCGGGCGCATTCGCGGAGTTCACGATCGCTCCGGTCGGCAACGCGTACCTGGTGCCATCGTCGATGAGCCTCGAGCAGGCCGCGCTGCTCGAACCATTCGGCACCGGCCTGCATGCGGTCGAGCAATCGTCGCTAAAGGCAGGAGACAGCGCAGTCATAGAGGGGCCGGGGCCGATAGGCCTGTCGGTGGCGTTGGCTGCGCGCGCGCTGGGTGTGACCTCGATTGTAATCACCGGACTGGCGGTGGATACGGAGCGGCTGGCGCTCGCGCGCGGCCTCGGATTTTCGACGGTGAGTGCGAGCGACGAAGGCTGGACCAGGCAGGTGCGCGAGCACCTGCCGTCGGAAGGTGCCGATGTTGTCTTCGATGCGTCCGGGTCGATCGACTCGCCGCGCGATCTTCTGCGGCGCGGCGGTGAGTTGGTCGAAATCGGATGGCCCGCGCGCGACGTGACGTCAACCGAATTGCGCGCGCTGTTTTTTCACGGCGTGCGATGGATCAATTCGCGCGTGCGCACGCCGGAGACCTGGCGGCGCGCGATCGCGCTGGTCGCGTCGGGCGCCGTCGATCTGATGCCGATGGTAACGCATCGGTACGATCTCGCGCGGGGCATCGATGCTTTCGAGCTGCTGCGTGAACGCAAAGGGGTCAAGGCATTGATCATGCCGCACGGATAGACCGTGCGCGCATGTTCGTGGCGAATTTTCAGGGAGCAAGCCGATGAAAAACGGATTCAAGATTGTCGACGTCGATACTCATCTGATGGAGCCCGAGTACGTCTTCGAGAAATATATCGATGACCGCTACAAATCCGCGGCACCCAAGATGGGCGTGGCGGCGGAGTCGGGCCGGCGGACGTTTCTGGTCGAAGGCGAGCCGTTCACGCGCGAGAAGGGCAAGTACCCGATGGCGGCGCCCGGTTTCCTCGATGCAGTCCGTAAAGCGATGAAGCGGTTCGAGCGCGCAGCCAAGACGGGGTTCAGTCCCGACAGCCGAATCCAGGACATGGACGAGCAGGGCGTCGATATACAGATTATCTATCCGACTGCGGCCGGGCAGATGCTGGGGCGGGAATTTCACGATGCCAAGCTGTTGGCCGCGTGCTGTGCCGCGTACAACGACTGGAGTGCGGACTTCTGCTCGCGCGATCCAAAGCGGCTGCGATGGGCCGCGATCCTGCCGATGCAGGATCCGGACGCATCGATCAAGGAAGCGCATCGCGCGGCGAAAAAAGGCGCGGTCAGCTTCTACGTGCGCCCGAACCCGGTCAGGGGCCGCACGATTTTCCATGAAGACTATATGCCGCTGTGGGGCGAGGTCGAAAAAATCGGAGTGCCGATTTCGACCCACGACTCCGCATCGGCGTCAGTCGAATCGTTCGGCGATCGGATGGACACCCACGTCTCGGGGCATATCTTGTCGCATCCGTTCGAGGCGATGGCCGCGATGGCTGGACTCATCTGGTTCGGTACTTTCGAGAAGTACCCCAAGCTCAAGGTCGTGCAAGTCGAGGCGGACGCCGGATGGGTGCCGTACTGGCTGCAGCGGATGGAGCAGCATTGGGGTTTCAGCGGCAACTCCGAGCACGAATATCTGAAGCGGCGGCCGACCGAATATTTCAAATCGAATTTCTGGGTCGCATTCCGCGGCGACGAACCCACGATGAAGGCCGCGCTCGATATCGTCGGCGACGACAACTTTCTGTGGGACACCGACTATCCGCATCCGGATGGGACGTTCCCGTGGGGAATCGAAGCGATCATGAAGCAGCCGATCCCCGACGCGAGCCGCCGCAAGATTCTGTGGGACAATGCGGTGCGCGCGTTCAACCTCTAGGGGCAATTGACGAGAGGTTTTGGCGGACAAGTTCCAGCTCCGATCCGCGTCCGCGGGCCAAAGCCTGGTGGCGCGGAAAGAAATCCGCGCATCGATCCACCGGCAGGGACGCCCGCGCCACTATTTTTCCAATTCCAACGCGGCCTTGGCAGTCATGGTCGCGTCGATTCCGCGCACGAACGACTCCATCGCGGCACGCAGGGTACCGGTGATTTCGGCGTCTGCGACCAATCCTGCCGCGTCGAGCTTTCGGCCCATCAACGGCACCATGATCGATGCTCCGTCGATCAGCTTTGCGCCGGCAGTCCTCAGGATCTCTTTGAGTGATTCGAGCGCGATGGTCGCGACCTGCGATGCGTTGAACACGGCCGCCGGCTTTTCGTAGAGGTCTCCGGTTAGAACCGTCCAGTCCAGCGCGTTCTTGAGCACGCCGGAAACTCCGTGCGCGTATTCGGGGCTGGAGATCAGTATACCGTCGGCGCTCCGTATGGATGCGCGGAAATGCTTCACCGGCTGGGGCGCGGCGTCCTCTTCCAAGTCGGGATCGAACGGCGCGATGTCTCGTAGCCCTTCGTAAATGACCACCTCTGCATCGCCGGCGCACAAGCGCTGTGCGGCGCGCAGCAATTCGGTGTTCGACGACTTGCACCCGAGACTTCCTGAAATCGCCAGTATCTTCATCACGCGATCACAGAGGCCATGCTACCTCACAGCCGAAGGTTACGCTCCTGAGGGGTACCCCAGCTGCGTAGCCACGCATCGACCTTTTCATGATCGATGAACCTGGCGTCGCGCGAATTCGCTCGCTTTACCGCGGCGCTGATGGCTCGGGGGTGCCATTCGTTGAGTTCGAGGTAATCCTTAACCGCCTGCGCGGCGAGCCACGCTGTACTGCGCTCGGTGACTTCGGCCAGTTGATCAAGCCGGTGCAGGGTTAGAGCATCCAATCGAAGAGTCATGGTCCTGGATGCGGCAGGTTTCTTATGTGCTTTCATATGTTCATCGCACGGAATCGCGTACGCGCATTTGCCGAAATAGCATTCGCTTCCGTAGATTAATGGTTACTTGGCGAGCTTGTTCTTCAGAATCTCGTTGATGACCTTCGGATTCGCCTTACCGCCCATCGCTTTCATTACCTGGCCGACAAAGAAGCCGAACAGGTTCACGCGACCGTTTCGGTATTGGGCAACTTTTTCAGGATCGCCGGCAATGATCTTGTCGCAGGCGGCTGCTATCGCGCTTTCGTCCGAGACTTGCGCCAGGCCCAGCTCCGCAATCGTAGCTTCCGCTGATTTGCGCGATTTGCACATGGCGGCAAATGCGGTCTTAGCGGCATTCAGGCTGATCTTCTGCTCTTCGACCATCCCGAGCAGCGCTCCGACCTCGGTTGCGGGTGGGACCGAATCTGCGATCGAGTTTCCGGTCTCGTTCGCAACGCGAAGAACTTCGGTCATCACCCAATTCGCCGCAGCCTTGGGATTCTTGAGTCCGGGCAGTACCGCTTCGAAGTAGTCCGCAGTCGCTCGTTCTGCCGTCAGCACGCCGACTTCATACTCGGTAAGCCCGTAGTCGTGCGCATAGCGAGCGCGCTTTGCGGCGGGCAGCTCCGGCATCGCGCGCCGCACCTCTTCGATCAGCTCCGGCGGCACGATGAGCGGCGGGAGGTCGGGCTCGGGAAAATAGCGATAGTCGTTGGCGAACTCCTTCGATCGCATCGGGCGGGTTTCCTCGCGGTCGGGATCCCACAGATGAGTCTCCTGCGCGATTTTGCCGCCCGCGTCGACGACTTCAATTTGGCGATTCACTTCGTAGTCGATCGCTTTTTCGACGAAGCGAAAGGAGTTGAGGTTTTTAATTTCCGTCCTGGTCCCGTACTCGGTCGCGCCTTTTTTCCGGACCGAGACGTTGACGTCGCATCGGAAGCTGCCTTCTTCCATGCGACCGTCTGATGCGCCGATGTAGCGCAGGATTTCGCGCAGCTCGCGCAAATAGGCGCCCGCCTCGGCTGCGGAGCGGATATCGGGTTCGCTCACGATCTCGACCAGCGGTACTCCCGAGCGGTTGAAGTCGACCAGGCTCGTGTTTGCCTCGTGCACGTTCTTGCCCGCGTCTTCCTCCATATGGATTCGGACCAGGCGCACGCGCTTGGGCGTTCCCTCGCCGGGCAGTTCGATATAGCCGCCCTTGCAGACGGGAGTTTCGTACTGGGAGATTTGGTAGTTCTTCGGCAGGTCGGGATAGAAGTAGCTTTTGCGATCGAAGATCGATCGCGGCGCGATGTCGCAATGCACCGCCAGTCCGGTCCGAATCGCAAGCTCGACCGCGCGGCGGTTCAGCACCGGCAGCACCCCGGGCATCCCCATGCACACCGGGCAGACGTTTTCATTCGGCGCCTTGCCGAACTCCGTCGAGCATCCGCAGAACAACTTCGATTTGGTCATCAGATGGGTGTGGACTTCGAGCCCAATCACCGGTTCATATGCATCGCGATTCATCGTCGTCATCCGTTTACAGAGCGGGTCGGTGTAATTTGACCGCGCCCGATCGCTCGAGCGCATCGCCCGCGCGCAGCATCGATTCTTCGCTGAATTGCGGGCCGATTATCTGCAAGCCGATCGGCAGGTTGTTGGCGTCATAACCGCAAGGCAGCACGAGTCCGGGCAGTCCTGCGAGGTTGACCGAGATCGTAAAGATGTCCGAGAGGTACATCGTCAGCGGATCATCCATCTTCTCGCCAAGGCGGAACGCGGTGGTTGGCGCGACGGGAGTCACGATGAGGTCGCATTTCCCAAACGCCTGCTCGAAGTCGCGGCGAATCAACGTCCGCACCTTCATCGCCTTCAGGTAGTACGCATCGTAGTAACCCGCCGAGAGCGCGAAGGTACCGAGCATGATGCGGCGCTTTACTTCCGCGCCGAAACCTTCTTCGCGCGTGCGCTCATTGAGCTCGATGTTGTCTTCGGCACTCGCGCGCAGGCCGTAGCGGATACCGTCGTAGCGCGTCAGATTGGAGCTCGCTTCGGCGGTCGCGACGACGTAATAGCACGCGACCGCATAGCTGGTGTGCGGCAGTGAAATCTCGACGGTCTTCGCGCCCATCGACTCGTATTGCCTGAGCGCGGCGCGCACCGCCTGCTCGACATCGGGCTGCATGCCCTCGACGAAATATTCTTTGGGCACGCCGATGCGCAGGCCCTTCACGTCGCCGGTGAGCGATCGCTCGTAGTCGGGGACCGGGCGCGCGGAGCAGGTCGAGTCGCGCGGGTCGGCGCCGGCGAGGGTCCGCAGCATGATGGCCGCATCGCGAACGCTCTTCGTGAAAGGCCCGACCTGATCGAGCGATGAGGCATAGGCGATGACGCCGTAGCGGCTGACCCTGCTGTAGGTCGGTTTGATTCCGACGACGCCGCAGAACGATGCGGGTTCGCGAATCGAGCCGCCCGTGTCGGTGCCCAGGGAAGCCAGGCACTCGTCGGCCGCGACCGCGGCGGCGGAACCGCCCGAAGATCCTCCCGCGACGCGGGTGAGATCGTGCGGATTTTTCGTGGGGCCGAAGGCGGAGTTCTCCGTCGATGAGCCCATCGCGAATTCGTCCAGGTTCGTCTTGCCGACGAACACCGCACCTTCGGCGCGCAGCTTCGCGATCGTGGTCGCATCGAATGGCGGTACGAAGTTCTCGAGGATCTTCGATGCGCACGTGGTGCGCACACCGCGCGTGCAGTAGATGTCCTTGATGGCCAGCGGAATTCCACACAGCGCGGGCGAGTTGCCCGCCGCGATGCGGCGATCGGCCTCGGCGGCCTGTTCCAATGCCTGCTTCTCCGTAACGGTGATGAACGCATTGAGGTTTCCATCGACCGCGGCGATTCGCTCGAAACACGCGCGCGTCAGATCGACGGCGGAGATTTCGCGCCGCCGAAGCCGCTCCGCTGCTTCGGAAATGGTCAGTCGGTTGAGTTCTGAAGATGAAGCCATAGGCCTTTCATTCGATGATCTTCGGCACTTTGAAGTAGCCGCGTTCGTGAGCCGGGGCATTCGCCAGCATTTCATCGGGCGCGGGATGATTGGTCACGGCGTCCTCGCGCATCGGTACTCCCGAGTCGCCGACCTGGGCCGTCGGCTCGACGCTATCGGTCTGAAGCTCGCCGAGCTTGTCGATATAGCCGAGCATCTGCTCCATGTCCGCGCCGAGCCGGACCTCCTCCTCGGGGGTCAGGCTAATCCTTGCCAGGAGCGCGACGTGCCGCACCTGCTCGAGCGTAATCCTGCTGTGTGCCATCGTCCCGGAATCGTAACATCCTCGGCTTTCCGTGTCAGGGAGTGCGTCGCTTGCGGTCTTTTGGGCCGGGGCCTAGCGTCGGTTCTCCGGTCATCTCGCGGCGATGGGGGGACGCATATAATATGAGGCGGCACGGAGCGATTTCGGGCCGAATTGGCGCGTGGCTGGAAGGGCTTCGCATGCGCTTTTCGAGCCGGGGTTCCACGCGGCTGTCGCGATTCGCGCTCGGGAGGCAGGGTGAATATCTTGCGGCGCGCCATTTGCGGCGACTGGGATTCCGAATCGTGGCGCGAAATTTCAGAGCGGCCGGCGCGGAGATAGACCTGGTCGCGATGGACCATGGCACTCTCGTATTCGTGGAGGTCAAACGGCGCACCGGCGACGGCGCCGGAACGCCGGAAGAGGCGGTAGATGCGCACAAACGGGATCAGATCCGGCGGGCGGCCGAGAGCTTCGTGCATCGCTACCGCGCCGGGGATCGCATGATGCGTTTCGATGTGATCGCGATAACCGGGGCAGGGCGCCGCCCCAGTTTGGAACATCTAAAGGACGCATTTTGAATGCTCGATATCAAAGTCATTCGCGAACGGCCGGACTTCGTCAAAGCTGAATTGGGCAAGACAGGCGTCGAGCCTGCGGAAATCGATCGCGTGCTCGAAACCGACGCCCGCCGCCGCAAGCTTCAGTTCGAACTGGACGAGACGCGTGCGCGGCGCACGCGCGAATCGAAAGAACTCGGCAAGGCATCGCCCGAGGAGCGCGAAAAGAAGCGCGTGGAGATGCGCGCCCTCGGCGATCAGATTGGAGCAGGCGAACGCAAACTCACCGATCTGGAGCGCCAGTGCAACGAGATGCTGCTCACCATCCGCAATCTGCCGCGGCCGTATGTCACGGTCGGCAAGAGCGAAGCGGACAATCGCGTCATCAGGACCGTCGGCACGCCGCAGGAATTCACGTCATTCAAGCCACTTCCGCATTGGGACCTTGGCACCAAGCTCGGCGTCATCGATTTCGACCGCGGGGTAAAGCTGTCAGGAACCCGCTTTTACGTGATGCTGGGATCGCTGGCCCGCCTCCAGCGCGCTTTGATCACCTGGATGCTCGATCTCAAGCGCGAGCAAGGTTACCTGGAAGTCCTGCCGCCGCTGATGGTCAACACCGCCACCGCAACCGCCACGGGCCATCTGCCGAAGAACGCCGACACGATGTACAAAGACATCGAGGAGGACTTCTGGTTTATCCCGACCGCGGAGGTACCGCTGACGGCGCTCTATCGGGAGGAAATCCTCGAGGAAGAGCGCCTGCCGATTTATTTGACGGCGTACACTCCATGCTTCCGGCGCGAAAAGATGTCGGCCGGTCGCGACGTCCGTGGCATCAAGCGCGGTCATCAATTCGACAAGGTCGAGATGGTGAAACTGGTGGCGCCCGATACTTCGGACGAGGAGTTTCACAAGATGGTGGCGAATGCGGAGGAAGTCTGCAGCCGCCTTGAGATTCCTTACCGTGTGATTGAGCTATGCACCGGCGACCTGAATTTCTCCAGCGCGGTGACCTATGACCTGGAGATGTGGGCGCCCGGATGCGGCGAATGGCTGGAGGTCAGCTCGGTGTCGAACTGCACCGACTTTCAAGCCCGGCGCGCCCAGATTCGCTTCCGCGCTAAGGGCGGCAAGCCCGAACTTGTTCACACCTTGAACGGGTCGGGGCTCGCGCTTCCCCGCACGATGATCGCGATAATTGAGAACTACCAGAATGAAGACGGCAGCATCACCATTCCCAAGGTATTGAAGCCCTACCTCGCCGGAGTAGAGCGAATCTCGCGCCCCTGACGAAATCCGTCAAGCCTGAAAAATCCTCGGATTCATTGATATTTCGAGGCGTCTTAACAAAGCCGTAATAATTGACCGTTAAACTCGGCCTGCGGGAGGGGACTGGCAGGGCCGGTGTTTTCCTTGCAGCCTAACCCAGGCGACGGGTTTCTAATTGGCGGAATTGGGCACCTCGGTGGCGGAAAATGTGGGTGTGGTGGGGCGTGAGACCCGCCGTCCCAGGCGCGCACACGTTCGCCTTTTCGGCGACCGCGTCTTCAACCTGGTTACACTCAGTCTGGGTCTGGTAATTCTGCTAGTCCTGCTTGGCCTCGGCTTCGCGTTGACCGTCGACGCGATGCCGGCCATCCGGAAGTTCGGTTTTTCTTTTCTTTTCAGCAGCGACTGGGACCCCGTCAACGATGTTTATGGCGCGCTGCCTTTCATTTACGGCACCGCGCTTTCTTCGGCGATCGCCCTGACGATAGCCGTGCCCCTGAGCTTGGGTGTCGCGCTGTGCCTGAGCGAGATGGCGCCCGCCTGGCTGTCACGCCGACTGGGATTCCTGGTCGATTTGCTCGCGGCGATTCCTTCGGTCGTCTACGGACTGTGGGCGATTTTTATCCTTGGGCCGTGGCTGCGCGACCATGTTGAGTCTTTTCTCGGCGCGCATCTCGGGTTCCTTCCGCTGTTTGCGGGGCCACGCGTTTCGGTCGGGATGTTCACGGCGGGAGTGGTGCTCGCGATCATGGTTATTCCGTACGTCTCCTCGGTTTGCACCGAGGTTTTCCGCGTAGTGCCGCAAACGCAGCGCGAGGCCGCGATAGCGTTGGGCGCGACCAAGTGGGAGACGGTGCGGATAGCGGTGCTGCCGTACGGACTCAGCGGGATCATCGGCGCGATCATTCTCGGTCTTGGCCGCGCATTGGGCGAAACGATCGCGGTCGCGATGGTCATTGGCAATTCACCGCAAATCTCCGCATCACTCTTCGCACCTGCGGCCACGCTTGCCAGCGTCATTGCCAACGAATTCGCCGAAGCGACGACCGACCTGTATGTGTCGTCGCTTATCGAACTGGGCCTGGTGCTGCTGGGACTTGGCGTCGTGCTCCATATCATCGCGCGGGTGCTGGTTTCGGCGGTTGCCCGGCAAAGGTTCGACAACAACTGACCAATGGCAGAACGCGCTTACACCGACAGCAGCTACCGGCTGCGCAAGGCCAAGAGCGACCTGATGATGACGATCACGGTCGCCGCGACGATCGTCACGTTGATCCCGCTCTTCCTGGTGCTCGGCTATCTGCTGTTCAAGGGAGCGTCGAGCCTCAATTGGGCATTCTTTACGCACATGCCGGCGCCGGTGGGCGAAAAGGGCGGCGGAATGGCCAATGCCATCATCGGAACTTTCGAGGTGGTGGGTATCGCGTGCCTGATCGGCGTTCCCATCGGAATTGGTTCCGGGCTGTTTCTCGCAGAGCGTCGCGGCACTCCGCTGGCGGACGCGGTGCGCTTTTCCGCCGATGTAATGATGGGTGTGCCGTCGATCGTGATCGGCATCTTCGCTTACGCCGTGCTGGTTCGCCCGCTGGGCGGATTCTCGACCCTCGCAGGCTCCGTGGCGCTCGCCGTGATCATGATTCCGCTGGTCACTCGCACCACCGAGGAGATGATTCTGCTGGTGCCGCACGAGCTGCGTGAGGCCTCGCTAGCGCTGGGCGTGCCGCAGTGGAGGACCTCGCTTTCGGTGATTGTGCGTACCGCTCTGAGCGGCATCGCGACCGGCGTCATTCTGGCCGTCGCGCGCGTCGCGGGCGAGACCGCGCCGCTGCTCTTTACCGCATTCGGCAACCGGTTCTGGTCCACTTCGCTCACCCAACCGATCGCGACCTTGACCGTGCAGGTCTACACCTACGCCATTTCTCCATTTCCGGATTGGCAGCGTCAGGCGTGGGCAGGCGCGCTGGTGCTGACCGGAATCGTGCTTGCGCTCGAACTAGGCGTAAGATGGGTAACGGGGGGAGCGCTTAAGACGGCCCGATAGGTATGGCGGACAAACTAATCACACGCCACCTGAACGCATTTTTCGGTCAGACCCATGCGGTCAAGGATGTCAGCCTGACGTTTCCCGAAACCAATATCAGCGCGATTGTCGGACCGTCGGGATGCGGCAAATCGACGCTGGTCCGATGCCTGAATCGGATGCATGAAGTCGTTCCCGGCGCGCGCGCCGAGGGCCAGGTGCTGCTCGATGGCGACGACATCTACGCTGCCAACGTCGACCCGGTTCAGGTGCGGCGGCGAATCGGGATGGTGTTCCAGAAGCCGACGCCATTTCCCACCATGTCGATTGAAGACAACGTCGCGGCCGGGCTGACTCTCAACTCCGTTGGACTCAGCCGCGCCGAACGCGACCGGATTGTCGAGAAGAGTCTCCGCCAGGCCGCTCTCTGGGACGAGGTCAAGGAACATCTGCGACGTCCCGGGGGAAGCCTGTCGGGCGGACAGCAGCAGCGATTGTGTGTGGCGCGGGCGCTGGCGGTGGAACCGGAAGTGCTTCTGATGGACGAGCCGTGTTCGGCGCTCGACCCGATTTCCACCGCGCGCATCGAAGAGCTGTTGCTCGAACTCAAGTCCAGCTACACAATCGTAATAGTAACCCACAACATGCAGCAGGCCGCGCGCGCATCGGACTTCACCGCGTTCCTGTACCAGGGGGAATTGATCGAATTCGGAGAGACCAACCAGATTTTTACCAACCCGACGCGCCGGGAGACTGAAGACTATATTACCGGCCGGTTCGGGTGAGGCCGGAGGAGAGGGCGATGGAAACGACGCAGCCGCAGCATACGAATCGCCAGTACGAGGAAGATCTGCGCGGCCTGCGCGCGGGCCTGCTCAAGATGGGCGGCCTCGTCGAGCGGCAAATCGCGGAGGCGATGGAAGCGCTGGTCGATCGCGACAGCGCTCACGCCCGCGAGGTCATCTCGCGCGACGAGGAAGTCAACCACATGGACACCGCGAACGACGAGCAGTGCATCCGGCTGCTCGCGCTTCATCAGCCGACCGCGAGCGACCTTCGCTTCATCACGACCGGCCTGAAGATCACGACCGACCTGGAGCGAATCGGCGACAACGCGGTGAACATCTGCGAGCGCGCGCTGGAACTCAACGAGGTTCCGCAGCTCAAGCCGTACGTGGACCTGCCCCGGATGGCCGAGCTGGCGCAATCGATGGTCAAGGATTGCATCGATGCGTTCATGCGCAACGATATCGAACTTGCGCAGCGCGTAATTGACCGCGACGACGAGGTCGACGCGCTTAACTATCAGATCTATCGCGAGCTGCTGAGCTACATGGCGGAAGATCCGCATACCATCGGCGCGGCCACCCGTCTGCTCTTCATCTCGAAATACATGGAACGAATTGCCGATCACGCAACCAATATCGCCGAGATGGTGATTTTTATGGTCAAAGGTAAAGTTGTTCGTCACATGGACAAGGATCAGCAATGAACCAACAAACGGTGCAGGATGAACGTCGCGGCAGCACGCGCCCTCGCGTGCTGATCGTGGAGGATGAGGCGGATATCAGGGAGCTGATGCGCTACAACCTGGAGCGCGAGGGGTTCCTGATCGATGAGGCAGGCGACGGCGCGCAGGCGCTGGATCGGATCCGGCGCCGGATCCCCGACCTGCTGCTGCTTGACCTGATGCTTCCGGGCACGCCCGGCCTCGAAATCTGCCGCCAGATGCGGGCCAACCGCGAGACGGCCAATCTGCCGATCCTGGTGGTTACCGCCAAGGGAACCGAGGTCGACAAGGTGCTGGGGCTCGAGATGGGCGCCGACGACTACGTCGTCAAACCCTTCAGCCCGCGCGAAGTGGTCGCTCGCGTGAAAGCGCTGCTGCGCAGGGCCAACCCGAACGCTGAGCCCGAATCGGCGGGGACGTTCGAGCGGGGACGGCTGCGAATCGACTTCGGCACCTACCAGGTTTTCGTCGAAGAGCGGCGGCGGGAACTGGCACTGCGCGAGTTCGAGCTGCTGAAGTTTTTCGTGCAGCACCCGATGCGGGTCTACACGCGCGAGCAATTGCTCGACATGGTTTGGGGGCGCGACACGTTCGTGGAACCGCGAACGGTCGACGTTCACGTGCGGCGCCTGCGCCAGCATATCGAACGTGACGATGCGAACCCGGAGCTGATCCTGACAGTTCGCAGCGTGGGATATCGGTTCAACCCGGAGGCGCTTGGCTAATTCTTCCTCGCTGCGAGTCGTTGCCGCCGTAATTGCGGGGCTCGCACCCGAGGTGGGTTTGCTTGCGGTGCTGGCCGCCACCGGCCATGTCTCGCCGTGGCTCGTTGCGGCAGTGACGGTTGCGGGTCTCGCTGCCGGACTCATAGCGGCGGCAGGAGTCGCCAGCGAATGGCAGCGGCGCGGCGAACGTATCGATGAAGTCGCCGAGGCGCTGGAAGCGCGCCAGACCCCGCCTCATCTGATGCGCGAAAATCGTGACGCGATCGCCCGCGCCGAACGCCGCCTGCTCGATGCCGCCGATGCGATAGTCTCGGAAGTCGAATCGCTTACCGACCAGCGCGACGAATTCGAAGCGATCCTGCGCAGCATGACCGAGGCGGTCGTGGTCACCGGCAGCCGCGGCGAAGTCGTGCTGCTCAACGGCGCTGCGCGCCGAATGTTCGCGCTGGGAGCCGACACAGACTATGCGGGACGCGATTTCGTCGAGTTGTGCCGCGACCCGCTGCTTCAGGACTTCGTCGGACAGGCGATGAGGTCGGCGAGCGACGCGGTCATTTCCAAGGAATTCCTGATTCAAAACCCCGCGCAGCGTTACGTGGCCGCCAGCGCCGCGCCGGTTCGCATGTCGCACGATGCCGCGTGGGTGCTCGTGTTCCACGACGTCACCCAGCTCAAGGCCTACGAGACCGTTCGCTCGGATTTCATTTCAAACTTGACGCACGAGCTTCGCACTCCGCTGGCCGCACTCTACGGCTACGCCGAAACGCTGATGCAGGGGGTGGACGACAGCGACACGCAGCGCCGTTTTCTTGGCATCATCGATCGTCAGGCGCGGCGGCTGGCCCGCCTGCTCGACGATCTCATCTCATTGTCGGATCTCGAACGCGGCAACACTCCGCTCAACATCGAGCATCTGGAGCCCGCAAGCGTGGTGGGCGAGGCGGCGGAGCTGATGCGCGTGCCGGCGCGGCGCGGCGGTGTGCAACTGGAGGTGCAGTTTCCGGACGGCCTGCCCAAGCTGATTGGCGATCACGACCGGTTGCATCAGGTGATGGTCAATCTGCTCGACAATGCGATCAAGTACACGCCGCGCGATGGTCATGTGACGGCGTCCGCCAAGGTGGCGACTCTCAATGGCGGCAATACGATCACTCCGGCGGTTGCGCTCACGGTAACCGACACGGGCGAGGGCATTCCAGAACGCGACATTCCGCGGCTCACGGAGCGTTTCTACCGCGTCGACAGGGCGCGGTCGCGGGAACTCGGCGGCACCGGCCTGGGACTGGCGATCGTGAAGCACATCGTGCAGCTCCATCAAGGCGCCCTGAAAATCGAAAGCCGGGTAGGAGCGGGAACGACAGTCACGGTGACCATTCCAGCCGAACGACAACAATAGAAGCGGTTTCATTCCGCATGGGCGCTCGCAGATGTCTGTCTTGCGACGCGTGTGCGGATATGGAAACTTCTTTATCCCCGGTGCGCCCTTAGCTCAGCGGATTAGAGCATCTGACTACGGATCAGAGGGTCGGGGGTTCAAATCCCTCAGGGCGCGCCAAATTCCTCCACAATACCAAGTACTTAGTGTCTCCCTTGAGAACAGCAATCTGCCCATAGGTGGCTCCAGGTAGACGCCACGTAGACGATAGGACAGTGCGCCAAACTACCTCTGAACGCTGCCCGCGAGACGATAGATTCGTCCGAGCACGGTGGTATTCAGCCTGACCACCGCATCGAAAAGATCCTGTCTCGCCTCGCGCTCTCTGCCAGTTCGCCGGCGACGAAATCCTATGCCCATTCCTTGGGAACCGGTTGCGCCCGCTGATGGGTAAGCAATTTGGAGCGGCGCGTCTGTTCCTCGGGTGTGATCGTGGCTGGATCTTCGCGGTACTCGGGGCCGGCAGCCATCGCCTTTTTTACCGCCGGCCGCTCGCCGATCTCATCAAGCCATCGTTTGACATTGGGAAATTCGTTGAGGTCGATATTGCGATTCTGCCAGGTCGTCGCCCACGGGTAGCAGATCATATCGGCGATGGTGTACTGGCCTGCGGCCAGGTAGCGCTTCTTATGCAGGCCCAGATTCATCACTCCGTAAATGCGATGGACTTCGTTGTCGAAGCGCAGCAGCGCATAAGTCTGATCGCCGTTTTTCGGATTCTGCGAGGCGCGTCGAAAGTGGCCTTGTTCGCCCATCTTGGGACCCTGGTTGGCCATCTGCCAATAGAGCCATTGGGTGACCTCCGCCTTCTGATGCGGTTCCTGCGGCCAGAACTTCCCGCTCTTCTCGGCGAGGTATTCCATGATGGCGCCGGACTCGAAGATCGTGATGGGCACACCGCCGCCGATCGGCTCATCATCCACAATCGCCGGCATCCGGCCGTTGGGTGAGACCCTGAGGAAGTCGGAAGTCAACTGATCGCCGCGTCCGATATTGATCGGCTTGATGATGTAGGGGATGCCGGCTTCCTCGAGCTGGATCGTGATCTTCTTCCCGTTTGGAGTTGGCCAGAAATACAGATCAATCATGTTGTTGCTCCGTTCGCGCGTCACGCGCCGCACCGACCACGGCGCCCTTCGCCTCCTCGGCTGCGGAAGGACCCGTGACTTTGTAGAGTTTTTGTGCGTTCTCCCAGAGGATCTTGCGCCGCACCGATTCTTCGCAGTCAGAGAGACCACTCGTGATGCGGGCGTGCACCTCATCGCCGTAGAGCGAGGTCGGATGCGGAAAGTCGGTCTCAAACAGGACGTTGTCCACGCCAATCTTGTCTAGCAGGCGGCGTGGCGCCGTCTGCTCAAACCAGTAGCAGGCATAGACGTTGCGCGCAAAGTACTCGGACGGCAGCAAATCGAATTCCGGGTGTTCTTCCCTCACGCTATTACCCTGGAACTGGTAATCCATCGCTTCGAGGACGAAGGGAATCCAGCCGATGCCGCTTTCCACCGACACGAACTTAATCCGGGGATAGCGTACCAGCACCCCGGACATCAGCAGGTCGTTCAATTGAAGCCCGTTGCGCAGGAAGATATCCACCGCCAGTTCCGTAAACGCCGCCATCCTGCCGTAGGTCATCACCCGGTTTTTCGCCAGGCCTTCGGCCATATCGCCGGAGCCGATATGGAAACTGATCGGCAGACCGAGCTCGACCGCCACTTCCCACAGCGGATTCCAGTGCGCATCGCCGAGCAGCGGCTTACCGAAGTATTGCGGTTCTCCGGTGAAGAGAATCCCCTTGTGGCCCATTGCGGCGCAGCGGCGTATTTCCTTCACCGCGGCGGGGACGTCCCAGAACGGGATTGAGGTGATGGGCAGCAGGCGGCGCGCGTCGGCGGACGCCCACTCGGTCTGCCAATCGTTGTAGATCTGAACACAGGTGAGCATCAACTCAGGGTCATTCAGTTTCAAGAACTGCTGAGCCCCAAAGCCGCCAACGTTCGGATACATGACCATTGCCCAGATACCCATCTGGTCCATGTACTTCAGCCGCGCGCTGGCATCGTATGCGCCAGGATGCATCTCTTCGTAGCTCCTGGGCGGATGCTTGAAACTCCCCACTCCAGCGGTTGCGGTCATACCGACATTCGCCAGGGGCCGGCCTTCGCCCACCTGCCATCTCTGGCTCCCATCGGAGCCAGTCACTATGTGCGGCACGCGATCGCGCATTCGAGCAGGCGCACGGCTGGTCCACAGGTCGGGTGTCTCGGTCACGTGGGTGTCGGCGTCGATGATGGTGTAACTGCTCATGGTTTCCCTCTCTGTAATTTTCCGACCTTTGCCTGAGTCCATGTGCGCCGGAAAAAAAATCAGCGGACTCGATGTCTTTGCGATCGTGTTCCGAGGAACTCCCAACGCCGGCATTCCTCAAAAAAGAGTCTCGGAGCGACTGCGGTCACGCTGACAAAAGCGCCCATGGAGCACGGCACACGAACCAACTTCAGGCAACGCGGCGTGGACGTCTCACGTCGCTCGCGATTACTTTTTCTGCGATCGGAGTGAAGATGAAAGTGCCGACGTTCTTCATGTCGATCGCGTCGCTGGGCACGATCTCAGCGGTACCGCCGCGGGCACGAAGTTCCTTGAGCGCGCCGGCCAGATCTTCAGTCTCGATTTCGTAGAGAGCGAGATACTTGTAGGCCTTGCTGGCCTCGCCGCCGAGCTGGGCATCGGCCAGGCGAAATCGTTGTGCGCATACGAAGCCAGGCACGTTGAGCACGTCCGGAATGTGTTGCTGGTTGTACCACTCATTGTATTCGGCTTCCTTGCCCGCAACCGGGTTGGTCAGCACGATAAAGGTATGTTTCGCCATCTGCGCGTTCCTCCTCGAGGCTCTTTTCAAAAACCGCTGCTGCGCATTCGACTCGATAGCCTGCGCCTGCTTTCGCGAGCCTGTTTTTCGCGATTCTAGGACGCATGATGTTGAAGTGTCCATGATAGAGTGCGACCGTGGTCCGGCGGCAAGACGCACTCGGTAACGATAAATCGAGCTCGGTAACGACAAATCGAGGAAGACCAACCATGGCGATCACGATCGAACGAATCGGCGGGGTCAAAAACAAACTCGGCGAAGGCCCGGTGTGGGATGTCGCCGAGAAAGCGCTCTACTGGATCGACGGCAACGCACCGGCGATCTATCGCCTCGATCCGAAAACCAACGACATCAGATCGTGGAAGACGCCCAAGCCGATCGGCTCGCTGGCGTTGCGTGAGAAGGGCGGCGCCGTGCTCGCGCTCTCCGATGGGTTTTACCTTTTCGATTTCGAGTCGGGTGAGGCCAAACAAATTGGTGGCCCGGTAGCCAGGCCAGGGACAACCTTCAATGACGGCAAGACCGACGCGCGGGGCAGATTCATCGCCGGCACCCTGGACGCGAAGTTCGCCGGGCCGATCGGCTCAATCTATAGTCTCGACGCGTCGCTGAAGTACACCACGCTGGAACCTGCCATCGGATGCACCAACGGTCCATGCTTCAGCCCCGACAATCGCACGTTTTACTGCGCGGACAGTGTCAGCAGGACCATCTCGGCCTATGACTACGACCTCGCTGCCGGAACGGTTTCCAGCAAGCGCCTGTTTGCGACGATCAAGGGTCTCGGCGGAGTTCCCGATGGGGCCACCGTCGACGCTGAAGGACATTTGTGGTCTGCAATCGCGGGCGGCGGAAAGATCGTCTGCTACAATCCTGACGGCTCGATCGCCCGGATCGTCGAGGTCCCGGTGCCTATCATCACCAGCGTGATGTTCGGTGGCGACAATCTTGACGTGGTGTATGCGACGTCGATCGGCGAGAAGACCCTGCGCATGGAGCCTGGCGCCGACGGTGGTAGCCTTTTCGCGATCAAAGGATTGGGCGTGAGGGGCAAACCGGAGCCGCGCTTCGCCGGCTGAGCATCACCAATAATGCAGCGCTGCGATCGATTAGGGTGACGCCAGTTTCAGGAACCACCCGAATCGTTGACTGCCATCTTTTCGCAGGTCGTTGAGAAGGAAATAGCCGATGGCAAGCGACGGGTAAGTTCGATCCGACGCTCCGCTTTCAGTGCGATCCGCCCGAATGTCGTTGAGAGCATCACGAGGCAGCTAAGAGCCGCGAATTCCATGCCCTAACGTTGGCCGCGAACGCGATCCTGGCGCTCGGCACCCAAGTGTCGGTGGGCCGGCTCCGGAAATCGGCGCGACGACTCGCGGCATCGGCGCGGCCCGGTTCCCTGATCGAATGGAACCGAAATTGAGATGCCGCCGCCAGACCAAATCGTGGCGACTGGCAACCACGTCAGCGTAAAATTGAGCGCAACAACAGGAGCCAGTTATGACCGACCGCGACTCCCCGCCGGATGCACCGGCCGTAAAGCCGCTGACGCTCGACGAGTACCTGGCCGAGATGGATCCCGAACTCCGCGCCGTCTACTCGCCATTGATCCCGTTCTTCGAGGCTTGGCCTTATGACGCTCGCGAGGCCCGAAGACTCCAGGCCTCGTTGATGAGCAAGGAGCCGCCGTGCGACGGCATCGCTCGCGAGAATCTCAAGATTCCGGGTCGCGACGCATCGGCACAGATCCCCGCACGTCTTTACTCCCCTGCGCGCCAGGATAAATCGCGCGGCTGCGTGCTGTGGATCCATGGCGGCGGATGGTCATGCGGCAGTATCGATGACGATGATCGCCGCTGCGATCGCATCGCGGATGAAGCCAGGGTCGCCGTGGTTTCGGTCGGCTACCGGCTCGCGCCGGAATATCCCTTTCCCGCGGGCTTGAACGATTGCTACCGGGCCCTGGAGTGGATCGCCGAGAACGCAACGGCTCTGCGGGTTGATCCAGCGCGGATCGCCGTCGCGGGCGCCAGCGCCGGCGGTAATCTTGCCGCGGCCGTTGCGCTGATGGCGCGGGATCAAGAAGGGCCGTCACTTGCGTTGCAGCTTCTCATCTATCCCGCTCTCGACAGTCGGATGCAGGCGCCGTCCACCCATGCGATGGCAGCGAAGGGCATCGTCCTCGATCGCAGCATGGCGCTGTTCTATCGAAGCGATTATCTGGGTCCCGATGCGGAAACGAACACTTCCCCTTACGCCGCACCAGTCCTGGCGCAGGATCTCGCGGGATTGCCTGCTTCCTATCTGATGGTGGGCGGGCTCGATCTGCTGCGCGATGATGCCGTCACCTACGCGACGCGCCTGATGCATTCACGCGTGCGCGCCGAGCTGCATGTTTATCCCGGCGCGTTTCACGGCTTCGACAAGATGGTCCCCGATGCGGCCATCAGTCGGCGAGCGACGGCCGATTATATCCGTGCTCTTCGCGGTGCGGTCGGCGACGTCGCGTTATAGGCGTTGCGGTCGAGCGGTCGAAATTCGGCCGGAAATATAGTAGCGGGGCGGGATGACGACACCGAAGATCATCATGGAACTGGATCCGCCGCGCGCATGGACCGAGACCGTGGTGCGGGGCGTCAGCAACCACAACATCGCGGCGACCGGTCTTCCGCAGTACTACCCGGTCGGGTTCTTCATCAAGGATGCGGCCGGCGCCGTGCGCGGAGGATTGCTCGGCGACATCTGGGGCGGATGGCTGCAAGTATGGTCGCTCTGGGTCGATCACAAATGGCGCGGGCGCGGCTATGCGACCGGCCTGATGGCGGCTGCGGAGGAGTATGCGATTACGAAGAACTGCACCAATACGCACCTGCGGACCGGTAGCTACGAGGCGCGTCCGTTCTATGAACGCCTAGGCTATCGGCTCTGGGCCGAATTGAGCGACCATCCTATTCCGGGCCACAGCCGCTACCTCATGTCGAAGTCACTCGCTGAAGGGCCGATCACTGGCCCCAGGGATGTCCGCGGCAGAATCGTCATGGATTCGTATCCGTCGGCGGAACTGCAAGGCCTGATCCGGCGGGGAATCTCCCTTCATGCCGCGGCCTCACTGGGGTTGCCCGAACAGGTCTGGTCTTCGGTAAATTTCTTCCTGCGCACCACCGATGGCGAGATAGTCGGCGGCGCTCTAGGTGATAGCTGGGGCAGATGGTTTTATCTGGACTTCATGTGGGTCGACACTCCGCATCGCGGGCGCGGCTACGCGACAAAATTGATTGATGCGGCCGAGCGGCGCGCGATCGCGAACGGATGCACCGATGCGGGGCTCGGCACGTTTAGTTTTCAAGCCCGTCCGCTTTACGAAAAGCTGGGCTATCGGGTTTTTGGGGAACTAAAAGACTTTCCGAAAGGCCACAGCCTTTATTTCCTGGCCAGGAAGCTTGTCAAAGACAAGCCGAATCGGCGCCGAACCGGAGGGAAGCAATGATAAAGCTCGTGGGCATGCTCAAGCGCAAGCAGGGAACGTCTTCCGATCAATTTCATAATTACTGGAAGAACGTACACGCCCCTTTCGTCCAGACCATCCCGGAGTTTACCCGCTATGTGCGCAAGTACGTGCAGTCACACGCGACCGCCGATCAGGCATCGGTGCCCGGTACGAACAGCGCGCCGCCCTTCGATGGTCTCGCCGAGATCTGGTTCGACAGCATCGCCGACATGCGCAAAGCATTCAACGAGCCGCGCTATATGGCCGACATCCGCCCCGACGAACTCAAATTCCTCGATTTACCCAACTGCCTGAGCCTGATAGTCGAAGAAATCGCGATGCCATAGGTTCTTTCGTATTTGCGGCGAAAGTCCGCATTGCCTTGGTGATGAATTCTTCTTTCCGCATCGGCAGCCCATTCACGCTGCGGCAATAATTGCTTGGTATTTTGCGAGCCTATACGCTCACGAGCGGGGATGCTCGATTCTCCCGCATTGGGGCATCAAAGCACCGGATGGAACAATACGATTACGATTTGGCCGTCATCGGCTCCGGCCCGGCCGGTCACCACGCTGCCATTCAAGGCGCAAAGCTGCGCAAGCGAGTAATCATAATCGAGCGCAAGCCGATTATCGGCGGCGTCTGCGTCAATGTCGGCACGATCCCCAGCAAGACGATTCGTGAAGCGATCATGTACCTGTCCGGCTATCGTGAACACGCCATCTACGGCGAGTCCTACCGGGTCAAGGAAAAGATCACATTCAAGGACCTGCTGTTTCATGTCGATCCGGTGGTGCGGCATGAGATCGACGTGATGCGTGATCAACTGGTGCGCAACGGCGTCGAGCTGGCCAGCGCCAGCGCACGCTTTGCCGACGCGCATACCTTGCGGCTGGATACGATCGCCAACGGCGGGCAGCGAAACGTCACTGCGAACAAGATCATCATCGCAACCGGTACCGAAGCGGCGCGCGACCCGCACATGCCGCTGGATGGGCGCGACGTATTTTGCAGCGACGACATTCTGACTATCGGCGAGTTGCCGCGCACGCTGGCCGTCGTGGGCGCCGGCGTGATCGGATGCGAGTACGCGAGCATGTTCGCGGCGCTGGGCGTGCGCGTGACCCTGATCGACAAGCGGCCGAAGCTGCTCGGCTTTGTCGACTCGGAGATCGTCGAAACGCTCGCGTACCACATGCGCGAGAGGCGGGTCATCCTGCGGCTGGGCGAGGAAGTATCTTCGGTCGAGCCCTTCGAAGAGCAGGGCATCCGCCGCGTACGGACCTGCCTTGCGAGCGGCAAGCAAATCATCACCGACAAGGTGCTCTCGAGCACGGGCCGCAATGGCGCGACCGGCGCGCTCGATCTGCCGGCGGCGGGCCTTAGCGCCGATTCGCGCGGCCGAATAGCGATCAAGGATTTCTATCAGACCGAGGTTCCGCACATTTATGCGGCCGGCGACATAATCGGCTTTCCGAGCCTGGCGTCCACGTCAGCGGAGCAGGGCCGTATCGCCGTGTGTCATTCGTTCGGGGTGCCGGTGAAGAACTCACCCGAACTTTTCCCCTACGGCATCTATACGATTCCCGAGATCTCGTTCGTCGGACAAACCGAAGACGAGCTGACGGAAAAGGGCATCCCGTACGAGATTGGCAAAGCGCAGTATCGCGAGAGCGCGCGCGGACAGATCATGGGCGCGCAGATCGGCGTGCTGAAGCTAGTGTTCCATCGCGACACCCGCGAATTGCTGGGCGTTCATATCCTTGGCGATGGCGCAGTGGAGCTGGTTCACATCGGGCAGGCCGTGCTGGCGCTAAAAGGCACTATCGACTACTTCGTCAACACGGTTTTCAACTACCCGACGCTGGCCGAGTGCTACAAAAACGCCGCCTTCGACGGCATCAATCGTCTCAACGACTAAGTTCTTGCGTCACGGTATTGCTTGAGCGGATTCTGAACTCGGGCGGCCGTTTGCGCCGCCAATTTTTTCCGGCCTGAAATGAGTGGATTCGTCGCATATGGCGGCCCGCGGCGCGACCCGCGGCGCCTGGACCAGAAGCCTGTCGAGAGCATCCTGCGCCCGTTCCGCCTCCGAATCTTCACCGCGCTTTGGATCGCGGCGCTAGTCTCCAACATCGGCACCTGGATGCAGAACGTCGGCGCGGCATGGCTGATGACCTCGCTGTCGCCATCGCCGCTGATGGTCGCGTTAATCCAGACGGCGTCCAGCCTGCCGATCCTGATTCTCGCGCTGCCCGCCGGCGCGCTCGCGGACATCGTCGATCGGCGCCGGCTGCTCATCGTGTCGCAGGCGTGGATGCTCCTTGCGGCCGGCGCGCTCGGCTGGCTGACGATCGCGCATCTCGCGACTCCGTGGACTCTTCTTGCGTTGAGTTTCGCGCTCGGCGTCGGATCGGCGCTGAACGCGCCGGCGTGGCAGGCGATCGTTCCCGAGCTGGTGACGCGCAGCGATCTGACCGCGGCGATCTCGCTCAACGGCATCAACTTCAACGTGGCGCGCGCGGTAGGCCCTGCGATCGGTGGCGTAATCGTCGCCTGGGCCGGCGCGGGTCCAACCTTCCTGCTCAACGCCGTGTCGTTCGTCGCCGTCATCGCGGCGCTGTACGAATGGGAGCGTGCGCCGCGTCCCGGAGTGTTGCCTGCCGAGCGCGTGATGGGTGCGGTTCGCGCCGGGGTCCGCTATGTGCGCAACTCGCCCGCGCTGCGCGCCGTGCTGGTGCAAAGCGGGGGCTTCGTGATCGGCGCGAGCGCGCTGTGGGCCGTGCTCCCCGTGTTGGCGCGATGGCAGATGCATCTGGATGCGGCGGGTTACGGCGTCTTGCTCGGGTTCTTTGGCGGCGGCGCGGTGATCGGCGGCGCATTGCTGCCGCGTCTGACCCAAATTCTCTCGCGCAATTCGATCGTCGTGCTGACGACGGTGGCCTTTGCGCTTGCGATGAGTGGTCTCGCGTTTACGCGCAACTCCATCGTGGCCTTTGCATTAATCGCGATGGCGGGGGCTGCGTGGGTAATCGCGATGTCATCGCTGAATGTCGCCGCGCAGATCTCTGTTCCAGGATGGGTCCAGGGCCGCGCGCTCGCCTGTTACCAGATGGTAGTGCAGGGCGGAATGGCGGCCGGCGCAATCTTGTGGGGCGTGGTAGCCGAACGGTACAGCCTGCTCGATGCGCTCGCGGGCGGATCGGCGGCGATGATCGTCGGAACAATCGCGATGCTGCGCTTGCCCCTGATTTCGGAACGGGAGCTGGATCTCCAGCCGAATCCCCACTGGCCGCTGCCGCCGTGGGCCGATGCGGTCCCGCAGGACAGCGGACCGGTTCTGGTTACCGTCGAATATCGCATCGATCCCGCGCGCGCCCGCGAATTCGAGCAGACGGCGCGAGTGCTCCGCCCAATCAGAATGCGCGATGGGGCAACGTTCTGGGGACTGTTCTTCGATGCGTCCGACCCGGGCAGATTCGTCGAATACTTCACCGTCGAGTCATGGATCGAGCACCTGCGGCAGCATCAACGCGCCGTAGCCTCCGACGACGAAATCGAAGAGCGCGTCAAATCATTCCACCTCGGCGAAGGCCCACCGTTGGTGACGCATCAAATATCGGCGCTAAGTCTCGACGGCCGTGGCAGCGAAGCAATCACCAGAATCCTCGCGGCATCGCGGCCCGAACCCGCCGAGTCGTGATCAGTCGTGGACGACAGGTGCGAAGGCTACTTGGCGTCGTGGAAGATTATGCCCAGGGCGTGGCGGTTGCCGCGGGTGACTGTACTGACGCCGTGGCGCACGTTTACTCGGTAGTGCCCGCGGGTGCTGGCGACGGGGCGATACCGATTGGGGAAGATGATGCCGCAGCCGAGGTCGAGGCCGATGGCTCCGCCGCGCGATTGTGCGCGCGGTCGCTGCTCGACGAGCAGCGACTCTCCGCCCTCGTAGTCGCGGCCGCGCTGGCTCAGAAGGCAGGTGAACTGAAGAGGAAAGGCGATCTCGCCGTAGAGGTCCTGATGCAGGCAGTTGTAGCCGCCCGCTTCATAGCGTAGCAGCAGCGGCGTCGGCCCGGTTTGCCCGTGGGCATGGCACAGCTTTATGAACTCCGCGAGCGAGCGCGGATAGGTCTCGTCCGTGCCCATCGCCTTTGACCATCGATTCGCGATCGGCGCGAGCCGCCGGTACAGCGCGGTGCGGAGTTCCGCCACGTCGACCGGCAATGGCCGGGCGAAGTATTTGTATTCGCCGACACCATAACGGAACCGGGCCATGTCGACCCGGCTCCGAAAGCGATCGCGGTCGTCGTAGAGCGCGATGAGGTTCGCGCATTCCTGCGGAGTGAGCAGGATACCCGTCAGGGCGTAGCCGCGATCATCGAGGTCGCGTTCGAGCCGCGTCCAGTCGAGTGTGGCAACGCGGTCTGTGGCGGCGTCCATCAGAGCAGCGGCCGCGGACCGCAGCGCGGTCGTTCACGCCGCATGCTTGCGGACGAACGCTCCGACCTTGTCGATCGCCTGCTGGCCCTCATCGAGCATCGGCGCGAAGAGCTGCCACACGTGGATCATGTTCTCCCAGGCCTCATAGGTGACGTTCACGCCCGCTTTCTTCGCGCGCTCGGCCAGCCGCGATGCGTCATCGAGCAGGGTCTCAGCGGTGCCGACCTGGATTAGCAGGGGAGGCAGGCCGGCAAGATCGGCATACAGCGGTGCTGCGAGGGGTGTACGCGGATTTTGTCCGTTCAGGTACGCGGCCGCCATATTGAGTAGCCCGGACTTCTGCACGATCGGATCGGCCGCCGCCTTGGAGGTCATCGACTCGCCGATACCTTCCAGATCCACCCACGGTGACATCGGCACGCCCGCCGCCGCCAATGGCAGTTTCGCATCGCGAATCGCGACCAGCGTCGCAATCGTAAGTCCTCCACCCGCGGAATCTCCCGCCACAGCGATACGCGAAGGCTTCAACCCCTGTTGGAGCATCCAGCGATAAGCCGCAACCGCGTCGTCGACGGCGGCAGGGTACGGATTTTCGGGGGCCAGGCGATAGTCGATGAGCAGCACGCGCGCTTTTGCCGCACGCGAAAGCCGCCCGGCCAGCGAACGATGAGTATTGATCGAACCGATCACGTAGCCGCCGCCGTGAAGATAAAGGATTGCGCGGCCCGCATCGGCATCGGGTGCGCTCACCCATTCGGATTTGACGCCGCTGACATTAAGAGGTTCGCACTTGATATCGGCCTCGACGGGAAACATCCCGGCTATCATCTCGAAACCCGCACGCGACTCCTGCACCGTGGCATTCGGGTTCTGCGGCTGCGACTTGAACATTTGGATGAGAGACTGAAGCTGCTGCTGCGACATCGTTACTACCTCCCTACTGATCTGCAATTACCATTCGGGCCCTGCGCCGGACAAACTCGGCATACCAGAATGCGCCCACAATCCGCCGTCGGCAACAAAGAAAGATCCCGTCACAAACGACGCTTCATCGGATGCAAGGAACAGCACCACGTTGGCAATTTCCTGCGGCTCTCCGAGGCGGCCCATCGGAATCGCTTCACGAATCCGCGCGACGACATCGGGGCGCGCATCTTCGAGGCGCAACAGTGGTGGAGTCGCAATCGGGCCGGGGCACACCGCGTTGCAGCGGATTCCCTTGCGCGCGTACTCGATTCCGGTTGTCTTGGTGAGCGCGACCACGCCGTGCTTGACGGCGTTATAAGCGCCGAGCGTGTAGTCGCCGGCGAGTCCCGAGACCGACGCCGTGTTGACGATCGCACCGTGCTTGCGCGGCAACATTACCTCGATCGCGCACTTGGTCGCATACCAGTAGGCGGTCAGCCCCACATCCATGGTCTTCTGCCAGCCTTCGAGCGTAATTTCGCCGACGTGACCGACGGTGGTGAAGATCGCGTTGTTGTGCAGCACGTCGAGGCGGCCAAAGCGATCGACGGCGAACCGAATCATCCGCTCGATTTCGGGCGGCTCGCCGACATCGGCGTGAAAGAACTCCGCTGCGCCTCCCGCTTTGCGGATCTCGGAGGCGACGCGCCTGCCGCCGTCATCGTTGAGATCGGCGATTACCACGGTCGCGCCTTCACGGGCGAAGGTTTTGGCGGTTGCTTCGCCGATACCGGAGCCGGCCCCGGTGACGAGCGCGATTTTGTCCTTGAGCCGCATCGTGCCTTCTCCCTTATCGCTCGCGCGCGACTTCAATACCGATCGGTACGTTGGAAACTAGCGGAGTATAACCCCGACGCTCCGGGCGCCGCAAAGACGCGCTTGCACTTCGGGAAGGGAAAGGAATGATGATTGCCAGATGACGCGATGGCGAATGCTCGCGGACGCGGTGGTCGTGTTTCACGCGGCCTATGTGGCGTTCGTCGTGTTGGGGTTCGCCGCGATTCTTGCCGGCGCCGCGCTGGGGGTGCGATGGGCTCGCAATTTCTGGTTCCGCGTCATCCATCTGGCCGCTATCACGCTGGTGCTGGTCGAGGCGCTGATCGGTATGATCTGCCCGCTGACCTTGCTGGAAGACCGGCTCCGCGTTCGCGCCGGCGATACGGCCTATCCGGGCGACTTCGTCGGCTACTGGGTGCATCGACTGATCTTCTACGACTGGCCGCCGTGGGTCTTCGCCGTTTTATACGCGGGATTCACGGTCGCGGTTCTGGCGGCTTTCATTGCGGTGCCGCCCGACTTTCCGCGGCGGCGCGTACGGCCGCGGTGACTCATCTCGCTTGCCGCGGCCAAGCGGTTGGTTCTACATTCGGCCGAGCGTGTCGGGCGCGCAGTCTCGGGGGTGAAGCATGAAGGTATCGCTCTTCTATTTGCCGACGGTTGGAAGCAAGGATCAGATCGAGCAGGGCAAGATTGGCCTGAATGGCGAAGCGTACGACGAGATGCTGCACGATATTTCGGCGCAGGCGCGGCTCGCCGATGACTTGGGCTACGACTCGATCAGTTTCACCGAGCATCACTTCCACGTCGAAGGCTTCGAACTCTCCAACAACCCTGTGCTGCTGGATTTGTATATCGCGATGCAGACGAAGCGGTTGCGCGTCGGGCAATTGGGAATCGTGCTGCCGTCGCAGAATCCGATTCGCGTCGCCGAAGACATCGCGATGCTCGATCACATGTCGGGCGGGCGGGCCAACGCGGGCTTCGCGCGCGGATATCAGCGCCGATGGGTGGACATAATGGCGCAGCAGACCCACGGCATCCACGGCGCGCTGCCCCATCAGCACGACGAAATCGATGCGGCCAATCGCGCGGCATTCGAGGAATGCTTCCGCATCATCAAGAAAGCCTGGACCGAAGACTTTCTGACCTTCAACGGCAAATACTGGCGCGTGCCCGCGGGCGAAACGCCGTGGACTCTCGATGCGACGCGGAAGTGGGGCGGTGGCGTGGAGAACGGAGTGGTGCGCTCGGTCGCGGTGGTACCCAAGCCGGTCCAGAAACCGCATCCGCCGTTGTTCCAGCCGTTCGCGTCGTCGGAACGGAGCATCCGATGGTGCGCGCAGGAGGGTGTCACCGCGATCCTTCCTCCGCTTCATCCGAAATACGAAGCGCAGCTCTGCAAGCTCTATTCGGATGTATCCGGCAATCCCTTCGGAGAGGGGATCGGCGTGCTGCGCGATGTGGTGATTGCCGGCACCGACGAAGAAGCGCGCGCGATCTGGCATGACAGCGGCTATTTCTGCGGGCACGAGTGGTTCGAACCCTTCGGGTTCTCGGCCGGCATGGAAGATCCCGAGACCAAGGAGCGCGCCGATCTCTGGAACGACGGGCTGGCGTTTGTCGGCACGGTCGACACGGTCACGCGCCAGCTCGAATCGTTCATGAAGCGGCTGCCGGTGCGATGGATATTCGCGTGGATGTACAATGGCCTGCTGCCGCACGACCGCCTTATGAAGACGATTGAGCTGTTCTGGACCAAGGTGATGCCGCGCGTGGCCGACGTCTGATCACGTCTGACCGCGGACATGCGTTTCCCGACCGCGTTGGTAAGTGCGGCATTTTTATGCGGCACGATTGGTTTCTCGTTCCCGTCATATAGAATTACGGGGCGCCGTTTTCGGTACTCGTACCGGCGCTTGACGGAACGATGCTGTTTGCTTCGCATACCTTTCTGGAAGACCTCGGCCTGGTTCTCTGCGTGGCGGCGGTCACAACCGTGCTGTTCCAGAGCATTCGGCAGCCGGTCGTGGTCGGCTACCTGATCGCGGGGATGGTGGTAGGACCTAACGTTACGTTCATTCCGCTGCTCGCTGACACGGCCCGCATTCACGCGCTGTCGGAACTCGGGGTGATTCTGCTGATGTTCGCGCTGGGTCTCGAGTTCAGCATCAGCAAGCTTCTGCGCCTGGGTCCGACCGCGGGCTTTGTGACGGCGCTGCAAGTGGGGCTGATGGTCTGGCTCGGCTACATTGTCGGCCGCGAGCTGGGATGGACTTCGCTCGAGAGCATCTTCACGGGGGTCGCACTCTCTATCTCCAGCACGACCATCGTGGCGAAGGCCTATGGCGAGCAAGGAAATATCAGCAAGAGCCTGAGCGATCTGGTCTTCGGGGTGCTGCTCGCCGAAGACCTGACCGCGGTCATGCTGCTCGCGGTGCTGACGGCGCTGGCTTCCGGAGCCGGTCTCACCGCGCAGATGATGGCGTGGACGGTGGGAAGGCTGGCGCTGTTCCTGGTCGTGCTGGTCTGCGGGGGCTTGCTCATCGTGCCACGCGCGATTCGGATGGTGGTGCGCCTCGGGCGCTCCGAGACCACTCTTGTCGCCAGCATCGGGGTCTGTTTCGCCTTCGCGATTATCGCCGAGCACGCAGGATATTCGGTTGCGTTGGGGGCATTCCTGGCGGGCTCGATGGTGGCAGAGTCGGGCGAGTCTGAAAGCATAGAGCATCTGGTTGCGCCGGTGCGCGATATCTTTGGCGCGGTGTTCTTCGTGTCGGTCGGGATGATGATCGAGCCGGCGATGGTCGCGGAGCATTGGCTGGCGATGACCTTGTTGGTGATCGTCGTGATCGTGGGCAAGCTGTTTGGCGTGACGATCGCCTCGATGCTCTCCGGCGTTGACGTGCAGACTTCGGTTCAGGCCGGCATGAGCTTGACCCAAATAGGCGAGTTCTCCTTCATCATCGCCGGTCTCGGACTCTCCACGCATGCCACCCGCGATTTTCTCTATACGCTCGCAATCGCGGTCTCGGCGGTAACCACCTTCACGACTCCTTTCATGATTCGCGCATCGGCTCCGCTTGGGGAGTTCGTCGCGAGCCGCATGCCGACGAGCATCGGCACGATGCAACTGCTGTACGACTCGCTGATGTACCGTATCAGGCGGCGCGCGGTGCCCGCCGTCATGATTCTTCGGCCCATCATCATGATCGGCGTCAGTTGCGTTGCTATCGCCGCGATTATGATCGGCAACGACATCGACTACGTCGGGCTGACCCATTACATCGTCGAAGTTCTGGGCATCGATTTTTTTGAAAGCGAACTGTTAGTCGACATTGCCGCCGTCGTAGCGTGCGTCCCTTTCATGGTGCTTATGTATTTCGGCGCACGTGATCTCGCGCAGACGCTGGTGCTGAAGACTCTCTCCACGGCGCACAGCCGCGATGAGACCGGCGCGCTGACGGGACCGGCCGAGGCGCTCAGCTCGATCCTGCAGGCGACTCTGCTGCTGGTGGTGGTGGCTCCGCTGCTGGCATTGATCCAGCCCTTCCTGGAACCGCTCGAAGGATTGGGAGCCATGATAATCGGCGTTAGCCTGATGGGCATCGTGATATGGCGGAGCGCCGGCAAGATGCGTGGCCAGATGCATGCGTTGATGGAGACGCTGGCCGAATCGCTGACCAAGACGCGCGCGGCGTCGCATAGTAGTGGGGAGATTCCCGGGCTCGGCATGATTACGCCGGTACGGCTCGAAGCGGGCGCGTCGGCGATAGGCCGCACGCTGTCGTCGATCGATCTGCGCAACGCGACGGGAGCCGCGGCTATCGCGATTGCGCGCGGCGACGACGGTGTGATCGTGCCGACGGGAGCCGAGGTGCTGCAGGAAGGCGATGTCGTTGGCCTGGCGGGAACAGCCGAAAACGTCGATGCGGCCCGCCAGCTCCTGGCCGAGCGCACCGCAATCGCAATCAGTTGATCCGGGATTCCGCCGGCACGCACTAGCCCCGATTAGGGCAGGGCTCAGGCTCCAGGCAGGCTGGCGCGCGCGCCTAAATTTTAGGCAAACCCAAAATAACGCAGGGAAATCAGGGATAAATTGGGTTTGTTTTGTAAAAAAATATTTTGGCTTTCCTCCGGTTCGGTCAATTTTTGACGGTCTGTGACTCGAAGTAAGCGGCCGCGCAACTTGGTGGAGCGGCGCGTTGGTGGCAGGAAAAACGGATGAATATGCTGAGCCGGGATCAACCATGTGCGGAAGCCTACGCGGCCTCGGATTACGTTTCAACGTCTAAGAAAGTTACGCATCCACATTCGGGTGTTTATGCACAGCCTCGATCAATGCGAGAGCACTGGGCTCGTGCTACATCTCCGGCCGACGCTACGCGTCCACCGGCGGGACGCCGGCGCCACTCTCAGAATCGATTTCTTTTTGTGTCTGGTTCCCCTTCCCGCACGGGAAGGGGAACGGGGTTAAGTCGATCTTTTTCTGCTTTCCACGACGAACGGCTCCACTCAATTTCTTCACAAGCTTCTCGGGATGACATTCTGCGACTCTCGACGATCGCATCGCGCGCTCCAGATTGTTTGCAACGGGTGTTTGTCGACACCCTCGATCAATGCGCGAGGACTGCGCCCGCGCCACGCATTCAAGAATTCAGAACAAAGAATGCAGATCATGGTTCTGAAAAAATAGAATTCAGTGGCACAGGTTTTAACCTGTGATTCCTGGCGCAGCCCGCTCTATGAGCGTCGATCGGTTGCCTTGCATCAGAGATGGACGAGTCATAATTTCCTTCGGTTCGAAGCTAGTCTGTCAGCGAGGTCGGCATGAACCTGAATAATACAATTGCACTCATCACGGGCGGCGGATCGGGACTCGGCGAAGCAACCGCGCGGGAATCGGCGTCCGCGGGCGCGAAAATCGCCGTGCTGGATTTGCCCTCATCACCCGGTCAGAAAGTCGCAGACTCGCTCGATGGAATCTTCGTCGTGGCCGACGTGGTTTCGGACAAGGAAGTCGCCGATGCGATCGCAAAGACGGTCGCCAAGTTCGGCGGCGTCCATATCGCAATCAACTGCGCCGGAATCGGCCGCGCGATGCGCACGATCACCAAGGAAGGACCGCATTCGCTCGACCTGTTCGATAAGGTTATAGCGGTAAATCTCTCGGGCACCTTCAACGTGATTCGGCTGGCTGCCGCGCAGATGGCGAAGAACCAGCCCAATGCGGACGGAGAGCGCGGCGTGATCGTCAACACCGCCTCGGTCGCGGCATTCGATGGACAGATAGGGCAGGCCGCCTACTCCGCATCGAAAGGCGGCGTGGTCGGCATGACGCTTCCGATCGCGCGCGATCTCGCGTCGGTGGGAATCCGGATATGCACGATTGCTCCGGGAACGTTCGAAACCCCGATGCTGGCGGGATTGCCCGACCCGGCGCGCAAAGCGCTGGCCGCGCAGATTCCGTTTCCCCAGCGGCTGGGCCAGCCGCGCGAATACGCGGCGCTGGCACGCCACATCATCGAAAACGCGATGCTCAACGGGGAGACGATCCGCCTGGACGGGGCGCTGAGAATGCCGCCGCGCTAGGTACTCTCCGTATCGCAAATCCAAGGCCGAGGGTGCAGGATTTTCACGAGGCTCCTGGAATGGAGCAGGCGGAATCAGAACCCTCACCCTGACCCTCTCCCGCAACTAAGCGGGCGAGGGACATACGACCCGCGCGTCAGATCGACTAACTGGGAAAGAAGACACTTCTAGGGACCCGCGGCAATGAACACTGTCGCATCTGCCAGAGAGCGGAAGAGGGGATAACCTGGGGGCAGGTCAGGTCGTTTCTCTGCATCCTCACCCGCGCGTCACGCGGGTTGCAAAAAAGCGCAACCCTCACGCCGCGCGACCTTCCAAGAAACAGCACAATCATTTTGATTCGATGGTTCCCCTCATCCGGCGCGCAACGCGCCACCTTCTCCCCAACGGGAGAAGGCCTTTTACGCCGCTCGCTGTTTCTTTCCTGATGTGTCGCGACCCTCGTCGCGTACCCCGCTCTCCCGCTTTTTCAGGCGGACGCTTCGCGTGAGCGGGCGAGGGGCGGATCAGGGCGCGCGTCAGAGTAGAGCGAAGATCTACGACAAGAGAAGGATTCGGAGCAATTTAGAGCGGGGGTCTACTTATCCGGTGCTGCGGAGGCGGTCGGAGATGCGGTGTCGTCGCCGGTGTTTGCGCCGATCTCGATGATCAGTTCGCCCTGCTGGTAGTGGGGTCCGCCGACGATCAGCCAGCCCTTGTTCGGCATCTTGAGGTCGGTCGTCAGCATCGGCTTTTCGCCCTGGAACAGCAGCACTTCCATCGCGATCATGTTGCCGTTGATCGAGCGCGGCTCCACGTGCAGGACCCGTCCGCCGGGCATCGAGAACTCGACTACCTTGCCGATTTCCGCGCGCCCATTCTGCTCGTTTACGAGAACGTAGGTGCTGTAGTTGAAGATCTTCCGCAGCCGCACGCCCATCGGGCCGAGTCGCGGATCCACGCCCTCATTGGTGTCGGCGGCCATCACGGAGTCGATCTGGATGACGATGACCTGCTGATGGGTCGCTTGGGCTGAGACGCGTCCCTGCGCGGCTAGTGCGAAGGACACGGCGATGATCAGAGCAAAGTTTCGCGGACGAATGAGCATTAGCAATTTAGGGCTGGTCCGGCAGCCAGATGACGGTCGTGTCCATTTTCGGTTCATTCCAGACCGCGACCGAAGGAATGTCGGATTCGAGCTTCGAAATGATAGGCTCCGGTTCTTCTTCCATCTCCTCCACATCCTGCCGCACCGACGCGACACCTTCTTTGGGAATAGCTTCGACCGCCCGTTCAACCTTGGCGATTTCGTGCGTGGGAGCCGCGCGATTCACCAGCATTCGCGCATACGGTCCTGCAATCACCACCGTCAGCGCCGCGGCCACCGCGGCCGCGGTGGCCATCCCGAATCCGCTGGGAAAGAAATCGCCGATGCCGCCGAAAAAACGCCCCAGCCGCGCGCTCAGCGGAACCGGAATTTCCGTTATCCGCTTCATCACGGCGTCTTTGAAGCCTTCGAGCGGCAATTCTGGAGTAAATATCGTTCTCAACTCGCGGCCGAGCGTGCCGTAGTCCGCAAGCTCGGCGGTGCACTTCTCGCAGCGAGCCAGATGAAAGGCGACTTCCTGATACTCGTGGGGTTCGAGGGCCTGATCCTCGAAGGGGCCGAGCATTAGGCTGATATGGCTGCAATCAACCATCGTGCCCTCAGACCACCTCGATGTCTTTGAGGAGTTCACGCATCCGCGAGCGTGCGTAATGTAGACGGCTCATCACCGTGCCGCGCGGGCATTGCAGCACTTCGCTAATCTCGTCGTAGGACAATCCTTCCACTTCGCGTAAAAGTATCACGGTGCGATGTTCCGGCGTCAACTCCTCCAAGGCCTTGGAAAGGCGCCCGGAGAGTTCGCTGCGGCTTGCAGCTTTGAATGAATCACCTTTTTCGGTTGGCAGGCGCCGCATTTCATTTTCGGCATCCTCACCGCGCAGAACCACGTGGCGGCCTTCGCGCCGCCAGAAATCGATCGCCAGATTCGCGGCGATTCGATAGAGCCAGGTCGAGAAGCTGGAACGCGCTTCGAACTTCCGGAGGTTCTCATATGCCCGTACGAAAGTCTCTTGCGCGAGTTCGATTGCATCATCCTGATTATGCACCACCGCGAACGCGACGTTGGCGACCCGCCTCTGGTAACGCTCAACCAATGTGCCGAAGGCTTCGTGGTCACCTTTGCTGGCCCGTTTTATAAGCTCGGCTTCGTCACCGTCCTGGCGGCCTTGGGTTCTCAATGGATTAGACGGGGGTAAGGCGGCGAAATTCAGGTCAATCTACCCATTACCGCTCATTTCAGCCCAGTTTGTCCCCCATTTCAGGTCAACTTTGAGGGGTATTTTCAGTTCGGCCACCCCCTCCATTTCACGACGTGCGGCCTCGCCCGCCTCTTTCAGGCTGTCTTCTCGCACTTCGAGAAGCAGCTCGTCATGCACCTGCATGACCATTTTGGCCGCCAGTTCGTGGCGCCGAATCTCGCTATGTAGCCTGATCATCGCCACTTTTATCAAGTCCGCCGCAGTACCCTGAATTGGCGTGTTAATCGCGATTCTCTCGGCCTGCGCCCTCGCACCGCCGGGCGGGCCATTGAGCTCGGGCAAATAGCGTCTTCGCCCGAACATCGTGGTGACGAACCCATCCTTGCGGGCTTGCTCCAAAGTCTCTTTGAACCAGGCGCTCACGCCAGCCAGCCGTTCAAAATAGCGCTTGATGTAATCCGAAGCATTGGCAAGCGGAATTCCTAGTTCGCCGGCCAGCCGCTGCGGACCCATTCCATAGATGATGCCGAAGTTGATTACCTTGGCGAGACGCCGTGCGTCCGCATCGACGCGGTCGGCCGTGATGCCCAACACCTCGGTGGCGGTGCGCATGTGGATGTCCTCGCCGCGTTGAAACGCTTCGACCAGCGTGGGATCGCCCGACAGATGCGCCAACACGCGCAGATCGATTTGCGAATAGTCGGCCGACAGAAGCACGTACCCATCGCGGGCGACAAAGGCGCGCCTGATGCGGCGGCCGGCCTCGCTGCGAGTCGGGACATTCTGCAAATTCGGATCGCTGGAACTAACCCGTCCGGTCGCGGCAAGCGCCTGATGAAAGGTGGTGTGGATGCGCCCGGTAGAGCGGTCGATCAGCTCCCCGAGCGCATCGGCGTAGGTCGATTTGAGTTTGGCGAGCACGCGATATTCGACGAGCTTGCGCGGCAGGGGATGGACGGCCGCTAGTTTTTCCAGCGTGTCCGCATCGGTCGAGTATCCGCTTTTGCTTTTCTTGATTCCCTTGACCGGAAGCTTCAATTCGGTGAACAGAATTTCGCGCAACTGGATCGGTGAATTCAGATTGAACTTGCGGCCGGCGGCTTCATAACATTCCAATTCCAGCCGCGCGATTTCCTTGCCGAATTCGTTGCCGATCTCCTTGAGCGCCGCGGCATCGATGCCGACGCCGGTCTCTTCCATTTCGGCGAGGATCGCTGCGATCGGTATCTCGATTTCACGGAACAGCTTGTCGAGTCCTTGTTCCACAAGCTTGGGCGCGAGCGCATCATGCAGCGCGGAAACTATTTCGGCCTGCGCCAGCGATTCGTTCCGCTGGCCCAGCGGGGCGAGATAGTCATGATAGAGATCGTCGAGCGAGGGCTCAGAGCGCCCAGAGTTCACGAGGAAGCCTGCCAGCATCGTGTCGAAATCGGCCCCGCGGAGGTCGATTCCGAGTGCCGCCAGACGGCGCAGATGCGTCTTCACATCGTGAGTCGATTTAGGTGGGGTTGGCGCAGATAAGATTGGCGCGGCCTCGCGTATCAAATCGCGATCCAGCACATGGCTCTTTCCCGCGCCATGGAGCTGCAAGCTGTCTGCGCCGGACGCATCCGTTGCCAGAACCAGAGAGATTCGCGGCGCCTGTTTGAGTTCATCGAGAATCTTGCCGAGGTCGCCGCGCGCAACCGCCTTCTGCGCATGGGTTCCCATCGGCAGTTCGGCCTGGCTCGGGCGGATTTCCTGAAGCATCGAATGGAATTCCATTTCGCGCATCAGCTCTGCCGTTGCGTGATCGTCAATTCCCTTCCATTCGCAATCATCGGGCGCCATATCCAGGGGAACCTCGGTGTCGATGCGGACGAGTTTGCGTGCCAGCTCGACTTGCGGACGATATTCGCTCAGCAGAGCGGCGATTTTCGCGGCACCGCGAATTCCGGAATCGGGCACCTGATCGAGATGGGCGTACAGATTGTCGAGGTCGCCGAATTTCTGGATCAGCGCGGCAGCGGTCTTTTCACCGATTCCCGGCACGCCTTTGACGTTGTCGATGGAGTCGCCGGTCAGGGCCTGGATATCGATGAGCGCGCGCGGCTCGACGCCGTATCGTTCCTTTATTTCGCGAACCCCCGTCCGCTTATCGCCCATCGTGTCCCACAGGGTCAGATGAGGCCCGACGATCTGTTTGAAATCCTTGTCGGACGTGACGATTACCGTGTCGAAGCCATGTTTTGCGGCCTGGGTGGCGAGCGTGCCGATGACGTCGTCGGCTTCGACACCATCGCGGATGATCGTCTTGATGCGAAACGCATCGACAGCGCGATGGATATACGGAATCTGCTTGATAAGGTCGCTGGGGGTTTCGACCCGGTTTTTCTTGTAGTCCTCGAAAAGGTCGTCGCGAAAAGTTCTCTTGGCTGAATCGAAAATTACCGCGATATGCGACGGCCGCGTGTCCTTGAGCAGCTTCATCAGCATCCGGATGAAGCCGTAGACGGCGTTGACCGGCATTCCCCGCGAATTGTTCAGCTCGGGCAGGGCGTGGAAGGCGCGGAAGACGTAACCGGAGCCGTCTACCAGGATCAGGTCACGCCTGCTTTCCGCCATAACTTGAAACTACCCGATGCGGTCGGCAATGAAAACGTGACAGCGGGCGATCATGAGAGAAAATAATGGTTGTGCGGGTCTAGCGTCCTGAGTTGGAAGTTCGCAACAGAAAAGGAGCGACGCCTAACCCCTTCCCGCCTGCCCTCCGCAAGGCTGGAGGCGGGCACGGGAAGGGGGACCAGAACAAAATCCTTCACGCGAAGCGGCGTCTGTTATTTGGGCTGAAGCTGTCCCGAAAGTCGTTGACGGGCGATATTTTCAACGAACTTCCAACTCGGGATACTAGCGTAGATCGTATTGACTCTGCGTGCCGTGGTCGTTTAACTAAGCGGTTGCCCGGTGGCGTCGAATTCAAAGCATCGGGAGTTCGTCATTACTGACAGGAAATCGTGACCGCCGGACGGCGGCCCCAGGGCAGATGACTGAATGATTGAGGTCAAAAATCTAACCAAGCTCTACGGCAACTTCGTCGCGATCCGTGACGTATCGTTCAAGGCCGAGCGCGGCTCGATTCTTGGCTTCCTGGGCCCGAATGGCGCCGGCAAAACCACCACGATGCGAATAATCACCGGCTTCATGCCGGCGACCGCGGGCACCGTGCTGGTGGACGGACTGGACATTTTCACACAATCGCTCGAAGCGCGCCGGAAAATCGGCTATCTGCCGGAAAATCCTCCGCTTTACGTGGACATGCGCGTGGAAGCGTATCTGCGCTTTGTCGCGAAGCTGCGCGGCGTCCCGCGCGCCAAGCTGGAAGACGCGCTCGAGCACGCGCTGCAGGTATGCGGTCTCAAGGACATGCGCACCCGAATTTGCGGCCAGCTCTCCAAGGGCTATCGGCAGCGCGTCGGAGTGGCGCAGGCGCTGATTCACGATCCCCCGGTGCTAGTGCTCGACGAGCCGACGATCGGCCTCGATCCGCGCCAAATCCACGAGATACGGGGACTCATCAAAACCCTGTCTGGAGACCGGACAGTGGTGCTTTCGACGCACATCCTGCCGGAGGTTTCGCAGATCTGCGACAAGGTCGTGATCGTCGCCGAAGGCCACGTGGTGCTCGAAGAAAAGATATCCGACATTCCGGCCGGGACTACGCTGGAGCAGGTCTTCCTGGAAGCGATTTCCAAGGAACGCCATACCGGTGCGGAAGCCGAGGAAACGCTGGAGGAGGTGGGGGCGGGCCACGCTTAGGCTTCCCGCGTTTCCGCAATGAAAAACGCATTTACAATTGCGGGCAAAGAGCTCGCGACCTATTTCGTGCAGCCGGTGGCGTACGTGGTGATGACCGTGTTCATGCTGCTGGCCGGATTCTTTTTCTTTGAACTGCTCAGCTACTTCCAGATCGTCCTGCAGATGTACGCGGCGATGCAGAATCCGCAGGTGCTGGAGCATATGAACCTGAACCAGCGCGTTATCGAGCCGCTGCTGCACAACATGTCGATCGTACTGGTCATCCTGGTGCCGGCGGTCACGATGCGCAGTTTCGCGGAGGAAAAGCGGACCGGCACTTACGAATTTCTGCTGACGGCCCCGGTGCGCACCGGCGAAATCGTCGCGGGCAAGTTTATCGCGGCGGCAGCATTCATGCTCATCATGATCGGTCTGGCCGCGATCTTTCCGATCATCCTCGTGGTGTTCGGAAATCCCGAGGTGGGAGTGATGGTAGCGGGCTTCCTGGGCCTTGCGTTGCTGTCGCTCAGCTTCGTGGCGGTGGGACTGTTTACGAGTTCGGTGACGCAGAATCAGATAATCGCGGCGATCACCTGTTTCGGCGCGCTGCTGCTTTTGTACGTAATCTCGTGGCCCGCGCAGACCGGCAGCTCGGGATGGGTTTCCGATCTGCTGCGGTATCTTTCGATTACCGATCATTTTTCGCAGATGGTAACCGGCATCATCGACACCAGGGACATCGTTTACTTTTTCAGCCTCATCTTCGTGGCGCTGTTTTTGACGCAGCGCTCGGTTGAGTCGGCGCGTTGGCGATAGAAGGGGCGGGCACGATGCGACGGTCTGCGGCGCTTTACGGAATTATCGGCATCGTCCTGCTGATCTTCGGCCTCGTCGATCGCGAGATCGCGCCGGGGTTTCGCTTCTTTGTCTGGGTAAACCTGGTCGGCGGCGTCTTTGCGCTGGTGCTGTGGATCACGTCGAGCGGATCGGCGATCGGCACGATCGTGGGCCAGCGCTCCACGCGCTACGGCGCCAACGCCGTCGTCTATTCGCTCGCCTTCGTGGCGCTCGTCATCGGGGTGAACTACATCTCCAGCCAGCATCACCGGCGGCTCGATTTGACGACCGAGAAAGTCTTCAGCCTCTCCAGCCAATCGGAGCAGGTGGTCAGGAACCTCAAGGAGCCAATCAAACTGATCGGGTTCTTTCCGGGCGGCGAGAACGAGACCGCGCGCGATCTTTATGCGACCTACGCATACGCGTCGCCCAAGGTCACGTATCAGCTCGTCGATCCCGACAAGCATCCGGAACTCGCCGAGCGTTACAAAGTCTCGGTGATGAACACGACGCACATCCAGGTCGGCGGCGAGGAAAAGGGCGAAGGGACCAATGTCACCGAGCTCAGCGAAGAAGCGCTGACCAACGCGATAATCCGGGCCACCAGCAGCACCAAGAAGGTAATCGAGTTTCTCGATGGCCACGGTGAGGCCGATCCCGAGGACGCGCAGAACAGCGACGGCTATGGCGAGCTGAAAAAAGACCTCGAAGGCGAAGGCTACGAGGTTCGCAAGCTGGAACTGGCGCAGCTTCCCAAAGTGCCCGACGACACAACGATGGTGGTGATTGCGGGCCCGGAGAAGCCGCTGCTTCCGCATGAGATCGAGCAGCTCCAGGCTTATCTGAAGCGGGAAGGGCGCGTCATCTCGATGTTTCGTCCCGAGCGCCCCGACGAGTCGATCGATGAAAAAGCGCTGGCCGATCTGGTTGCGCAATGGGGCGTGAAGGTCGGCGATGACATCGTGGTCGACCAGGTCGTCCGCCTGTTCGCCGGCCCCGCGCTCGGACTGAATCCCATCGTGCAGGACTACGGGGACCATCCGATTACGCACGATTTCAAGCAACGTACCGTGTTCCCGATGACGCGATCGCTCACGATAGAAAGCAATCTCAAGAGCGGTTTGACCGTCACGCCGCTCGCCAAGACCAGCGAAACCTCGTGGGCGGAGACCGACCTCGATACGCTGTTCAAGCAGCAGAAAGCGGAACTCACCGCGAAGGATACGCGCGGACCGATTAACGTCGCCGTCGCGGTGAATGGCGAGCTCACGGAGCTCGGATGGGGCAAGGGCGACGCGCGGATGGTGGTGTTCGGCAGCACCGACTTCGTCAACAATCAGTACATCAGCAATTTCTTCAACCGCGACTTTTTCGTGAACAGCGCCGATTGGCTCGCGGGCGAGGAAAATTCGATTTCGATTCGGCCGCGTTCCCTGCGCGCATCGCGTTTCCGGCTTACCGTTGATCAATTCAGCGTCGTGTTCGCGCTCTCGGTGTTGTTCCTGCCGGAATTGCTGTTGATCGCCGGAATCGCGGTGTGGTGGGAGCGGCGCAATTAACGCGCGCGCGACCCGCTTGCTGCTCCGATGCGCATTCGCAACACGATCGTCGTTCTGATTCTCGCCGCGCTGCTGGGCGGGTACGCATACTACAGCGCGTACTACACCAAGCCGGAGACGGCGCAGAAGGTCCTGACTCTCGATCCCGGCGATATCGCCCAAATCGAGCTCAAGTATCCCGACCGCGACATCGTGATCGAACGTCCCAGGGGCGGCGACTGGCGACTGGTCAAGCCGGTCGGCGTCGATGCCGACCAGACGACGGTAAACAATCTGGCGCGCGCTATCGCCGATGCGGAGGTTACCAAGACCGTTGACGACAATGCCACGGAACTGGAGCCGTTCGGCCTCGCCAAGCCTGCGGTTATCGTCACGGTAACGACCTACGACGGCAAGACCCTGCCCGGAATTGAAGTCGGCAAGACCACGCCGATCGGCTTCAACGCGTACATCAAGATGACCGACAAACCGGCGGTGATGCTGACCTCGTCGGCGTTTCCATCCGGGATGAACAAGACGGTCGATCAGCTTCGCAGCCGCGACCTGATGACGTTCAAGATGGACGACGTCACGCGATTTACGATCGCGAAAGACAACGGCCTAACCATCGAGATCGTCCGCGACGGCGACAAGTGGCGAATCGTCAAGCCGGGCAACTATCTCGCTGATCCGACCCAGGTGCGCCAACTGCTCAGCACTCTCGTCAATGCCAAGATCGCCGACTTTATCGTGGATATGCCGAGCAGCGTCGCGCAGTACGGCCTGGAAAAGCCGCATCTGACGGTCACGATCTACGGCAAGGGCGCCGCTTCGGAGTCGCTGCTGTTCGGGTTCAAGCAGACCGAGCAGGGCAAAGACGGCATCTACGTGCGGCGGGGCGAGCGCACGCCGGTCTACACCGTGCACGAATGGGTGTTGGGTAATTTAGATCGCACGCTGTTCGATCTGCGCGACAAGACCGTCTTCGATTTCCAGCCCTCACAGGTCGAAAGCGCCGACGTGAAAGTCGGGTCGGATCACTTCACGCTCAAGCGCGCCGCCGGCGGAAAATGGGATATCGAGGAAAGCGGCAAGACCGTTCCCGCCGACGTTCCCGTGGTGGAGCGGTTCCTCGACGAGGTGCGCGACCTGAAGGGCGTGGGGATCGTTGCCGACCCGATGGTCTCGCCGGTGCCATTCGGATTGGACCAGCCCGGAATCGTGATCACGTTGTCCGGCAAGGACGGCAAAGAGATCGGAACGGTAAAGCTGTCGAAGATCGTCCTGAAGCCGACCGGAGCGACGGAACCGGGAGAACCCGCGGGGCCGCGCACCGACTACTATGCGATTTCGACGGCGAGCAAGACGCTCTACTCAATAAGCGACTTCAGCTACAGCCAGTTGAACAAACCGCCGCTGCTTTTCCACGCCCGCGCCGAAGCGACACCCACGGCGACACCAGCGAAGTAGTCGCGCCGTAGAGCGCGCGGCTGGAAGCATCGCTCAAAGGAGCACAGGCTGGAAGCCTGTGCCACTAAGATAAGCTCCGAAGTGGCGTTCCAGCCTGTGCGGGTTTGCCGCCATGCGGTCGAACATCTCGCCATGCGAAGCCGATGAGCGGGATTGAACGATCAGCCTTCCGCGATGACGTGTGCGATGGCCTGGCTGGTGGTGTGGGTCAGGCTTAGATGGAAGATGGCGATATTGCGCTTGCGTGCGAAGGCGGCTGATTTGCCGTGGAGCATTATCGTGGGAGCCTTGCCGCGCTCGCGCACCACTTCGATTTCGCTCCAGCCGACGTTGCGGTTCCATCCGGTGCCCATCGCCTTCATCGCGGCTTCCTTGGCGGCGAAACGCGCGGCGTAGCTCTGATAGCGGGGGCGGCCGCGCGATTCGCAATAGGCGACCTCGCGCTCGGTAAACACCCGCCGTCGAAAGCGGTCGCCGGTCACGGGGCGAGTCAACGCGCGCTCGATACGGTCCACTTCGATCACGTCGATGCCGGTGCCGAGAATCTGCGCCATCGTGGAGAGTATTAGCGCCGCCGCCGCGCGTTTCAATGCGCCTTGCCGGTTGGTGCTTGCGGGGCGCGAAGGCGCAATTCTATTGTGCTGCTGGAATCGGATGAACGGCCGGAGGATGTATGGCGCTCAAGATTACCGTGAACAAAACCCGATGTATCAGCAGCGGCGATTGCGTGGAAACCGCGCCGGCGGTCTTTCGGCTCGATGACAACGAGAAATCCGACGTCGTGAATGCGACAGGCGCGCCCGACGCGACGATTATTGCCGCGGCGCGTTCCTGTCCGGTCAAGGCGATCACCGTCGTCAACGAAGAGACGGGAGAGCAGCTTTTCCCGCCGCCGAAGAAGTAGGGCGATGCGCTCCAACCGGGAGCATCCGCTGTTCGCCTGGTTCTATGAGAGGCTGAGTTCGTTGCCGGGCAGGTTCGGCAGCGACCAGATGCGGTCGCGGCTGGTCAGCGGAGTAACCGGGCGCGTGCTGGAAGTGGGCGTCGGCAACGGCTTGACCCTGTGCTACTACGACCCGGACGCGCAGGTTGTGGCAATAGAGCCGGACCCGAACATGCTCCGCCATGCGATTCCACGCGCAAAGGCCGCGACCGCACGCGTTTCGCTAATAACAGCCGACGGTGAGCAACTGCCGTTCAAGCCCGCCAGCTTCGATGCGATCGTCGTATGCCTCGTGCTTTGCTCGATTCCGGACGCATCGGCGGCGCTGGCGGAGCTTCATCGCGTGATCAAGCCGGGCGGCCGCCTTCATTTTGTCGAGCATGTCCGCGCCGAGGGCAGTTTGACGGCGGCGTTCCAAGATTGGATCGATCCATATTGGTCGCAGGTGTTCGGCGGGTGCCACCCAACTCGCGACACGGCGGGGACGCTGCGCGACGCGGGCTTCAAGGTCGAAAGCGTGCAGGCCGGATGGAACGGGATCTTCATCCGCGGCTTCGCGGTTGCCGCCTGAAGATGGCCTTCCGGAAACATCGCGCGGGCGAAATCGTAATCGAACAGACGCGCGACCTCGCGCGCGTGCGCGCGATCCTGGAGCAGGGCGGGATGATAACCGATGGCGTCGAATGGCCGCCCGCCTGCTATCTGATCGCGTTCGACGGCGACGACGCCGTCGGCGTGGTGGGAGTCGAGCCGATGCTCGATGCGGCGCTGATTCGATCGCTGTACGTCAACGAATCGCATCGTCGCCGAGGAATCGGCGCGCAACTGGTCGCGGCCGCGCGCAAGGCTGCGCATACCCGCGGAGCGCGAACGCTTTACCTGTTCGCATATCCGCAGCTGGCGGAGTTCTTTCGAAAATTCGGATTCGCGGAGACAGAAAAGAAGCAGTTGATCGGAGCGCTCGGCGGCACTCCCGAAGTCCAGTACCACCAGGAACGGCCTGGTCAACTGGCGACGGAACTGGCGTTCGTGCTGGATATCTCGCAAGACGGCATTATCGACCGGTCTTAAGGCGCAAAGGTTTGGCATTGCGGGTAACGGTCAAGCGCATCGGACATAAGCTCCATTTCGTCCTGCTGATGGCTCTGGTCGGATTCGGTGCGGCATGTGGCGGCAGCAGCTCGCCGACCCCGACCAAATCCGCGATGCGCGGCTTGTTGGACCTGGGGGACATCAGCTTCTACACGAACTCATCGAGCGCGGTTCCAATCAACGATCCCGATGAATTGCAGCCATTCGCGAGTTCGTTTACCGGAATCGTGATCAACGCGACCTGGGCGCAGCTTCAGCCAACCGGCGACACGCCGCTGGCTGACGACAACGCGATCGATCAAGCCTTGCAGGCGGTAAGAAATTACAATTCGGCGAACCGGAGCAACCCGCTGTTAGTCAAGCTGCGGGTGTGGGGCGGCCTTACCGCTCCCGATTGGGTCAAGGCTCAGGCGGTCTGCGGACAAACTCAGGGCGCGGTTAACGTAACTTACATCGATCAAAACAATCGGCAGGAAAGCGGCACGGTCGGCGCGTGGTGGACGCCAACTTATATCGATGAATGGCGGCGGCTGCAGGCGATGCTGGCGCACAAGTACGATTCCCAGCGCTTGATACAGGAGGTGGCGGTGACCTCCTGTGCGTCATCCACTGACGAACCATTTGTCGCATGGTCGCGCGGCGAGTTCATGGAGGACGGCGCTCCACAGACGACCATCAATCAATTGCAGCAATGCGGTTATAGCGACCAGGCACAGCAGGCATGCCTGGCCGGCGCGATCGAGGATTATTCCGCGTGGGTGAAGACTCCGATCGATTTTGCCTTCAGCATTTACCAGGTCACCGACGCGGATGTTCCGCCGACGCCTAAACTATCCACCGACCCGAATTTCACGGCGACCGTGATGCGGGCGTGCGCGGCGGCGGGGCATTGCATCCTGAGCAATCAGGCCCTGCGAAATCCGTTTTATTCGCCCGATCAGATCGTCTACACGACCATGGCTGAGCTTTATCCCAAGGCGGCGATCGATTTTCAGACCGCCTCGCCCGCGAACATCATGGATTGGTGCGGAGCGGTCGGCAACGGAGTGACCCTGCACGCCAGCTCGCTCGAGATGTGGGGGGATTTCGGTGGCTTCCTCACCTTGCCGGACGGCGTGGCGATTATGGCCAATCTCTCGAACGCGGTCCTGAGCGGGACGCAACCGGCTCCCTCGCCTTGCCCGCCAATCACGACGCCGACTCCGACGTCTTCTCCAACTCCCGCGGTGTAGCAATCGCCAAGGGCGCGCCGCGGCGCAATTCGGAGTTAAAGTATTACTTTACTTTCGTCGCGTTGGTTGGACGTTATCGACTCCAGGCTGATTCAGTTCCTGTCGGATTTGAGACATGTTTGCGAGCGCTTCGTTAGTGAGCAATTCGCCGGCGCCCTGCCCGACGCGCGATGTTTCCACCTCGTAGCCGCCGAATTCGTAGGCTTCGCGCGTCGGGATGTAGCCGACGAGATCGTTGCAGTAGCCAAGTACGAATGTGTGGCGGAAGTAGGGGTTGGACTTGAGCGTCAGCCCCAGCTCGGCGAACAGCTCGCCTGGAATTCCTACGAACGCTATGTCCCCGAGGGCGATGATCGTCGTGTGCGTCAGCAACTCTCCGCCGGCGTGATCGACGCGCTTGTCGCGCCGGTTCGCATCGTCAAGGGCGCGCAGCGCGGCCAGCTCGTCGAGGGACCGCTGATGCTGATCCGTCAGCCGTTTCAGTTGATATCCGCCGACGCCGGCATGATTGTTCAGTGCGGCTTCGGTTTGCTGCACGTTTGCCATCGCTATCGCGAGTTTGGCGCTCAAGTCGCGGAGCTTCATTCGTAGCGGCACTCGACGCGTAATGAGCGGCGTGCCGGCAACGGTGACTTCACGCGACAAAGCATCGATGGCGACGCGCGCGGCGCCCAAGCCGGCATCAGCGGCAATCTCGAAGGTGCCGCGTCTGGCCGGATCGATATTTCCCGTCGCGCCCTGCGCGAATAGTGCGATGGACGGATTGTCGGGCCGGTGTTTGTTCATGCGGGATTCGATTGCGTCGGCGGCGAAACCGGGCCAATCGCGCGAGTAGAGCAGGTTGTCCTCGCAGAGAACGACGCCGTGACATGGGTAGTTGAGCAGGAACGCGATCGGGTCGGCGTCGCGCTTCGCTTCGCAAACGGCCAGCGCTTTAAGTTCGGTGTCCGCCACGCCCGCGTAGTTGGGCGCGAGTTGAATCGAACCGTCAGTTCGCATCAGGCGCCGATTCGTTCCAAGACCAAAACGTCCGGCTCCGGCCCTGATTTTGGCCGGCCGTAAACGGGAATCCGCTTCGATAATCGCTTGTGCGATCTTGTCGGGAAGCGCGCGCTCCCACTTGAGATCGCGGACCGGTGAGGCGTTCGCGATATTTGAGTCGTTCTTGGGGGTTGCGAAGATGTTGAATTGCGGACCGGAATGAGTGTGAGTAGCACAGATCATCACCGCTTCGGCCGGAATTCCGGTTGCCGCCGCGACTTCAGCCGCGATCGCATCGCAGATCCTGATGCCGAGTGCGAGCACGTCGACGGTCGCGATCGCGGCTCGATGGGTCCCGTCCGAGAAGACGATGGCTTGTGCAGCGAGGTCATCGCGAATTCCCGCCGAACGCCCGACGCGCCGTCCATAACCGGCCATCGCGAGTCCGACGGGCGGATCGAGTTTTACGCGAGCGGCGCCTGCGTATAGGGTCGGCGGCATGTCAGGCCTAAACTAAGCTTTAAGCGAAACCCGCGCCAGCGCTGGTTTCTAGATGCTAGACACCTATGATCCTGAGCTTCCGACAAGGGTGGACTTGGAACAGTATCACTAACGCAAAGTCCCTATTTAGTTTCTATATTTGAAGGACGGTCCGAAAGGACCGAATCAGCATGCGAGAGGAATACGTTGTTAATCGAAACGAAATCACCCGGACGCCTACTCATCCGGGTATCTTCTTCGCCAAGGAGATTCTGCCTCACCTTGGCCGGCGCACGATCGCAGAGATAGCGATGCTGCTGGGTGCGAGCCGTCAGACGCTTCACCGCGTTATGTCCGGCGTCGTGGGCATCAGCCCTGATATGGCGGTGCGGCTCGGCAAGTTGTGCGGCAATGGCCCGGAGCTGTGGCTGAATATGCAAGCCCGTTATGATGGGTGGGAAGTTACGCAGCGTCTTGCTCACCGGATAGCGCGAATACCCGCCCTGCGGTAAATCGCCAAACCCCCGGCGATCATCTTGAGTCTGCGCCGATTCGAGCGCAGCGACGCATCCGTCAGCATCAGGCCGCTCGCTCCAGTTTCGCCGCGGAAAGTTGGGTGGCGGAGGCGGCAACTTTCGCCGCGGCGGCGACGATATCGTTGATGTCGCGCTCGTCGCCAAGCAGTATCTCATGCGGCAATGCGACCATCTCGTGTTCGAACAGCCGTTCCGCATTAGGGCAATTTGGTAAGGGAGGATTAGGCTCGCCCGCGAGTTCACAGGCGGTGCGATATGCGGTCGAATCGGCAGGGAACAGGGCGGAGCGGTAGACGGGGTCGTTGCCCACGCCGCATGGAATGCCTTCCGCGCGCATCGCACGCGCGAATCGATTTCGCGACACGCCGAGCGCGGGTTCATCGACGCGGAACAGAAAAATGTAGATGGTCTCGCGCGTCAGGCGCGGGTCACGCGCTAGCGCCATGATTCCCCTGATTGCGTTCAGACCTGCGCGCAGCCGCTGGGCGTGCGCGCTCTTGTGAGCCATTTGCTCCGGCATTCGCGCGAGCTGCGCAAGCAGCACTCCGCACTGCCATTCCGTCATCCGGTAATTTGCGCCCAGCACGGGTATATCGAAAGTGTCGCCCGGCCGCCTCCGGCCGCAATTGATCAGCGACTGGCAGCGCTGCTCCAGTTCGGGATCATCGGTTGTGATCATCCCGCCTTCGCCGGCGGTCATCGGCTTGGTGGTCTGAAAGCTGAAGCATCCGAGCTTGCCCCATGCGCCGATGCCGCAGTCGCGCCATCGCGCGCCAGGCACATGCGCGCAATCCTCGACGATCGCTATCGAATGATCGCGTGCGATTTGAGTCAGCGCATCGAGGTCGGCGGCTGCGGCTGCATAGTGAACCGGGATTATCGCCTTGGTGCGGGAGGTGATCAGCCGGCGTACTGAATCGGCATCGATACATGCGGTCGCCGGGTCGACATCGGCGAATACCGGGCGCGCGAGGCACGCCACGGGAGCATAGGCGGTTGCCGCAAACGTGATAGCGGGGACGATTACTTCGTCGCCGGGCCCGACGCCCAGCGCCTTGAGCGCGACTTCCAGCGCGCTCGTACCGGATGAAGTCGGAATTGCATAGCGAACGCCGTGGAACGCCGCGAAGCGGGCGGCAAGCTCGGAAGCTTTGCGGTTGGGGATGGATAGCCGCCCCAACTGGCGGAATTGAGAACATCCTCGAGCTGCGCGCGCTCCGCGTCATCGAAGATGGGCCAGCGCGTGAACGGCCGCTTGCGCAGCGGCTCACCACCCAACAGTGCCAATTTTGAAGCCATCACGAGGTTGCCAGTTCAATCTATAGCGCCGGCAGGTGTCGAAAAAGAACGGGCGGCGCATTGCGCGCCGCCCGTTCGCCGAAGGCAGGATGGAATTCTTACTTGTGATCGATCTCGTGCAGAATGGTGACTTCGGGTCGGCCGTCCAGATGCGGTCCGATTTTGCCGCCCAGTTCCTTCATGTGCGGCGTCTTGCCGTGCGCATCGACGGCGGCCTGGTCGACGTAGGTTTCGTAGAAGAAGAACTCGGTCGGGTCCTTCACTGATTTGTGCAGCACGTACGAAAGCGTGCCGGGCTCGCTGCGCACCTTGGTGATCATTTCGCGAAATGCGGCCTCGACCTGCGCTTCGCTGCCGGCTTTCGCCTTGATTTTCGCGACGATTGCAATTGCCATCGGTTTCTCCTTGCTGGGTGAATGGCTTCCCGGCGCGCGATTGATGAGCCACGTCCGAGAGCGTCATCTGCGGTCTTAGCCAGCGCGGGCCATATTTTCAAGGCTCGGCCTCCAAGCCTGCTGCGAGTGAATTCGGCAGGAACCAGGGTCTGGTCAGTGCTGGCACAACTTTGCCCTGCGTGGCTGCGATGCGGCTCTTTCCTTGCGCGATACACTCGGTTAACACCAATTGCGGCGCCGTGACCATCTCAGTGCGGCGCCCCGCAGAGGAAGTCATATGTTCGGGTTCGAACTTACCGAGGAACAGCGGGAGCTTAAGGGACTGGCGCACAAGTTTGCCGAGCAGGAGATCATCCCGCGCGCCCGCGAATACGACGACAAGGAAATTTTTCCGCGCGACGTATGCGAGAAGGCGCATGCCGCCGGACTGATCAATTTCGGCGTGCCGAAGGAACTTGGCGGGCTGGGCTTGGGCATCTTGGACACCAGCCTGATTGTCGAAGAGCTGAACTACGGATGTGCCGGAATTACCAACGCGATCGCCGCGAACGACCTCGCGACCTTGCCGCTTCTGGTGGCGGGCAATCCTGAACAGCAACAGACGTACTTGGGCGGACTGATCGAGAAGCTGAGTTTTTGCGCGTTTGCGATCACCGAGCCGGGTGCGGGCTCCGACGTCGCATCGATGAGCACGAGCTATCGCCGCGAGGGCGACGAGTTCGTCCTCAACGGCACCAAGCACTTTATCTCCAACGGTTCGATGGCCGATTGGATCGTGACCTTCGCGACCAACGACAAGCGGCTCAAGCACAAGGGAATTTCATGCTTCGTCTTGCCGGCCAAAACCGCCGGAGTCACGCGGCGGCGGATGCACGGCAAACTGGGGCAGCGCGCCGCCGATACGGCTGAGATTTTCTACGAGGACACGCGCATTCCCGCCGGTGCGCTGGTTGGGCGCGAGGGCGAGGGCTTCAAGTACGCGATGGCGACGTTCGATCGCAGCCGGCCCGAAATCGGCGCGATTGCGATCGGCATTTCGCAACGCGCGCTGGACGAATGCCTCAAATACTCGAAGCAGCGCAGTGCGTTCGGACAGCCAATCGCGAACTTCCAGGCGATCCAGTTCATGATGGCGGACATGGCGATCGAAATCGAAGCGATGCGCCTGCTGACGTACAAGGCTGCGTGGCTGGTCGACCAGGGTCAAAGCCCCAACGTCACCTCCAGCTATGCGAAAGCCTTCAGCGCCGATGCGTGCATGAAGATCACGGTCGACGCGGTGCAGATCTTCGGCGGATACGGATACATGAAGGAATATCCCGTCGAGAAGCTGATGCGCGATGCGAAGCTGCTCCAGATTTACGAAGGCACGTCGCAGATTCAGCGCGTCGTGATCGCGCGGCATCTGCTGAAAGACTGACTCAAGCGCTACTGATCGAAACCGGGGTCGACGGGCTTATGCGGCAGCGGCGGATCCTGGTCCGCCGGTTCGTTGCCGGTGATGACTCCCAGGTACTCGCCCTTGTGGTAGATGTCGATCGTTCCGGTGGTCGGATCGGGAAAGATGTTCCAATCCTGGTCGGGGCTGTGATTGACCGCGGGCGATGGCGATGCGACCGCGACAGGCACCGGTGCAGGTGGCGGCTCAGGCGGTGCCGACGGGGTACATCCCGCGCAACCGAGCATGATCGCCGCGGGCAATATCGCGACTCGAACTATCTTCGTCGTGGTGATCACTAAATTAGGCTCAGACGTTCTCTGGCCCGGTCGTCATCACCGACAGCATAGTGCGATGTGCTTCAGCCGGGGAAGGGAGCAAGTCCGGGCTGCGGAGGTGGCCGCCAGTACTGTGGGGGCGGCTGTTCTGCCGGCGGCGGAGCCAGGATTGGACCCGCAGGAATGGGCTGTCCGTAACCTGCCAGAGGCGGAGGAGGCTCCGCTGGCGGCGCTATCGGCCCGCATCCCGCTGCCAGCAACGCCAGCACCCCGAATCGCAGTCTCGATTTTCCTGTAATCATCGGCGACAGCTCGCAGTAAATTATCGCTGTTTAGTGGCGGATTCGAGCGCGCCCAACAGAGGCGATTCTTCATTCGTGGCCGCGGAACATCGCGCCCGCGATGCGGCGGACGAGCGCGCGCGGGGCGAAACGATTGGACTCCGCCATGATCAGATTCACCACGCCATTGATCTTGACGGCTTTGCCGCGCCTGGCCGCATCGATCGCTTGCCGGACTACTGTGGCTGCGTCCATGTAGGCGAAGGAGGGAACGCCTGTGTCTTCCACGCTGGCAACTTGCTGAAACTCGGTACGGGTCGGGCCCGGGCACAGCGCCATCACGGTCACTCCGGTGCCCGTCAGTTCGCCGGAGAGCGCTTCCGAGAAGCTGAGCACGAATGCCTTGGTGGCCGCGTATGTCGCCATCCAGGGAACGGGCTGGAATGCGGCGGTGGATGCAACGTTGACCACGGTGCCGTGGCGCTTCTCGACCATCGCGGGCAGAAACAGCCGCGTGAGCGCGACCAGCGCGCTGACGTTCAGGTTGATCTCCTCGATTTCCCGATCGAGCGGAGCGCGATCGAATCTGCCATGCGTGCCGAAGCCGGCATTGTTCACAAGGTAGTCGATCACCAGATTTTCGGCCGTGACCCGGCGGTGAATTTCCGCGGCGGCGTCGGCGTGCGACAAATCCGCGGCGAAAATCGCCGCCTTCGCCGCGCCGGCCTTTTTTGCACGATCCGCAACTTCGCGCAGCCGGTCTTCGCGGCGTGCCACCAGCACCAGGTCGTATTTCTCACGCGCGAGTTGGAGAGCGAATTCCTCGCCGAGCCCGCTCGACGCTCCCGTGATTAGCGCGGTCGCCATCAGGTTCTCGCGAGTCCGAGTTCCGTGCGCATGTAATCGACCGTCTTGCGCAGTCCCACGTTCAGCGGCACGCGCGGCTCCCACTTCAGGACCCTCTTGGCCAAGGTAATGTCGGGCTTGCGCCGGATCGGGTCGTCTTGCCGCCGCGGCATGACCTTCAACTTTGAACTGCTGCCGGCGAACTCGATCGCCAGTGAAGCGAGCTCCAGGATGGTTATCTCGGAGGGATTCCCGATGTTCACCGGGCCGATGTGCTCCTCCTGATCCATCATCCGCACCAGCGCCTCGACGATGTCATCGACGTAGGCGAACGATCGCGTCTGTTTGCCGTCGCCATAGACTTCGAGATCTTCTCCGCGCAGCGCCGCGACGCAGAAGTTCGATACGACGCGCCCGTCGTTGATCGCCATCCGCGGACCGTAGGTGTTGAAGATGCGCACGATGCGGATGTCGACCTTGTTCTGGCGATGGTAGTCCATCATCAGAGTCTCGGCGACGCGTTTACCTTCGTCGTAGCAGGCGCGCGGGCCGATTGGATTGACGTGGCCCCAGTAGCTTTCGGTCTGCGGGTGCTGCTCGGGATCGCCGTAAACCTCGCTGGTCGAACTGAGCAGAATTCGCGCGCGTACGCGCTTGGCGATTCCCAGCATGTTGATGGTGCCGAGCACGCTCGTCTTAATCGTTTTGACGGGATTGTACTGGTAGTGCACGGGAGACGCGGGGCAGGCGAGGTGAAATATACGATCGACTTCGAGCAGGATCGGCTCGATGATGTCGTGGCGCACGAGCTCGAAATTGCGGTTGTCGAGAAGGTGCGAGATGTTGGGGCGCTTGCCGCTGAAGTAATTGTCGATGCAGATTACCTCGTGCCCATCGCGCAGCAGGCGGTCGCATAGATGAGAGCCGAGAAACCCCGCGCCGCCCGTGACCAATGCTCGCAACGTCTTCGTCCTTAACGCCGGTGTTCCCGCGCGATCGAAAGCACCGTGTCGATTACGTATTGCACGTCTTCATCGCTCATCGATGCGTAGATCGGCAATGACAGACAACGGCTGTAGATGTCTTCGGCCACCGGAAAGTCGCCGTTACGGTAGCCATAAGCGCGCTGGTAATAGTGCATCGTGTGCAGCGGGATGCAGTGGACGGAGGTGCCCACGCCCCGCTCGCGGAGAAGTTCAACGAACTGGTTGCGGCCGATCCGCAACAACTCCGGTTTCAGGCGCAGCACGTAAAGATGCCACGCGTGCTCGATGCCGCCCTCGGAGTACGGCGGCTGCAGGGCTTCGCAGGCGCGGAGCGCCTCGTTGTATCGGCCCGCGATCGCTGTGCGGCAGCGCAGGAAGTCATCGGCGCGCTTGAGCTGCGCCAGGCCGATAGCGGCGTGCACGTCGGAGAGGTTGTACTTGAAGCCGAGGTCGTGAATTTCGTAAAACCACGAACCGCTCTTGTCGTAACGCTTCCACGCGTCCTTGTTCATTCCATGCAGGCTGGCGACCGCGATCTTCTCCGCGAGCACATCGTCGCCGGTGGTGATCATCCCGCCTTCGGCCGAAGTGAAGTTCTTGGTCGCGTAAAAGCTGAAGCAGGTCAGATCGCCGATGGTCCCGATTTTCGCCATCCCGCGGCCATCCATGTGGCGTGATGCGCCGGCGGCGTGAGCCGCATCTTCGACGATCTTGAGGTCGTATTGATGCGCGATGTTGAGAAGGCGATCCATGTCGCAGGGATGGCCGGCGAAATGTACCGGCAGCAATGCGCGCACGCGCTTGTTGGCGCCGCTCTCCAGGGCTTCTTCGACGCGGGCAGGGCTGAGGTTGAAGGTGCCGGGGTCGACGTCGACGAAAACCGGCCTGATGCCCAGGTAGCCCATCACTTCGGCGGTTGCCGTAAAGGTGAAAGGCGTTGTGATCACTTCATCTCCGGGGCCCAGCCCGAGCGCCCACAGGGCGAGATGCAATGCGCCGGTGCAATGCGCGACCGCCAGCGCATTGCGCGCGCCGACGTACTGGGCGAAGCCTTTCTCGAAGCGCTTGGCCTTGGGACCGGTAGTGATCCATCCGGAACGCAAGGTGTCGATGACTTCGCGTTCTTCTTCGGGGCCCATCGAGGGCCGATGAAAGGCTATTTGTCGCATTCGCTATTGCGCCGAAAAAAGCGCCCGCAGGGGCGCGTTATCGTGACCTTCCGGCGCTTGAAACCTGGGACTCTGACGAGTCGTCAGAATGCGAGGGTTCGAGCGCTCGGCGAAGTATAAAGTATAACTCAAAAGGCGGGCAAGGTGGGTTGCCGATCATCGGCTGTTCGGCGGCGATGAGCCCGCTCAACCGGCGGTTCCGTCTGGTGGCGTTCCCGGCATTATGTACGTAGGCATTCCGGTCTTTTGCTCAACCGCGCGCTGAAGTTTGTCCATGTCAACTTGATCCTGAATGCCGAGCCGTTTCACTTCATCGAGTGCGTGCGCCCACGCTCCCGGATAGCGCCCATACAGATCGTCGTGAACTTCGACATACAGCGCGTCGCCGCGCCATCCGAACTTGATCGGCTGATATACGAACTCGCCGGGCGTGCCGACCTTCACCTTGTGGAACAGGCGATCGATATCTTCGGGGTAGAGCCGCACGCATCCGTGGCTCACTTCCATGCCGACGCCCCACGGAACGTTGGTCCCATGCAGGGCATACTCGGGCAGGGTCAGTTCGATTCGGAAATGCCCCAGGGGATTATCGGGGTCGCCGCCCGGAATCATATGGTCTGCTTCACCATCGCGCTCAAGGTGCTCCTGGTAGATGTCTTCCGGGACGACCCAGGTGGGATCTGTGGTCTTGCCGCGCACGGTGAAGGCCCCGATCGGCGTTTTCCAATCGTAGCGGCCAAGGCCGACCGGGAAGGTATAAACTACATCGGGACGCACACCAAATTTCTCGGGCATCGCGGCCTTGGTGAGTCTGCCTTTCCCCAGCACCGGGCCGGTCGGCGAAGGATAGTAGTAGTACACGCGCATCTCGGGGATGTTCAGGATAATTCCGACGTGAGGCGTGTCAGGCAGAATGAATTCGTCGGGCAGGATGATGTCTTTGCCGACGGGCGGCGTCCACCAATCGATTTTTCCGTTCGCGCTGGAGATTTCCGGGGCCGTCACGCCGAACCATCGTCCGATATCCAGCAGCGTGTCGCCTTTCTGAATGCGGTAAGTGACGAGATTGCCGATAACATTGTCGCGGCCCTGCGGCAGGGGGTATGCGTAGAGCGGCCGCTTCTCGAATTCCTCGTCGGTCCATCCCAGAGCGATACGTGGAACCGACCACGCCGCCGCAATCAACAACAGCGCCGCAATCGACCATCGCACGAAACTGTAGTGGGAGAACTTCAACTTAATCTGCGTTTCGCCGCCCAACATCCGCCTCAAGCCCCCAAAATCGAGCTTCCAGGAAAAATTGTAGGGGAAGCGCGACTAGTCGGCAATCGGCCTTAGATTGGCAAATCTTAGCACGAGGAGCTTGAGCCCCGCTCGATCAAAGTTTACCCACGCCTTGGCGCTTTCGCCCCGGCCTTCGCGGCGGCGGACCACCCCGCGGCCAAAGGTCGGATGGATCACCTGGGCGCCCACGCGCAGGGCGTCTGCGCCGCCAGGGACGTCATCGCTCGGGATCTGACTCTCGCTGTAGTCGACATATGGCTCGCGGCTGGAAGGCTCGCGCAAAATCGGGCGATCGCGCTGGGGCGCGATTCGGCGCAGCAGGCTGCCATCAACCTCAGCCAGAAAGCGCGAGGGGCGCGATTCCTGGCGGACGCCATAGAGTTCGCGCGAGAGGGTATTGGTCAAATAGAGCAGGCGCCGCGCGCGCGTCATGCCGACATAGCAGAGCCGCCTCTCTTCTTCGACTTCGTCGGTGCTGTCCTGTGAGCGGCTGTGAGGAAACAGTCCTTCCTCCATGCCCGCGATGAATACGACCGGATATTCGAGGCCCTTTGACGTGTGCAGGGTCATCAGCGCCGCGCGGCCGCCTTCGGTGCCGACCTGGTCGGCATCGCTGACCAGCGCGACGCGTTCCAGAAATTCAGCGAGCCTGCCGGGCTCGCCTTCCGCATCGAACGCGGCCGCGGCGGCAAGCAACTCGGCGAGGTTCTGCTTTCGCACCGTCGCATCGGCCAGGCCGTCGAGGTAAGCCTCGAATCCCGAATGCGCGACGATTTCGGCGACGATCATCCGCACCGGCATCGATGGGGCATTGGCGGCGAGATCGCGCATCCATCCGTAGAGAGCGCCAGCAGCCTTGGCGATTCGCAGCGCGACTCTGGATTCCGTTTCGAGCCGGCCCATCGCTTCGAACGCGGTAATGTTATCCCTCGCCGCGATCTCGCCAATTACTTCGAGCGTCTTGGCGCCGATTCCGCGCGACGGCACTCCGGCCATCCGCTCCAGGCTGACCGCATCGGCCGGGTTGTTGAGCACACGCAGATACGCGAGCAAATCCTTGACGTCGCGCTGTTCGTAGAATCGCACCCCGCCCACGACGTAGTAGGGGATTCGGCGCCGCACGAGCGCTTCTTCGAGCACGCGGGACTGGGCGTTGACGCGATAGAAGAGCACGAAGTCGGCGGGCTTGAAGCCGTCGGAAGTGACCAAGCGCGCAATTTCCCGGGCGATGAAGTCGGCCTCATCGCGTTCGGTCATGCCGGTGTAATAGACCACCGGCTCGCCGGTCTCGTTTTCGGTCCAGAGCGTCTTGTCCTTGCGCTCGAGGTTGTTGCGGATGACGCCACCCGCCGCCGCGAGGATGGTCTTGGTCGAACGGTAGTTCTGCTCCAGCTTGAAGATGGTCGCGGCGGGGAAGTCGCTTTCAAAATCCAGGATGTTGAGGATATCGGCGCCGCGCCATCGATAGATCGATTGATCTTCGTCGCCGACCACGCACAGGTTACCGCTGGTTGCGGACAGCGCGCGTACCAGCAGGTACTGCACGCGATTGGTGTCCTGGTATTCGTCGACCAGCAGGTGCTGAGCGCGATACTGCCATCGCGCAAGCACCTCGGGATGCTCTTCGAACAGCGTCCAGACCTGCATCTGCAAGTCGGAGAAGTCCATCGCGTTCATCGCGCGCATCCGATCCTGATACAGCCGGTAGAGCGCGGCGATTGCGGTGTCGCGGGTATTCTCTGCCGTGGCGGCCATCGCGGCCGGCGAAATAGCCTCGTTCTTGGCCTGCTCGATTCGCGCGCGCACCAGCTCGGGCGGCGGCGAGTCGGCCAGCATCGCCTCCTCGATGACACCGCGCAGCGCGGCAAGCGAGTCGCCTTCATCGAGGATCGAGAAATTGCGATCGAAGCCCAGCGAAGCGCCTTCCTGCCGGAGAATTCGCGCGCACATCGAATGGAAGGTGCTGACCCACGGCGCACGCGTGCCCGGACCGATCAGCGCGCCGATGCGACCGCGCATCTCGCCCGCAGCCTTGTTGGTGAACGTGACAGCGAGCACCTGGTCGGAGTTCACCTTGCGCTCGCCCAGCAGCTGGGCGATACGATACGTAAGCACGCGCGTCTTGCCGCAACCGGCGCCGGCCAGGATCAGGATCGGGCCGCCGGGGGCAGTGACGGCCGCACGCTGTTCGGGATTCAAATCATCAAGTTGTGCGGATGGCATTACTGACTTCCAAATGAAACGCGGAGCCCTCCACGATACCGCTCGGAAACGGCGGGGCAAAGAGCGGACGCGATTGCGTCGGCCGCGATAATCCACAATGGCGACTTACGAACCGCGCGACAAATATTATCGCAAGGCGCGCGCACGCGGACTGCCATCGCGCGCAGCGTTCAAGATCGAGGAACTGATCGCGCGCGCGAAACTGGTTTCACGCGGCGGAAGAATCGCCGACCTTGGATGCGCTCCCGGCGGATGGCTGGCGATTCTGGCGCGCGCGGCCGGCCCCGAGGGCAGGGTGGTCGGAGTGGATCTTGCGCGATGTTCCAGCGTGCCGGCCGGTGTGGTCACGATAGTTGGGGACATCCTCGATGCCGCAACGGTCGCTCGCGTGCTCGATGGGCTCGGCGGCGCGGCTGATCTGGTCACCAGCGACCTGGCGCCGAAGCTGACTGGAATCGCGTTGCGCGATGAAGCCCGTTCCAGCGAGGTACTGTCCGCGGCGCTCGGTTTTGCGCGCCGCGCGCTCAAGCCGGGCGGCGCGATGGTCGCGAAGGTCTTCATGGGCGCGGAGTTCAAGCAGGCCGTGGCCGAATTTGAGGGCGACTTCGCACACGTCGAAGTGACGCGGACCGCCGCAACCCGGCCCGGCTCCGCCGAACTCTACATCGTCGCGCGAGATTTTCGCGGCCGGGGCGGCTGAACCACCCATTTGGCATAGTCCCGCGGCACGCGTAAATTCAGCACATGACTAGCGTGGGCGGAAAACGAATCTGCCTACTGCTGATGGCAGTGATGTTGACTGCATGCTCCTGCGCGCGGCAGTCGACAGGGCAGAGTTCCGCGGCGGCGGAGGCCGGTCCCGACGAGGTTCCGGTCAAAATTACAGCCGTCGGCTTTGATGAATCGACGCAAGCCCACTTCGTATTGCTGACCAGCACCGATCAGGAACATGAGCTGCCGATTCTGATCGGCGACGGCGAGGCCGACGCGATCATGCGCGCGCTGCACGGCATCAAACCCGAGCGGCCGCTCACGCAGGATCTGCTGAAGTCGGTCGTCGAGAAAAGCGGAAGCAAGGTGGATTGCGTGTCGATCTGCGACGTGCGCGACAAGGTCTACTACGCGACCATCTACATGAACAGCGGCCAATCGAAAATCGACAGCCGCCCCAGCGATGCGATCGCGCTGGCGGCCAGCCTCGGCGCGCCGATTTATGTCGCCTCGCGGTTGTTTGAGGATGAGCCCCGGCCGGGAGTCGCCGCGCGCCATGCGCCCCACGTCGCCACGGCGATGGGGATTACTGTCGAGGAGCTCACTCCACCGCTCGCCGCTTATTTCCACGCGCCGAAAGGCGTGCTGGTGGCCGAAGTCGGCGAGTCCGCCGCCAAAGATGGGCTGGAGCGCGGCGACGTCATCACACGGGTCGGGATGCAGGAGGTCAATGCCCCTGCGGAGTTTCGCGCGCGGATCGAAGCAATCAAGGATCAGCGCCCCGTGGTTCTGCGCCTCAACCATGACGGCTCCGAACGCAGTATTACTTTAGCGGTCGAACGATAGTCGTAGCGATCGCGGGTGCAGTTGAAAGGGTAGGATCGCAGCGGCGTTCAGCCGCGCCGCAGCAGGACTGATTTGACGAAGCGCGGATCGATCTCTGCGCCAAGGTCGGCGAATTCCTCTTCGAGCAGGTTAAGGCAGGAGTTGACGAAGTCCGCGCTTGCGGTGCGGGTCGATTCGTCCAGGTGTTCCTGAATCTGGGTCTGGACCATCGCGCGAAACGCGGGGCTCAGCTTCCCAAGCTTACCGTTTCGAACAATCACCGCATTGCGCACCGTGACCAGCCGCGATGCTTCAATCGGCTCCGGCGCGAGCCGTCCGTCCAGGGCCTGGCGTACGAGGGCGGTCAACAGTACCTGGCTCAGCCGGACCTCGCGTGCTGCGACCTCGGACCGGAATTCCGGTGACGCGATATCGATGTCCAGCAGCGCGCGGAACAGTCGCGGCATCGCATCAACCTGGTCGAGGATCGCGTAGCTGATATGCAGCTCGCGCATGGTGCGGAAATCGCGCATCTCGACAGCACCGGTGCCATCAAGCGCCGAGTAGTAGCGTGGCATGCGCGCCATGAAGCCGCCGATCGCCTCGCGGTAGGGAGAATCCAGATGGAAAATCTGCCGCGTCTTCTGGGGTGGCAGGCCGAGCAGCGTCACGGTTGCCTCGGTGCGCTTCCGCAGATCGACAGTCAGGCTTGTTCCGAGGCGGAACAGAAGCTTCAGATGCGTATCGCGGAGATGCTCGATCGCGTTGGGCAGATCGCCGCCCGCCAGATGCTCGAGGCCGAGATTGAGATAGTTGTGCGTGGTCGCGATCGCTTCGCGCACCGCATCGAGGTCCCCGAAGTCGACGGCGCGCGCCACCAGCACCTGATTTGAGACCATCGCCATTTCGCTTCTGAGCTGGCGCTTGCCTTCCGCCGCAAAACCGGCAGTAAGGGCGGCGTTCAGCAGTGAATTGTCGCCATCGACGACAATCGGCGCCGCATCCGCCGGAACTACTTCTTCATCGGCGAGCAGATCGGCACGACTCGGTTTCTCGTGCCGCTCGCGAATCGACATGAACTCGCGAGGGTTCAAATAGGCGAATACGTCCTGCGCCTCGAAGTAGTCGGGAAAGCCGCGATCGCTGAGGCGTGCGCGCCGAAACTGATAGGCCTGTTCCTCCAGTTCGGCTTCCACGCCCCAGTAAACTTCCTCCAGGAGACCGGCAAAATAGTTGTAATTGCGCTCAAAGGCCTCTTCGAGAAAATCGCTCATTGGGGTGGTGAGATCGTCGTTGCGGATGAACTCTATGAGGTAGTGCTCGTCGAACTGGACGTAGCGATTTGACGGCGGATCGGCAGAGAGCGATGGGTCTTCGAGCCGATGGACCTTGATATAGCCGCGCAGCAACAGTGCGACCATCTCCATGTCGAGTTCCATCAGGGCGTCGGCCATACGGAGCCGCCCGGCCTCGTTCAGCGACTCAATCCATTCGCGCATCCGCCTGAAATTGGGGCGGTCCTTGTTCCAGCAATCCAGATCGAAGAGCGACTTCACCTGCTGGGGTAGCGCCAGGCTCAAGAGATCGCTCGCGTCGGCCGAGCCGATTTCCTTGAGCGTGTAGAAAAGCGTTTCCGGAGAGAACGATTGAACCAGCCGCTCCGCCTCGGGGGCGGCAAGAATCAGGTCGCGTTTTTGGCGCGCGGGCAGGCCGTACAGGAATTCCAGCTTTTCCTGGAACGGCAGATTGAGAAACTCGGATTGGCCTCGGCTCGTCATACTAAGCTTTCACGCCTGCGCATCATGTTCGCTGGCAAAATACCCCCACCTTCCAACATCAATCAAACGGATAGCTCTAAGATATGACTTCCCTGTAGGGTTCCGCTGGACTAGCCTCAAATGATGCGCCTGACAAACGGCGTTGACGATGATCCAAAGCCGAAAAAGACCGATCACGCTCACTATAGCTGGTAGCGATCCCGCTGGCGGCGCTGGAGTCCAGGCGGACCTGAAGACCTTTGCCGCGCTGGGAGTCTACGGCTATTCCGCCATCACTCAGATAATAGCGCAAAACAGTTCGGCTGTGGGCGAGATCTCGCCGGTTGCGCCCGCGATGATCGCCTCGCAGATAGAATCTGTCGCGGCGGAGCGGCGGCCTGATGCGGTCAAGACAGGAGCACTGGGCGGTGCAGCTGCGGTTCGCGCAATCGCCCGCGCGATAGAGGAGTTCAAGCTTCCGGCTCCGGTTGTCGACCCGGTGATAATGTCGAGCTCAGGCACCAGGCTGCTCGAGCGTGCCGGCGAGCGCGCGCTTATAAGATTCCTGATTCCGCTAGCGCGCGTTATCACGCCCAATCTTCCCGAGGTCGAAGCCCTGACCGGCATACGAATTAACGGAAATGCGAGTTTACGCTCTGCCGCGCAAGAGCTTATCGCGATGGGGGCACGGGCGGCCTTGATTAAGGGCGGCCATCGCACCGGCAGCCGCGAATCGGTTGATGTCCTCTTTGACGGCCACAAGTACGTGGAGTTCAAGGCGCGCAGAGTTGGACAAGGGGCCCATGGCACGGGGTGCGCTCTTTCCGCGGCAATAGCCGCCTACCTCGCACACGGTATGGAGCTCGAAGAGGCGGTGCGAGCCGCCAAGACCTATGTAACCACGGCAATCGAACGATCGTTCAAGCTGGGCGCAGGCCGTCCGATTCTCGAACACTTTGCGCCTCGTGGCGTCAAACGCTGATCCGGTACGGTCCTCGGACTGTCCGGCTGGGGCGCTTTCTCATCGAAGGCACCACCTAAAGCGATACGTTAAGATTGATCAGTTTGCCACCGCACCGTGCGGCAGCATGACGAGGTAGTGGCGGGCGATGAGCGCTCCTGTCAGAACGATGGCGGCGATGAGCGTATCGACGACCGGCTGGCCTTTCGAGAATGCGCAGAGCACCAGCGGTGCGCCGAGTCCCACGACAATAAAGAACGTGTAGCTAAGGCTGACGCGCAGGATTGTGGCCCGATCGGCCGGTTCACTCAGATGTCCGCGGCCGCCCGCGCGGCCCATCACCAGCCGCACCGCGATCGCATTGAGCACGAGCAGCCACATCAGGATGAAGCGCGTGGCATGCACCGCCATGAAATCGCCATCGAAGGACGCGACCGCGAGCATCAGCGCGGCGCCCATCGCAGTCGATGAGACCGCGAACGCCGCGCCAAGCCATCGCATCCGGCGCCACGCGGGTTGCGCCGTCACGCTGAACAGGATGCCTTTGTAAGCACCGACGATCAGCGCGGGGACCAGACCAATCGCGGCGAGAATCTGAAGCACCGGATCGGGAAGGCCGATCATTGCCGCCGCAAAGGCGAGAAATGCGACGAACGAAAACAGGCTTATCGTCCAGACTCCGATCGACATCGGAGAACCAGGCTTGAAGACACGGAGCATGTGATGGAAGCGCGCCGGATCGCCAAGATCGAATATGAGGCAGACGATGTCGGCAAGCATCAAGGGAAATGCGACGCAAAACGCCGTACGCGCTGCCGCGCCGAGTTCGATGGGCCGCAGCAGGATAAAAAGCGCGGCGAGCGTGAAGGTTCCGCTCGCCAACGACAGCAGAAACAAATCGGCGGTCACCCACCCGTGCCAGGGCGGAGCCTTGGTCACGATTTGCACCTGCGAAACTTCAGAGGACATTGCCGAGCAGCGCTCCGGCTATCACGGCGAGTGCGGCCAGCGTTCCAAGCGCCGCGCGAAAATAATCGCCGCGCATGTGAAGCTGCGGGCGCTCGGCTTCGGCGGGAAGTCCGTAGCGTTCAGGCCGATCGAGCAGCAGAAAGAATGCGCCGAGCGTTGAGTAAGACGCGGCTGGCGCATCGCCGTAGAGATACGCTCCGGAGACTCCGCGCGCATCCAGTTCCTGGAGGCGGTTGTGCGCACGTTCGCGCAATTCTTCGACGGGGCCGAACTGGATCGATCCCGTGGGGCACGCTTTCGCGCACGCAGGCGTCATGTCGTCGCGCTGGCGGTCGTAGCACAAAGTGCATTTGTGCGCGTGGCCGTCGAGCGGACTTCGCGCGATCACGCCGAAAGGACACGCGGCGACGCAGTACCCGCATCCGTTGCAGATATCGTTCTGCACGTAGACGTTGGAGAACTCGTTGACGATCAGCGCGCCGGTGGGGCAGGCGAGTTCGCAGGGCGCAGCGCTGCAATGCTTGCAGACATCGCTCATCATCAGCCATCGCCCGGCGGGCGGCTCGGCGAGCAGCGACTCGATGTTTATTGGCTGCGGCGCCGCTGCCGGCGTCGGTGAACTTACTGGGGGCTGCGATTCGGGAAATTGCTCGATGAACCGGACGTGGCGCCACGTAGTGCCCGAGAGCGCGCGGGTGTTGTCGTAACTGTCACCGGTGAAGGTGAAGCCATCGGAGGGGAGCTGGTTCCATTGCTTGCACGCGACCTCGCACGCTTTGCATCCGATGCACAAAGTGGTGTCGGTGAAGAATCCGGTCGCGATGCGCGCGGGCGGCAAAGCGGGGCGTCGAAACGGGTAGAGCAGGTCTTCCAGCAAGCCCATCGCCGGCCATTCTAGCTAGCTTCGCCGACGAAAGCCCCACGATTGCTGACGGCCTTCCGGCTGGGCCCATCGCGGCGTTTCGGGAATCGGCTCGGGCCGGTTTGCGCGCGGCGCAACCGGGAGCGTGGTGCCGAGGTTGCTTATGCGCAGCCGGCCGCTGCGCACGTTGCAGGTGAAAGCCTTTGCCTCGTGCATGCTCACATTCGAATCGGTAACCAGTGCGGTCAGATCGTTCGCGATGGCTCCGACTGTCTCGCCCGCGTAACCCCAATGAATCGGCAGCCCGATTTGATGGATAACGCGTCCCGCCACGGTGAGCGGCCGCATCCGGCGCGTGACCATCGCACGCGCTTCAATTTCGCCGCGCGGCGTCGAGACGATGAGCCATCCGCGATGCTCGATGCCGCGTTCCTCGGCAAGCTCGGGGCTCAGCTCAACGAACATCTCCGGCTGCAGTTCGTTGAGCCAACTGTTGAACCGGCTCATCGGGCCGGACAGATAATGTTCGGTCAGACGATAGGTGGTGGCGACGATCGGAAAATCGGGATCGACTTTTCGCGCGAGCTGATTCAGCTCCGAAGCATACTCGTGCAAGGTCGGGTTGCTCTGCGTCTCGTACAGCGCATTCGCCGTCACGGATTCTCGCGGTTCGTAGTGGACGGGCAGCGGACCGTCTTTGGCGCCGTACGGAGCGTAGAGCCATCCGCGCCCGTCCGGATGCATGATGAACGGTGCGTCGCCCGCGATCGCGTCCATCGCACGAGCATCGGGTGACGGCCGATACGATGGAGGCTTGGTCACCTCGAAGTCCGGGACGTCGTCGCCGATCCATCGCCGCTGCTCCTCATCCCACCAGATTAATTTCTTGCCTTCCGACCACGGTCGGCCTTCGGCGTCGGCCGAGGCGCGGTTGTACATGATGCGGCGATTCGCGGGCCAGGCGAATCCCCAATTGGGATAGGCCGATCCGGTAATTCGCGGATCGCGCGAACGGGCACGGTTGACGTTCTCTTCGGGGAAGACTCCGCAGTAGATCCATCCGCCGCTCGAAGTCGATCCGTCATCGGCCAAATCGGCGAAGCTCTTGAGCAGGGTGCCGTCGCTGAGCCGCCGCCCATTGATCTCCTTGAGAATCTTCTCGACCTCGGGTTCATCGGCGATCCTGCTCAGCGTTCCGTCCGGCAGGCGCTCGGGTCCATCGCTCTCGTAGTCCCAGGTGAGATTCTGAATCGGTTCGTCGCGCTTGAGCGTTGAACCGCGATAAAGCTCCTTCAGGCGCCGCCCCAGGTTGAACATGAACCACGTGTCGGAACGGCACTCTCCGGGAGGGTCGACGGCTTTCTCGTGCCATTGCAGCAGCCGTTCGGTGTTGGTGAAGGTCCCGCTTTGTTCGGGGATCGATGTGGCGGGCAGGAAGAAGACTTCGGTCTTGATCGTCTTCGGATCGCTGACGCGTGGGTCCGCGTACCAGAAGTTGGCGCTTTCGTGCTCGAACCAATCGCGGACCACGAGCCAATCGAGATTGCGCAGCGCCGCGCGATTGAGTTCCGCATTCGGCGCTCCCGCGGCGGGGTTCTGCCCGATAAGAAACAGGCCGCGAACGCCACCCTCATACATCCTGAAAAACGTGACGAGTTCCGAATAGTCGCTGTCGATCTTCGGCAGCCATCCGTAGCTGAAATCGTTCTCGCGCGTGGCCGCATCGCCATACCAGGCTTTAAGAAAGCTGGTGAAGAAGCGCGGCAGGTTAGACCAGTAGCCCGCGAACGCGTCCTCCTGCCAAAAGCCTGCCGCGGCGTTTTGCATCGAGGACGCGAAGCCGCGCCCATGTTCGAGGTATTTCGCCAGCGTTGCGTTTTCAGGCACTGCCGCCGGTTGCGGAATATAACCGGGCAGCGAGTCGTAGAGCGTGGGGATGTCGGTGGAGCCCTGAATGCTGCAATGACCGCGCATCGCCATGATGCCGCCGCCCGGCCGACCCATGTTGCCGAGCAGCAACTGGATAATCGCGGCCGCGCGAATCATCTGCACGCCTGTCGCATGCTGCGTCCATCCGAGCGCATAGACTATAGCGCTGGTGCGCTCGCGCCCCGAGTTTCGCGCGAGCGACTCCGCGACCCGAATCACGTCAGTGGGGCGGCATCCACAGATCTCCGAGACTGCATCGGGCGTATAGCGCGCGAAATGCCGCCGCAGGATTTGCAATACGCAGCGCGGATTCTCAAGCGTCGGATCGGTCTCGGGCCGTCCGCTGCCGGCTTCGATGCTGTAGCCCCACGCGCCAGCATCGCGATCGTAGCGGCCCGTCGCTTCATCAAAGCCCGCGAACACGCCGCCGGCATCGTCGGCATCGACGTAACCCTCGCCCACGATGGTTGCCGCATTCGTGAAGTGGAGCACGTATTCGTGAAACCATCGATCGTGCTCAAGGATGTAGTTGATTATTCCGCCCAGGAACGCGACGTCGGAACCGGCGCGAATCGCGACGTAGGCATCGGCCATCGCGGAGGTCCGCGTGAAGCGCGGGTCGACGTGAATCAGCTTCGCGCCGCGCTCGCGCGCCTTCAGCGCCCATCGAAATCCGACGGGATGCGCCTCCGCCATGTTGGAGCCCATGATGAGCACGCAATCGCTGTTGGCGAGATCGCGCTGGAAGGAGGTAGCCGCGCCGCGTCCAAAGGTGGCGCCCAGACCGGGCACCGAAGCGCTATGTCATATGCGCGCCTGATTCTCGATCGACAGAATCCCGAGTCCGCCGGAAAAAAGCTTCTTGATGAGATAATTGTCTTCGTTGTTGAGCGTCGCGCCGCCCAGGTGAGCGACCGTCTTCAGATGGTTTACTTCGAGTCCCGCGGGAGAGCGTTCGATAAAGTCGCGATCGCGCGCCTCTTTGACCAGATGCGCGATTCGATCCATCGCCCAGTCGAGCGGACGCTGTTCCCAATGATCGCTGTGGGGCGCGCGATACATCACCTTGGTCACGCGATGAGGGTTCGACACGAGCTGAAACGTGTTCGCGCCTTTGGGGCATAGCGTGCCTTCATTGATGGGGCTTTCGGGATCGCCCTCGATGTCGATGACCTCGCCGGCTTTGGAGTAGACGTTCTGGCTGCATCCGACCGCGCAATAGGGGCAGACGCCATGCGACTTGGTCGCGCCACGCAAACGCGAGTGCTTGAGCGCGGTATCCGGGCTGATCGGTTGGCGTGGATTCATGAGTTCCCCCGTCAGATGAGCAACGCGACCTGCGCGTGCTAGCTTAGCATCGTGGGTGGTTCGCTCGACAAGGGAACTCGCGCGCGCAAGGCCCTCAAGTGGCGCGCCGGTGCATTCGCGAAGGGGCAGGAAGACCTGGCCGTTGAAGAGCCGCTCGAAATTCGGCTCGGCGGACGGCGCTTCACTATCACGATGCGCACGCCCGGACACGATGAAGAACTGGTGGCAGGGTTTCTCTTCGCGGAGGGATTTATCGCAGCCGGACGCGAGATCGATGAGATTCGGCGCGTCCGCGGGACCGATGGCAAGCCGGAGGCGAACATCGTCGATGTGATCCTGAACGCGCCCGCCGAAGAGTTGCGTGAGCGGCTGAAACGCAACTTCGCCGTCACGTCGAGTTGCGGGCTCTGTGGCAAAACCTCGATCGACGCCATCCGCCGGCGTATTGCTCCGCCGCATCGCGATGCCGCTATATCTCCATCGGTGCTGCTCGCGCTCGGCGCGAAGATGCGCACCGAGCAGACTCTCTTCACGACGACGGGTGGACTGCACGCCGCTGCTCTGTTCGATCTCGCAGGAAATCTCCAGGTGTTGCGCGAGGACGTAGGCCGCCACAACGCGGTCGACAAAGTGATCGGATCGGCATTGCGCAAAGAAATCGTCCCGTTAGCCGACGCGGTTGTGATGGTCAGCGGGCGGTTGAGTTTCGAGATTGTGCAGAAGGTGGCGGCGGCGGGCGTCCCTATCGTCGCCGCGGTCTCCGCGCCGTCGTCACTCGCGGTCGAGCTGGCCGACGAAGTCGGAACAACGCTGATAGGATTTCTGCGCGACGGCGCTTTCAACGTCTACGCACATCCTGAACGAGTGACGATTTAGCCAGTTGGCTCCTGCCGGCAAATACGACCTGACCCTCTACGAGAGCACCGCGTACTACTACGCGCGGTTTCGTCCGCCCTATCCGCCCTCGATGGTGTCGGTGCTGAGGGAGAAATTCTCCCTCGATGGGCGAGGCCGTATGCTCGATCTCGGATGCGGCACCGGATATGTCGCGATTCCAATGGCGCATCTGTTCGAGCAGGTGGTCGCGATGGATCCCGATCCCGGGATGATCGACGAAGGTCGCGCCGCGGCGGCACGGGCCGGCGTTCGTAACATCGACTGGAAGCTGGGCGGGTCGGAGGATCTATCTGACGGGCTCGGCAGATTCCGCCTGGTGACGATCGGCAACGCATTTCATTGGATGAACCGTGAGCGCACTCTGGATCGGCTTTACGATCTGGTCGAAGAGGATGGTGGCCTCGCGATCGTGGGGCAGGGCGCTCCGTTTCCGGCGCCACCGCCCGTCAAGTGGCGCGCCGTGATCAATGAAGTGATCGCGCGCTACCTGGGTCCGGAGCGGCGCGCAGGGCAGGGTACCTATTCGCATCCCAAAGACCGCCACGAGCCGGCCATCCGCCGGTCGCGCTTCAGAGGTTTTACGGAATACAGGGAGTTGTTCGATCCAACCTGGACCATCGATTCGATAATCGGGAATCTATATTCCATGTCGTTTTGCAGCCGGCGTCTGCTCGGTGATCGCGTAGGCGACTTCGAGCGCGACCTGCGTGCCGCGCTGCTTGCAGCGGAGCCGTCGGGCGTTCTCAGAGAAGAGCCGGGCGAGTTCTTTCTTCTGATGGCGTCGAAACAGCAGCGTTGAGTTGCTCTGCGACTTTTCCTGTATTACATTCTGTATTACAGGTGAGACATGAGCATGATGGCGGTGCGCCTTGATACTGAGTGTGAGGCGATACTTAAGCGTCTGGTTCGCCAGACCGGTCACACAAAGTCGAAACTCGTTCGAGAGGCGCTCGCAGACTATGCGCGTCGCAAGTCGAGCGAGACAGGCGAGGTGCGCCCATACGAACTGATGAAGGACGGCATCGGTATCTGGGACAGCGGAATCGGAAATCTCTCCGAGCGGACCGGCGAGAAGTTCACCCAAATGTTACTTCAGGAGAAGCGTGCCCGTGATACTCGTGGACGCCGGACCGCTCGTCGCACTCGTCGATCGTAGGGACGAGTGGCACATTGCCTGTCATGAGGTATTGGCAGAACTCCATGAACCGCTGATCACGGTATGGCCGGCGGTCGCAGAAGCCATGCACCTGATCAAGGGTTCCGAGGCTGCCCAAGACAAACTGATGCAGTGGGTCGACACCCACACCCTTAATCTAGCTTCGCTGACAGCCGACGATGTCTCACGCATTCGGGAGCTGATGCGCAAGTATCGTGACCTGCCGATGGATCTCGCTGATGCCGCCCTCGTGCGAGTGGCCGAGCGAGAGCGGATTCGCCGCATTTTCACAATCGATCGCCGTGACTTCGAGCTTTATCGTCCCTATCGGCTCGGGCGCTTCCAGATTCTCCCGTGAATTCATCGTCTTTATCGCCCACTTGAGCGGCGTGTAGCACCGGCCATAAGCTAGTTGATTATGCCGGGGACGCAGCATGTGTCGCGTAAGCGGGCAGAGGATCGTCTTGCGCTGGAGAAAGTGCTTTACCAGCGCCATCCCGGCGGCGAGATTTCAGTCTGCGTCGTCTACCCGAACATCTATCGCCTGGGAATGGCGAACCTCGGTTTTCAGGCCGTCTACCACATCTTCGATTCCCATCCTTCGGTCGATGCCGAACGCGCGTTTCTGCCCGACCCGGATGAGCGCGAGGCGATGCGCGAGGGCAAGGCCCGCCTGCTTTCGTTCGAGCGTGGCCGTCCGCTGTCGGACTTCGATGTGCTCGCATTTTCGGTCTCGTTCGAAACCGATTATCTGAACATCCTCGGGGCGCTCCGGATGGCCGGAATACCGCTGCGCCGCTCCGATCGCGCGGGCCGCAACTATCCGCTCATCATCGCGGGCGGATCCGCGATCTTTCTGAATCCCGAGCCGGTCGCCGATTTTATCGATCTCTTCCTGATCGGCGAAGGCGAGGAGATGGTTCCGGAGTTCCTGGCTCGCTTCCTCGAAACGCGGCGCGAGCCCAACCGCCTGGAAAAGCTCGCCGGTGTCGATGGCGCCTATCTGCCCGATTATTTTCATCCGTCGTACGCGGCCGACGGTACCCTTGCCGCGGTCGATTACGCCGGTCCCGGCAAGCCGATCGTCACGCGCCGGCTGATCCACGATTTGAATCGTTTCAGCACCACGTCGCTGATTCTCACCGAAGAGTCAGTGTTCGGCGACATGTACCTGGTCGAAGCGAGCCGCGGCTGCCAGTGGGGATGCCGCTTCTGCGCCGCAGGCTTCATGTATCGGCCGATTCGCTATCGCTCGCCGGAACGAATCGAAGCTGAAGCGCGGCGCGGACTCACTGAGCGCAGCGTGATCGGACTGGTCGGCGCGGAAATGGCCAGCGTGCCCGGCGTCGCGCAGATTGCGCAGACGGTCGCCGATGCGGGTGGACGGCTGTCGCCATCTTCGCTCAAGGCAGATTGCATCTCGCCGCAGCTTGCCGCCGCGCTCGGACGCAACGGCGCTCGCAGCGTCACGGTGGCGCCCGAGGCTGGCAGCGAGCGGATGCGCAAGGTGATCAATAAGAATCTTACCGAAGACGAAATTCTGCACGCCGCTTCCATGATGGTGGGCGAGGGCGTGGAGAATCTGAAGCTCTATTTCATGCTCGGGTTGCCCGAGGAACGCGACGAGGATGTGATCGCGATCGCGCGGCTTACTGGCGCGATATTGGAGCGCGCGCATGCATCGCGCCAGCGCGTCGGACGCGTGACGGTCTCGCTCAATCCGTTCGTGCCGAAGCCGTGGACGCCATTCCAATGGGATGCGATGGAAGAGCCGCGCAGCACCAAGCGCAAGGTTGCGATGCTGCGCACAGAGCTGGGTCGCCTGGGCGCGGTGGACCTGGATGCGGAATCGCCCCGTGAGGCCTATTTCCAGACCCTGGTTTCGCGAGGCGATCGGCGCGTGGGCGCTATTCTCGAGCGGCTCGACGCGGCGGGATGCGAATCGCCCGGCGAGATTTGGAGCGAGCTGAAGCAGATTCGCGATGAAGCCAAGGGCGGCGCTTGCGAGCTGCCGAACCCGGACTTCTACGTGACGCGGCGATACGCGGACAGCGAAGTTCTGCCGTGGGACTTCATCGACCATCACATCCACAAATGGTTTCTGCTTTCAGAACGCGGCAAGGCCCATCACGAACATCAGACCAAGCCGTGTGACGTGGAGAGATGCACAGTTTGCGGCGCGTGCTGAGGAAAGCGCGCGGCGGTGGAGGAGGGGTGCGGAAATGGAATTCCCATACATTCGACGGGCAGGGTTCGTACTGCTGATTGCGGCAGCGCTGGCGATGGCGCCGTCGATAGTGCGCGCGCAAGCCGACGAGTCCGATGTACCGGAGACATCGGTCGTTCCAAGTGACGAGGGTGCGCCACCAGCTCCCGCACCGCAGAAGAAAACTTCCAGTGGTCATCAGGGGCCGCTCAAGTTCGAGGTCGAGCCGGCGCAGGCTCGCGTCAAGCTGCTCACCGACACTCCAGTGCTGGCCGAGCCCTCCAAATCGAGCAAGCACATCCAGACCGCGCAGGCGGGAAAAATGATCTACGTGACCGGTTCCACGCATTATTTCCTGCAGGTCGGCCTCAAATCGGGCCAGACCGGTTACATCGAACCGTCGGCGGTGGAACTGGTGCGGCCGACCGACAAGATCTTTGCGCTCACTTCCGACGCCGCCGTGCTCGACAAGCCCAACCGATGGGGCAAGAAGCTGTCGGAGGTGCACAAAGGCCACAACGTGCACATAGTCGGCATCGCGCTCAACTATATGAAGATCAAGATGAAGAGCGGACTCGAAGGCTTCGTACCAATGGGCGCGCTGGAATAGATTCCGCGAACTGCCCCGGCCGAACCATCCACCAATCTCCCCGACTCGACGCCAGCGGGACGCGCGGCTATAAGACTTTCTCGCACCGCGGTTTCGAAGCACGGGCGCTCCCGGGAGATAGTTCGATGGCCACTCGTGAACGGCAGGGATGGATCCTCGTGGCGAGCCTGTTCGTCACACTGTTTCTGGTCTTCGGCTCCGGCTACAACACCAGCAGCCTGTTCTTCCCGCAGCTCCTCTCACACTTCAAATGGACGCACACGCGCACGGCCTGGCTGACCAGCGCGCTGGCGCTGTCAGCGGGATTCAGCGGGCCGTTGATTGGCGTCCTGCTCGATCGGATCGAGGCGCGAATCGTGATGGTCGTCGGCGTGATTCTGTCCGCGCTGGCGTTCTTCGTTGCCAGCCGCGCCGATTCGTTCAACGTGATGCTGGCGGCCTATCTCGTCCTGGGAATCGGAATCGCCGCGGCCACGCTCCTGCCCGCTTCGCTGGTGATTGCCAACTGGTTCGGCGCGCGGCGCGGGATTGCGATGGGCCTGACCTTCGCGGGCACCTCGCTGGGTGGCGCGGGAATGGTGCAGGTCGGCAACTACGCGATCATTCATTTCGGCGGATGGCGCGCCGCGTACGTCACGCTCGCGGTGCCGATGATCGTCATCGTCGTTCCGTTGATTCTGTGGAAGGTGCGGAGCCGTCCACCGGAAGCGCGCAAGGAGGATTTTCAGGCGTCAGGTGATGCGCTTCCGGGACTGGAGCTGTCCGAGGCGCTCCGCACGCGTTCCTTCTGGATGATCTCTGCGGCCCAGTTTCTCTATGCGTGCGTGGCGGCGGGCGCTGGGCTGCATCTGATCCATCACCTCATCAACCTGGGTTACACGCCTACTTTTGCGGCGACGATGATGAGCCTGATCTTCACGTGTGCGTCCGTCGGGAAGCTCGGGATGGGCGCGTTTTCCGATCGTGTCAGCGCGCGCGTGGCGCTCGCCGTCAATTTCATAGGAGCCGCAATCGGCCTCGCGCTGATTTTCGGCGCTTCGAACGGACTCATGCTGGTGTTGTTTGTCCTCGTGTTCGGGCTCACGCTCGGCGCGCCGCTGGTCCTGATTCCGTTGCTCGCCGTCGAGTCGATGGGCCTGAAGCGATTTGGATCGATTGGCGGGATAGCGGGCGTGTTCAATACTCTCGGCGCCGCGGTCGGTCCGGTCGCCGCCGGTCAGATTTTCGACGTCTTCGGCAGCTATACGGCCGCCTTCGACGCGTTCATCATTCTCTCGATCCTGGGCGCGCTCGCGACCCTTAGCTGTCTCACCCTTGAAGTTGAGCAAGCGCGGCTGGCGCCGTCGCAGGTCGCCGCGGCTCTGGTCGATTGAGCAAGCATCGATACGGATCGGTTGAATGTTTCAAGGCGGGGCCAGCACCACGGTTGCGGCTACAGCATCGTAGTCGGCGCGCGATTCATCCTCGGCGGCGCCGGCGTCTCAATTCCAGTTTAAGGGTCACGCTCTCGGGCGTCTTAGGGGGCATGCCCTAGAGCAAGGATAGCTCGGACTTTTGCAGCGATGTCCGGTGCCTTGATCACATCCGTGATAATCGCGGCGGCGTCGGCGCCCGCTCCGAGGACCTCGGGCACGGTGGCTTCGGTAATTCCTCCGATCGCGACGATCGGAATTTTCACTGCCGCGCGAACTGCGCGCAGGTTGTCGAGTCCCTGGCCGCGCTCGATGTTCTTCAAGCCGCCCGGGTACATCGGGCCGAATCCGATATAGTCCGCGCCGCCTGCCTCGGCGGCTTTTGCCATTTCGACGCTCGCCGTAGAAATGCCGATGATCTTGCCCGGGCCGATAATCTTGCGCGCGGCTTCCAGCGGCAGGTCTTTCTGCCCGAGATGCACTCCGTGCGCATCGGCAAGCATCGCGATGTCGACGCGGTCGTTGACGATGAAAATTGCGTCGCGCTTGCGGCAGAGCCGCGCAATCTCGATGGCCGCTGCCAGAAAGTCGCGGCCCGCCGCATCCTTGAGCCGTAGCTGCAGGATCCGCGCGCCGGCTTCGAGCAGGATGTGCGCCAATTCGCCGGGATCGTGGCCCGCCGACGGGTCGACGATCGCATAGAAGTGCGAGGGCAGCTTCATCGCTACCCTGGATATTTGGTGAGAACGATCTTGTGGTCGGTGATCTTCTTGCGCAGCGTGTTGCGATTGAGTCCGAGCATCCGCGCCGCTTTGACCTGGTTGCCGCTGGTGCGCTTGAGGGCCAGCTCGATGAGCGGTTTCTCGATCTCCGCCACCAGCTTTTCATACAGGTCGCGCGGTTCTTCGCCGTCAGGCGAGTCGAGCCACTGGCCGATACGCCCCGCGATAAGTTCCGCCAGCGCCGTGCTGTCTCCGCGCGTGGCGAGAGACTCGGCGCTGGTCTCAGCGGTGCTCCCGCCTTGCGACAGCTCGATGTCTTCGGCGCGGATGGTATTGCCGGGCGCCAGCAATGCCGCTCTGAGCGCAGTGTTCTCCAGTTCGCGCACGTTGCCGGGCCAATCATGCGCGGACAGCTTGCCGCGTGCCTCCGGACTGATCGCTGTCACGCGCGCGCCCATCTCGCGCACCGCTTTGCCCACAAAGTAGTCGGTCAGCTCCGCGATGTCTTCGCGGCGATCGCGCAGGGGCGGCAGTGGAATGGGAATGACGTGGAGACGGAAATAAAGATCCTCGCGAAAGCGCCGCTGGGCAACCAATTTTTGCAAATCCTGATTGGTCGCTGCGATCATGCGCGCCTTGACGCGCAACGTCTCGACACTGCCCACGCGGCTGAACTCGCGCTCCTGCAGCACCCGCAGCAACTTGGGTTGAAGCTCGAGCGGCAGATCGCCTATTTCATCCAGGAAGATTGTTCCCGCATCGGCCATCTCGAACTTCCCGGCGCGCCTTTCGGTCGCTCCCGTGAACGATCCGCGCTCATGGCCGAACAGTTCGCTTTCGAGCAGTCCCTGCGGAATCGCCGAGCAGTTGACCGCGACGAACGGCGAGCGCCATCGCGCGGACTTGAAGTGAATCGCCCGCGCGACCAGGTCCTTGCCGGTTCCGCTCTCGCCGAGCAGCAGCACGGTCGCATCGTTGGTGACGACGCGTCCGATCAGCTTGTACACGTCCTGCATCGCGGGGCTGCGACCGATAATTTCGCCGCCCACCAGTTGGCGGTTGACTTCGTTCTTTAGCCGGTCCAGGTCGGCGGCCTGCTCCGCGACTCCGACTGCGCGTCCCACGGCCGCGGCAACGAGGTCGAGGTTCGCAAACGGCTTGGTGAGGTAATCGTGCGCGCCGCGCTTCATCGCCTCGACCGCGTTGTTCATCGTGCTGGCGGCGGTAATGACGAAGATTAGCGTGCGGATATTTTCAGTGCGTGCGGCGGAGAGCACGTCAAGCCCGCCGACGCCGGGCATGATGATGTCGACCAAGGCGACGTCGAATTGGTTCGAGCGCAGTGCCGCCAACGCCGCCGTGCTGTCCGCGGCTTCCTGCACGGCATAGCCCTCGGCTTCGAGGCGATGGCGCAGGACGAGGCGGATCGCGGGATCGTCGTCTGCGATCAGAATGTGAGCACGCACCGGCGTCTCGATTCCGGAGTTATCGGGCATGCTCGGTTCTACGGATGACATCTATAAAAGGCCCACCTCTAATCCATCGTCACAGTAACCGCGATACGCCAGCGAGTCATCGCGGTTTTTTTCATCCATTGCCTACCGGCAACGTCACTTTGAACGTCATGCCGGGCGTTTCGTGCCGGGATTCGGATTTGTCTGCCGCGCCCACCGATGCCCACAGTCGCCCGCCGTGCAGAGCCACGATTCGCTGGCTCAGCACGAGTCCGAGGCCGGTCCCGGCGGGTTTGGTCGTAAAGAACGGCGTAAAGAGCTGATTCATTTCCTCTTCGGTCATGCCGGGACCGCTGTCGCTGACTTCCACGCGCAGAAATTGCCGGCGCCGCCCCTCGGCCGTCATTCTGAACTCGGCTTCCATCCGAGTGTGAAGCACTATCGTGCCTTTGCCGCCGATCGCCTCCGCAGCATTCTTCAGCAGGTTCAGGAAAGCGCGCTCCAGGGCCGGCGCGTCGCCGATGACTTCAGGCAGGCTTGGGTCGAAGTCCTGCACGATTCGCACGGTGTCGGGTGGAGCAGGGTACAATCCCGCCATTCGCAGTGCCTGATGCAACACCTGATGGATGTTCACCGGTTCGCGGGAGAGCCGCTGCGGTGAGCTAACCGCCAATACTTGCTCGACTAACGCGGCTATTCGATTGACGCCATCGAGAATGACTTCGCAATACTGCTGCGCTCTGGCTTCGGCCCGATACATTGAGGCGAGAAGCTCGGCTGCTCCCTTGATGCCGGTAAGCGGGTTTTTGACTTCATGAGCCAATCCAGCTGGGGATAGTCGCAGGCTCGATTCAGCGGATTCCGCGGCCTGAGCGGCGGTCTTTTCGTGCGAAAGATCGTGCAAAAGTATGATCACCCCATTTAGGTGGGCGTCGGCGGCAAGAAGCGGTGATACTTCCGCTCGCACCGTGAGGGATCTCGGCCCAACTCCAAGTACCGCATCAGGATCGCCGAGAGTCTGCCCAGTTTGTAGGCACGAGTCGACCATTCGCCTAAGCCAAAGGTTCTGAGCCAGCAGATCGGCTACCTGCTGTTCACCGACTGTCGAGACACCAAATATCGTCTCGGCTGCCGGATTAACCATCAGTGGCTCGCCCGCAGCCGAGGTCACGACGATAGCGTCAGGCAGGCTGTCAATGATGTCGCGCCAAAGGTTCAATCGAGGCTCTGGTACGATTCCGACCGCCAATTCTGTGGGCACCCCAAGCAGAACGTAGCATAAACTGCGGCTCCGTCTAAGTGACGCAGCACTCAAAACGGCCCTGAAACGCTGATTTTTTAACTATTTCATCTCAAAGTTATGAACAATCGACGTCGGATGCATTAGTTTTTTTAAAAACCTATCCACTGCAGATGGGGTTGACCGATAGTACCTGAGCGGTTAGGGTTTGACCGTTCTCGGGGGAGAATGCGTAAAACCAAGGTCATACCTGCCGCCCTTCTCGGGCTCATAGCGATTCCGCTCTCTGTGGCGATCCTCCATTCGTTGGCCGCCGCAGACGAAACCGTACCCCAGACCACGCTGCGCCCGCCTGAAGCGGGTGTAGGATCTCCCGACTCAGTTACGAGCGGCGCCATCGCTCCGGATTTGAATCAGCAGCCGCGCTCTCCATTTGTTCTAGCTCAGCCTAAGCCCGTTGCTCCATTTCCAATTGTGCTCAACCGTCTCGTACAGGGGTATGTCCACGATTTCCTGGATCGGCCGGAAACACTGGAAGCCAGCTTTGATCGCAGTCGACCGTTTTTTTTGGACATGACCAAAGAGCTTCGCGCGGAAGGCGTACCAGACGATCTGGTATTTCTTTCGTTTGCCGAAAGCGATTTCAGCAAGCGCGGCAAGGGACCTTGGCAGTTCAACAAGGGTACCGCCAAAAAGTACGGTCTGCGTATCGACCGTTGGGTGGATGAACGCCGAGACCCGATTCTTTCGACCCGCGCGGCCGCCGAGTATCTTGCAGACCTTCACGACACCGCAGGATATGACTGGCGCGTCGCGGTGGTAGGCTGGAACGTGGGTGATTTAGGTATCGATCGCTTTTGGATGCTACGTGGTGAGAATTTCAATCGCTTCATGAACCTTCTGCCCGGCCACACGCGGGCGCTGATGGGCCGGTTCATGGCGGTCGCGTTTATCGCGCACAATTCCGCGGCGTATGGAGTCGGGCACGTCAACTACGATGCGCCCCCGTCGTATCACGAAGTTCCGGTGCGGGGCGGCACAACCCTGGCGCAGGTAGCCGGCTCCTTTCACACCACGATCGCGAAGCTGCACGATCTCAATCCCGCCATCCTCCACGATCGCGTTCCGCCGTACGCTCAGAGTTACAAGGTTCGCGTTCCCCTGGTCCGCACCGCCTTCGCAGACTGAAGCATAGCAACCGTTCTTCCCGAAAATAGTCGCAAATTGTTCCGCGCGGTTCTCAACCGGGCCGAAGGCGCGTATTCTTTCGTCTTGCGATGATTAGTGTCGACGAAGCGCTTGCGATCGTGCTCGATACCGCCCGGCCTTTGGGCGTCGAGCGGGTAGCGTTGCTCGACTCGCTGGGCCGCGTACTGGCCAATGAAGTCCGATCGCCCCGCGACATTCCCGGCTTCGACAACTCCGCGATGGACGGCTACGCCGTCCGGGCCGCCGACGTCGCAAACGCCAGCGAGTCCCATCCGGTGAGGCTGGCAATCACGGAGACCGTACCTGCCGGCAAGATGCCCGAGCGCGAGGTAAAGCAGGGGCAGGCTGCGCGCACGATGACCGGTGCTCCAATCGCACGGGGCGCAGACGCGATCGTGCCGGTCGAACGCACGCGCGAGAGCGGTGACAACGTCGAGATACTCGCATCTGCCGAAGGCAATGCGTTCGTACGTCCGCGCGGCGAGGATATGAAGCTGGGTGAGGTGGCGATGACGGCGGGCAAGCTGCTCGGTCCCGCCGACCTGGGGATGCTCGCTTCGCTGAATCGCGCGATGGTAGGTGTCTATCGGCGGCCGCGCGTCGCGATAGTCGCGACTGGCGATGAGCTGGTCGATATCGATGAAACGCCATCGGGCGCACAGGTCGTGAACTCCAGTGCCTATGCGCTGGCTGCCGGAGTTCGCGAGGCGGGCGGCGAGGGCGCGATTCTCAGGGTCGCACGCGACACGCCCGCCGAGGTTCGCGAGCGGCTGGCCGAAGCCAACGCGTTTGACGTGGTGCTGACGACCGGCGGCGTCTCGGTAGGCCAGTTCGATCACGTCAAAACCGTTCTCGATGAACTCGGCATGAAGACGCTCTTCCACGGCGTTGCTCAAAAGCCGGGGCGTCCGCTCAAATTCGGCACGCTCAATGGTCGGCCGGTGTTCGGATTGCCGGGAAATCCGGTCTCGACGCTGGTGTGCTTTTATCTCTACGCCCGGCCGGCGCTGCTGAAGATGACGGGGCGCGATGAAGTTGGACTGCCGCGCCTGGGCGTCAAATGCGCCAGCGACATCAAACTGGCCAAGGGACTTACCGAGTTCGTGCGAGTAAAGCTGGAGCGGCGCGGCGGTCAATATTTCGCCGCGCCGACCGGCAACCAGGGATCAGGAATTTTCAGTTCGATAGCGCGCGCGAGCGGTCTGTTGATCGGGCCGGCTGAAGTAAATCTGCTGCGTGTCGGCGATCAGGCGACCGTGCTGCTGCTGGCGGGCGCGGCGGACGAACCGTTCTTCGAGCGGCGCTTCCAAAGGAACTGAATGACCAGCGTTACGATCGCGCCGAAGACTGCCGATCCGATAACGATTGCCGAGACACGAAGCTGCAGCGTCAGCACATTAAACGGCAGCAAATGGAAGTCGACGCTTTTTTCCAGATTGTTGTAGACGATATAGGAGACCCAAAGAACGACGATGGTGCCGATGATGAATTTGGGATTTTTCAGAAATGACGGCATCGTCGCGGCTCCTTGCTGCGTGATCTCGAAAGCAGCTTGCTAAGCCGATTGTACCTTGTCAACGCATGCAGCGACATGCAGTCTTGCCTGATGATCATCCGGAGCTGGATGGTATGCGATACCGCGTAGGGCAGGGATTCGATTTCCATCCTCTCGTCGAAGGCCGCAAGCTGGTCCTCGGCGGCGTCGAGATTCCTCACAGCAAGGGTCTGCGCGGCCATTCCGATGCAGACGTGGCGGCGCACGCGCTGTCCAACGCAATTCTGGGCGCGATCGGCGAGGGTGACCTGGGCCGGCATTTTCCCGACGACGACCCGCGCTACGCCGGCGCCGACAGCCTGCGCCTGCTCGCCGAAGTATGGAACACGGCGACCGCGCGCGGATGGCGGCTCGGCAATGCCGACGTGACCATTTTCGCGCAGGCGCCCAAGCTGGCGCCGTATCTCGACACGATGCGCACGCGATTGGCCGAGACGTTGAAGGCAGACCCCGCCCTGGTGAACATCAAAGCCTCGAATCCCGAGGGCATTGGCGCGCTGGGACGAGGCGACGGGATGGCGGCGGCGGCGATCGTGATGCTCGAAGCGGATTGAGATCGTGGAGCCGCCCAAACTTCAATTCTGGTTCGAGTTCGCGAGCACATATTCCTATCTGCGGCTTTTCGCATCGAGTCCGCCGCGGCTGCCGCGCAGATCGACCAGGCGCTGACCAAAGCCGTGTTGTCACGATGATCCGGGCACGGCTCCGACGCTCAGGACAAAACAGAGGTACGCGTCCCGACAACTGAGGAGTTATCCAATGTCCGTGAAATATCCGATTCGCTTTGGAGTGCAGACCGGCCAGCAGAATGTTGGCTGGGATCCGCTTGTCGAGTTGTGGAGCAAGGCCGACAGCTGGGGCTATGACTCGCTCTGGGTCTTCGACCATTTCTATCCGATCTTCGTTCCGGACCCGAACGGCCCGTGCATGGAAGGATGGACTCTCCTTTCCGCGCTCAGCCAGCACACCAAACGCGCGCGGCTGGGGGCGCTCGTCAATGGCAACACCTATCGCAACCCGTGCGTCACGGCGAAGATGGCGGCGACGCTCGACAACATCTCGGGCGGGCGGCTCAATCTCGGAATCGGCGCCGGGTGGTTTGAAATGGAGCATCGCAGCTTCGGGATCGATTTCAAAACTATTCCGGGCCGCCTCCAGGCGCTGAATGAATCGCTTCAGATCATCAAGGGCATGTTCACGCAGGAGAAGACCAGTCTCGATGGCCGCCACTACAAAGTTGTCGACGCGGTCTGCAATCCGAAGCCGCTGTCGAAGCCTCATCCGCCGATCATGGTCGGCGGCCAGGGCGAGAAGACGCTGCTCAAGCTCGTGGCGCGCCATGCCGATATGTGGAATTCGACCGGAGACGCGGAGCGTATGCGGCATCTGATCGACGTCATCAATCGCCATTGCGATATCGAGGGCCGCAACCCCGACGACATTGAAAAGACGGTGGCGATGGGTTTGGTTTACGATGCACCGAAGGAACGTCAGCAGGCGATGATGGCGATTGTGGGCGCGATGAGCGGCAAATCGCCCGAAGACGCGCGCAAGCAAATCATGATCGGCGGCAAAGTGGAGTGCATGGACACCATCGAGCGCTATACCAAGGCCGGCGTCACGCACTTCATCTTCATGGCGCTTGCGCCGTACTTCCCGGAAGACTTCCAGCGCTTCGCTGAGGACGTGATGCCGGCCTTCCGCTCTTGATTCTGATTCCTCTCCCGTTCAGTTGTATGGACCGGAGAGATGGTTAACACCTGATCGGACTGATCATTTACACCTCGGCGTGGGAGGAAAGCGATGCCGAGGATGGGAGGATCAGCAGTGGCGATCAGGTTTGAA
>JBKQNE010000184.1:0-5167 GCA_052146355.1 Binataceae bacterium (SeqCode) | reverse complement strand
GGTTGCTCGGGTGATAGTGCGAATGATGGCGAACCGGTCGGACCGGCGTCTGCTTACTCTGCGTGGTGTCAGGGCCTTTGAGGCCGCCGGAATGAGCACGAGAACCAGACGCGCGGATTTCCATCATAGCCAGGGCTCCTTCGCGACGCCCATCACAGGCCGAATATATGACCGCAACCAGGTTCTCCCTCTCGCTCCTCTCCCTTGCACGCGGGCGGGGTCCATATATGACACCACTTTCGGACAATGGTTGAGTGATTTTGCGAGAGAGATGTGCCACTAGCGAACGACACCTGGCGGAAATACACACAGGCTGGAAGCCTGTGCCACTGCGGGATCGTTGGAATGGGAACTTAGCGGCGTTAGGGATTCAGGGTGCGGGTTACTCGGTTGATTACGAATACTCCGTTTTGATTCTTTACGTGGTAGTAGAGCGACAGATCATCGGGTGAGATCGAGGGGCCTTCGGCGAAGCCGGTGATCGCGTTGATTTTCGTTGGCGTGCCGAATGGGCTCGAGGTTGATTTGCGGGTGGCCATGTACATGGCCGGTCCTACCTTGAGGTTGGTGCGGGTGAAGAAGAACTCGAGCTGATCGGCGGAGGTGTCCGCCGCGTAGTTGAGATATTTGTCATTAATCGTCCTCATGATTTTGGCGCTGTTCGGGTTAACCACGAAGTTGTCCCCCTGACGCGTCGCGACCATCATCGTAGTGCTGGTCAGATTGCCGCTGGCGAGATTGCCTTGCGTGAAATAGAGGGTATTGCCGTCGGCGCTGATTTCCTCGTCGAAGTTGACCAGCCCCGGCTTCGGTGACGCGACGCCGGGGACTGGATTCGCAGGAGTTACTGCGCCCGATGCATACGGGCCCGAATAGATAGTTGATAAATACCCTGGGGTGCCCGTGTTTCCATAACTCCTGGTGGTAATAAAGTAGAAGTTGCCGTTGGAGTCCATCGACGCGACCGCATCGAGCGGGCCGCTGCTGTTTACCTCTCCACCGACCGCGCCCTGGTACTGAAACGTGACATCATCGATGCGAGTCGCCCAGAACAGGCTGGTGGTGGGGGCGCTGTTGGAGTTGTTGAAGAACAGGAAGTTCCCGTCGCGGCTGATAAACGGCTCCATCGCGTCGTTGCTGTTGCCCTGGTTGTCGTCATAGCCAAGAATCTGCACCAGCTCCGGATTTCCGAATTCGGGGTATGAAGGCGGCCGCGGCCGCTTCGCGTCTGAATCAGCGGCAGCGTGGGCGCGGCCCACGCTCAACAAAAACCCGATAGCTATCGTCACAGCAACCGCGGCGAGAGCGAACCGCAGGACCGGCCAGCGCCAACCATGGCGCTCGAAGGCTGGCCGCGGTGGTCTGCAAGGTACGCGATCCTTGTCGTCCGCGCGCTCCATAACATTCAGCCCGGGAGTCATATCGCGATCTTCGGCTAAGTCCCGGATGATCGTCAAGTAAAGAGGATGAAGGGGTCTTGAAGTCGCACGCTGCTCCGGCCGCGCTGACCACCGTTGACACAGCCGCATCAGGCCGTTATCAAAGCATCAATGATCCAGATCTCGCTCGCCGTTGTGTTGAAGTTGAAGCCGAGTATATCGGCGGGCGAGGTCTGCCTGGGTACCTGAACAACGCCCAGGAATAAACAACGGACCCCTCCCGCCGAGTCGGCCGGAGGGGTTTTGTTTTTGGGCCACCTCTCCTCTTCCGGTCAGCGGCTCGGCAGGCAGGTCCTTCAGGCGCGAAGCGCCAGGAAGATCTTTCGATGACGGCTCACATTTGCGGAGTCTGGTTGCCGATCGTCACGCCGTTTCTTGATGGTGCGATCGACATAGGCAGTTATGAACGCCTGCTGGGCCATTATCTCAGCATGGGGGTGACGGGAATCTTTCCGCTGGGAACGACCGGTGAAAGCCCGACCATCGACGACGACGAAATGGAGGCGATAGTGGACCGCACGATGAGCACGGTTGCCGGACGCGCGCAGGTGTTCGTAGGTATAGGAGGTAACGATACTAAAAAGGTATTGAAGAATATCAAGAGACTCGAACGCTACTCTTTCAACCGGCCCGGCCAGGACGGGCTGCGCGAACATTTCAGCCGCATAGCAGAGGCGACCGATCGGAAGATTCTTATCTACAACATTCCCTATCGGACGGGCGTCAACCTCGCGAACGACACGCTGATCGCGCTCGCGGCGATTACAAACATCGTGGGCGTGAAGGATTCCGCGGGCGATCTCGCGCAATCGATTGAGCTGTTGCGGCGCCGGCCGCAGGGGTTCGCGGTGATGACGGGAGAGGACGCGTATTTCCTGACTATGCTGGCGCACGGTGCGGACGGCGGAATATTGGCATCGGCACATCTGGCTACCAAGGTCTTCATCGCGGTGTACGAGCAGATCATGGCAAATGATCTTCGGAAAGCCCGCGCCACCTGGTCGCGGCTGGAATCAATCGTGCCGCTGCTCTTTCAGGAAGCCAATCCGATGCCGATCAAGTACTGCTTGTGGCGCATGGGACGTATCAAATCGCCCGAGTGCCGCCTGCCACTGACGCGTGTTTCTCCGGCGCTGGCGAAGCGACTAGACGAAATGATTCGGACGGTGGCTCCGGAACAATAGCCGAGATTGAAGGTCACGAGTGCGCCGCAGGGCGGCCCCAGGTCAGATTGGTTATGACCTGGAACCTGAGCAGGCCGCGATTCGCGTGGGGCTCCAGCATCCTTCTCAAGTCATCATCGAATTCATTCGCCCGGGCCGCTCCCATCCTTGCGCGGGTGAAGGTGCTTCTCGAATGCTGACACGCCAAGAAATCATCGATGGTCTGTTGGCATGATGCGATGAAGGTTCGCCGACCGTCTATGCGCATCCAGCGCTCGAAAGCCCTTAGCTCCTCGATGAAGCGCGGCTCGTCGTAATCTCCTCTGCCTAAACGCTTCAGCCAGTGGGTCAGAAATTTCTTCCATGCGTCGATCCACGGCGGCGAGTGCGGGTGGTCACCTTCGATCACGGCGATAAAGCCGTCGTTTGCGAGATGCGTGGCCAGCCTGGGAAATAGAATTTCATGACGCATCCGATGGATGCTCGCGCCCGCCGTGATCAGATCGTAAGGTCCGGCGAGTTCGGCATCTTCCGCCCTCGCTTCGATCCAGCGTATCGGTCGCTTCGTGCCGGCGTTCAGCGCTACGGAAAGCATCGGACCGGAAGGGTCGACCGCGTCGACTTCTTCAAAGTGTTCGGCGAGCACGCGCGCGATCTTTCCGGTGCCGCAACCGAGGTCGAGTGCTCTTCGCCGGCCGCGCGTTAGAGAAAATAAATGATCATAGAGTTCCGGCGGGTATGGCGGACGATGCGCGTAGCATCGTGCGACATCGAGATCGTCGAATGCCTCACCACCCCGAGCAAAGATCGATTGCGGGCTCATGCCGGTCATCCTAACCAGCAAGACATCAGGGCGGTAGCAGAACCCTCACCCGCCTCCAGAAGCCTTGCGGAGGGCAGGCCCTAGCCCTCTCCCCACCTCCAGAAGCCTTGCGGAGGGCAGGCCGCAACCGAGCGGGCGAGGGGCAGACGAATTCAGGGATTCAAAAGCACGCAGGCTGGAAGCCTGCGCCACCAACGAATCCGGGCGAGTGCTTGCGGTGGCGGTCTGGTCCAGCCAATATCGATAGCTGTGATTGGCGATTAAAAGCGAAAATCGCGATTGTGGGACAGGTGACGCTTAATCGATTTCAATCCGGGATTTCCATTCGATTCCGCTGACTCCGCTCCGAATACCAGCATGCGAAGCTTTTTGACTCTGTGCGTCCGGCGCCTCTCGATGTTGGGTGTGGTCCTGGCGGTGCTGTGCGTGTCGGCGATGGCGCGGGCTCAGCAGGCCGGTATCCAGGTAGATACGGGATTGCTCAGCCCGCCCCTCGCTGACCACAAGCCGGTCAATGTAAAGGTCGGGTTCTATCTCACCGACCTGATCGACGTCGACGAAGTCAAAGAGGTGTTCAATATCAGCGGGTATCTTTTCATGACGTGGAAAGACCCGCGGCTGAAATTCAGCGCGGCGGGGGGCGCCGCAGAGCGATCATACAACCCCGATAGCATCTGGATTCCGCGCGTCCTGCTGATTAACGCCACCGCCCGGCGGGAGAAAATCACCGTCAACATCAGGGGCGACCCCGACGGAACGATCAACTACCTCGAACTGTTCCAGGCGGGGCTCAGCACTTCCTTCTATCTGGAAGCCTTCCCGTTCGACACCGAGTCGCTGGGGGTCTACGTGCAGCCGTTCCTGGATGAGCGCGACACGATGGTACTGGAATACGACGGCCATCTCAGCGGCGTTAGTACGGAAGCCTTCGTTGAGCTGGCACAGTGGAAGATTCTCGGCGTCAAGGGCGCCGAGGAGCGTCAGACTATAGGCACAACCGGCAAGGAAGTATCGGAGCTTGAAATCGACGTGGTCGTTCAGCGCCGCTACCGATACTACGTCTGGAAAGTGTTTCTGCCGCTGTTCGCGATGGTCGCGATTGCGTATTCGGCATTCTGGATAAAGGTCAGTGACTACTATACTCAGATATCGATCACGCTGACTGCAATCCTGACCGAAATTGCCTTTCTGTTTGCGATATCCACGAGCCTGCCCAAAGTGCCTTACCTCACCTTTATCGATGCGTTCTTCCTCGTGAGCTTTGCGTTCAGTTGCGCGTGCATAATCGAGCTGGTCGCGGTCCATCAGATTCTGGAACGGAACCGGGAGGATTACGCGGCACGACTCCGCACGGTCTCGCGAATACTATACCCGGTGATTTATGTCGCGGTTCTGGCCGCGGCCGCGATCGTCTTTTTCCTGGCAGAGAGGAATCGGTAGCAGGCTATCGAAGATTCGTGATTAGTCCGAACCCTCATCCGGCGCGCAACGCGCCACCTTCTCCCGGCGGGAGAAGGGAGGGCGTTGCAAAACTAAGGATCGGTTCGCGAACGGGGAACCGGTACCGGGTTCGCTTACGCGAACCTGTCCGGAGGCCAGAAGCCATGTCGACTTCGTACAGAAGCTCCTTCGTCACGTGTGTTCCTCAGGACTCGGCCGCGTCGTCAAGGGCGTCAATTTCGTCAATCTGCGCGACGCCGGCGATCCGGTCGAGAGCGCCATCGCCTACGACAGGGCTGGAG
>JBKQNE010000183.1:0-11326 GCA_052146355.1 Binataceae bacterium (SeqCode) | reverse complement strand
CGTGTATCTGGATCTGGGACATGACAAGACAAGTGCCGTTCTCGATCATCTGCCATCTCAATCCCGCCATCAGGCAGGCAACGAACAGCAGCATGACATACCCAAACGCGATGGCGGCCATCGTGATAGCAGTACGCCGGGGATTGCGCCAAAGATTACGCCACGCGAGCTGTAGCAGGCGTCCGCTCATCACTTCAGGTTGGCTAGTGAAAACAGCTCTTCGCTGATTGGCACATCGAACGCGATATCTTCGTAATCGACGGTGGTCTGTCCACCATCCTTGTCCGCCGGCCGCATGACCAGGCGCGTCGGAATGAGCCTGCCGTTCATTGACTTGTACTCGGAAAACGTAAGCTCTCGAACCAGTTGACCGTCCTCACCATAGTACCCCTGCCACGTGGGGACAGAATCGGCCCGGCGAATCTGTACGACGATCTTTCCCCAGACCACCACCGCGTCCGGCTTAGGTGTCAGAGTATATTCGTAGACGGCAATCCCGCCGCGCGTTCCGTCGAAAGAGGTATTGATAGAGTAATCGCGCGTGAGGAAGGTTTCTTTCACCAGATCGTCGACCGTGAAGTCGCTTCCCATCCATGAAGTCGTCGCCATCGAGGCGGGGACTCTAACCGTGCGATTCGATTTCGGCAGATAGTACCAGATGGCGCTGCCTACCTTCAGGATTGCGGTGCCAGCTTCATCTGGAGGACTGTAGATGCGGACGAGAACCTTGTCCCCGAGTGACCAGATCTTCATCGTGAGCTCGCGTTGCCCATCTTCGTTGGAGATCTGCATTTTTACAGTCGCGATGCTGGAGTTACTGCTGAAAAGACGGCCTACTCGTTCGACGGCCTGTCGCGCGGATTGATCGTCCGCGGCACCAGAGATCTGAGCCAGACTCAGCAGAGTCAGCCCCACAAACATGACGACACTTCTTTTTTGCCAACTCATAATGGTCACGCCGCCGAACCCTGCGTTTTGGCCACGAATTCGCTCTCGACCTCGACCGCTTCTTGAACGAGGGGCGCTCCCATCGCTAATCCCATCGGTATCCGGACCAGGAAGTTAAAAGCGGTTACCGCCAACGACAACGCGAACAGATCTTCCTTCGCGGCGAATCGGACAAATGCAAGCGTGAAAATCAACTGGGTCGTTCCGATCCCGCCTGGTGAGAATGGTGAATTTCCGATCGCCACAATGAATGGCGTCAATGCCAACGCCTGGATGAGTGGGACGCGGATATGGAAGCTGACGAACTGTCCATAGAGCGCAAAGCCAGTTACCAGAACGATTACGAGTCTGATGGCAAGGAGCTTGAGGTAATGGGACGGCCGCGCTATTCGGAAACCCGCCATCGACGGCCGTTCGTAGAGCCATCGAAGCCAATTGCCGGCAGGAAGCCCTTCTCCCCATAAAAGCCAAAACGATGCGATGAGACAGCATGCACCCAATACACCTACCGCGTAATTGAGACCCAAACGAATAGGTGAGGTCGGCACGAAAACGATCGCGAGGAGCGACAACGCGGCCAGCAGCATAGCGTCGAGATAGCCTTGGAACATCAGGGTGCATCCGCCCATTAGCCAGGGCACTCGTTTTCGGGCGTGCAGAAAAAGTATCAAGGCGCCGCCCGCGACATACGAATTGATAATCTGGAGAAAATAAACGGTTGCCATGGTCGGGAGCAGCTCCCGCTCCCCGGTCGGACCGTGAAAATAACTGAACAACCGCGAATACAAGACCGTCTCGCCAATAAACCAGCACAAAAAACCGCCGAGGCTGGCAATGACAAACATCCAGATCGTGGCGTGGCTGCCGGTGTCAGCGACCTCTTTCCACGAGACGCCGCGTGCGGCGTACCAAACGATCGCCGCTGCTATCGCATAGGCTACGAGGTTTTGCACCACGGTTTTACGCACCAGACTTTAACTCACTCAGGCTCAACCGCCTGCTCCCGAATTCCTTCTTCTCGGACGCACTCCCCACGCAGCCAACCGTTTGAACCGATTCGATCAATTGGGCCCCATGTAACGCTCGTCACGACGGCCAGCGGGCCGGCTACGCCGTCAATATTCCGGATTTGTGCCTCTCGCCGCCACGAGTACCCGCTTCGACCGCGTCTGAAGTCTTGCAGAAGGAATCCCCTCTGCAGCGAGATGCGGTCGCGGCACAGTCAAGGAGTGTTCACGGTGTATAGCTTGTTGTCGTCTGCTTCCGTACCGTTCCGTCATTCGTATCAGTCGTTACCGTGGTCGTGCTCTGCTCCGGAGGCGCGTATGGGGCCGCCGGCTGCGTAGTCGTCTGCTGCACGGTACCGTTGTCATAACGGGTCGTCGTGGTCGTGTTTGAATTCGCGACAGGCTCCATCGCAGGCGGAGTGGTGGTATCGTACTGCCTGGTCGTTGTGGTTTCGGTAACGTGAGTAGTAGGCGTACAGCCGACCAGACACACCATCCCGATACCAACACAAATGGCCATCGCCGTCCTGGTTCCGTATTTCATTGCTCAATCTCCTTTTTTTTGTCGTGCTCAACAAGCAAGCCGGTAGAAGGCCACTCTGGCTCGTGATTCCTTAACGGATCGCGTTTGCTGAAGGACTGTCTATGACTTTACGCCTCTGGCGATTCACATACAGCCGTATGTAGCGAGACCGAATTACATTTCGTTACGTAAAGAACAAAAACGATTGGCTTATCGGACATTCCGCGAAGCGTACCGCGTGGTCTGTACGTGAGCAGGCACTGCACTGTAAGATGTGCTTCTAAAGGTTTGTGCTCGAATTCAACTCTGAATTCAGATCGACGAGGTGTAGCGCCTCTGCCTTCGAAGTTCGGGAGCGATCGTTTCGAGCCGCCCTTATCTCCCCATCAGTAGATATACGATCAGAACCACGACCAGAATCGGGACAATTCCGCCGCCGGGTCCGTAGCTTCGATATCCGTAGTAGCCACCGCCGCCACCGAAGAGCAAAACGAGCAAGATAATTAGAAGCAACATCGTCTATTCCTCCTGTGCGCCAGAATCTGATGTTCGGGCGTTGTCATTGACGAAATCCTCTTGGGAAGTTCCTGTGCCGGAGCCGGTGTCGAGCTAATCCACGATCGATTCGTTTCCCGGACCATTATCCGTGCGGACCATTCTTTTCCTGGCCCTGGCTGGGGACAAAATCGTAGCTTTCGTAGTCCTTTTCTTGGTTGCGATGCCGAGTCTTCGTCCTACGCTCCCGTTCCTCCTGACAATCGCAACAAAGTTCGGCGAAAGGCATGGCGTTGAGGCGCTTTTCTGTGATGTCGAGTCCGCACGTTTCGCATACGCCGTATCTCAGCAATGCGATTCGCCTGAGCGCGTCGTCGATTTGCGCGATCTTCAACCCGTCACGCTCGGACAACATGGTGCTTATCTCCCGTTCATTCTCGTCCGAGGCGAGCTCGCAACTATCCATGCAGTCGTCTCTACTGCTATCTCGTTCGGTACGAAGTTGAGCTGCAATATCCCGCATCAGGGTCGTTCTCGAGCCCGTGAGGTATTCGAGCATCTGTGCAAGAAACCGTTCGCGCCTGATCGTTGGTTTTCTTTTGATCATTTACGGACTTCCTTTCTGCCCGCATCTGTCGCGGGCTCGCTCAGCGCTGCTCAAACGATCGTGCGGGTCCCAGCCGCTGAACTCTCGAAGCGCTCGTGATCGTACCGCGAAGACGTCGCCGGGCTCTAACGAGCAACGGTTCTCCGAGGAACATAATAATCGCCTCTCTCATCTAGCGTCCGAAGCAATGGTGCGAAGGCGCCGGCTCACAGGCACGCCGGTCGGAACAGTCGACGGACGTCTGTTACGGCGCGGCTTAATCTCGAGATCCTTTTGGCGGGCTCGCGAATTGACACGCAGCCCGAGCTCGATATTTTGAGACTACAAATGTGTGCGGCGCACTCCCTTTTTGCGCCTCAGTGATATTCCAGTCGGTTTCGAAGCCTTTCAGTTCTTCAGATAACCGCAATCGCTCGTTTCACAGTGCGTAGTGTGAAGGCCGCCATGTTAAAGTGATGCTGTGAAGAACAAGATAAAGGTTACATCAGTGTATGTCGCTCTGACTTTCCTGCTTGGTGGTCTGGCTGTTACCGGATGTGCAATTTGGGTTCCCGGCGATCCCGTGGCGCCACAGGCTACAGAACAAACGCAGACTACGACCACCCAGAACGTTCCGGGAAGTACGACAAAAACCACCACGGTAAAGACCGACAGCTACTGAACGCCGGGATTGAGTGGCGGCGGTTCAAAATAAGTATTGCGGTCGACACAACGTTACCGCTCTTAACCCTGCCGGCAAGGCCGGCAGGCAATTCGCAGGAGTTATGACGAAATGAAATTCCTTGAATCTGTCGCCATCGGTGCGATGAGTCTTGCGGTCGTCATCGTGGTTGGTGCCTGTGGCACCACCAATACCACTAAGGAGACGACTACCACTTATGTGCCTGCACCGCCGACTCAGGTTGTTGTGCAAGCTCCAGTAGCAGATCCTCCTCCTGCGCCCCCTACTACGACCACCAGCACCTCTAGCGATCGGACAAGCGATTCAAGCACGTCCTATCCCGACACGGGTACTGAAAGCACGAGCAGCAGCCATCATAGCGAGTCCACGACCGTGACTCCCAGTAACTGAGTAATCCCTGCGTCCATGATTCGGATGAACAGACACCATGTTTAACTTTCGTTCAGCGGCGGCTTGTGGAAGACTCGGCCGGGTAGTTGCGGCGACCGGCATTTTGGCAGGAACGCTCATGTTCGCCAGCCCAGTTCAGGCGCAACAGAGCCAATCGGCGGAAACGAGTTCCGTTACGACGGAGAACGACAGTGTGAACCTCGAGGGACATCACCACTACCAATCCGCGGCCGACCGCGCGAACGATGCCCTTCTGATAACCGAGGTCAAGGGCGCGCTGGCTGACGACGGAGTTGCCGACGACTCTCCGATTGCAGTCGATTGCGATCACGGCAAGGTCCTGTTGAGCGGCGTGATGAACTCGGCTGACGACGTAAAGCGCGCCGGAAGCATAGCGGCGGGCGCGCCAGGTGTCGTCGCGGTAAAGAATCAGCTGACCTGGCACCAGACCAGGTAATACTGGACATCTGCTGTCCGCCCAACGATCCGAAGATTCTGCCCTGAGGGTTGTCGTCGTCGACGACCGTCAAAAGCGGATGCGGCTGGACAGTCTCGCGCACTGACATTCTCACGAGCGATCCTTTCTCGCCTGACTATTCCGCGTCGTCGCGTTTGGCACATCGCGGCTCACTATCAAGCTATTCAATAAGGACCACACGGAATGAAAGGTTGGCGGGCACCGAGGAACGGGGGGAGAAATCCCTCGGATACCCGCCGTTCACCGTCGGCTTTGCGGTGAATACCGCTCGGCTCCTGGAGGGCTGATCTTGGGGGTACATGCCGTCCGCAGGAATCGAGCATCGTTGGATGGTCGTGGAGCGCAGGTCGAGTCCGCTACCGCGCTCGGTCGAATCATTTGCGATAGGATTTCCCGTTCCAATCCTGCGACCAGGCACGCTGCCCTTCAGTTGTAGCTTCAGAGTAGACCGAGGACATTTACGAGGCTATCTAATCGTGACCCGTTTCTGTTACAGAGGGAACCCTTCACACTGAAATGCTGAAAGGGCGATCCACACACCTCTGCTGTGCCGATAATCTGCGAGCCGCGCGAGTACTTGGCGAAGTCGAAAGCACCGGAGATTCTGACACCGCGATGTCGCCGGATGCGCGTCCCTCCTCGCAGCCAACTGAGAGTGAGCCGGTGCGGGCCATGTGCCCTGTTTCGTTACCCAGGGAACAGAACATTCACGACCATGGTGGACAGCTTCGGTTTGAAGGGTAGATAGTCGAATCTGCGGCCCGAATATACAAGTATCGCGACCGCTTTCCGAACCCGGCCCACGAGATCAAGCTAAACCTACACAGACCGAGGCCGGGGAGGTCCGAATGGGACAACCTCATGCATGGGCGGTCCGAATCTCAGCAATCCTGCTTACTGTGCTGGTCGGGCTCGGCGGTACCTGCTCGCCTTTGTGCGAGACCTCGCCACCGCGAGTCAATTATCATATGGCATCGCACACGCTGCCGTCCGTAGTTCGGAAACACTCTGCGAACCCGCAGGTGGGTTTCGAGCCTGGCGCCGATGGGAGACTACTTGGATTGTTTATGCTGACGGCCTGTCTGGAGTCGAACTCAGCGAAGTAGCTGCAATGCCGATAATGACAGCCAATGGGCAATTAGCGTCGGTTACCGACGGGAGCTTGAGGAAATGAGAAAGCTCTTCTATTCATTCGTAGCACTTGCAATCGTAACGGTTTTGGCGGTCGTTCGGTGCTTTTTTCTCCGCAGCTCCGATACGGGCGTTCAATGGGCAGTCATGGCACGAGCGCTTGAGCTCGGTGCCTGGTTTTCCGATGAACGCCGTAGACGCCCAATGTTTGCGGAAAAATCGGGAGACAGGAGGAGCACTGCACTGCGAACCGCGCCGCGGTGACGCCGGCGAGAATCACAAGCGTGACAAGAAAAACGGCCGCAGCCTTTCCAGGAGGCTGCGGCCGTTTTCGCATTGGGGGAGAAGACGCGCAGCGATCGTCACTCTCCGTGGCGCATCGCCGCTTTGTCGCCTATGCCTCGATGCAAACGGCGAGATCCAAGCTGTTCAAGCGCCATGAGGATCATCGTAAAAGTGCTTATTGGAGCTACGCTTTTGTTCCTCAGATAACAGTTCGTTTCCTTTCTGCGCCGGGAAGGCGTATGGTTAGACCCTGCACGATAAGGTCAAAAAGGTGAAATTTTGTATGAAATACGAAATGCTCAGGACACTGATCTCGACAGGTTGAGCCGGCTTACAGCCCTCTCGTGGCTTTCCGCCCCCGAGCTTAGACTACTTGCAGGCGCGCTCGCCCTGTCCGATTTCAAACGCTATGAAATAATCCTCGACCAAGCCGCACTCGCGTCGGGTGCGAATATCCTGTTGCGCGGCGCCGCGCGAATAACCTGCTTGACCGGTCACGGCGATCGGGTGACCGTCTCTCTGCTTGCCCCAGGCCCGATTCCGGAGTTCCCCCCTCAGACCATCAGTCGGTCCGAGTTCCAATGCGAAGCTTATAGCGATTGCAGAGTCGGCAGCGTGAGTTGGGATGACTTCGACCGCGTTCTCTTGAATTCATCCGAATCGGCACTCAGGACCTTTCATGCAAACGACTTGAAGCAGTGGTATCGGCTGCTGCTCCGTAGCTCCAGCTCTCTCAATCTCGGGCTCCACGAGCGTATTGGGATAACGCTGCTTGAATTATGTTCGGATTTTGGAATCAAAGATGCACGCGGCACGCTGCTCAAATTATCCTTCAGCCACAAGGACCTCGCTAGCATGGTGGGGGCTTCGCGTCCCAGAGTGACGGAACATCTGGCCCAGTTTGAGCGCGAGCACTTTTTGATTCGACAGGGGCGCCAATTCGTCGTGTGTGCCGATAAGTTGGGCGATTTTATGAAGATGCAAGCCGCGTAGTGATCGCGATAGCCCGTCCACGTTCGGCGTTCCAGGCGTAACTCGTTCCTTAGTCGCACACTGCACCCGCGCAGGAAAGTAAACGGCCGCAGCCCCCTTAGGGTCTGCGGCCGTTGTCAAATCAACTGACGATTACCTCTTTATTGATTACAACCTCCCGCTGAGGAAACGCTGGCAGCTGGGGCGCCGGCAAACGAAATTGCAGCTTGCGCCAGCGCTCTGCCTTGCAACGTTGAGAGGGTCCCCGCGGTCGAGACAGACGTACCGGCCAGTGCATTTCCTTCGAACACACAGCCGGCTCCGACAGTTACCGCAGTACCAGCTACCCAAAAGATGTTGGAAAACTGCGCGCCGTTGATCAGGACAATATTGCAAGTGGGGCCACCCGCTGTGAGTATGACGGAAGTGCCGGCCTGGAAGATCCAGATACCATTCACGTCACCCTGCCCGTCAAGAATGAGATTCCCTCCGTTCAACCCAATTCCGGTCGCAGATGAATAGAGGCCTGGGGGAATGGTCTGGCCCTCCACGTTAGCAGGAGTAGTAAGAGGAGTTGCGCCCAACAGAGTCGCGCCGGTGGTGAACGCGCTCATCGCGGAGGCGTTAGCCGCGACTATCGGCGGATCCGTAGCAGCGTATATCGATCCGTTCACCGTTGCGGGTGGAAACCCAGTGATGAGAGTCATCGCCACTGGTGTCACACCAACATCCCCGACGAATGTGGGAAACGTGGTGGCCGTTCCGTTGTAAGAGATCGCGGTTTGAGCGGTAAGCTCGAAACCAGTGGCCGCTCCAAGATTTAACTGCGCAAGACTGGTCGCTGAACCTGTGGTGAAGGTCCAGGTGGTAAGTGCCAGGGGATTGCCCTCCAGATCCGTGACCCCGGCGGTGACCGTGGCAGTATACATCGTAAGGGCTGTTAGCGGGCTCGTGGGAGTAAACGTCCCGATAAACGTCGGGACAAGAGCAGCATTTTGCGTAGTAATATAAGTGATTTTTCCAGCTACAGGAGTCGTGCTACCGGCTGCGGTCACCGTAAAAGTTGCCGCGTTGATCGTTGACGCGTCCATCGCCTTACTGAATGTCGCGTTGATTCCGGGCCCTGGTGAGGTGACTGTGGTCCCTGCGCTGATGGCCACACCCGTGGCGCCGGTAGCAGGGGTCGTCGAACTTATCGTGGGCACACTGAGGTCCGGATCCGTTCCGGCCGTGAAACTCCAGCTGAACGGGGTGGCGAAAGCATTTCCCGCCAAGTCCTGGGCTCCGGTTGAAATCGTTGCAGTATACGCTGCGCCGGCAGTCAGACCGCCGGTCGGCGTAAACTTCGCGCTCGCGCCAACGCCGGAATAGGTCACCGTACCAGCAACTAACCCGCTAGGTCCCGTAACCATAAACGTCGTTCCAGTGATGGTGGTCGGGTTCATCGCTTCGCTGAAAACTGCGGTGATGTTCTGGTTGGTTGGTACGGAAACGGCAGCACTAGCCGGAGTGGTCGAGATGACGGTTGGTTTGCTCGTGTCCGAATCCGCGCTGGTTGTGAAGATCCAGCTGAAAGCATTTGCCAGTGGTACCGAACCTAAAGCGGGAGAGCTCGTGATCCCGGTAGTAAGATTTACAGTAAACGTGGTGCTAGCCGCGAGCCCGGCCACTGGGGGTGCGAAGATCGCGGTATTGTTTGCCGCGTTGTAGCTCGGGGGGGAGGCCGGCGTTACGGGACCGAGCGGTCCATCCCCGCTGGTCGCCGCAACGGTAAAGGTGGAAGCGGTGATCGTTGTAGGATCCATCGCCTCACTGAAACCCACCGTGATCGAGTTCAGATTGGTCGGCACTCCCTGGTTTGCACAGCCTGAGACGGCCGGGCTGCTTGAAAACACTACCGGAGCGACTCCGGGGGTTGGAGTGGCCGTAGGTGTTGCCGTCCGCGTTGCCGTTGGCGTTGGAGTCGGAACCGTCTGCGTTGGCGTTGGAGTTGGGACCGTCTGCGTTGGTGTCGGAGTTGGAACGGTCTGCGTTGGCGTCGGGGTCGGGACCGTCTGCGTTGGGGTAGCCGTTGGGACCCCTGACGAAGTTGGCGTAGCCGTTGCGGTCTTCGTAGGCTTGGCTTTCGAACTACTACTGCTGCTACCGCCGCCGCACCCTGCCACCAAAAACGTAAAGCCTACCAGTAACCCCAACCACGCACTATCAACTACTCCAGATTTGCGCATGATAGTCCCCGCTACCTTGATGACATGAACTCCGCGTCGCCTTAACTCGCGAGCGGTGGCGCGTCTGCTCGCCCTGTAAGATCAGCCCGGGAAACAATATCAGGTGATCTTTCCTGCAGGTATCTGAAGGTCACATGAATTGGTTCTCTAAGTAACCAAATTTACTTTTTGTTCCTCAGATAACGAATTCGGCTGTCCGTTCCCCGGCAGGAGGACATCGGTCGTTCGGCCTGAATCAAGAAATGTCGAAGAACCTCTCTAGCTCGTTCATAACGTGTAACGACAAAGCATTGGCAATCATTACATGCCTACACTGACGGTTCGTTGCTGACATGCTGGAGGATCGCAGCGTTGCCATCATTGGCCGGATAGGCACCAGCGTGAGATCGGGCGAGTAGGGCAACATGGAAAGCTATTTCTGAGGGCCGGGCACGCTGCCGCAGGTTTTTGATGCAGCCGAAATGGCGAAATCGGCTCGGTGCGCGGCTCACCTTCAGTCAAGGCCTAGGGAGAAACCGATCGCTAGCGTTACAGCGTGGAGGCGGATTGTGGGTAACACGATCCGGAACGTCAAAACGGAATTCCGTTTAGTGAGTCGACTGTTACTATGCGCGCCAAAGAAGTCAGAAAAACTGACCGAAAGCTATTTGCAGCGAAATCGGCATGAATGACGCACAATCATTGCTTTCAGTAGAATAGTTGATAGTGCCCTGAGGAACCAAATGCAGATTTTTTCGTCGGTTCGTAATTCAATGAGAATCGAGAAGCAGATAAAAGACGCGGGGTGACGCGGGTTTGTTGGCGGGCGTTGCCCGAACTGGCATGTGAACTCAAACAGCATTGGGAGGCTCATCGTGGGAAAGAAACTCGCAGCGTATGTGATAGCTATAGCGGCCGGTGCGATGGTCGCCGCAGGCTGTGGACTGACGCCGCAGCAGCAATACTACACCGAAGTGGGTGCGGGCAGCGGTGCAATTGCCGGAGCGGGCCTGGGTTGCGGAATCGCGGCGGCATATAACGTCCATGACGCAAGGGCCTTCCAGATCGGCTGCCCCGTCGGATTTGTAGGCGGCGCTCTGATCGGCGGCTTGATCGGCTATGGGATATCGCCGAGTCCGGTATCGCCAGCTGCACCGCCCCCGCCACCACCACCGCCGCCCCCTCCACCGCCACCTCCGGTGGCACAGAAGCTGGTGCTCCGCGGAGTACATTTCGATTTCAACAAATCGAAGATCCGGCCTGGAGACGCTGCGGTGCTGGATGAAGCCGCAGCCACGCTTAAACAGAATCCGAACGTTACGGTCAACGTAAACGGATACTGCGACGCGATCGGGAGCGACGCATACAACCAGAAGCTCTCCGAGCGGCGTGCGGACGCGGTCGTGAATTACCTGGTGCAGCAGGGCATTCCAGCAAGCCAGCTAACGGCACACGGCTACGGAAAGACCGATTTCGTTGCCAGCAACGATACGGCAGACGGACGCGCACAGAACCGGCGCGTCGAACTGGTGCCGGCACAGTAACGGCACCCTGATTGCCAGACGGGAGGCCTCAGTCCCCGCCACTCACCCGGCGGGGCT
>JBKQNE010000182.1:0-3981 GCA_052146355.1 Binataceae bacterium (SeqCode) | reverse complement strand
CGTGTATCTGGATCTGGGACATGACAAGACAAGTGCCGTTCTCGATCATCTGCCATCTCAATCCCGCCATCAGGCAGGCAACGAACAGCAGCATGACATACCCAAACGCGATGGCGGCCATCGTGATGGCAGTACGCCGGGGATTGCGCCAGAGATTGCGCCACGCGAGCTGTAAGAGCCGTCCGCTCATCACTTCAGGTTGGCTAGTGAAAACAGCTCTTCGCTGATTGGCGCATCGAACGCGATATCTTCATAGTCGATCGTCGTCTGCGCACCATTCTTGTCCGCCGGTCGCATGACCAGGCGCGTCGGTATAAGCCTGCCGTTCATTGACTTGTATTGAGAAAACGTAAGCTCTCGAACGAGTTGACCGTCCTCGCCATAGTAGCCCTGCCACGTGGGGACCGAATCTGCCTGGCGAATCTGCACAACGATCTTTCCCCAGACCACCACAGCGTCCGGCTTGGGTGTCAAAGTATATTCGTACACGGCAATCCCGCCGCGCGTTCCATCGAAAGAGGTACTGATAGAATAATCGCGGGTGAGGAACGTTTCTTTCACCAGATCATCGACCGTGAAGTCGCTTCCCATCCATGAAGTCGTCGCCATCGAAGCTGGGACCTTGACCGTGCGATTCGATTTCGGCAGATAGTACCAGATGTCGCTGCCTACCTTCAGGATTGCGGTGCCAGCTTCATCGGGAGGACTGTAGATGCGGACCAGAACCTTGTCCCCGAGCGACCAGATCCTCATCGAAAGCTCGCGTTGCCCATCTTCGTTCGAGATCTGCATTTTTACAGTGGCGATGCTGGAGTTACTACTGAAAAGACGGCCTACCCGTTCGACGGCCTGTCGCGCTGATTGATCATCCGCGGCACCTGAGATCTGAGCCAGACTCAGCAGAGTCAGCCCCACAAACATAACGACACTTCTTTTTTGCCAACTCATAATGGTCATGCGGCCGAACCCTGCGTTTTGGTCACGAATTCGCTCTCGACCTCGACCGCTTCTTGAACGAGGGGCGCTGCCATCGCCAGTCCCATCGGTATCCGGACCAAAAAGTTGAAGGCGGTTACAGCCAACGACAGCGCGAACAGGTCGTCTTTCGCGGCGAATCGTGCGAATGCAAGCGTGAAAATCAGCTGAGTCGTTCCGATTCCACCTGGTGAGAATGGCGAATTGCCGATCGCGACAATGAATGGCGTCAATGCCAATGCCTGTAGAAGTGGGACCCGGATATGGAAGCTGACGAACTGTCCGTAGAGCGCGAAGCCGCCGCCCAGAACAATTAGGAGTCTGATGGCTAGGAGCTTGAGGTAATGCGACGGCCGCGCTATGCGGAAACTCGCCATCGAGGGCCGTCCGTAGAGCCATCGGAGCCAATTGCCGGTAGGAAGCCGGTCTCCCCATAAAAGCCAAAACGACGCAATGAGACAGCCCGCACCCAGCACACCTGCCGCGTAATTGCGGCCCAACTGAATCGGTGAGGTCGGCACAAAAGCGATTGCGCAGAGCGACAACGCGGCCAGCAGCATGGCGTCGAGATAGCCTTGAAACATCAGGGTGCATCCGCCCATTAGCCAGGGCGCCCGCTTGCGTGCGTGCAGAAAAAGTACAAGGGCACCGCTTGCGACGTAGGAGTTGACAATCTGGAGAAAGTAAACGGCGGCCATGGTCGGGAGCAGTTCGCGCTCTCCGGTCAAACCGTGAAAATAACTGAACAAGCGGGAATACAAGACTGTTTCACCGACAAACCAACACAAAAAACCACCGAGACTGGCAATGACGAACATCCAGATCGTGGCGTGGCTGCCGATTCCGGCAACCTCGCTCCAGGAGACGCCGCGGGCTGCGTACCACACGATCACTGCCGCTATCGCATAGGCTATGAGGTTTTGCACCAGGGTTTTACGCATCAGCTTTTTACTCATTCAGCCGCTATGACCTGTTCCCGGTTTCCTTCCAGTCAGACGTACTCGTCACAAGGCCAACGATTTGAGCCAATTCGATAAATTGAGCTCGATGCAATACCGGTCACGACGGGCCAATACGGGTGCATCATCAGCCCGCGCCGCCTGAACTCTGGACCGCCACGAGCGCCCTTTTCAGTCCCATTCTGATTGTGCGGATGGGATCATCTCCGCAGCGAGATGCGGTCGCGACACAGTCAAGGAGTGTTCACGGTGTATAGCTTGTCGTCGTCTGCTTCCGTACCGTTCCGTCATTTGTATCAGTCGTTACCGTGGTCGTGCTCTGCTCCGGAGGCGTGTAGGGGGCCGCCGGCTGCGTAGTCGTCTGCTGCACGGTACCGTTGTCATAGCGGGTCGTCGTGGTCGTGTTTGAATTCGCCACAGGCTCCATCGCAGGCGGAGTCGTGGTATCGTACTGCCTGGTCGTTGTAGTTTCGGTGACATGAGTAGTAGGCGTACAGCCGACCAGACACACCATCCCGATACCAACACAAATGGCCATCGCCGTCCTCGTTCCGTATTTCATTGCTCAATCTCCTATTTTATCTTGTTCTCAACAAGCAAGCCGATGAAATGCGACTCTGGCTCGTAATTCCTTAAACGGATCGCGCTTGCTGAAGGACTGTTTGCATTTTACGCCTCCGGCGATTCAGATACATCCGTATGTGGCGAGACCGAATTATATTTCGTCACATAAAGAACAAAAACGATTAGCTTATCGGACATTCCGCGAGGCGCACTGCCGCCGCACGTGAGCAGACACTGCACTTGTGAGATGTGCTTCTAAAGGTTCGCCCTCGAATTCAACTCTGAATTCAGATCGACGAGGCGTAGCGCCCCTGCCTTCGAAGCTCGGGCGCGATCGTTTCGAGCGGCCCCTATCTCCCTATCAGTAGATATACGATCAGAACCACGACCAGAATCGGGACAATTCCACCGCCGGGTCCATAGCTTCGATATCCATAGTAGCCGCCACCACCACCGAAGAGCAAAACGAGCAAGATAATTAGAAGCAACATCATCTATTCCTCTTGTGCGCCAGAATCTGATACTCGCGCGTTGTCAGTGACGAAATCCTATTGGGAAGCTCCCGTGCCGGAGCCGTGTCGAGCTAATCCACGATCGATTCGTTTCCCGAACCCATCATCGGCTGCCGACCATTCTGTTCCTGGCCCTGGATGCGGACAAAATCGTGGCTTTCGTAGTCGTGTTCCTCGTTGCGATGCCGAGTCTTCGTCTCACGCTCCCGCTCCTCCTGACAATCGCAACAACGTTCGGCGAAAGGCATGGCATTGAGGCGCTTTCCCGTGATGTCGAGTCCGCATGTTTCGCACACGCCGTATCTCAGCAATGCGATTCGCCTGAGCGCGTCGTCGATTTGCGCGATCTTCAACCTGTCACGCTCGGACAACATGGTGCTTATCTCCCGCTCATTCTCGTCCGAGGCGAGATCGCAACTATCCATGCAGTCGTCTCTACTGCTCTCCCGGCCGGTACGAAGTTGAGCTGCAATATCCCGCAGCAGCGTCGTTCTCAACCCCGTGAGGTATTCGAGCATCTTTGCAAGAAACCGTTCGCGCCTGATAGTTGGTTTTCTTTTGATCATTGACGGACTCCCTTTATACCCGCATCTGTGGTGGGCTCGCTTCAACGCATCATGCGGGTCCCAGCCGCTCAACTCTCGAAGCGCTCGCGATCGTACCGCGAAGACGTCGCTGGGTTCTAACGAGTACCGGTTCCCCGAGGAACAAAATAATCGCCTCGCTCTCTCTCTCATCCAGCGTCGGAAGCAGTGGTACGAACGCGCCGGCTCCAGGCACGGCGGTCGGAACAGTCGACGAACGTCTGTGACGGCGCGGCTAAATCTCGAGAGCTTTGGAGCGGGCTAGTGTCATGTCTCGTAAATAAGTGCAGCGTTACGGATGCTGCGTCTGAGCTGGTCGGTGGTTTTGGTCCAGCGGAAGGGTTGGGCGTGGTCGTTCCAGTTGGCCAGGAAGCGGGTGATGGCCTG
>JBKQNE010000181.1:0-71147 GCA_052146355.1 Binataceae bacterium (SeqCode) | reverse complement strand
CACTTGCTCTTCGCCCATTCGGTAATCCGAACTATTGACCTGCGCTCTCCTCTCCACCATGTGTAAACGATCAGTCCGATCACCCGTAAACGATCACTCCGGTCCATACACTGTGACGGGAGAGGTCAGGTGAGGGTGCCGAATCGGGGAAAGAGAAGCAGCACTCGGTAGCGAAAAGCAACTAGGTTGCCTGCCCGTGGGTGATGGCTTATAAGTCCGAGGAATGGCCTCCGCAGAATTCGCCGCCGAAGCATATCCACGCGCAGATGCGCGCGTGCGGGATATTCTCGATCGCGCGCTTGCCGGCAAGCGACTCTCCGAGGCCGATGCGATCGCGCTGATCGAATGTCCCAGCCCCGAGCTGGACGACCTGATGGCGGTGGCAGCCGAGCTGCGCGATCGCGGCAAGGGCCATCACGTCACCTATTCGCGCAAGGTCTTCCTTCCCGTCACCAATCTCTGCCGCGACCGATGCACCTACTGCACGTTCCGTAAGGACCCGGGGGATCCGGGCGCGTGGACGATGCGCCCCGATGAAATCGCGGCGTGGTCGCGCCGCGGACATGAACTCGGATGCAAGGAAGCGTTGATGTGCCTGGGCGACAAGCCCGAGGTCGCATTCAAGGAATATCGCGCCACGCTCGAGGAACTCGGCGTCCGCTCGACGATCGAGTATGTCGGCCGCGCTTGCGAGATCGCGCTCGAGGAGGGCCTGCTTCCGCACACCAACGCCGGGCTGATGACGCGCGAGGAAATGGCGATGCTCCGGCCGCTCAATGCGAGCATGGGCCTGATGCTTGAGGGCATCTCGCCGCGCTTGCGCGCCCGCGGCGGAGTGCATCAGGCGGCGCCCGACAAAGACCCCGCGCTGCGGATGAAAATGATCGATGAGGCGGGTGAACTGAAAATTCCGTTCACCAGCGGAATCCTGCTCGGAATCGGCGAGACCGCCGCCGAGCGCGCGCAGAGCCTGGTCGCGATTCGCGATTCCCATGAACGCCACGGCCATATTCAGGAAGTGATAATTCAGAACTTCCGCGCCAAGCCCGAAATCGCGATGGCCGATGCGCCCGAGCCGGACGCATTCGACATGGTGCGCGCGATCGCAACTGCGCGGCTGGTACTCGGGCCGCAGATGAATGTGCAGGCGCCGCCGAACCTCTCGCCGAATCAGATCGAGATGTTCCTGCGGGCCGGAATCAACGATTGGGGCGGAATCTCGCCGCTCTCGAAAGACTATGTAAACCCCGAGGCGCCGTGGCCGCATACCGAGCGTCTTGGTGAAAGGTGCGCCCGCGCGGGCTTCTCGCTCGGCGAGCGCTTGGCCATTTACCCAGAATACATAAATGATGAGTGGCTCGACCCGGCGGTCGCGACCAATGTGCGCGCGATGTGGGCTCGAACCGTCGGAGGCCAATCATGAATCTCGAATACTGGCGAAGCTGGGTCGATGAAATCGAAGCGACTCCGGTTGACGCCCTCCTGAACAAAGCATCACCGGGCATCCGTGCGACGCTCGAGCGCAGCCTGGAGCGGCGCGAAATCACACCCGACGAGGGGCTCGCTCTCTACACCTCGCAAGGCAACGATCTGCGCGCGACCGTCAAGTGTGCCGATATCGCACGCGCGGAGGACGTGGGCAACGAAGTGACCTACGTCGTCAACCGCAACATCAACTTCACCAATATCTGTTTCGTCGGATGCCAATTCTGCGGCTTCAAGCGCCAGCGCTGGGAGTCGGACGCCTACGATCATTCCGACGAAAAGATTCTCGGCAAGGTCGCCGATGCGGTCGCGCGCGGCGCCACCGAAGTCTGCATGCAGGGCGGGATCAATCCCGACATGCCGGCGTTCAAATATCGCGACCTGCTCGACGTCATCAAGTCGGGTTTTCCAGAGATACACGTCCATGCGTTCTCGCCGATGGAGATAATGTACGGCGCGAAGCGGGTACGGATGGACTATCCCGAATATATCTCCATGCTGCGCGAACACGGCCTCGGCTCGATTCCCGGCACCGCAGCGGAGGTCCTGGACGACGGAGTACGCGAGATCTTAAGCCACAAAAAGGTCGATGTCGCCGCGTGGGTCGAGATCATCACCAGCGCGCACGCGCTCGGTGTCCCGACCACTTCGACCGTGATGTACGGGCATATCGAGACGCCGCGCCACATCGTGAACCATCTGAATCTCCTGCGCGATATCCAGAAGGAGACGCATGGGTTCACCGAATTCGTGCCGCTGCGCTTCATCCATGAAAACACCGTGATGTTCCGCAAGGGACTGGTGAAGCCGGTCGGACGCGGCGAGCTGGATTTTCAGATGTACGCGTTTTCGCGGCTCTTCCTGCGCGGGCAGATCGACAATATCCAGACCTCGTGGGTGAAATGCGGCGTTGACCTTGCGGCGCTGACGCTCAAGGCGGGATGCAACGACTTCTCCGGCACGCTGATGGAGGAGAGCATCACGGCCCAGGCGGGCGGTGACTCGGGCGAATTTGTGCCAGTCGATCTGATCGAGGAGAAAGCACGCGAGATGGGACGCGTCGCCGTGGAACGCACCACCCTTTACAAGAAGCTCTACGGAAGAAAGGCGCCGAATGGAGCGCGTCCGATCATCCCTCCGCCCGTCCAGGCAGATAGTCACGCTTGCGGGGGGAGTGGGTGCAGCTAAGTTCATCCGCGGACTCGTTCGCAGGATCGCTCCCGAGCGCCTGACTGCCGTCGTCAACACCGGAGACGATGAGACCTTTTATGGGTTTCACGTCTCGTCGGACCTCGACACGGTGACGTACACGCTCGCGAACGCGGTTGATCGCAACCAGGGCTGGGGCCGCGCGGACGAATCGTTCGCGGTGCTGGGCGAACTCGCCCGCTTCTATGGCGAGCCGTGGTTCCGCCTTGGCGATCGCGACTTCGCGACGCACATCTACCGCACCGCGCGGATGCGCGCTGGAGCGCCGCTTTCCGTCGTGACTGCCGAAATTTCGCGGGCATTCGGCGTGAAGTCACGGGTGTTGCCGATGAGCGACGATCCGGTGCGAACCTTCGTCAAGCTCCGAGGACGCGCGGCAATTCCGTTTCAGGAATACTTTGTGCGCGGACGCGCGCGCGGCGCCGTCGAGAAGATTGAGCTGCGTGGCGCCAGCAGGGCGCGCGCGCTTCCCGCAGTTGTGCGCGAAATCCGCACGGCAGCGGCGACCATTCTTGCTCCGTCGAATCCGTTCGTCTCGCTCGGCCCGATTCTGGCACTCGACGGCGTGCGCGCGGCGCTCGGGAAATCGCGGGCGCGTGTGGCGGCGATCAGCCCGATCGTGGGCGGCAGGACTATCAAGGGTCCGGCGGACAAGATGCTGCGGGGCCTCGGGATGGAGGTGTCGGCGGTAGGCGTCGCACGCCTCTACCAGGACATCGTGGGCGTCTTTGTACTCGACAATCTCGATCGCACCCGCGCCGCGTCGATCGAAAAACTCGGGATGCGCCCGGTCGTGACCGATACCGTCATGACCACTCCTGCAAAGGCCGCGCGGCTGGCGGAAGTAGTCCTGCGCGCGCTTGAGGTGTAGGCTTATCCGGCTTATGCGTTCGATTACGCTCACCGCTATCGAGGGAATTCCGATGGTCAGCGCCGGCGACGACCTGGCCGCGTTGATCGCCGCTGGCCTCGACCACACCGGTCTGAAACCTGTGGCCGGGGACATCCTCGTCGTCTGCCAGAAGGTCATTTCCAAGGCCGAAGGGCGCGTCGTCAATCTCAGTGATATCGAACCGTCGGAGTTTGCGAACAATCTTGCCAAGCGATGGGAGAAAGACCCGCGCGCGGTCGAAATCGTTCTGCGGCAGACCAACCGAATCGTTCGCAACGATCGCGGCGTGATTATCGTCGAAACGGGACCCGGATGGATTTGCGCGAACGCCGGTGTCGACGAATCCAACAGCCTGAGCGACGATCGCGCAATTCTGCTGCCCGTCGACCCGGACGCGTCGGCGGCCAAAATTCGCACGGGCATGCGCAACCTCTACGGGGTCGATATCGCCGTCCTGGTGACCGATACGTTCGGCCGCCCATGGCGCGACGGCCTCACTGAGATCTGCCTCGGCATCGCGGGAATGAATCCAATCCAGGATCTCCGCGGCACTACCGACTTGGGTGGCCGTGAGCTTCAGCACACCGTGGTCGCAATCGCAGACGAACTGGCGGCTGCCGCCGGTTTGCTGATGGAAAAAGCTGCCGCGGTCCCTGCTATATTGGTGCGCGGGTATGCCTATCAGCCGTTCGATGGAAGTGCCAAAGTATTGATTAGACCTGCTGAAGCCGATTTATTTCGCTAACTCTGTGAAAAAAGCCAAGGCAATCGAGCTGGTTCGCACCGACGAGGCTCCGCCGCCGAATCCGGCCCGGGTCGTCGAACGCGATCTCGCGGCGGCTGAGACCAAGCTGAAGCGGCTGCTGGACTCGAGCGAGTCGCTAATTTCCGAAATTTGCCATTATCTCGTTGATGGAGGCGGCAAGCGCCTGCGTCCGACCTTTGTGCTGCTGGTCTACCGCGCCTGCGGCGGAACGGACGAGAAGGTCGAAGACGCGATCGATGCGGGAATCGCACTCGAACTGATTCATTCCGCAACTCTCCTGCACGACGACATTATCGATGGCGGCAAGCTCCGCCGCGGCAAGCCGAGCGCATTCGCACGCTACGGATTCGCGCCCACTCTCATCGCGGGCGACTACCTGTTCTGCCGTGCGTTCGAATTATGCGGCCGCTTCGAAGAGCATCTGGTGAGGACCGCGGCGCAAGCCTGCATCGAACTGACGGAAGGCGAAGTGATGGAAGGGCGGCTGCGCCACAGCGCCTCCGCCAGCATCCGCGACTATCGCGCGGTCATCACCCGCAAGACCGCATCGCTGTTCCATGCCGGCGGCAAAGTCGGCGCCGATCTGGCGGGCGCGTCGCGCTACACGATCGACGCGATGGCGAAACTCGGGCTGGCGATCGGTCTCGCTTTCCAGATGGTCGATGATCTCCTGGACATCCTCGGACCCGAGGAGAAAATCGGCAAGCCGGTCGGTTCCGATCTCCGCGAGGGGATTCCCTCGCTGCCGGTCGTGCTCGCCACGCAGCGTAATCCCGAATTGAAGAAGATGTTCCAGAACGGAAGCGAACTCGATGGCGCCGCGTTCGAGCGCGCACTGGAAATCCTGCGCGAACCCAAGCTGGTCGCCGAGGCCCGCTCACTGGCGCTCGAGGAAGTCAGGGTCGCGCGCGAGATGCTGAACGAACTGCGCCCCTCGCCGTACCGCGACAGCCTGGCAATCCTAATCGACGAACAAATCGACCGCGAAGTCTGAACCTCGGACGTGGAATCGGCACCACCATCTCCAGGCCTCAGCAATGATCTATCAATAGAAAAATTGCGGAAGCGGATTGGAAGGGCGGGAATCGCCGCATTTCTGGTCGCCACGATCCTCTGGATGATCGATCAGGCCGTAGGGAGTTCGCTGGGAGGGAGTTCACCTTCTGCGGTTGTCACCTGGACTGGCTCTCTTATGCAAGTCGTCGTTATCTCTATGCTTTTGAGCCTTTCATTCGAGTACCGGGTGGATCTGAAAAGGCGCGTTGCGGCGATTGCGTTAATGCTGCTGGGCTTCGGTACGGTTATTTTCATCCCACTGATACACAGCGGCGAGATCGAGCCTGAGCCTTCGAGTATTTAGGTCATTTCCGGCGTCCTATTTATGGGCTCCATATTTTGCGGACTTTACCTGGCGGCTTTGACGCTCTATCCGGTAGTCGCGAAGCAGAGCGTCAACGATGGCTCACTAGGTTGGATCCGAAAACGACTAGGAGCGCTCGGAGCTTTTTCGTACACTATGGACGTCGTAGCCGCGAGCCTGTCTGTGGGTACGCCCTGCGATGCACCGAACCGAGCGGCAATAGGAATGATAGGTTCCGGTCTAGCGATTCTCGCATTCTGCTTAATGTTGAGTTTGGCGATCAACTATGCGCCTGGGCTAAGGCGGGGAGTAGCGGTGACGGCTCTTCCGTTTGCGGGCTTTGGATTGCTCCTTAGCAGCATTGCGCCGCTTGTTGACTGTGCTCAACAGCACACTCTCGCCTTTCGCCTCTCGGGTTTCTTCACGGGGGTTGCGATTCTGTGCGGACTTCTTCTGGTTGTCATTACGCTTGCGCCAGAAGTGGTCTGTGATCTCATTCGTTTTCCGAAACCAACTTAAAGCGCAGCCACGGGAAGTCTGACGAGCAGATCTGATTGACCACCAAGACGTCAAGAGCACCAAACAGGACACAGGCTAAAGCCAGCGCCACTTCAGACAACTCAGCGGCACTCTGTGGGCGGCACAAGTTTCGGGCTGTGTTCTGGAGCTGAAGCATCCTTTCCGGTCCCATTCGCCGAATGTTCAGGGAAGGTGGCGGTCGTTAAATTGTTTTGCGAGCAGCCATCAAACCCCACGCACACACTATCCCTAGCGATCTCGCCGCCACCTACTCAATCGTCGCGCGCGACCCCGCCAGCGGGCGCCTCGGCGTCGCCGTGCAGTCGCACTATTTTTCCGTTGGCTCGGTAGTCACCTGGGCCGAGGCCGGCGTCGGCGCCGTCGCGACGCAATCGTTTGTCGATCCAAGCTACGGACCGCTGGGCCTCGACCTGATGCGGTCCGGGCGAAGCGCCCCCGATGCTCTCGCCGGATTGGTCGCGGCCGATTCCGGACGCGATGTGCGACAGGTCGCGATGGTCGATACGAACGGTGTTGCCGCCGCGCACACCGGCGCGATGTGCATCGCGGAGGCGGGACACATCGTCGGCGAGGGATTCTCCGTGCAGGCCAATATGATGCATCGCAATACGGTGTGGCACGCGATGGCCGAGGCGTATCGCGGAGCGCATGGCGATTTGGCGGATCGGCTGATGGCGGCGCTCGATGCGGCGGAAGGCGAGGGCGGCGATGTGCGCGGCATGCAATCGGCCGCGATGTTGATCGTCGATGCAGCCTCGACCGGACGGCCGTGGGCCGAGCGCGTTTTCGAGATCAGGGTCGAAGATGCTCCGCAACCCCTGGTTGAACTAAGGCGGCTGCTTGGAATTCGCCGCGCTTATCAGTATCGCAACGCGGCGGAAGTGGCGTTTGCTCGCGGTGATATCGAAGCGGGAAATCGCGAGTATCGGCGCGCGGAAGAATTGATCGGCGACAATCCCGAAATGCATTTCTGGCATGCAGTCGCACTCGTCAACGCCGGACACGTAGAAGAAGCGTTGCCGCTGCTTAAGGATGTCTTCGCGCGCGATCGGCGATGGCTCGAGCTGGCGGAGAACCTTCCCGCCGTCCGCCGCCTCCCTTCAGACGCCGCAGTGATGGCAAAGATCTGTTCGGCCGCGTCCTGAAGGAAAAGGCTTCAGAAATCCACAGATTTCGCGGATTAACGCGGATTCCCAAAAAAGACTACTCCTCCTTCCGGGGTGAAAGTCACCCGGGTCGACTTCCTGAACTGCCCATTTGTTGGCTTCGCGCGGGCTGCGATACTCTTTTGACGGGCGGCAAGCCGCCAGGAGATCAGTCCCCATGTCTCAACCCGAGGGCGCGCGCGCCGGCGCCGAACCGGCAGCGCGAGTCGAACAGGAACTTCAACTCTACTATTGGATGAAGCTGATCCGCGCTTTTGAAGATCGCGTATCGCGGCTTCATCGTCAGAACAAAGTTCTCGGCGGCGTCTACTCCGGTGCAGGGCAGGAAGCGATAATCGCCGGAACCTGCGCGCCGCTCAGCGAGGGCGACTTCGTCGCGCCGCTGCATCGCGACCTCGGCGTGTTTCTGGTGCGCGGCGTCGACCCGGGCCGCCTGATGGCGCAGCTGATGGGCAAGGAGACCGGCCTCTCCAGGGGCAAAGATTCGTTTCTCCACGGCGGAGACATGGAGCACGGTATTTTCGGATCGACCTCGATGCTGGGTTCTTCGCTGCCCATCGCGGTCGGCGCGGCACTCAAGTTCAAGATGAAGCGCGAGAAAAATATTGCCGTTGCGTTCTTTGGCGAGGGCGCTTCATCGCGCGGCGATGTTCATGAGGCGATGAATTTCGCGGGCGTGCACAAGCTGCCGGTTTTGTTCGTCTGCGAAAACAATCGCTACGCGTACTCGACCCCGCTCGAAAAGCAGATGGCGATCGAAGATGTCGCCGATCGCGCGGAGGCCTACGGCTTTCGCGGCCACGTCGTCTCGGGGAACGATCTGCTCGCCGTGCTGGACATGATGGAGCGCGTGGTTCCAAAGATCCGACAGGGCGACGGTCCCTCGCTTATCGAATGCAAAACCTATCGCTACCGCGGGCACAGCGAGCATGACGCGGCGCTCTATCGCGATAAGGAAGAACTGATCGAATGGCAAAGCCGCGATCCGATTCCGCGCTACGAGCTGTTTCTCGAAAAGAAGGGGCATGACGTGAAGCGGATCCGCGAGCAAGTCGACGAACGCACCCAGAAGGTCGTGCAGGAAGCGGTCGATTTCGCGGAGCAGAGCCCACTGCCGAAACCTGAAGAAGCACTTGAAGATTTGCTGGCGCCCTCCGGCGGCCCCGCGCCGAAAGCGAAGTAGCACGCCATGGAGATGACGTACGTAAAGGCGATCAACTCGGCGCTCTTCGAGGAGATGCGCCGCGACGAAAACGTGTTCGTCATGGGCGAGGACGTGGCCGAACTGGGCGGTGCGTTCAAGGCAACGGAAGGATTGCTCCAGGCCTACGGCGAGGAGCGCGTAATCGACACTCCGATTTCCGAGGCGCTGATCGTCGGCGCGGGAATCGGCGCGGCCATTCTGGGAATGCGCCCCGTGCTCGAGATGCAGTTTGCCGATTTCATTTCGTGCGCGTTCGATCAAATCGTCAATTCCGCCGCGACGCTGCGCTATCGGCATGGCGGACGCGCGGAGTGCCCGATCGTGGTTCGCGCTCCATCAGGTGCGGGAATCCATGGCGCATTGTTCCATTCCCAAAATCCCGAAGCGTGGTTCACCCGCGTGCCGGGACTAAAGGTCGTGGCGCCCGGCACGGTCTACGATGCGAAGGGGTTGCTCAAGAGCGCGATCCGCGACAACAACCCGGTCATCTATTTCGAACACAAGCGGCTCTACCGCAGCATCAAGGAAGATCTTCCCGAGGGCGATTTCACAGTACCCATCGGCGTCGCCGAAGTCCGCAAAGAGGGGACCGATCTGTCGCTCATCACTTACGGCGGAACGCTCGGGCAGTCGCTCGATGCGGCCCGGATCGTTGAAAAGGAAGACGGTCTCTCGGTCGAAGTGGTGGATTTGCGGACGCTGCTGCCGCTCGATCGCGATGCGATTCTCGCGACCGCGCGCAAGACCGGAAAGATACTCGTGGTGCACGAGGATCGCCTGACCGGCGGGATCGGCGGCGAGGTTGCCGCGCTCATCGGCGAGCACGCTTTCGAATACCTCGATGGGCCCGTGCGGCGGCTCGCGGCGCTGGATACGCATACAGCGTTCAGCCCGCCGATGGAGGAATTTATCCTGCCGAGCACCAACAAGATTGTCGGCGCAATCCGAAGCCTGGCGGCGTACTGATTATGGCTATTGAAGTCGCGATGCCCCAGATGGGCGAGAGCGTGGTCGAGGGAACCGTCACCAAGTGGCTCGTCAAGGAAGGTGACGTCGTCAAGGAAGATCAGCCGCTCTGCGAGATATCGACGGACAAAGTCGATACCGAAATTCCGTCGCCGGGCGCGGGACGAATCGCGAAGATAATCGCGCAGGAAGGGCAGACGATTCCGGTCGGCGGCCAGTTGGCGATTATCGAGGAAGGCGATGGCGCCGGGAGGCCTGCCGCGGCCGCACCGAAGTTCGCGCCACAGAAAGTAGAGCCTCCGGCGACCGTCCGCGAGCTTCGGCCTCAACCCAAAGTCGCCGTCAGTCCTCCGCCCGCTCTTACAGCGCCAGCGACCGCTCCTGTTCTGCAAAGCGTGCCGGCTGCGCCGAAGCGCGAGGGCGGAGCGCCGCGCAGGTACTCACCCGTCGTGCTCAGGATGGCGCAGGAGCATGAAATCGATCTCGACCGCATTCCGGGCACCGGCATCGACGGCCGGGTTAGCAAACGCGACGTGGAGCGCTATCTCGATTCCTTGCGCCGCGGCGGCGGCACGCCGGCTGCCGCTCCTACTAGGCCGGCCGCGGGCAATGCCGCAGTTGCGGCGCTGAGACCGGCATCACCGCCGCCGTCGCCCGGTGCGGCACCGAGCGGCGCCTATTCGCCGCCCGTCTATCAGCCGCGCGAAGGCGATGTCGTCGAGCCGTTTACGCGCCGGCGCAAGCTGATCGCCGAGCACATGGTCTTTTCCAAGACTCACTCGCCACACGTCGGCACGCTCGCCGAGGTGGACATGACGCGCATCACGAAGCTCCGCGAGGCGCACAAGCGCGAGTTTCAGGGACGCGAAGGCTTCGGCCTAACGATGCTGCCGCTGATCGCCGCTGCGACGGTGCGCGCGCTGAAGGAATTTCCGCGGATGAATGCGGCGGTAGTCGGCGATTCACTGGTCATTCGCAAGGAGATCAATCTCGGCATCGCGATGGATACCGACGAGGGTCTGCTGGTGCCGGTACTCAAACGCGCCGAAGGAATGTCGGTGGTCGGAATTGCACGCGAGATCGAAAATCTGCGGCGCAAGATTGCCGATCGGAAGATTACCGCCGACGACCTCGCGGGCGGCAGCTTTACGCTTTCGAATCCCGGACGCGAAGGAAACCTGTTCGGCTTTGCGATTATCAATCAGCCGCAGATGGGAATTCTGCGGATGGGCGAGGTCAAGAAGCGCCCGGTCGTTATCGAAGTCGACGGCGAGGAAGCAATAACGATCCGCGCGATGATGTATCTCGCGCTGTCTTATGACCATCGCGTCATCGACGGCGTCCTGGGCAACCGCTTCCTCCACCGCACCGCAAGAATAATCGAAGAAGCCGACTTCGAATTGTGAAAAGAAAAGCAGCAAAGACTCGGCTCGCGATCGCGCCATAGAGTGGTGGCACTGACGGTCACGCTTACGAACAGAAGAGTCTTTCCACAATGAAAGCGATGGCGGTCGATAAGCCGGCGCCGATTGAGTCGACGCCGCTACACGAGATCCAGGCGCCTATTCCCGAGCCGGCGCCGGGCGAGGTTCTCGTGCGCATCCGCACTTGCGGAGTATGCCGCACCGACCTCCACGTCACCGAAGGTGACCTTCCGCCGAGACATCCGCGGATTATCCCAGGCCACGAAATTGTGGGAATCGTCGAAAAGCGCGGCGTGAGCGCATCGCGCTTCGCGCAGGGCGCTCGCGTCGGAATCGCGTGGCTGCGCGATACCTGCGGGCAGTGCGTCTATTGCCTGCGTGGACGCGAGAACCTCTGCCCGAATGCGCGCTTCACCGGATGGGACCACGACGGCGGCTATGCCGAATACGCGGTCGCACGCGAAGACTTCGTTTATCCGCTCCCCGATACTGTTGGCGATGAAGAAGCCGCGCCACTCATGTGCGCGGGCATCATCGGCTTTCGCGCGATCAAGCGCGCCGGTATCCAGCCCGGCGCTACCGTCGGCCTCTATGGTTTCGGCGGCTCGGCGCATATCTCGCTGCAGGTGCTGAAGCATTGGAATTGCCGCGTGTTCGTGATGAGCCGCGGCGGTGTGCATCGCGATCTCGCATCGCAGCTCGGCGCGGATTGGATCGGCGAGGCGGACGATCGTCCTCCCGCGCCTCTCGATGCGGCCATCCTCTTCGCGCCCGCCGGGAATCTCGTCCTGCCCGCGATGGAAGCGCTCGACCGCGGCGGCATTCTCGCGATTGCGGGAATCTATCTGAGTCCGGTTCCCCAACTCGACTACGAGAAGCACCTGTTCTACGAGCGCGAGATTCGAAGCGTCACCGCGAATACCCGCGCCGACGCCGAGGAGTTCCTGAAGGTCGCGGGGGAAATTCCGGTTCGTACGCATACGACTGCCTTTGGCCTGACGGAGGCGAACGTCGCGCTCAAGATGCTCAAGCACGACGAGATCAAAGGCGCAGCGGTGCTGAGGGTGTCGTAAGAGAATCCGCAGATTTCACAGATTTACGCGAATTCAATCGCCGAAGTCTCTTCAAGTATTGCTTCATTGTGAAGGCTCGTTTCATTAGGCTTTGTTGACCCGCCCGAGGCCCCCTTGATACCTTTGGTATCGGTAGTAACGGAATCAGCCTGAGAGGCATCAATGGCAGATACCAATGACGTAAGGGCGCTGTCCAAGGGCGACGAAGTGTTGCTCGGCGACACTGCTATTCTGACTCGGCTCGACAAAGCCCTCGGATGGGCTCGCAAGTTTTCGATTTTTCCGTACCCGTTCGCGACCGCATGCTGCGCGATGGAGTACATGTCGCTGTCGATGACCCCGTACGACATCGACCGGTTCGGCGCGCTGCTGCCGCGCTTTACGCCCCGGCAGGCCGACCTCCTGATGGTCATCGGCACGGTTTCGATTCGCCAGGGTCCGATTCTGCGGCGAGTTTACGATCAAATGTCCGAGCCGAAGTGGGTGATGGCGTTTGGCGCCTGCGCTTCGACCGGCGGATTTTACGATAACTACGCCACGCTTCCTGGGATCGATCGAATCGTGCCGGTGGACGTCTACGTACCCGGATGCCCGCCGCGGCCGGAGGCGGTGCTCGATGCGCTAATGGCGTTGCAGCGGAAGATCCAGGGACAAAAGCAGAAACTTCTCGCGCTCAGCGAGAAGCATCAGGCGGCCTGACCAGGGCCGCATCCTGTAAATCCCGCGATGGAACGAATTCTTATGCGATGGCTGGATATCCCTGATATCCGGCGACTCGATGTGTACGAAGCGAACGGCGGCTACCAGGCGTTGCGCAAGGCGCTGTTCGATATGAAGCCCGAAGAGATTATCAACGAGGTCAAAGCCTCGAATCTGCGCGGGCGCGGCGGCGCGGCTTTTCCGACCGGCACCAAATGGAGCTTCATCCCCAAGGAATCGAAGAAGCCCGTCTATCTCTGCTGCAACGCGGACGAGAGCGAGCCGGGAACGTTCGCGAACCGGTTTCAGCTCGAATGCGACCCGCATCAGATTCTCGAAGGGATTGTGATCGCATGCCGCGCGGTGAGTTCGCACGTCGCGTACATGTATTTTCGCGGCGAGTTCACAGTGCAGAAGCGAATCGTCGAGACGGCGATCGCCGAGGCGCGCGCGAAGGGTTATATCGGCAAGAACATCATGGGCTCCGGCTTCGATCTGGAGATTTACACTCATCGCGGCGCCGGCGCATATATTTGCGGCGAAGAGAGCGGGCTGCTCGAATCGCTGGAAGGCAAGCGCGGGTATCCACGCAATCGTCCGCCTTTCCCCGCAATCCAAGGGGCGTTCGGATGCCCTACGGTCGTGAACAACGTCGAGACGCTTTCCAACGTCCCCTGGATTATCAAGAAGGGGGCGGAGTGGTATCGCTCGATCGGTCCCGAGAAAAGCCCCGGACCGAAACTCTTTTGTCTTTCGGGCCACGTCAACAAGCCGGGACTCTACGAGCTGCCGATGGGCTTTCCGCTGCACGATCTCATTCACGACGTCGGCGGCGGAATCAGCGACGGGCGCAAGCTCAAGGCCGTCATTCCGGGCGGCGCTTCCTTTCCTCCGTTCACCGCGGCGGAAGCCGAAAAAGTCATGATGGATTTCGACTCGGTGCGCGCGGCCGGCTCGCTGATGGGGACCGCGGGCGTGATGGTCATGCACGATGATACCTGCATGGTCGACGTGCTGCGGACGGTCGCGCATTTTTTCCATCACGAGTCGTGCGGTCAATGCACGCCATGCCGCGAAGGATGCGGCTGGATAGAAAAGCTGATGGTCGATCTCGAAGCTGGACGCGGCAAGCAGCAGGATCTGGATCTGCTCCTCAACATCGCGGACAACATGGAAGGCAACACGATCTGCGTGCTCGCCGACTCGCTCTCGATGCCGACGCGCGGATTCATCAAGAAGTTCCGTTCTGAATTCGAAGATCACGTGCGGCTCGCGCGCTGTCCGTTCCGCGACCGCGACGGGCGTCTCGCGCCGCCGCCGCACTCCGCATACGAAGAAGAGGAACACGCTTAGGACGACTGGCGATGCCGAAGCTCACCATCGACGGCAAGGAAATAGAGGTCGCCGACGGCCTCAACCTGATTCAGGCTGCGGACAAGGCCGGCATCGAGATTCCGCATTATTGCTACCATCCCGGGCTCTCCATTCCGGGCAATTGCCGGATGTGCCTGGTCGAGGTCGAAAAAGCGCCCAAGCTCCAGATCGCCTGCAACACCCGCGTCGCCGAGGGCATGGTGGTGCAGACCAAGAGCAAGCGCACCACGACCGCGCAAAAAGCGGTGCTCGAATTCCTGCTCATCAACCATCCGATCGATTGTCCCATTTGCGATCAGGCCGGCGAGTGCAAGCTGCAGGACTACTACATGGACTACGACTCGCAGCCGTCGCGCTTTCAGCTCGGCAAGAAGAACAAGAAGGGCAAGGCGATCGACATCGGCTCCGACGTCATGCTCGACCAGGAGCGCTGCATCCTGTGCGCGCGATGCACGCGCTTCTTCGATGAAGTTACCAAGACCAGCGAGTTGGCGATTTTCGGACGCGGCGATCACAACGAGATCGATCACTGGCCCGACCGGCCGATAAACAACAAGTACGCCGGCAACGCGATCGACATCTGTCCGGTCGGCGCGTTGACCGAGAAAGATTTCCGCTTCCGCATGCGCGTCTGGTATCTGCACAGCACGCCGTCGGTCTGCGGCGGATGCGAACGAGGCTGCTCGATCGATATCCATCATCAGCGCGGGCGCATCTATCGCTACAAGCCGCGCCACAACCCCGACGTCAACAGCTACTGGATGTGCGACGAGGGGCGGCATCAATTCATCGCGCTGCAAACCGAGAATCGGCTGACCGCGCCCTTGTACCAGGCGAAGGATCGCCTGCTCGCCGAGGGATGGGCTGAGGCGATGCAGCGCGCTGCGGCGAAGATCATGGAAGTCGGCGGACAATCGGGAGCAAATGCGATCGGCGCCGTGATCGGCGCGCAAGCCACCAACGAAGAAGCCTTCGCGCTCAAGCGCCTTCTGAAGACCACCATCGGGTCCGATCGCATCGCGGCGTTGAGCTGGTCTCCACCAGGCGCTAGCGGCGACGACGAGCTGCTCATTCGGGCGAACAAGAACCCCAACACGCGCGGATTGCAGGCGCTGGGTATTTCCGCCGATGGCATCGATTCGCTGGCCGGCGCAGTGGCGGCGGGCGAGCTGAAGATGCTCATCGTGCTGCGCGCCGACCTGGTGCGCGCACTCGGGGAGCAGGAATTTCTCAGGCGTTTCGGCGCGCTAGACTATCTGCTGGTGCTCGACACCGATGCCAATGAGACCGGCCAGATGGCGAACCAGCTATGGCCGATCGGCGCCTATCCCGAAATCGATGGCAGCTTCACCAACTTCAAGGGACGCGTGCAGCGCATCCAGCCTGCCTTTCCTCCGCCGGGACAGGCACTTCCAGCCATCGAGGCGATCGCGCGGCTTGGCCACGCGCTCGACGGCGCCGAGCACCATCGCGCGGCCGACACGCTCTTTGCGCAAATGGCGGCCGAAGAGCCCGCGTTCAACGGCCTGAGCCTTGGCGCTCTGGGCCCCAACGGGCGCGACCTCTCGGCCTGACAATTCCCGCCTTCTTCATCCGGAATGGCAATTGAACCGGATGTGCGAGGTGCCGTCCTGGATGCGCGATACCCGAGCGCGAATCCTGGGGGTGATCGGCAAGTCTGGAAGGGCGTTCGCGAACGCAATCAGTCCCGCCGCCACCTCGTCTCTGTCGTCGCAGGCGCAAGTACCGCCCAGTAGCTCCTGGTCCATGCTGTCTATTTCGCCCTGCGCTTCTGTCGCGTACGCATCGGGATAGCTGGTCCGAAACCCAAGCCATTTGCGATAGAGCCCGATCATCAAGGGACTATCGAACAGAGTGCATCCGTCATCGCCGCTCTGCTGCCTGATGTACGCGGGAAACATCGCGCTCTGGTCGGGTTCGGTCCGCACATAGATGTCAAAGAACGCGCGGTCGGCTTTGGTTCCTTTGGCTTTCGCCAGCTTCTGGAAGAATTGCCCGCTGGGTCGCACGAACACGGCCTGGCCGCGGCTCAGGATGAATCCCTGCAGCTTGCTTTTGAGCGCTTCGTAGTCTGCTTCGGAGAGCGTCTCGAGAACGGGCTGTATGCCGGGACTGGATTTGATTGCGAGCTCGAATACGGGCTGGAGCGATTGCCGCTCTTTCGATGCTTGGATCGCGTTCAATGCATCGAGGTATTCGTTGACCGAGGGCGGGAGATCCGGCGTTGCCGCATAATCCGCAAGCGGCGCCAGCAGAGCGCCGAAGACGAACAGCGCCGCGGCGCGCATCAAGCGTGCGATGCCGGGCCTTTGGTCGCGCATCCGCATCGGAGGTACCGCTAGCATCGCGGTCGTCGCGTGCGCAACCGGTCCCAGTCCTCCGCCGTTGAGGACGGTCATCGATCGGTATCTTTCAATTTCCTCGTCGAGCTTCCTCGGCCCGTTCAAGCCGGCTTGCGAGCTCGAACGAATGCGCTCATGAACATGCCATCGATCTGTGGCGCGACTTTGTCAGCATCGAGCCCGGCCTGCGCGAACCATTCGTTACATTGTGCCGCGGAATAGATCCGGGTCGGCTCGACGTCGATCGCCTCAAATCCGGCGGCTTTCAGTTTTGCGCGATAGTCCGACTCCTCCAATGCACCGGCGATGCAGCCAGACCACAATTCTACATGGCGCCGGACTTCGGCGGGAACTTCACCGCGGGCGACCACATCGGAAACCGCCAGGCGGCCGGCGGGCTTGAGCACTCGAAGCGCTTCGCGCAGGACGCGATCCTTGTCACCCGAGAGATTGATCACGCAATTCGAAATGATCACGTCGGCGGTATTGTCCGGCAGCGGGATGTTTTCGATCTCGCCCTTTAGAAACTCGACATTCTTCAGGCCGGCCCTGCGCTGATTATCACGCGCAAGTGCGAGCATCTCGTCAGTCATGTCCAGTCCGTAGGCTTTGCCGTCAGGGCCCACGCGGCGCGCCGACAGGAGCACGTCGATCCCGCCGCCTGATCCGAGATCAAGAACCGTCTCGCCGGGCTTCAACTCCGCGAGCGCGGTCGGATTGCCGCATCCGAGCGAGGCAGCGATCGCGTCCGCGGGCAATCCCGCCTTTTCGTCATCCTGGTAGAGATTCGACGTGATAGGATCTCCGCATTCCGCCGAAGCGGCGCTTCCGCAACAGGATGGTTTCGGCTGTGATACCGTCGGTGCGCTGCCGCAGCACGATGCCTTGTCCGAGTTCTGGCGGACCCGCCGCGCCTCCTCCGCATAGCGCTCTCTGACCTGTTCCCTGATCGAAGTGTTGTCTTCCATCTTAGAAGCTCTCCTGGTGATCCGAGGTGGCGATTCTGCGCATCGTGCGTTGATTATCACCAGCGCGCGGGCTTTTCGAGTGCGTTGCGCCGAACTACCGAGAGGCTGGCGCGTAGACTATGCGGACCGAGTCGAGGTAGGCGAGCAATTCGCGCGTAATCGCAATGATCGCGTCGGCTTCGCGTGCCCGCGCCGCAGCTTCGATCCGGCGGCCCGCTTCGGATATCGCTTCGATGCCGAAGCTGCCGCCTTCGCCTTTGAGCCGATGCGCGATCTGGCCGATCAACTCAAAATTCCCGCTCTGAACGCTTTCGAGGATGGTCTTGAGGTCGGTGCGTTTGCGCGCGAGGAAGCCCGGTATCAGGTCGCTTAGGTCTGGGTCGATTTCGATGGTCAGGGGTTCGGTCATGCTTTATCCGCTTACCCGGAGGTCCCGGTCTGCGGAGCGTTCAAAATCGCATCGCGAATCGCCTGCAGCAGCGTGTTCTTCTTGACCGGCTTGGTTACGTGCAGGTCGCATCCGGCCTCGCGCGTGGCGCGCACGTTCTCTTCCAGGGCCGACGCGGTCAACGCCAGAATGGCGGTGCGCGGCAGGTTGTGCTTCTGCTCCCATCGGCGAATGGCGCGCGTCGCGCTGTACCCGTCGACTTCCGGCATCTGGATATCCATCAGCACCAGATCGTAACGGTTCGCCACGAACTTTTCGACGGCGATGTTGCCGTTCTCAGCTTCGTCGACGCTGTATGGCGTATTGCGGAGATAGGTCTGAACCAGCAGCCGATTGTCGGGAGAATCATCGGCCAGCAGGATGCGCAGCGGACGATCCAAAATGGCGCTGTTGTCGCGGGTTGCCGCCGCGCGATTGGCGATCGTCGATGCGTGAGTGCGTGGGCGCATACTCTCTACCGCAGCTCCGACCGACGCAAGCAAATTGCTCTGGCCCACCGGTTTTAGCAGCCATGCGTCGATGCCGATCGACTTGAGTTTGGAAATGTCCTGGTTCAGGTTGTCAGCACAGAGCATCATCACGATCGTCTGTCGCGGCACGCCGATGGCAATCATGCGCTCGGCAGTTTCGAACCCGGAGAGCACGGGCATTCTGGCGTCTACGACCAGCGCGTCGAACCGGCGCCCTTCGCGCATCGAAGCGGCGCATGTCTCCAGGGCGTCGTTGCCGCTGACGGCTTCAGTTACTGCCGCCCCACATCGCGCCAGCACTTCGCTGAGAGAGTGCCTGTAGTTCGCGGAATCGTCGACCACCAGCACCGATGTGCCGTTCAGGTCAGGGAGGGTGCGCGGCGGTTCGGATTTAGTCTGTGGATCGAAGCGCGCGGTGAAGCTGAAGACGCTGCCCTCGCCAAGCTTGCTCTCGGCCGATACGCGTCCGCCCATCATGCCGACCAGCCGCTCCACGATGGCGAGGCCCAGGCCGCTGCCGCCGTATTTCCGCGTCGTCGATGAATCCGCCTGGGTGAACGCCGAGAAGAGCGTCGGCAAATTGTCGGGAGCGATTCCTATTCCGGTGTCGGCAACGCTGAAACGCAGGCAGCCAGGATTATCAGACGTGCCGTCAGGCTCCACGCTCACCTGGACTTCTCCCGCCTCGGTGAATTTGATCGCATTGCCGATGAGGTTGATCAGAATCTGCCGCAACCGCAGCGAATCGCCGATCAGGTCGGCTCGCACGGTCGGAGCAATCCGCACGATGATCTCGAGATTCTTCTCGTGCGCGCGCATCGCGAGAGTTTCAGCCGCTTTCTCGACAAGGTCGTAAAGATCGAACGGGACTCTCTCCAGCGACAGGCGGCCGCTTTCGATTTTGGCGAGATCCAGGATGCTGTTGATCAGTTCGAGCAGCGCGTTGCCATTGTTTACCAGCGTTTCGACATAACGGCGCTGCTCCGGACTGACAGGCGTCTCCGCGAGCAGATCGGCCATCCCGAGCAGCGCGTTCATCGGAGTCCGGATCTCATGCGACATGCTGGAGAGAAACTCCGACTTGGCGCGCGATGCGGCCAGGGCGGCCTCTCGAGCCGCGATCAGGTCGCGCTCGGTATCCTTGATAGTGGTGATGTCGCGGGCGAAGGTGAGGCTGCATGATCGTCCGTTAAGCTCGATCACGGTGGCCGAGAGGAGGTAGTGAGCGATACTGCCGTCCTTGACGTAGAAGTCGGCCTCGAAGTTGCGCGACTCGTTGCTGGCCAGCAGTTCATATACGAATGCGTCCCGCTGGCGCGGGTCGACCCAGATCTTGAGTTGTCCGAAAGGAGTGCCGATAACCTCTTCCCGGGTCAAGCCGGTCCGGCGGCAGAATTCTTCATTCACCTCGACGTATCGGCCGCTGGAGTTTTCGGTCACCGTGATGATGTCGAGGCCGGTGTCGAAAATCTTGCGCAGGCTGGCTTCGCTTTCGCTAAGGCGGCGCTGTGTCTCGCGGATATCTTTGATGTCCCGCAGGATGGACAGCGCGTAGGGGCGGCCATCCATCTCGAACACCACGCCGGAGATCAGGCACGGCACCACCTGGCCGTTATAGTACTGACGCACTTCCAGGTTGCGGACTTCGCCCGAAGCCCGCAGCAGGTTCACGTAGTTACCGAGTTCGGCCAGGTCGGGCCACATTCCCAGTTCGGGCGGCCGTTTTTGCAGAATCTGTTCACGCGGAATTCCGCTGCGGCGTACGAGTTCCTCATTCGCTTCGAGGTAGGTTCCGGTCGTGAAGTCGTTGATCGTGATGATGTCGACGGTCGCGTCGAAGATCTGCCGCAGCGTGCGTTCCCGTCTCGCCAACATTTTCGAGGTCTCGCGCAGCTCGGTAACGTCGCGGATAATGGCGATACCGCAAGGCTCGCCACCGAGTTCCAGGGGTGCACCCGACACCAGCCCCATGAGTGCGCGCCCGCGGCGGAGAAATTCGGTCTCCATGTTCCGAACCGTGCGGCCGGCACGCAGCTCCCTGACGAACAGTTCGCGCTGCTCGGGTTCGGCCCACAATCCGAAATCGTCGATCTGCTTTCCGATCACATCTGTGCGGGTGAGCCCGGTGACATTTTCGAATCCGCCGTTTACGTCGAGAAACGTGTTGTCGGCAAGCCGGCACACCACCACCATGTCGGCAAGGTTGTCGAAGATCGCGCGCGTGGTTTCCTGGCTTGCTTTCAGAAGTTCCTGCGCAGCACGCATGCTGGAGATGTTCCGTACGATCGAAACCAGGCATTGCTCGCCATCGATTTCGGCCTGAACGGCTGAAATGAGATGGGGCTGCACCTCGCCCGCCGGGTTGCGGAACATCACCTCCATGTTGCTTACCGAGCCGTTCGCCGCGAGTTCAGCCATGAAGCTCTCGAGTTGCTTCGGATCGGCGAATGCTTCGGCAGATTCGTTGCGCAGCCACTGCAGCTCATCCGGCCGGTAGCCGAGGTCCCTGAAGCGACGGTTGAAGTCGATGAAGCTCCCGTCTGAAAGGCGATTGACTGCTATCGGGTCCGGCGCCGCATCGATAATCCGGCGCAGCGAGTCCCGGCTGGCGCGCAACTCGCGCTCCGCTCTTTCGCGCTGGCGCAGAGCCCGCTCACGTTCGGCAATCTCCGCTTGCAGGCGCGCCTGGCTCTCGCGCAACGCAACCATCTGATCGCGCAGCTCGCGCCTGTGATGAGCCATCAGCGCGGAGAACATCTGGCCGAGCCCCATCGATGCGATCAGGCTGAACCACTGAACACTCGTCGCGCGCACCGCTTCGGGGGCCATCACCTCGAAAGCAACAAAGGCCGCGAGGCCTGCGCTGGTCAATGCGACCTGCCAGATCGAATTCCACGGCAGAATCAGGCCGTCGGCCAGCAGGATGCCCATGGTCATGACGTAGAGCGGCTCGATCTCCTCGTTGAGCAAGGCCAGGCCCAGCATGGTTGCAAAACAGATCGAGCAAACCGTGAGTTCAATCTGCCGCCAATACCGCTCCATCCATGCTGTGTAGCTGACAAGGATGAGGGCCAGAACGTCGACGACGCTCACCAGATGCAACGTCAGCGCCCATTCGCTACTACCCGCGGGACGCAGACCAGGCCGGAGCGCGTAGGCAACCACAAACGCGAGCAGGACGAAGGCGCCTATGCGCATGAATCTGATTTCAGCCACGGGCGCCGCCATGTCGTGTAGCGTAGTTACGAGCCGCGATCGGCCAGCTATGTGAATAAGGCTGTCAGCGCTGCCGGTCGGCGCTTTCGCGGAAGACTCGGCCTGCGCGTTCGCGTCGCGAAGATTGTTCCTCGCTGAATCGCTTAATTTTGGTGATGCAGCCATGATCGGTTAGACGGCAGCGCTCAAGCTTTCATCATACATCAACGGTCGCATCTAATGGAATAAACTTGGCCATCGTGGGTTTTATTTGTTCCATAGGTCTTTGCTTAGCGCAGAATGAAGCCGTCTCGGCTCTGGCGAGCGATTGCATTCCACCAGATCGTTTTGCCAAGTTAATGGGGATTATTTACAGTCTCTAGACATCTATTAATATCTAATAGCATAGCTAATGCTACTTGCAATATGAGTCTCCTGTCAGGGGATGCGATAGGGCGGCCAAACGAACGCGACTGCGGGGTACCCGGTTTTCGACATCCAGGAGCATTGCCCTGTGGATGGATCATCCGCGGGCGCGGACCCAGGCCATCACTCCCATGGCGGGGTTCCGAACCGGCTGGAATTCAAAATCTTGATCAGGAAGGTGTTGATAGAGCGCAAGGCGATACCACAGCGATGGCATCGCCTTGCGAGAGCGCAGGAAATCTTGTGGTCCCTTGGTTACGGTCGGTCGCGGTCCCTGCGAAGGCATCTGATTTAGCGACGAGTGAACTCCGGCGATTGTTCATCGCCGCGGCATGAAAAACGCCAGAAACAATTTAAGTGAAATTAATACAGAGTGAGGTCTCAGTCATAGGTCGAGCGAAGTGCGTTCTCGAAATCCTCGATCAAGTCATCGCTGGACTCCAGTCCCACGGACAATCTGATCAGACCGTCACCGATTCCTGCTCGCGCTCGATCCTGCGGCGTCATGCCGGAGTGCGAGGTCGTGACGGGGCGCGTGATCAATGTCTCGACTCCACCGAGGCTGGGAGCGGAGATCGGGATGGTTGCGTGCGCGATGAATCGGTCCGCGGCTTCGGGGCCGCCTTCCAGCTCGAAGCTGAGTACTCCCCCGAATCCGTCGAACAGTTCGCAGGCGCGCAGATGGTTCGGATGGCTCTCCAGGCCGGGATAGTTAACTTGAGCGACGCGCGGATGCTGTTCGAGAAAGCGCGCGATGCGCAGCGCGCTCTCATTCTGATGGCGCACGCGCACGGCCAGCGTCTTGAGACCGCGATGAAGCAGGAAACAGGCGTGCGGATCGAGCGCACCGCCGAAATGATTGAGCTTGTGGGTTATGTCGTGAACCAGCTCCGCCCGGCCAATCACGGCGCCGGCGACGATGTCGGTATGCCCGTTCAGATATTTGGTGGCGCTGTGCAGTGAGAGATCGAATCCGATTTCCGCGGGCCGGAAGTTCACCGGACTCGCAAACGTGCTGTCGACCATCGAGATGAGGCCGTTGTCGGCCGCGAAGTCCGTGACCGCGCGCAGATCGCTCACCCGCACCAGCGGATTGGAGATCGCTTCAGCGTAAATCGCTTTGGTGTTGTCGCGCAGCAGTTCGCGCCACGATGCGGGATCGTCGCCATCGATAAAGTCGACCTCGATACCCATCGACGGGAACTCCTGCGTGAGCAGGTCGTGAGTGCCGCCGTAGAGACAATCCTGGGCGAGCAGATGGCCGCCGCCGCTCAGCACCGTCAGCAGCGCCGCCGAAATCGCGGCCATCCCGCTGCCCGCCACCAGCGCCGCCTCCGCATTTTCGAGCGCCGCAAGCTTGGCGTGCAGTGCCAGATGGTTGGGCGTGTTGTTGAGACGGATGTACCGAAGCTCGTGGTAGCTCTTCTGCCCCGTGTACTCGAAGGTCGACGATTGGAAGATCGGCATCGTCACCGCGCCGCCGATGAGTTGCTCCGGTTCGCCGGCATGAATGAGCTTGGTGTCGAGCCCTTTCATCAGCTTCGCCATTTGCGTTGCCTCCGCGCCGATCTTACCGCTCTTTATGCGTGGGCGACATTGGGTCTGAACCTCGCCCGCGCGCGGCAGGGGGTTCATTGCATCCCCAGCGACCGCTATGCTGAACGTCGCAGTTGGTTCGGGTCGGAAGAGAAGGTTGATGAAAGCTCTCATCATCGGTGGCGGTGTCATCGGCGGATCGGTCGCGTGGCGGCTTGCGCAGGATGGCCATCGTGTGACGGTCTTCGAACGCGGACGCCTCGGCCAGGAGGCATCGTGGGCGGCGGCCGGTTTGATCGGCCCCCAAGTCGAAGCGCAGGAACCCGGCATCTTCTTCGACCTGTGCACTGCCGGAAAGAACGCCTTCGATGCGATCGTCGATCGGCTCGCGCGTGAAAGCGGCGTCGATCCCGAGTACGACGAGCAGGGCGCGCTCTACGTCGCCTTCGATGAAGAAGGCACCGCGCGCCTGCGCGCCCGTGCGCATTGGCAGCGCGAAGTCGGCGCAACGGTGGAAGAACTTGCTCCGGCGCAGGCACGCAAGCTTGCCCCGGTGCTCTCGCCCGACGTGCTCTATGCTTTGCACATGCCGACCAATCGCCGCGTCGAAAATCGCAAGCTCACGATGGCGTACATCCGCGCCGCGGAGAAAGCGGGCGCCGTTTTTCGCGAAGGCGCGCGCGTGGCGGAGATCGTCACGCGCGGCGGCCGCGCATCGGGATTGCGATTTGACGATGGCTCGATCGAAGAGGGCGACGTGATCGTCAACGCCGCCGGTTCGTGGGCGAGTGAGCTGCGTGGTCTGGAGGCCGACAAAGTCCGCTTCTATCCGGTGCGCGGGCAAATCATCTGCTTTGAAGCACCCGCGGGTCTGCTGGGCCCTTCGCTGTTCTCACCCGGCGGAATTCTGGTGCCGCGCCGCGATGGGCGTCTCATCGCGGGTTCGATCTTCGAAGACGCCGGGTTCAACAAGAGCGTGACGCTGTCCGGCATCGCGACGATTACCAGCGCCGTCGCCGCGATGGTTCCAGCTCTGCGCGGCGTGGCCTTTCGCGAGGCGTGGGCGGGACTCCGCCCCGCATCGGATGATTTGTTGCCGGTGCTGGGGCCATCGCCGTCGGTGCCCGGCGCGTTCTATGCCGCCGGTCACTTCCGCAGCGGCATTCTGCTCTCGGCACTCACGGGTGAGTTGTTGGCCGACCTGATCGCGGGCCGCAAACCTTCGCTCGACCTCACGCCGTTCTCGCCGGCGCGCTTCCAGAATCGTCCGGTGCATCGCGTGCCGATGGAGATGAAGCACGTATGAGCGCGCGCGCAGCCTTGGGTCTGATAAGGGATCTGTTTTTCCGCTCGAAACTCGATGCGGTCGCGGAATCAGCTGGCGTCGATCTGTTTTATGCGTCCGATCTCGATGCGGCCGCGACGCAATGCGCGAGGAATAAGCCATCTCTGGTCCTGGTCGATTTGTCCGATGCCGCCTTTCCGGCCGCCGCCACGGTCGAACGTATCCGAGCCTCCGTTCCGAACGCGCGAATAATCGGCTTCGCCTCGCACATCGACTTGAAGCCGCTGCGCGCCGCGCGCGACGCCGGCTTCGAAGCGGCCCTATCGCGCAGCGAGTTCACCGCCAAACTGCCGGAATTACTTAAGGGATAGCGCTTACAGTTTTCCGTGCTGGTGTGGTTTCAATTGCACGGATTTCCGTCTCGACGTGTCATTCTTCGCCAATTGCACATCTGCCTGCGAGATCACTCAACCAACCACTATGCGAAAGCGGTGTCATTCCGAGGTTCTTTTCCGAGGAATCCCGTGGGTGTGAGAACCTTTGAACTCGATCGCCGAGACAGCGTCTTTGGGTTGCGGGCGCAAGCCCGCGCTGCGGAGCGCAGCAACGATACCATTGTTCAATCGCGCCTTTCGCCGTGAATTCGCGTTGCACCCGCCTCTAAGCAAGCGCACCGCGCCGGTGCTATAGATTGACGATGCCCTCGGTATTGGCCGGTTTTCATCCTGCCGTTCGTGCGTGGTTCGAAGCCCGTTTCGGGCAGCCTTCGCGCGCGCAGGAAGTCGGCTGGCCGCTGATTGCCGAAGCACAGAACGAGCGTGGTCACGACGTCCTCCTTTGTGCGCCGACCGGCAGCGGCAAGACGCTGGCGGCGTTCATGTGGGCCATCGATGGCCTCGTGCGCGAAGCCGAGCGCGGCGCGCTGCGCGACGAAGTCTCTGTCCTCTATGTCTCTCCTCTCAAAGCGTTGGCCAACGATATCCGCCTGAACCTGGAGGAGCCGCTCGCCGGCGTCCGCGAAACCGGCAAGATAGCCGGTCTCGATCTCAGCGGAATCCGCGCCGGACTCCGCACCGGAGACACGCCCGCACATGAACGCAGCGCGATGCTGCGGCGGCCGCCGCACATCCTCGTCACCACGCCGGAATCATTTTTTCTGCTCGTCACCTCGCCGCGCTTTCGCGAGAAGCTCGCTTCCGTGCGCTACGTCATAGTCGACGAGCTTCACGCGCTCGCGGGTGGCAAGCGCGGCGCTCATCTTGCGGTGACCCTCGAGCGGCTAGAGCGGATGGTGCGGGCGGCGCGCGGGGTTCGTCCGACCAGAATTGGACTCTCGGCGACGCTGAACCCGATCGAGACGCTCGCCGAATTTCTCGCGGGCTTCGAGGTTGCACGTGACGGCGCTCGCACCGTACGCCCGGTTAGAATCGCGCGCGCGGACGACAAGCCGCGTGAAATGGATCTCCAGGTCGAGGCTCCCGGTCCCGATCTCGGCCCGCTGGCGACCCATCAGAATTGGGACGCGATGTATGACGCCGTCGCCGAGCTGGTCAAGGCGCATCGCACGACGTTGGTGTTCACCTTGAGCAGGCGAACCGCCGAGCGCGTTGCGCTCAACCTTCAGAAACGCGTCGGCGCCGATGCCGTCATGGCGCATCACGGGAGCCTGGCTCGCAAAGAGCGGTTGGCCGCCGAGCAACGGCTCAAGCGCGGCGAGCTGCGCGCGATCGTCGCAACCGCATCACTGGAACTGGGAATCGACGTGGGCGCCGTCGAACTCGTCTGCCAGCTCGACTCGCCGAAATCGATCTCCGCCGCGATCCAGCGCATCGGACGCTCCGGGCATAGCCTTGGCGCCACTCCGAAGGGCCGCTTCTTTGCGATGACCACCGATGACCTGCTCGAATGCGCCGCGTCCGTGCGCGCCATCCGCCGGCAGCATCTCGATGCGGTCGAGATACCCACGGGATGTCTCGATGTAGCAGCGCAGCAGGTGATAGCGATCGCCGCCGAAGAGGAAGACATCGCGACGGCCGAGCTGCTGCGAATCCTGCGCGGCGCTTACAACTTTGGTGCACTTGGTGAGCCCGCGCTCGCGCGATTGCTGTCCGACATGGCTACCGAGCTGCCGGAGCGCATCCAGGGCGCCGCGCCGAAGATCTTCTTCGATGCGGCAAACAAAAGGGTGCGACCACGGCGTGGCGCTCGCCTGTCCGCCATCATTTCAGGCGGAACCATTCCCGAAGCCGGCAATTACGACGTCGTAATCGAGTCGGAAGGCCGCAAGATTGGCGACATCGAAGAGGACTTCGCGCAGGAGTCGGTGCGAGGCGATGTGTTCTCGCTCGGCTCGATGCCGTGGCAGATTCAGCGGATTTCGCGCGGGCGGCTGATGGTCGAGCCCGCGCCCGGAATGGCGCCGTCGCTGCCATTCTGGCTGACCGAAGCTGGCGGCCGCTCCTACGCCTTGTCCCAGGAAATCGCGGATCTGCGCCACGAAATCGCGGATAGAATCAGTCGCGAGGGAGCCGAGGCTGCCGCGCAGTGGCTGATGACCGATTGCGCGCTGTCGGAGCGCGCGGCCACGCAGGCGGTTGACTACGTCCGCCGCGGTCTGGCGGCGCTCGGCGTGATTCCCGACGAAAAGACCATCGTGGTCGAGCGCTTCTTTGATGGCCTCGGCGGCACGCAAATCGTCATCCACACTCCGTTTGGAATTCGTTTCAACCGCGCACTGGGTCTCTCGCTGCGCAAGCGCCTCTGCCAATCATTCGACTTCGAAATTCAGGCCTCGGCTATCGATGACGGCGCGCTCTTGGCGCTGAATTCGCGCCACAGTTTTCCGCTCGAAGAGACCTTCGCGATGCTGCCGGCAAAGCAGGCGCGGGGCGTGCTCGAACAGGCGTTCCTTGCCGCTCCGATGTTTGAGGTACGCTTTCGCCACGTCGCGTCGCGAGCGCTGTTCGTGATGCGTTCTTCGCGCGGCCGCAAAGTTCCCGCGTGGATTCAACGGCTCCGTTCGCAGGAGTTGATCGCGGCGCTGTTCCCAGGGCAACAGGCGTGTTTCGAAAATCGGCCCCCGGCGATACCGATTCCCGAGCATTTCATCGTCGGTGAGACGATGCGCGAATGCCTGACAGAATCGGGAGACGCCGATCGCATGGATGCGGTCCTGACCAGAATTGAGAACGGCTCGATTCGAACTGTCTACGTCGATTCGGTCTCACCCTCGGTGTTCGCGCATCGCCTGCTGCTCGCGTGGGACTACTCGTTCCTCGATGACGGCGAGCGCGCCAATCGCAGAAGCCGCACCGTCACGATGAATCGCGGAATGGCGGAAGACGTTTTTCGCAGTGAGGATCTGTCTGACATGCTCGCCGCCGATGCGGTCGAAGGCGTGGTCGCCGAGGTGACCGGCTTGACGGCCGGGCGCCGTCCGCGAAACCGTGACGAGCTGTACGAACTGATCCGAACGCACGGCGCGATGTCGATGGCGGAAGTGCTGGAGCGGATGGGCGAGAGTGGATCGGCGGCGGTGAATGAACTCGTTGCGGAAGGCCGTATCGCTCGCGTCGAGCGTACGATCGGATCGCGGGAAGTCATCCTCGCGAAGGAAGATGCCGGCCTGTTTGCCGCCGCGTATCCTGAAATTCAATTCCGCGGCGGAGTCGTGGACAAGACCGATATGGATGCCGACACCGCTCGCGCGGAGATCGTTCGCCGCGCGCTCCGGACCTCGGGACCGGTCACGGCAAGCGATCTCGCGTTGCGGCTGCTGCTGACGGAGCGCGAGATCGAATCGATCTTGCCCGCTCTGGAAGCCAAGGGCACTATCTTCCGCGGCCATTTCACTTTGCCGAATGCCACTCAATGGTGCGATCGTTACAACCTTGAGCGGATTCATCGCCTGACGCTCTCCCGCGTACGCGCCGAGGTCGAACCATGTTCGGACGACGAATACGCGGTGTTCCGTTTGCGATGGATGCACGTGGGAGGCGCCGATCTCTCCGGGGATTCGGCAGGGGCCGCGCAGGTTCTCGAACAGCTAGCGGGCGTTACCTTTACGCCTGACTTCTGGGAGCGTGCGATCCTGCCGGCGCGCATCCCAGGGTATCGGTCGGAGATGCTCGACCTTGTGTGTCTTGGCGGGCAGATGATGTGGGCGGCGTCGCCGCCTCCGGATGGCGGGACGCCCGACGTGCCGGCTCGCGTCGCATTCGTTCCGCGTCGAGGCGGCGCGCTCTTCAGAACCAGTGGCAGCGAGCCCGAGGAGCCGCGCGATCGCGCGGTGCTCGATGCGCTTCGCGCCTCGGGCGCGCAATATCTCGACGAGCTGTCCGAGCGCGCAAATCTTTCCGAGCGCGACACGCTTGGGAGCTTGTGGCGGTTGGCCGCTCTTGGCCTGGCGACCAATGACAGCTTTGCGCCGCTGCGCTTGTTCGCAAGCGATTCGGATGCGCTCGATGCTGTGTCGCCCACCGCGCGCCGGCCTTTTACGAAGCACGATGCGGCCATCCGGGCCAAACTCAAGTCGAGTGTTTCCGGGCGATGGTCGGCGCTGGGATCGGCCCGCAAGGAACCGGACGCAGACACGGATCGTGCGCGTGATCTCGCGATGCTGCTGCTGAATCGCAACGGCATTTTGTCCAGAGAGATGCTGGCGCTCGAATCTTTGGAGACTTCCTGGCACGAAATTTCTTTCGCGCTGCGCCGGCTGGAATATGGCGGCACGATCCGCCGCGGATGGTTTGTGCGTTCGCTTTCCGCCGAGCAATACGCGCTGCCGGAAGCGGTAGAGATGCTGCGCTCAGCGCGAAATCTGGTCGCGGCGCGGGAACGGCCGCTGGCATTGAGCGCCGCCGATCCCGCCAATCCGTTTGGAGCATTGCTGCCAGGGTGCGGCGTGACTCGTGACGCCGGAAATCTGGTCGTGATTCGGGCGGGAAAATTGGTGCTGGGTCTTGCCAGCCGGACTCTGATCACGGCGGGCGAGATCGACGACGAATCATTCAGCGCCGGCGTCGCCGCCGTTCTGGCGACGCGCCCGAAGGTAGTAATCGATACGATCGATGGCGTTCCGGCTCTGTCCTCGCCACGAGTCGGATTGCTGGCCGCGATGCGCTTTCACTCCGACGGCCGCTCGCTCGTCTACGACGGCCTGCCGGGCCCTTCCCCAGTCCGCGCAAACCGCCGCGCATAGTCTGGTCACTCTTTAGGCCTTCTCCCATAAGTGAGACTGTCGATAAAGGCTGGCCTTCTCGCCGCGCAGATCTTTGCAAAACTGAGGAACGGCGCCTGATGGCACTAGGTGTCATCCTGAGCGAAGTGAGCAACGCGAACGAAGTCGACATGGCTTCTGGCCTCCGGACAGCTTCGCGCAAGCGAAGCCGGTACCGGTTCCGCGTTCGCGAAGCGCTCCTTAGTTCTGCAATGTTCACTGGAGGGAGAGGGGCCGCCTTCGTCGTTGCGGCTCAGTTGCCGTTGCCGCTTGCTCCATCGCACATACGCGCTATTCTGGTCGCAGAAACCGCGGCACTCCGCGGCGCGCGTCTCAATCGAGGCACGCGCTAACATCACATCTTTCGGAAAGGACGGAGGCTCCTCAAATGGCCAATAACAGTTTTGGTGCGCGCGGCTCGCTGAAATCGGGTGACAAGAACTACACGATCTACCGGCTGGATGCGCTTGAGAAGCGCGGCTTCGCGCTGAAGCATCTGCCGGTCTCGATAAAAGTATTGATCGAGAATCTGTTGCGGCGCGAAGACGGCTCGGTCGTAACGCCCGAACAGATAGAGTCGCTGGTGAAATGGGATGGAAAGCCGTCCAGCCGCGAAATCTCCTTCATGCCGGCACGCGTCCTGCTTCAGGACCTTACGGGAGTGCCCGTCGTCGCCGATCTGGCGGTCATGCGCGACGCGATCGCGCGGCTGGGCGGCAGCGCTCTCAAGATCAATCCGCTCAAACCGGTCGATCTGGTCATCGACCATTCCGTACAGGTTGACGCGTTCGGGACGTCGCAGGCCTTCGCGATCAACGCGCGGTATGAATTCGACCGCAACCAGGAGCGCTATCTGTTCCTGCGCTGGGGGCAGGGCGCCTTCAACAATTTTCGCGTCGTGCCGCCCGACACCGGGATCGTGCATCAGGTGAATCTCGAGTACCTCGCGCCGGTTGTGATGACGACCAGCGAGGGCGAGGCCTATCCCGACACCGTCATCGGCACCGACTCGCATACCACGATGATCAACGGCCTGGGCGTGCTCGGATGGGGTGTCGGCGGAATCGAGGCCGAAGCCGCGATGCTTGGCCGTTCGAGCCCGATGCTTATTCCCGAAGTCCTCGGAGTGAGGCTGCACGGTGAGTTGCGTCCCGGCGCGACCGCGACCGATCTCGTTCTCACCGCGACGCAGCTGTTGCGCAAAAAAGGCGTGGTCGGCAAGTTCGTGGAATATTTCGGGCCGGGTTTCGGGTCGCTTTCGGTGGCCGACCGCGCGACCCTGGGCAACATGTCGCCTGAGTACGGCGCAACGATCGGGTTTTTTCCGGTTGATCACAAAACGCTCGAGTATCTCCGGTTGACCGGCCGTTCCGAAGAGCAGGTCCGGCTCATCGAGGCATATTGTAAGGAGCAGGGACTGTTTAACACTCCGGACTCGCCGGAACCGCACTTCTCCGACGTGCTCGATCTCGATCTCGCAAGCGTGGAGCCGAGTCTCGCGGGGCCGCGCCGCCCGCAGGATCGCGTGCCGCTCACTCAGTCGCGCGTCAGCTTCAGGCGCGAACTCGCAAAGGAAGTTCAGAATCACGAAAGCGCGGATCCCAAACGAATCGAGCAATGGATAGAAGACGGAGGCAGCATGGAGAGCGCCCCGCACGGCCAGGTCGCATCCGATTTGGGTCATCTCGTTCGGGTGGTGGACGTCGAGCACGATGCGGGCAGGTTCACGCTTGGCCACGGCTCGATCGTGATCGCCGCCATCACGAGCTGCACCAACACCTCGAATCCCTCTGTGCTGGTTGCGGCCGGCCTGCTTGCGAAAAAAGCGGTGGCTCGCGGCCTGACCGTCCAGCCCTGGGTGAAGACGAGTCTTGCGCCCGGCTCCCGAGTCGTCACGCGATATTTGAAGCGCGCGGGACTTATCGAACCGCTCGAAAAGCTCAAGTTCAACGTGGTCGGCTACGGATGCACGACTTGCATCGGCAACAGCGGTCCTATCGCCGAAGGAATTGCGGCGGCGGTGAAGAACGGCAATCTGGTCGCCTGCTCGATACTGAGCGGCAATCGCAACTTCGAAGGCCGCATCAATCCCGTCGTGCGCTTCAACTATCTTGCTTCGCCGCCGCTGGTTGTCGCTTATGCGATCGCGGGGACGATGAATATCGATCTCGATCGTGAACCGATCGGCCATGATCAAGGCGGCAAGCCCGTCTACCTGCGCGAGATTTGGCCCTCGGCGGAGGAAGTCAGCCGAACGGTGGCGGATTCGCTGGATCCTGAGATGTTCCGCAGCGAGTACGGACATGTATTCGATGGCGACGAGCGATGGCGCGGACTGGCCGTCCCCGCAGGCGAGCTATTCAAGTGGGACGAGAAGTCGGAGTACGTGAAGGCGCCGCCGTTCTTCGATGGTATCAGCGCGGACGCGGGCAAGTTCGCCGACATCGCGGGAGCGCGCGTGCTCGCGGTGCTGGGCGACAGCGTCACCACCGATCATATCTCGCCCGCCGGCTCGATCTCCGCCGAGACGCCCGCCGGCAAATATCTCATCGCTCATGGCATCAAGCCCGCGGATTTCAATTCGTACGGCGCTCGCCGCGGCAACCATGAAGTGATGGTCCGTGGCACGTTTGCGAATATTCGCCTGCGCAACGAGATGGTGCCGGGCGTGGAAGGCGGCTTCACTGTCCATCTGCCGGACGACAAGCAGACCACCATTTTCGAAGCCTCGGAACAGTATCGCAAAGACGGCGTGCCGCTCATCGTCATAGCGGGCAAGGAATATGGCACAGGATCCTCGCGCGACTGGGCGGCGAAGGGCCCTCTGCTGCTTGGAGTGCGAGCGGCAATCGCCGAGAGCTTTGAGCGGATTCATCGCAGCAATCTGGTCGGGATGGGCGTGCTGGCGCTCGAATTCCTGCCGGGACAGAGTCGAACGACGCTGGGCCTCACCGGCCGCGAGGTGTTTTCGATTACCGGCCTTGCCGCCGGATTGAAGCAGCGCCAGCGCCTCAAGGTGCGCGCCGAAGAGGGCGGCAAGAGCAAAGAGTTCGAGGTAATCGCGCGCGTCGATACGCCGGAGGAAGTCGAGTACATCCGCCACGGCGGAATTCTACCGTTCGTGCTGCGCGATCTGTTGCGCGCCGCGGCGAACTAGACGGGTAGCGGCGCGAGGTCGAGCCGCACGCTAGCGCCGCTCTTGCGCTCGGCATAGCGCGTTAGCAGGCGGATCACGCCCGGCGTCACCTCGCCGATCGCCTCCGGGCGGAAGCCGACCGTCTCGGGCCCGCGCGTTCGCATCATCCCAAGCATCGAGAGCCGCAGCAGCGCCGCCACTGCCTGGCAATACCTGAAGCGCTCGAAGTCGAGCCGCGCCATCGCGTGATAGAGCGGCACATACGACGCCGCAAACGACATCCGCAGCGAGTTTCCGACAATATTATCCCGCAGCCATCGCGGATGATCGAACGCGGAGGACGACAGGATGGCCGCAGTGGTCGCCGCGCACAGATGCCGATCTCCCACATCCGTATTGACCCAATCGATGACGCCCGTGACGCGCATGCCTTTCACCAGCACGTTCAACGGATGGTAGTCCATGTGAACGATCGAAGGTTCCGCCACGCGATATGCGCCGACGCGCGCCGTGAGACGCCGGAGCGCATCCTTGAGGCCGGGCAGGGGCCCTCTTTCGACGCGCTCGGCGATTATCGCGAGCACGCGATCGAGCAACGGCGTTCCCGGCGGTGCGGCGCTGGCCTGAAACGCGCGCGGTATGTCGCGCAGAGCGTCGGCATCAGGATTGAGACGATGGAGCTTTACCTGGGCGCGGACAAACCCGAAGAACCCGAGCGAGAAGGTTTTGAGGGCTTGCGGAAAACTGGTGATCGAGAACAACGGTCCGCCGGCCACTCGCTCCATCACCAGAAACGGTGCGCCGAGTGCGGCATGGTCGCACTCGAATACGTACGGTCGCGGCACGCAGTACCCGATCGCCGCAAGACGATCGATGGCGTTATATTCGCGCGGGCCTTTTTCGTCCGCTTGTCCCCCCTGGTAGAAGCGCAATACCAGGGGTTGCAACGGTGGAATTTCGGCAAATCGCGCCGAGGCTTTGGTCAGCGCGAACTCGAAGACTGTCGTCTCCCATCCACTGGCGAGCACGCGCAGACGCTCGATAGGAGCATCGAGGTATGCGCTCAGACGATCGCTAATTACTGCTTCGAGCATCATGAAGCATCACAGCCCCGTGCAGCGTTTGCCGAAGGGTATTATAAGGGGCGGCGCAGGCGCAACGCGCTGACACTGGTGTCAGGTGGTAACACGAGTGTCAGTCGTGATCTGGTTGAATCCGCGCCGTTACGGAACGGTTAATTCGCGTCGCTATCCGTGCTTTGGTGTGTCTAGTGAACGAACGGATGGTCTTGTTCCGGCTGCGATGGCGGCGCGGTTTCGGCCTGACCGGAAGCCGGTGTCGGTTGTTGCTTGAGCGACTCGTTAGGTGAGACAACACCGCCGTGCTCGAACGTGCGCTGAACGAGCGAGGAGAGCAGGGCGCCGCGCGTATTGCCGATGTCGATGGCGACCTCGACTGAAAGGCCGAGCCGCAGCGGCTTGTCCTCGGGGATAGGCTGATCAAAAACAATCTTGACCGGTACGCGCTGCACGACTTTGACCCAGTTGCCGGTCGCATTTTCCGGCGGCAGAAGCGAGAACGCCGCGCCGGTCCCCATGCTGATCGAGTCGATGTGCCCGTGGTAGGTGTACCCGGGATAAATGTCGGCCTCGACCTCCGCCTTCTGTCCAACGCGCACGTCGGTAAGCTGGGTTTCCTTGAAGTTCGCGGTCACATAGAGACGCCGCACTGGCACCACCGCCAGTAGCGGCTCGCCGACCTGCACGCGATTGCCGACGTGCACGGTCTTGTGCGTAACGATGCCGTCGAACGGCGCATAGATTTTCGTGTAGTCGAGATCGAGCTTGGCTGCTTGCAGAGCGGCCTCGGCCTGCTGCACGATGGGCCGGTCGTAGCGCGAATGATCCTTGCCCACTTCCTGCCCCAGCGCCGCCCGCGCCTGGTCGCGTTGATTCGTCGCCAGGGCCTGGTTGGCGACTGCCACCTTGAGCGCGGTCTCCGCCTGGTCGGAGGCCTCCAGTGACGCCACGCCCTGTTCTTTGAGCGTTTTGGTGCGTTCGAAATCGATCTTTGCCTGGCCCAGTTGGCTCTCCGCCAATCGCACGCCCGAATCCGCCGCCTGGACGCCCGAATACATTTCATCCACGGTCTGACGGGCGCGCTCCAGTTGAGCCTGCGCTTGCGCGACCCGCACTTCAAAATCGCGCGGATCGAGCGAGAACAGGAGCTGTCCTTCTTTGACGGTCCAGTTGTCCTCCACGTAAACGTTGGTCACCGTTCCCGATACTCGTGACGAGACCAGCGCGACCGTGCCGTCGACATAAGCGTCGTCGGTCGAAACGTGGGTTTCGAAATTTCGGTAGAAGCGTAACGCGGGCATTATTCCCGCTGCGATAACGATAACTGCCAGCACCAGCAAGGCGCGGCGGAATAGCTGCGATCTCATGTTATGTCAGGAGACCAGGGCAAACTCAGGCTCAGGTACAAACCGTCCGTTCAAGTGGTCTCGTCCGGCTAAGTATGCTGAAAGGCGCAAACTGTCAATCTATTCTGGAGCATTCCGAGGCTGCGCCGAGGAGGCTCGCTCGATGGCTCGAACCGCTGCCGGACTAGGGCTGGCGGATTACGACGAAGGGTCCTCCGCTCGCGGTCGTGACGACATTTGCGCCGTTGCCGCCCTGCGTCAGGTTTATCGTAAATGAGCCGAAGTTCTGATCCTGCGTAAACTGCCCGTCGACTTTTCCGGCCGGATTATCGAAGAGAAATACCGCCGGTGCGCGGGTGTTCGTGATAAATCCAACCGTCCCGTCTTCAACCAGCGACTGGAAGCGCTGGCCGAACGGACCGGTGACGTAAATCCGCACGTCCACGGCCGCCGGCGGAGACATCGTAAGAAGCGCCGCGCCGGTTTGAACCGATGCGACTCCGAACGGCGCCGTCGTCGATGCCAGGCTGAGCACGGTGCCGGCGTTGACGATCTGCACGCTCATCAGGTTGTTGTCGTTGGAGAGCTTGGTCGCGATCATCCGCGCGGGAGTCTGGTTGTTGACGATGAGAACGTTGAGCGGGATCGTGCCCTTCACCAGCCACGAAGCATTCGCGTTGGAGATCTGGAGCGTGAATGGCGTGCCGACGATGCCGAGCACCTTGAAACTGGTGACGGGAGGAACCGGCGGGGTGTTGCCGACGAAGCCGCTGAAGCCGCCGAGGCTGTTGTTGCACGCGCCCATCGTGGTGCAGAGCAGGGCAGCTCCAGCGGCGGCGGCGAGCGTACTAAGTGGTTTGTAAATTCGCATTTTCATACTCGCGCCGTCACAGCGGTGACTGAACGGTGTTGGCGCACAATCCCGGACAAGTGCCCGGCGCGCTGAAACAGGTGCTCGGGCACGGCGAACTGGTGGCCATCGGCGTTGGCATTGCAAGGACTGCTGCCGGCGTGCCGACTGGCGAACCTACCTCGAGGCGCTGCACCTGGTAGGTGTCGGGTGGAGCGCAGAACGAGTAGCTGTTGCCGACCGAAGGAGCCGGAGTAGCAGGACCGACGGCGGCTTCCATCAATTGAACGCCGTTCTTCGACAACTCAACCGTGGTGCCGCTGTCGGGATTCGCCGCGGTTCCGGCGACGCTGCCGTGTCCGCTGCACTCCATCGTTTCTGTGAATAACCCTGGGGGTGAGGAGGTTTTGCAGGCTGCCGGCGCGTTCGGTACGTCGGATTGCGTGATGATCGTGTGGCCAGGGTATGGGTCCGTGCTAATCACCGCAGTGCCCGCGGACGCCGTCTGGAAAAAATCGGCGGCGGAGGCAAAGAGGTCGAAGCTCGCTATCTGCGAAGGCACGTTCAACGTGAACGACGCTGAACTCTGGGCGCCTGGAATTATGAGAGGAAGCGTCAGTGCGGATACCAGGTTGTTGGTCCCCGATTGCTCCGCGAATACCTGAATGCTGGCGCTGTTGCCCGGCTGTGGCATCGCGGCCAGTTGGATGGTGCCCTGGATGTACGAAGTTGTGAGCGCGAAATTGCAGGTGGGTGCATCGGGGCTGGAACTGCACACTCCGCCGTTGCTCCCGCTGTTGGTGCCCGACGCTTGCGCTTCGAAGATCTGGCTGTCGTAACCCGGCGCCGTCACCTGGATCGTATAAGTGATGGGCGGATCACCAATCGGAATGTTGTTGAAGTATGCCGGATTCTGGAACGTGCCCGGCAACGGATATTTTCCGGAGTTGTCGGTGACGGTGGTGCCGACGCTTACGCACTGCGCGGGCGTAGTCGCACAATCGACTGACGACCCGACCGGAGGCATCAGCATACTCAGCACTGCCCCCTGAATTGGGATATTGGTGCACGCGTCCGTGATCACTCCACCGATAGTGCCCAGCGTCTGGTCGCCCTCGACGGTGAAATTTTGTGTGTACGCTTGGGCGGGGAAGACCAGTCCGCCGTTAGTGCCAGCACTGATTCCGCGCACTCCGGCAAGCGTCGCGGATCCACCCGTCACGAAGAAGTCGTACAAGGTTCCAAGGTCCGCCTCGGCGGGAACGAACAGGGTATATTGCGAATTGACGACGTTGGAAGTCGCCACGATCGTATTGGTTCCCGCCAATTCCGCGGTGACCGACAGGTGGCGAATCTTCTTGACGGTTGCGTTCCCGTTCGCTCCGGTGATGGTGCCGCTTACCGTGGCCAGGAATTGAGATGCGTTCCCGGGCGCCGGCCCGGCGGTTACCGTGGCCGTGTATGGTTCGTCTGGTCCCGATGGTTTGTTGACGATATTAAGGTTCAGCTGGAGGGGTAGTTGCGTCAGAGTGTTCCTGGAAACGACGACTTGGTTTGGAGCTATGAACGTTAGCTCGGCGCCCTGGCCCTCCAATGCGATCGGGTAGTTGGCGCATCCTTCGATAGAGCCGCCTCCCGAAGAGCAGATAGGCACGATGTTCCCGGGAGTGGTGGCGTCCAGAACCACTTCGACCGACGAATACGTGTTCGGCCTGATACCCGCCGTATTGAAGAGCTGAAACTTGTTTTGGCCGGCGAGCATGTCGAGTTGCAGATCGCCCGGCCTGCCGTTGATTCCGACTCCAACGCCCGCGGGAACGGGTATCGTTTTCCACGCGGCATCGTTTTCACTCGGAATACCCTGCTTCGTACCCGGCTTGGGCTTGGGATTCAGCCGGACCGAGATGATGTTGAGGTAGACATTCTGTAAGCCCGAAGGGGGCTGTCCGGTAATCGTCGTAATGAATCCGGCCTGGATATTGCCGCTGGTCGCGCCCGGCCCGGGGGTCGAACTGGCAGCGAAGCTTGCCTTGTGTCGGTTGCCAAGTGATCCAAAAAAGAGCGAACAGACAATGAGGAGAGGCGGAATCAGCGATACCGCCGCCCACGAAATGCGCAGTTTTTTCACTCAAAATCCATGCTTGGATAAAATAGGTCAGCAGTTTGGGATAACGTAACCCGCTCGTGAAGGCAAGGAATCAATTCTCCGCGAGGATTCGGCACGCGGACGCTATTGACTGAACGCGGCTCCGATCCGGAGAATCATCGGTAAGCATGAGCGCGATTTTAAAACCTCGCATCGCCGCAGTGTCCCTCCTGGCCCTGACCTTCGCGATTCTGTCTTTCGTCCCGAGCGCCTCGGCGGCCTTGCAGATTTCGATCGGCAATCCCGGCCTCGACCATTTCGACACCGACGGCGGCGTTGAGCTCGACTTCGGCCTCACCGATACCAACGGCAACCCGGTCGGGAACCTGCGCCCCGACAACGTCAAAGTATTCGAGGACGGCAAGGAAGCGAAGATTCTCGACTTTCGCGGGGTCGGACAGGGACGGCCGGTCGACATCGTGTTTGTGTTGGATGTGACCGAGTCGATGCAACCATATATCGATGCGGTCAAGCAGAACATCATCTCGTTCGCGCACGACCTCGCTGCCAACAATCGCGATTATCGCCTCGGGCTGGTGACTTTCGAGGACTACGTCGTCTCGAAATATCCCGATTGCAATTGCGAGTATCGGAACACGATGACCTCCAACGTGAATCAGTTCATCAATTGGGTAAGCGGATTGCACGCCGGCGGCGGCGGCGACATCCCCGAAGACCAGCTCGATGCGCTCGCGTATGCCGCGTCGTTCCCGTTTCGCCCTGAGGCGCAGGGTATCATCATCATCGTGACCGACGCGCCTCCGCATCACGCGGGCGACGGCTCCCAATACACCCAGCACGATCAGGCCTACCACGACCATCATCCGGACAACACCGAAGTTACCGATCTGACCGGCGATTCGACCGCCGCGCTGCTCAAGAAAAACGGGCTCACGCTCTATGCAGTGGTGCCGCCGCCGTTCATCGCACCGGAATATCAGCAAATCGTCGATGCCACCCACGGCCGTTCGTACAATATCATCACCGAGGAGGGGCGTTTCGCGGATCTGGTGCGCGAGATCGGTCATTCGATTGCAACCCAGTATTCGCTGACCTACCGGACGCCGAGACCGATCGAGGACGGCACCGATAGATCGGTGGAATTGCAAGTGGACTACGATGGTCAGAGCGCAACCGCCTCGACATCGTATCAAGTGCGCGGAATCGGCGGCGCCGCGATCAACGTACCCGAGGAGGGCGGCGTGCCGGGCCAGAACGCCGAAGGCACCGGACTCACCCAGTTGGCATTCCGATGGTGGAACGGAGTCGTTCCGCTGATCGCCATTCTCGCGCTGCTCGGCTTGTCGCAGGTCCGGTTTGGAGTTTCACAGGAAGAATTGAAAGCGATCGTCGATGCGCAAGGCGCCCCCGCGCCATCAGCCCCAATCTCCGCGCCACGGACCGCACCACGTCCTGCGCAACCGGCGCCGTCACCGCGGACGGCGCCGCCCTCGCCACCGACGGGGGCAGGCGGCGGAGGTGGATACGGCGCGCGCCTGCAGACCTTGAATCCGGTCGACCCGATCGCCTCGGAGTACGTGGTTTTGAAGGACGAGGTGTCGCTCGGGCGCGGAGAAGACAACGATATTGTGATTCCGCACGCCAGCGTGTCGCGAACCCACGCGCGCCTGCTACGGCGCAACGGCGCTTATGAACTCACCGATCTCAACTCGACCAACGGAAGTTACATCGACGATCGCCAGATTCGCGGTTCGACCGTGGTCTCGAGCGGAAGCCAACTCCGCCTCGGCGATATCCGTTTCGTGCTGCGCTACTGACAGTCGGGCTAGGCTCTCTAACAATTTACCGCCAAGACAGCGCGGCTAATCGTTTGATTTCTAGTATCGCGAGTTGGAAGTTCGTTGAAGACATCGCCCGTCAGAGACTTTCGGGATAGCTTCAGCCCAAATGACAAAAGCCACTGGCGTGAGGGATTTGTTCTGGTCCCCCTTCCCGTGCGGGAAGGGGTTAGGGGTTAGGTCGCTCCTTTTCTGTTGCGAACTTCCAACTCAGGATACTAGTGGCCGGCGTTTCTCATCGCCAGCGGCGAGAAAAATGCGTTGTCGACCGCGCCCATGTCGATGTACCAGCATTCGCGATCGGGCGCTTCCGGACCGGGCATGTAAATGACCGAACTCATGCCCGTCGTCAGGTCTTCATCGACTAGTCCAAGCTGGAACATCCGCTTGTATGGGTAGATAGCGACCCGGGCGTCCGGCACCGGCCGATCGCGATAGGCATTGAAGGTCGCGATTGTTTTCCAGAGTTTGCCGTCGCGATCGTACTGATCGGATGCCGTAACGAACCATCCTTCCGAATCGAGATAGAGGATGCGCCTGGGGATCGAGAAGTTGCTGCCCGGTTTGGCGGTGGCCTCAACTACGTAGAGGTGCCGCATCTCCCAGTCTTCAGGGCAGACAGTTCTCCCGCCATCGTATTCGCATGCAACTTCGGGAGAATTTCTCGCATGGACGCACGCCAGCATGTTCCGGTCGCCGAGGTACTTGTACGTGTAATCCTCGGTCTTTGCCTGGAAGCCGAAGTACGAATCGGGGTCCAGCGTCGTCATCATCGCCGGCACCGCTCCTCCGGGACCGCCACTCATGCCACCGGCGCGGCCGCCACTGCCGCCGCCGCCACCTCCGCCGCTGAATCCCGGCAGCATCGCCAGCGCGTCCGTCAAGGCCGCGACCGATTCCCGGCGCAACCGGCGGCCGGCTGGATTGTACACCCAGGTGTTGTCCTCGACCTTGGGATCGATATGCCGATAGCGCACCATCCCGAAGCCTCGCAGTCCGCTTGGTTCGAGGAATGGATAAAAGCCGAAGCGGTATCGAACTCCGCTTCGCAGGGCGTCGGGATCGGTCGGAATCGGCGGCACTTCGATTCGTCCGATATTGTTGTAAAAGCCAAAATGGCCGGCGGTGATGAAGCTGATCGGTTCGGCGGCCGTCCCATGGGCGGGAAAGCCCGCGACTTCCGGAAACCGCAGATCGGCGTCATCGCTGTAGAGCGGCCGAAAGCTGAAGTTCCAGATGATCTTCGTCGCCATCTGGGGATCGTTCGGATCGAGCAGCGGAAACGGTAGTCCGGCGACATAGTTGTGCAACGTGCCGTCCGGGGCCAGCGACACTTGCGCCTGATATTTCTCGGTGGCGCTGGTGTATGGCGGCGGCCATTCCAGCTTGTCCGATGCGACAATGTTCAGGCGCATTCCCTGCCGCACCAGCAGCAGGTTGCCCGGGCTCAGCAGATTCTGGACTTGGGCGGCATTGCCCGCGGTGATCACATCGCCGGGCTTCACTTGCGCGCTGGCCGCCGGCGCGGCCAGCAGCGCGAGTGCAAGCCCAAGCGTTGCGCGAAATCGAGCCGTTGCGTGTCTAATGGCCCGCGTTCTCCAGCGCCTCGGGCGTGAAGAATGCGTTGTCGACCACGCCCATGTCGATGTACCAGCACTCTCTATCGGGGGCGGTTGCACCCGGCATATACGCTACCGTGCTTTCGTGAGTGTCCAGGTCCACATCGGCCAATCCGAGTTGGAAAATCCGTTTGTACGGATACACGGCGACCCTCGCGTCCGGCACCGGCCGATCGCGATACGTATTGAAGGCCACCAGGGATTTCCAAAGTCCGCCTTCGCGATCGTATTGATCGGACGCGGTAATGAACCATCCTTCCGAATCGATGTAGAGAACCCGCTTCGGGATGGTGAAGTTGCTGCCGGGCTTGGCGTCGGCTTCGACTACGTACAGGTGGCGCATCTCCCAGTCCTCGGGGCAAATTGTTCTGCCGCCGTCGCCGGGGCATGCGACCTCGGGAGAATTCTTGGCGTGTACGCAGGCGAGCATGTTCTTGTCGCCCAGGTACTTGTAGGTGTAATCGCCTTCCTTGGCGGAGAACCCGAAGAACGAATCCGGATCGAGCGTCCCAACCAAACCTCCTGCTCCGCCTCCCGGACCGCCGCTTCCACCACCACGGCCACCGCCGCCGCCGCCACCGCCGCCGAATCCGCCGATCATGCCGATCGAATCGGTCAGTGTCTCAACCGATTGGCGCCTCAGGCGGCGTGAATACGGATTGAAGACCCAGGTGTTGTCTTCAACCTTCGGATCGATATGCCGATAACGGAGCAGCCCGTAACCGCGCACCGTCGCGGGCTCGAGAAATGGGTAGAAGCCGAAGCGATAGCGGATGCCGCTCTTGGCGCCATCGGGATCGGTCGGGATTGGCGGCACCTCGATGCGCCCGATGTTGTTGTAAAAGGCAAAGTGCCCCGAGGTGAAAAAGCCGAGCGGCTCGCCTTTGGAACTGGCGCTGAAGCTGGCGATCTCGGGAAAGCGCAGATCGGCATCGTCGCTGTACAGCGGCCGAAAGCCGAAGTTCCACATGATCTTGGTCGCCATCTGCGGATCATTCGGATCGAGCAATGGGAAGGGCTGCCCGGCCACGTAGTTCTGCAATGAGCCATCGGGCAGCAGTTGCACCTGCGCGTGATATTTCTCCGTCGCTGTGGTGTAGGGCGGCGGCCATTCCAGCTTGTCGCTGGGTATGATGTTCAGTTGCATCCCTTCCTTGACCAGGATCAGGTTGCCGGGACTGAGCAGATTTTCGACCTTGTAGGCGTTGGCCGGCGTAATTACATCTCCGGGTTTGACCTGCGCGCGGGCGCCTGCCGGCGCCAACAGCGCCAGTGCAAGAGCCAACACTGCCACGGTTCGGGTCATTCGCATGGATGCTCTCTCCTTGTCCGACGTCCCCACGTCAACGGTGCCGGGAATGGAAGTTCCCTTACGACAGTTAGGTTGTAACGAAAAACTGCCCATTGATCGACTCCGCCATCCGCTTCTAATCTCTGTACGATCCTGTGGGGATACCTTTCTTTTGTATGCGAGCAATGTACAAATAGACGAGGGTAATATCAATATGAAATATCCAGCAGTATCGAGCGCTCGAGTTGCCATGTTCCTGGTTTCGATCGCGCTGTTGGGCGCCGGCGTGGCCTATGCGCAAATGGCCCCGATGGGGATGCCGATCAACACCACGCTGGTGATCTCGAAGCCCGCGCCCGATCAGATTTATGGCGACAAGCAGCTCGTGACGATGGGCGTCGGCACGAAGGAATACAAGTTCGTGCTCAACGATGCGTACGTCGACGATGCGAGCGGGCGCGTGCGATGGCCCGATATCTGGCAGCAGGTGCGGATCTATCGGCCCAACTTCGTCATGCAGGGTCCGAACGTCGAGGACCTCGCCGACGTCAAGCCCGGCGACATGGTGACGATCAAGGGGATGTACGCGCCACTCGATCGAACGTTCGAGGTGATGTTCGTACAGGCGGGCAAGGGCGTCTACGAGCCCAAAAAGAATTACTGAAGAAGAATTACTTACATTTCTCTCGGAAAATCACTCAACCATCGTCCGAAAGTGGTTGTCATTCCGAGGCTCTTTTCCGAGGAATCCCGTGAGTGTGAGAACCTTTGAACTCGATCGCCGGGACAGCCTCTTTCGGTTGCGGGCGCAGCCCGCGCTGCGGACCAGGCACGCGTTGTGCCGCCGGTCGCGGCTGATATACCCTGTCAGGATAGGGGGTTAAGCGTTTCCCGCCCGTGATCGAACAATGAAGAAGCTGACTGGAGCCCAAATCACTATTGAAAGCCTGATTGCCGAAGGCGTCGATGTCATCTTCGGTTATCCGGGCGGCGCAATTCTGCCCACCTACGATGCCCTGCTCGATTCCAAAATAAAGCATGTCCTGGTGCGCCATGAGCAGGGCGCAACGCATATGGCCGAGGGCTACGCGCGAGTCACCGGACGCCCCGGTGTCGTGCTGGTCACCTCAGGGCCGGGAGCGACCAACACCGTCACCGGCATCGCCGATGCGTACATGGACTCAACCCCGATGGTCGTGATTTCGGGGCAGGTGTCCACCTCGCTGATCGGCAACGATGCGTTTCAGGAAGCCGACTTCGTCGGGATTACCCGGCCGTGCACCAAGCACAACTATCTGATCAAGGACGTCAAGGACGTCGCCCGAATTATCAAGGAAGCATTCTTTATCGCGAGCACCGGACGGCCGGGTCCCGTGGTCGTCGACCTGCCGAAAGACGTGCAGCAGGCCGAGCATACGTTCAAATATCCGGACAAGGTCGATCTGCGCGGCTTCAAGCCTACCATTCGCGGAAATCCGCGGCAGATCGAACGCGCCGTCGAGGCCATAGAGCAAAGCTCCTGCCCGCTGCTTTATGTCGGCGGCGGCGTGCAATGGTCCGGTGCCGCATCGGAACTTCGCGAACTCGCGAGAGGGCTCGGCATTCCGGTCACCGAGACCTTGATGGCGCTCGGCTCGATGCCGTCATCGGATTCGCTGCGGCTCGGGATGCTCGGGATGCACGGTTCGTATGGCACCAACACGGCGGTCACCAATACCGACTGCCTGATCGCGGTGGGCGCGCGCTTCGATGATCGCGTGACCGGGCGCATTGCCGACTTCGCGCCCAAGGCCGAAACCATCATACATATCGACATCGATCCGTCATCGATTTCCAAGAACGTTCGCGTCGACATTCCGATCGTCGGCGATATCAAGACGGTCCTCACCGACATGCTGCAAGTCATCAAGGGCCGCGAGAGCATCGCGCGGCGGCGGCCGGAATGGCAGAAGTGGCATCAGCAGATCCTCGAATGGAAGCGTGACAAGCCGCTTTATGAAAACGGCAGGAACGGCCGCAAGGACGGCCTGGTGTCGCCGATGCAGGTGATCGAGGAACTGCACAACATCACCAAGGGCGATTGCATTCTCGCGACCGACGTCGGACAGCATCAGATGTGGGTCGCGCAGATGTTCCCGTTCGAGAATCCGCGATCGTGGCTGACTTCGGGCGGCCTCGGCACGATGGGCTATGGACTGCCCGCCGGAATCGGCGCCAAGTTCGCTGCGCCGGACAAGCGCGTCGTCGTTATTTCGGGAGACGGCTCGATCCAGATGAACATCCAGGAGCTGGGCACCGCGGTTCAGTACGACGTCGACATCAAGGTGATCATCCTGAACAACTATTTCCTCGGGATGGTTCGGCAGTGGCAGGAGAAGTTCTACCAGGAGCGCTATTCGTACTCCGCGATGTCGGTGCCGAATTTCGTGAAGCTCGCCGATGCGTACGGCGCCCACGGCTTCCGCATCGACAAAGCCAAGGACCTGGCCCAGACAATGAAAGAGGCCTTCGCGACGCCAGGGCCGGTACTGATCGATATCGCCATACCGAAAGATGAAGCGGTAATGCCGATGATTCCACCGGGCGGCTCGATGTCAGAAATGCTCTTCGCCTGATCTGCTCCGCGCCGTCGATAAGCACCCATTGCAACCAATGTGGACGGCGCGCCGAATGTGGATGGGTAAACTTCTTAGACGTTGATACGTAATGCGGGGCCGCGTAGGCTCCCGCATATGGTCGCTACCGGCTCAGCATATTCCTCGTTTTTCATGCCACCATCGCGCCAGTCCACGAAGTCGCGCGGCCGCTTACTTCGAGTAATAAGACCGTCAAAAATTGACCGAACCCGAGGAAGGTCGGCAAAATTTTTTTTACGAAACAAACCCAATTTATCCTTGATTTCGTTAGATTTATTTGGGTTTGCCTAATATTTAGGCACGAGATCCTGCCTGCCCCACGGTGTCATCCTGAGCGAAGTGAGCAGCGCGAACGCAGTCGACATGGCTTCTGGCCTCCGGACCGGCGACGAGCTAGCGAGGAGTCCTGAGGACCGACGGGACGAAGGATCCTCTGCGCGCAAGCGAACCCGGTACCGGTTCTGTGTTCGCGAAGCGCTCCTTATGGAGTCAGCACCGGGCAGGCTTTCGAAAATCGACGGCCTCGTTTTGCGAGAGAGGTCAGGTGAGGGTTCTGCTACTAGTGTCTCGAGTTGGAAGTTCGTTGAAAATATCGCCCGTCAGCGACGTTCGGGAATAGCTTCGGCCCAAATGATAAAAGCTGCTTGGCGTGAGGGATTTTGTTCTGGTCCCCCTTCCCGTGCGGGAAGGGGTTAGGGGTTAGGTCGCTCCTTTTTTGTTGCGAACTTCCAACTCAGGACACTAGCAGAAACGTCCAGAAGGAGGACATTCCATGGCGCGCGTTCCATACCTCAATCGCGAAGACCTTCCCGAAGCGGACCGCCAGATTTTCGACAATCTGATCGCGGAGCGCGGACAGCCGGTCGGCAATATCTTCCGCACTCTCGCCCATACACCGAACCTTCTGCGCCGATTTCTCGCGCTGGGCGGCGAACTTCGAAACGGCACCGCGCTCGATCCCAAGCTGCGCGAACTGGCGCTGCTTACGGTCGGTCGCATCGCGGAAGCGGAATACGAATTCGTCCATCATTGGAATCTCGCGCGGCGCGTCGGCGTCCCGCATGAAAAGCTCGAAGCACTCGCTCTGTGGGAGAAGTCCCCAGTCTACAGCGATGAAGAGCGCGCCGTAATCCGCTACGCAGCCGAAGCGACCACCAACGTGCGTGTCACCGACACGACCTGGAACGCGCTCAAGTCATTCCTCGACACGCGCCGCATGATGGAACTGGTGCAGAACGTCGCGTTCTACAACATGGTCGTACGCGTGCTCGTCCCCGCGGGCGTAGAACTCGAACCCGGCGTCAAGAAACTCTGACGCAGGTTGCGCTCGAGACGAACCGGCGAACGGCAAGAGCCGCCCCCGATCATTGACATACCGATCGGTCAAATGTCATTGGTCGCAATAGGCGCGCTTATCCGGCGCATAAGCGGAGGTTCGAGGCGATGGCGGAGTTCGACGTTCTGATTCGGGACGGGATGATCATCGATGGTACGCGGATGCCGCGATTTCGCGGCGACTTGGGCGTCAAGAACGGCCGAGTGGCCAGGATTGGACGGCTCCGCCCCAGTGATGCGGACCGGGTGATCGATGCATCCGGTCACATCGTCGCGCCCGGCTTCGTCGATCTGCACACGCATTATGATGCGCAGCTTTTCTGGGACCCGTATTGCTCGATTTCGAGCTGGCACGGCGTCACTTCGATCGTGATCGGCAATTGCGGCTTCGGCTTCGCTCCCGTCCATCCTGAAGGTCGCGAGCGCGCGATGCTTACGATGACCCGCGTCGAAGCGATCCCGTACGCATCGATGAAAGCCGGCATGCCGTGGGATTGGACCAGCTTTCCGGAGTTCCTCGACAGCATCGAGCGCCATCCGAAGGCACTGAACATCCTTCCTTATGTTCCCGTGTCGCCATTGCTGACGTGGGTGATGGGTCTCGAAGAGGCGAAGTCGCGTCCGCCGACAGAGCAGGAAGAGCGGGAGATCTGCCGCCTGCTCGATGAGGCAATGGATGCGGGCGCGTGCGGATGGTCGGCGCAGCGGCTCGATCCCAATGGTCCCGCGTGCGTGCAGCGCGATTTCGACGGCACGCCGATGGTTTCGGATCTGATGTCCGATGACACCTGCCTCGCATTGGCCCGGGTGCTCGGCCGCCGCAACGAAGGCTTCATGCAGATGACGCTGGTCAGCACCGACTCGCAGCATGATTTCCAGCATTACGAGGAGCTCGCCGAAGTCAGCGGCCGCCCGATTCTCTACAACGTCGTGCAGCCGCGCGACAGCCTGCCATTCGTTCATCGCAGCCTCATTTCGTGGATCGACAGTTGCCGCCAGCGCGGAATCCGCGTCTATGGGCAGGCGGTAACGGCCGATACCGGCATGGCCTTCACTTTCGAAAACTGGAACCTGTTCGACGACAGTGCGCCCTGGTGCGAAGCGACCACCGGCACACCCGAGGAGCGCAAGCGCAAGCTGGCTGACCCTGAGCGGCGCGAAGCACTGCGCGCCCGGATGCCGCGGGTCATTACCGATCAATTCGATTTGATCTTCATCACCGCCGCGGAGCGCCCCGAGTTGAAGGAGTACGAGGGCCTGACGCTGCGGGAGGCGGGCGAGCGCACGGGGAAGCATCCGGTGGACTTCATGCTCGATGTCGCCGTGGCCGACGATCTGCACACCGAGTTCTACGCGCCCGGTCCGAACCAGAACATGGACTTCATGAAGGAGATGATCGACTACCCGTGGCTGATACCTGGCGTCTCCGACGGCGGCGCGCATACCAAGTTCTTCACGGGCGGGCAGTATCCCACCGAGATGCTCGAGCGGCTGGTGCGTGAGCGCGAAATGCTGAGTCTCGAAGAAGCGCACTGGCGGCTCAGCGCATTGCCTGCGCTATGCGCGGGATTTCGCGATCGCGGTTTTCTGCGCGAAGGCGCGCCTGCGGACATCGTCATCTACGACTACGACAAGCTGCACGTGCGCCCGATGGAAATCGTCCACGATCTGCCGGGCGGAGAATGGCGCCGCGTGCGCAGGGCGGAGGGGTTCCGCTCGATCATGGTCAACGGCCAGGTAACGATCGAGAACGACCGCGAAACCGGCACTCACCCTGGGCGCCTGTTACGCCACGGCGCCGCGTAACGATCGGTGGCGGCTGCGCCGCTAGTACACGATGGACGGCAGATACGCGCCGCCGGGCTCGTTGTAGAGGCCGATAGTCATCAGCGTCAGAGGCTGCGTTATTCGAAGCCCCTTGCCCAGGCACCAGCGCATCAGCTCACCGTTGCGCGAGGGCACCAGAAGGCCGGGGCCCGCGAATGACTCCGCGGCGCAGATGAGAGCTTTAAGGTCATCGTTGTTCTCGGCCACCGCATGTCCGAAGAACGCGATCTGCGTCGTGTAGCCGGCGATTCGTCCCGCGCGTTCGACCACGGTCGCGGTGCCGCGCCTGACTGCGTCACGCAGTTCGCCGCCGCGGTGATGGCCGTGCACGCGAATGCACAGTCGATTGCAGGTCTCGACGTCGCTCTCGGTTGCAGAACGAACCAGGCAGCCCGCAATGGCTTCCTTGATCGCCGGACCCTGCATGCATGACAGATGTTCGCGCGGGTCGAAGCCAAGCTTCGTGTAAAGCGAGAGCGAACGGCAGTGGTAGCCGGCCTGTACGAGACGGATGCCTGCCGCCCGGCGCTGCTCTGAGCGTTCCATCACGGCGGTCATGAGCCGCCGCCCGATGCCGTGATTCTGTGCCTCGGTATCGACGCTGATCGGACCCACGCCTGAAATTGGATTGCGCTCGTCCATGAAGTTGCTCCCCGCCATCCTTCCTCCCAGCTCGGCGACGACGCCGTAAAAGTGCTCGTGCCTAAGCATCGCCGAGAGTGTGGCGGCCGCGGTTTCAGCGTCGGGAAAGTCAGGCGCAAAGTTATGCTCGGCGGCGATAGCCCTGAACGCTTCGTAGCAAATCCGCCCGAGTGCGGGTGCATCGTCTAACTTGCCGCGTCGAACTGTAACGTCCATCGGGGATCTCCATTTTATTATGCACACGAACTATACCTTTTAGACTTTGGCGCCAGATAGAAGCGGCCAGTCTTAACTTTCATGCCGAAATGTCTGATTCTGTTACGAATGCCTGCCAAACCGCACGACCACTTCCAGGAGGGAATCGATCTCTTCAATGCGGGCCGGTTCTTCGAATGCCACGAGGCATGGGAGGCGGTCTGGAACCGCTCGCAGGGCGGCGACAAGCTCGCGATACAGGGACTAATCCAGGCCGCGGTCGCGATCCTTCATCTGGAGCGCGGAAATCGTGAAGGCGCCGAATTGCTCTACGCGAAGGCGCGTGTGAAACTCGATCCGCTGCCCGATGAATTCAGAGGGCTCGCGATTGCGGAACTGCGCGAAGCGTTGCGGACGTTCTTTGCGATAGCGCTGGGGGAGGGGGCGCAGCCACTTCCGGAGCGGCCGAAGCTTAGTCGCGCTGTGCGGAAGGAGTCCTGACTAAAACGGAATGTCCTCGTCGTCCATGGGCGGAACTTCCTCGCCACCGCCTCCGGGCTGACCACCACCACCACCGCCTCCGCCGGCGCGACCACCGCCGAAGTCGCCTGCGTCGTCAGCTCCGGCGCCGCCACGGCCGCCGAGAAACTGGACCCGCTGCGCTACGATTTCGGTGACGTAGCGCTTGCCGCTGCCGTCTTTGGCCTCGTAGTTACGATACGAGATGCGCCCTTCGATAAAGACCTGCCGGCCCTTTTTGAGGTACTGGCCGCAGCTTTCAGCTTGTTTGCCGTAGACGACGATATTGTGCCAGTCGGTGCGCTCCTGCTTGGCGCCGTTGCGATCCGTAAAGGCGTCGCTGGTTGCGATCGAGAAATTTGCTACGGGATTGCCGGAGGGGAGGTAGCGGACTTCGGGGTCACGTCCCAGGTTACCAATCAAAATCACCTTGTTCACCGCCATCGCACACAACCTCCAGAGGCGAAGCTAATCTTGCCCGAAAGGAGACGCAAGCGAGCGCGGGAAAAGCTTTTCACAGGCGCTCCCGCCGCCCAGACCTCACTTTCAGCCCCTTCCCGCACGCTATATACTCGCATTTGGTGCGGCGGCAGGGGGTGGTAAGGGTGATGGCGGAGAGCACTTCCACAACCACTCCGGTCAGGATCGTCGCGTTGGGCGGGTTGGGCGAGATTGGCCTCAACCTGATGGTGCTGGAATGCGCCGGCAGCGCGATAATCATCGACTGCGGAGTGATGTTTCCCGACGAGCCTGAGTTCGGCGGCGGCGTACTCGTCCCTGAACTTTCCTGGCTCGAGCAGAGTCATCTGCGCATCGAGGGAATCGTTCTCACTCACGCGCACGAGGATCATATCGGCGCGCTGCCTCATCTGCTGCGCCGCATCAATGTTCCGATCTATGGCAGCAACGTTACGCTCGCGTTCGTTCGCCGCCGCCTTGCCGAAGGTCCGTTTGCAGGCGAAGCGGCTCTGGTGCCCATTCAGCCGCGGCACGCCTTTCGGCTCGGTGCATTCGAAATCGAACCGATTCACGTCACTCATTCCACGCCCGATTCGCTTGCACTGGCGATTCGAACCCCGGCCGGACTGATTGTTCACACGGGCGACTTCAAGATCGATGAGGCCCCGGTCGATGGGGAAGTGTTCGATCGCGATCGTTTCGCGGAACTCGGCCGCGAAGGTGTTCTGCTGCTCCTGTCCGATTCGACCAACGTCGAGCGCCCTGGACGCTCGGGCTCCGAGACTTCGCTGAAACCGGTGCTGCGCGAGATCATGTCGCGATCGCGGCAGCGCTTTTTCCTCTCGGTGTTTTCGTCGCATCTCCATCGCTTTCGCCAGGTTGCCGAAGTTGCGCGCGAGCTGGGCCGGCGGGTGGTTCCACTCGGCCGCAGGATCGGCGAAAGCGTGCGGCTGGGAATTGAAACCGGGCAGCTTCCATTTGCGCCGGGTACCTTCATCGACGGTGCCGAGGCGGAATTTCTCGAGGGCCGTCAGCTTGCCTATTTGACCAGCGGCAGCCAGGGCGAGCCCTTGTCTGCTCTTTCCAAACTGGCGGCGGACAACCATCCGCGTGTGGCGATCGAGCCGGGCGACGTTGTGGTACTGTCCTCGCGCTTCATTCCAGGCAACGAACGCACCATCAACACGCTTATCAACCGTTTGTACAAACTGGGCGCCGAAGTGTTTTACGACGGCGTCGCGTCGGTCCACGTGTCCGGCCATGCCAACCGCGACGAACTTGCCGAAGTCATTTCGCTGACGCGCCCAAAATACTTCGTACCGATACACGGCGAATTCCGCCATCTCGCGCGCCACGTCGCGCTGGCGATCGAAGCCGGAGTTCCGGAGCGTAACTGCCTTCTGCTCGAAGACGGCGACAGCCTCGTGCTCGATGGCGCCGGTGTGCGGCGCGGACGCACCGTGACGGCGGGACGCGTGATGATGGAAGGCACCGACGTCGGCGATCCCGCGCTGGTCGGCGAGCGCCGCATCCTCGCGCACGAAGGCACCGTCACGGCAGTTCTCGTCGTGTCATCCAGGACCGGCAAGATAGTCGCGGGCCCCGACCTCATCTCGCGCGGATTGGTCAGTGGCGACGGCACCTCGGAGCATATGCGGCGTGCGCGCAATGAATTGTCGGCGCGGCTCAGCGCCTTCGGCGGACCGCTCAAAGCGAACGAGGCCGCGCTCAGGGAAGAAGTCGTCCGCACCATCCGCCGTTATTTCAACGAAGAACTCGGCCGGCGACCGATCGTCGTGCCATACATCGTGGAGGTATAGGAAGATCCCGCGCCAGAACGCGAAATCCGCGCCCGAGCCGCCGCTCACTCCGGCGCTCGGATCGCCAGCGCCGGTCGTCGAAGCGCCTCCCGCGCCGCGAAGCCGCATTGTCGAAGAACTCGGCGCGCTCGCGCTGATCGCGTTCGTCACGTTCGCCACCGTAAGTCTCGCCTGCCTCGATGCGGGCCGCACTCCGAATCTTGGCGGTCCGGTCGGCGAGATGCTCGCCAGCATCCTGAGTGGCATCGTCGGCTACCAGTCGTATATGGCACTGCTGCTGATGGCGGTGTTGGCGGTCCGGGTCTGGATGCGCACGCCCGCGGTCACGCTCGTGCGTGAAGCGGCCGGCGGCGCCATCGTGCTCGTCGCGCTCGCGACCGCGGGCGGTCTTTTCGATCTCGGTGATTTGCGGATAGGCGGCACCGTCGGAGCGACCGTCGCTAGTATGCTGAACGCGTCTTTGAACATGGCGGGCGGATATCTGGTCGCGGTGCTCGCGATGGTCTGCGGGTTCGCGCTGATGCTCAAGCGGGCGCCTACCGAGCTTGCGGCGGCTGCGATCGCAAAGATGCGTCCGACTTTTCGCCGCGAGAGCGCCGGTTCCGATGATGAAGCATCGTGTGCACCGCGCGTGTTCGAATTGTCGGACGCGATCATCGAAGATGAAGATGACGGCGCCTCCAACGGCAAGCGCGCACCCCTCAAGGTCCGCAAGATCGAACTCCGCGAGCTTCCGTCGCGCGACAGACGCAGGGAAGCGCAGGCATCGAAGCCGCGCACCAAAGGTTCATACAAAATTCCGCCGCCTGCCTTGCTCGACATGCCGCCCCCTACTCACACGCAGGTCGATGAGGCCGCGCTGGAACGCAGCGCGCGTGTGCTGGAGCAGAAGCTGGGAGACTTCGGCGTTGAGGGCCGGGTCGTGGAGGTTCAGCCCGGCCCGGTCGTCACGATGTACAAGTTCGAGCCGGGCTCCGGAATCAAAGTCAGCCAGATCGTGAACCTGTCGGACGACCTCTCGATGGCGTTGCGGGCGGCCGCGGTGCGAATTCAGGCTCCGGTGCCGGGCGAGGCCGTGGTGGGAATCGAGGTGCCGAATCGCAAGCGCGAGCGCGTTTATCTGCGCGAAATTCTGGAGGCGGAGGAATTTCAGGCCGAGAACAGTCAACTGACCATCGCACTGGGCAAAGATATCGCGGGTCGACCGGTGGCCGCGGACCTCGCGCGCATGCCTCATCTTCTGATCGCGGGCGCGACCGGCACCGGCAAATCGGTGTCGATTCATACGATGATCGCAGCGATTCTGTTCAACGCGACCGCGGACGATGTCCGCTTCATTCTGATCGATCCGAAGATGCTCGAGCTGTCGGTCTACGAAAATATTCCGCACATGCTGGTTCCCGTCGTCGTCGATCCGGGAAAGGCTGCCGCGGCGTTGCTGTGGGCGACGCAGGAAATGGAAACCCGCTACCTCATGATGCGCGAGTTCGGGGTGCGTAACATCGACAACTACAACCAGGCGCTCGCGACGGGAGCGAAGCCCGTAGATGTCAGACCGATCCCGACCGCGGACGGCGAAGAGAACGCTCAGCCGATCGAGCATCGCAAGCTGCCGAAGATCGTGATCGTCATCGACGAGTTGGCCGACCTGCTGCTCAGCGAGGGCAAGACCATCGAGCGCGACATCTCGCGTCTGGCTGCGAAGGCGCGCGCCGCGGGCATCCATCTGATTCTCGCGACCCAGCGCCCGTCCGTCGACGTCATCACCGGCCTGATCAAAGCCAACCTTCCGGCGCGCATCTCGTTCCAGGTGACCTCGCGCGTCGATTCGCGGACCATCCTCGATGCGATCGGTGCGGAGCGGCTGCTCGGCGCCGGTGACATGCTGTTCATGCCGCCGGGCAGCGCGAAGCTACGCCGCTTGCACGGGCCTTTTGTGTCCGAGCACGAAATCCGCAAGCTGACCGATTTCCTGCGCGAGCAGGGCGCGCCCGATTATCATCTTGAGATCCTCGAGACCAAGCCGCCTGGTGAAGATGACGGCGGCCCGGGAAGTGACGAGCACGACGAGATGTACGACGAAGCCGTGCGCATCGTGATGGAAACCAACCAGGCCTCGATTTCGATGATCCAGCGGCGGCTGCGAATCGGCTACAATCGCGCCGCGCGGATGGTCGAGCAGATGGAGCGCGAGGGCATCGTGATGCCCGCGGATGGCGCAAAGCCGCGCGAAGTGCGGCTGCGCAGCGCGCGCCAGAGTTAGCATTTCAATCGGCGGACAATTTACGCGCATTTGAAGCCCGCGCGCGGTGCGGTCGTCTAACCTTACGTGAGCATCCAAAGCGAAACGCATTGGCCATGAAATCGAACCTCCGGCGCATCGCCATAGTCGCCACTGCCGCAGCCGCATTCATCGCGGCATCGAGCATCGACCCAAAGACGGCGAGTTGCGCTCAAGTCTCGCTGCCGGAAGTCATGAATGGGCTCCAGCGTCACTACCGCGATACCAGGTCGTTCAGCGCCAGGTTTATCGAACACATCGCGCCGGTGGGAGGCGCCGAGCGAACGCGGCAGGGCGCGGTCTTTTTTCGCAAGCCCGGCGAGATGCGATGGGACTATGAAGAGCCATCCAAGGAGCTGATCGTTAGCGACGGCAAGCAACTCTACGACTACGATCCGGAGTTGAATCAGGTCGTGGAAGCTCCGCTCGCACAGGCGCTCCGCGCTCCGGGCGCGCAGGAGTTTCTGCTCGGCGTGGGCGATATCAGCAAGGACTTCAACGCCTCGCTCATCGATCCTTCAGCAACCGACGGGCTGATGCATCTGCGGCTGGTGCCGAAGAAAGAGGGCAACACCGTGGAACTGGGACTCGAGGCCGGGAGTTTCAATATCCAGACCATTCGAGTCATCGATCAACTTGGCAACGTTACCGCGCTGAAATTCAGCAATATTGAGAACAATACGCAGATTCCTGATTCGACGTTTGCGTATACGCCACCCGACGGCGTCGACATAGTGCGGCCGCCGTTGTCGAAATAGGTGAGGTTCCGCCGAGAACGGAGTTTGGCATTGCGATTGCTTACATGATTGCTTCGCGTATTACCGGCGAGTAGAAATATACCCCCTCTAAGAGCGGATCATGGAAAAAGTTCATCTCCTCACGCTGGGCTGCCCTAAAAATCTTGCGGACAGCGAGCTGATGCTCGGAGCGCTCGCGCAATCCGGGTATGAAGTTACGCTGAATCCGGAAGATGCCCAGGTTTTGGTGGTGAATACCTGCGCTTTTATAGAGGCCGCCAAGAAGGAATCGCTCGATGCCATCATGGAGGCGGTTGAGGTAAAGAAGCACGGGGCTGGAAAACGCCTGGTGGTGGCTGGGTGTCTTTCTCAGCGCTATGGCGCCGAGCTTCGCGAAAAGCTGCCCGAAGTGGACGTCTTCGTAGGAACCGGTAATTTTCTCGATTTACCGGATCTTCTGCGCCGGACCGAACTGCCGGAAAGCCTTAAAGTGCCATATCCGGGCGCCGCGCATCTGCTCGGTCGCGCGGAATCGGCGCGGGTGCGCCCCGGTGAATTCTTCACGTCCTACTTGAAGATTTCGGAAGGCTGCAATCATCGTTGCGCCTTCTGCATTATCCCCAAGATCCGCGGACTGCATGAGAGCCGCCTGTCGGCCGATTTGGTAGCCGAAGCGCGTTCGCTGGCGGCGTCGGGAGTCCGCGAGCTCAACCTGATTGCGCAGGATCTGACCGCTTACGGGCGCGACCTGAATCCACCCGCATCGCTGGCGTCCCTGCTCAGAGAGCTTTCGGCCGTGGAAGGCATCCGATGGATTCGGCTGCTCTACTGCTACCCGAACTTCGTGACCGATGAGTTGCTCGAAACGATTGCGGAATTGCCCAACGTAGTGAAGTACGTCGACATACCGCTGCAACATGCGGATGATAATATCCTGCGCGCTATGAAGCGGGAGCGTTCGGGCGCATCGCTGCGCAAGCTGCTCGATCGTGTTCGTTCGCACGTTCCGAACGTCACGCTGCGGACGTCTTTTATCGTGGGATTTCCGGGCGAAGACGATAGCGCTTTTCGCCGGCTCGTGAGCTTCGTCCGTGAAGTCGAATTCGATCGCGTGGGTGTTTTCACTTACTCGCGCGAGGAGAACACGTCTGCCTGCGACTTGCCCGGTCACGTGATGGAGCGCGTCAAGCGCGCGCGCCGTGGCGAGCTGATGGAAGCGCAGGCGGAAATATCTTTGAGGAAAAATCGCGACCTGGTTGGAAGCGAGATTGAGGTTCTGGTCGAGGGCCCGATGCCCGGACGCGCGACGCGGATGCGCGGGCGCACAGCAGGGCAGGCGCCGGAGATCGATGGTTCCGTCTTTCTGAAGGGAGAGGCCGAACCGGGCGAGTTCGTCCGCGCCAGAATCGACCGAGCGCTCAGCTACGACCTCCAGGCCAGCGTGACCGAAGCAGTCGCATGAAGAAAATAAGAAAGGTGGCAAACCATGGCTAAAAAAGGGGCCGCCGCAAGCCGAAAGAAGTTCCTCGCCAAGGTGCACGAGCATCTGGAGGAAATGAAAGCCAAGCTGCTCAGCGAGATCGAGACGGAACTCCGCGCCGAGCGCGAGGGCAACAAAGACGAGGGAATGGACACCTACGACCTCGCATCCGAAGAACGGGATCGCGAGATCAATTTCATTCTCTCCGATCGCGAGCGCGTCAAGATCAAGCAGATCGATGACGCGCTGGAGCGGATCGATGACGGAACCTATGGCGTCTGCGAGTCGTGCGGACTCGAGGTCGCCGAGGAACGCCTCGATGCGATGCCGTTCACGCGCCTGTGCCGCGACTGCCAGCAGGAACAGGAGCGTGAAGCGAAAAGTCAGCGCCGCTTCGATGACGAGCGCAATACTTATCGTAAGCTTGGTTCCACCGACGCCGACGAAGAGAGCGTCTGACGCCGGCTCATCCGCTGCGATTCGGGGCCCGGGGGGCTGAACTTCCCTCCCGCGGACACCTCTGCAAAACAGCCGAACGGCGTCTGTCTGATGCCACTTCCCGGTGTCATCCTGAGAGGATTCTGCGGCGGAGCCGAAGTTCTCACCACTCTGCGACTCTCGACAGTCGCATCGCCACGATTTGGTCTCCGGGTGTCATTCGCCAGTGGCATATCTCACGTAAGAGATCACCCAACGACCGTCGAAAAGTGGTGTCATTCCGAGGTTCTTTTCCGAGGAATCCCGTGGGTGTGAGAACCTTTGAACTCGATCGCCGAGCCAGCCTCTTTGTTTTGCGGGCGCAGGCCCGCGCTGCGGAGCGACGGGACGAACGATCCTCAGCGCGCAAGCGAACCCGGTACAGGTTCCGCATTCGAGAAGCGCTCCTTAGCCTTGCAATCTTCGCCCCGGTGAAGAGCCACACCGACCTCTCGTCCTGTGGAAAAACGCACAATTTGGCGGGCTTTCCCACAAGGTGATTGTGCGGGGGCTGTTCTGCACATAGCATCCTAAGAACAGGGCCGCCGGATGGGGGACATTTTCCGGCGTTTCTTCTCTACTGACAGGAATGAGAATTTTCAGCGAGTTTGGTGCGGAGACGGATGAACGCAAGCTCCGTGTCCGCGAAGATGAAAGGACCCGTGTGCAGGCCAATCTGGCCGACGCCGGCGTCCGCATCGTAGTCGCGAGTGCGAAGGGCGGCGTTGGCAAGAGCGTCATCGCCGTCAACCTCGCCGGGGTGCTCGCCCTTCGTGGCAAAAAGGTCGCGATAATCGACGCGGACCTGAACTCGCCAAGCGTCATCGGAATGCTCGGCATGAAGCAGCCGCGCGGCTTGCCGATGGTCGAAGGAATAGAGCCCGCCGCAGGACCCCACGGCCTGCGTGTCGTATCGAGCGATCTGTTGCCCAGCGCCGAGGCGCCGCCTATTTCGTTCCTCGATGGTGACGGTTCGGATGCGCCCGTCCGTCCGCCATCTCGCGCACCCATCGAGATGAAGCAATCGGACGCGCTCTTCCAGATGCTGGTTCAGACCCGGCTGGGCGCTCTCGACTTCGTGATCGTCGATGTCGCTCCAGGCATCGAGGATTTATGCGCGGTCGCGCATTTGGTCGCTCCCGATGGAATCGTGATGGTCAGTCATTCTTCGGAACAGGCCGTAAAAGCGACTCATCATGCCGTGCGGCTGACGCGTCGGATCGATGCGCCGGTGATCGGGCTGATTGAAAACATGGCGGGTTTCAACTGCGATGGATGCCGTTCGGTTCGTCCGCTGATGCCTGAGGGGAATATCGCGGGAGTAGCGAGCGAGCTGGAGTTGCCGGTGATTGGGCGGCTTCCGTTCGATCCGCGACTCGCCGAAGCCTCGGACCGCGGCAAATTGTTCGTGCACGAATTTACCGACACGCCGCTGGCGAAATCGCTCAGCGAAATCGCGACTACCGTCGAGCGATTGGTCGCTTCGCGCAGGAAAGAAGCGACTGCACCACCGCAGCCCCCGGCGTAGCTCCGCGCTCAGTCGGTATCGCCCTCTGCGTCGTCGTCCGATGCGGCATCGACACGCCGCGAGTACTCGAACATCCCTGAAGCCGACCGTTCGCCCGAGCGGAATGTGCCGAATCCCATCGAGGTGTAGATGCGGCTGCCGTCAGGTCCGGGCCGCGACAGCGGCACGAATGCGTTCGCGTTGCCGATTAGGCCGAGCGCAGCGCCGCCTGGGGCATTGGCCGATGCTTCGAGCCGATGCGGCGAGACGTCGACGGATGAGTACTCAATCTCAAGCCGATCCAGATTCAGCACTGACCAGGTTTCTCCAGAGAACGCTCGCGCACTCTGATGCGACGGGCCGCCGTCGTCGTCGACCCGGCGAACCTCGATTGCGCGGGGATCGGCGCGGTCATCATCGAACAGCGCCCATATCATCCTGCGTTGGCGAAATCTTTGCGGTCCCAACCCGGTGAAAGAAATTCCCGCACGCGCGCTGGCGTGGAGCGGAAGAGTCGCACTTTCGATCGTCGCGTGACCCGAGGCAACCGAAAAAAATGAAGTCGAGCCGCGCTGCGCCGAATCCGCGACGGCTTCACCGAACAGCACCGCTGGATCGAAGCCGCTGCCGGCGATTGGCATCTGCACGCTGATTCGCGCGCCGGCATCGAGATGGCCGGTTGCGAGCGCCCGCTCGATGCTCAAATAAGTGGAGCCGTCGGGCACCACGACCGCGGGGCCCTCGAAATTCAGTACGAGATTGCCGCCGTCGATCGAGAGCGACAACGGCCCCAACGACAATTTGTTCGCCTCGCGCCGGGTGTGGCCTTCGCACGTACAGAGTACGACGCGCCGTTCGCCGACGATCATCATGATTCGGGCGCCGAAGCCGGGATTGCCGAGATCGAAACTCGCCATCGCGCCAATGCGCGACGACGGATCGTAGAACTCGACTCCTACCCGCAGCGGAGCGGTGACTGACGCGGGACGGGGCACGGCCCGCGGCATTCGTACGATCGAAAAATGAGAGGGACCCGGCGCGCCGGCGTGTTCCTCCCCGGAGAACGACGCGGATATTGCGTCCACGCATCGCTCGCGTATGACGCCGGGCAGCCTTACCGAAACCGACAGTTCGAGCTGTGCGGTGTTGACGAGCCCCTGCGCGGCAATCGCGGAGATTCTGCCCAATGCCGGAATCGCGCTCTCGCGGTGGCGGCCGGTGAAGGCCTGCACCAGGTTGTGCACCCCGCCCGCCGGGTAGCGCATGCCGAAGGTTGTCTTGATTCCGGCGGCGCCGAGCCGCGCCGCAAGATTGGCAAGGGGGCCGTTGATGAACTCGTCGCTCGCCGACACGTGCGCCGATCCTGGCGGGCGGAGTTCGCGCCCCTGCGTACGAAGACCCAGCCCAAAGTCGATTCGCGGCTCGATGATATTCCAGCCGTGGATGAGGAGTACGGTCGCATGCCCGTGGCGGTCGATGATTGCGGCCAGCCGGTTCGCGATTATTTCGAGCATCCATGGTGCGTGCTCGGCGATCTGCGGAATCCGGTTGCAGTCGATCTGGTTGCGGTCCATCGCGGAATTGATCAGCGCCGACGCACCCAGCCGCTCCGCGAGTTCGCGCGTGATTTCTGCCGTGCGAAGGTCGTTGACCTTGGGATGGAGCATCGCGCGCGCGGCCTGGCCGGCCCGTCCGCCGTGCGGCGCGATCAGCAGCAGGGGAGAATCGGCATCAATCGTCTCGAGCCACGACGCCGAAGTGCCGATCGTCGCGACATCGCTCATTTCGCAACCGACAATTTAGCTGAGGCGGCGTGCGTGGCGCGTGCGTGCAAAAAGAATGACGCCAGGAAGTAGTAGACGATGAAGCTGAGCGAGGCGCCAAGCATTATCGGGTTGATCGTCGGCAGCATCAGCAGCATCGCAATCGTCAGCGCCGCCCAGGCGATGCCCAGCGTCAGGGTCAGAGAGCGTAACGGAACCGTCCGATTGGGATAGATATACCTTATCGGTATGAACACCATCACGGCGAGCAACGTGAGCACGGTCCAATTGAAGATCGGCGGTGCGCCGAGACAGTAGAGATAAAAGGCGACCAGGTTCCAGTAGTTCGGGAAACCCAGAAAATAGTGGTCTTGGGTCTTCGCGTTGGTCTGGCAAAAGCCATACACGCTCGCGAGCATGACGAAGCAGGCGAGCGCGAGACCGATGTGAGTCGTGGGAATGATGCCGGCTTTGAGCATCAGGAAAACCGGCGCAACGGTGTAGGTCAGGTAGTCGATGATGTTGTCGAGCAGGGTTCCATCGAACGACGGCACGCGCTGCTTTACTTTGACCCATCGCGCGAGCGGACCGTCGGCCGAATCAATGAAGGTCGCGATGCCCATCGCGATGAACGAGGCGCGAAAATCTCCGCCTGCGGCGTAGTAGATCGCGAGCAGCCCGACCGCGGCGCCGAGCGCGGTAAAGAGATGAACCCCCCATGCGAAAGCCGTGAGAAGCCTTTGCCTCGGCATCGTTGCGGACAGGGTTCCCGCGGCGCCGCTCATGTCATTTGTCCGGTTTGTAGTCGCGCGGCCCGAAGTATTCTTCGAGCACGGTCATGAATGGTCCGCATGCGCGCCGCGACTTGACCAGCGCGAGAGCCTCCGCCAGCGACATTCGCCGATGCGCCCGCAGAAATCCGATCGCAAGCGTCGGAGCGCGATTCAGCCCCGCGTTGCAGTGCAGGTAAACCCGGCCATTGGAATCGACCAGCTCGCGCAAATCATTGATCGCTATTTCCAGCCGATCCGCCATCGCATCGGCGCTGCCATCCTGGATCGGCGTTCGTTGAAAGTGAATTCCCCTGGCGGCGTATTCCGCTTTAAGACTCTTAAGATCGAGGCCATTGTGCCGCAGGTCTTCATCGTCCTGAAGGTTGTGAACGGCGGCGATGTTGTAGGTGTCCTTCAGCCAGCCGATGTCTTCATTGGCGGGGTACTCGCCGATTAGTAGTTCGTCGGAAATCTCGCTGACGGACGGCCGGCGACCGCCACGCGTCGCGCGATGATGATGAGAGTCTTCTCGTTTGCTGAACCAATCCATCGAGCAAAGTTCACCTGAGTATAAATTTAATAACACAACTCAATTCTGACCAGTATGGGGAAGCGAAAGATAAACCACCAGACGGCAGAAAATGTGAAGCGCGGGAGCGCTGGGATCCTCGCGAATCGCCGGGTCAGGCGCCGCGCCGGGCGCGAACTCTCGCCGATCGTCGCGAACTGGCTGCCGAGGGAGATGGTCCGGCCTCGATGCCGGTTAAGGTCGCAGATTTCTTCGCAGCCGGCTTCATCCGAACTCGGTTATCGCCCGCGAGCGCGAGGACGGCATTGCGCACATAGTCTGCAACCTTTCGGTATGCACCCATGCCCTCCGCGTTTTCGCTGATGGTGCGCAGTTCGGCGGCGGTGATTACGGTGCCGATTCGAACTTCGACCGGATGGCGGCGCGGAACGAGGCTGCCCTTGCCCAGAACTGCGTGAGTACCGCGAATAAGCATGGGCAGCACGTCGCATCCGCTGCGCAACGCCAGGTAACCCGTGCCGCTCTTGAACTCGTGGACGGTGCCGTCGGCGGATCGCGTGCCTTCGGGGAACATCAGGACACTCTTGCCGCGCGCAAGTTCGGCCAGCGCTTCATCGAGTGACTCCAGTTGCGCGCGTTCGCGATCGAATGGAATCAGCGAGGTGAAGTTCGAAGCCAGAAAGCGCCGCGCCGGCGTATTGAAGAAGTAATCCTTGGCGGCCAACACCACCAGGTCGTCACCCATCGCGTCCAGCGCAAACCCGACCAGCCCAAAGTCGACGTGGCTTGCGTGATTGGCGGCGACGATCACGTTGCGATTGGCGGGTATGTTGCCGCGGCCGAGCACATGCGGCTTGAGCCACGTCTCGAAGATGGCGCGCTGCGCGCGCCGGGTGACACTTCTGGCCAGGTTTCTTACCGTTCCCGGCAGCATCGGAGTGAATGGCTCGACAAATCGCGCGTAGGAGGGCATTTTCGGCCGTCCGTTCGGTGACTCCGCTGACGCGAGCCGCTGCAAGTCGGCGACCGTGCGAAGATCAGTCGTTTCTTCCGGTCCGATCTCCCGTCCGGCGTACTCAGCGATGTGTTCAGCCAACTCCGCCATCGCCAGCGAGTCGAGTCCGAGATCCTCGATGAGTCTGGTTGCGGGGCCGATCGTGATCGCTTCGGTGGAGACCTGCGCGAGGGCTTGGGCAAGCCAGGGCTCAACCTCGGCGCCGCCGGTGGATTTTTGATCGGCGCCGCTCTCGAGCATCCGGCGCAGAATCGCTGCGACTTCGGCCCGTTTGATTTTGCGGGTGCGTGTGCGCGGAAGCTCAGTGTCGGTGAAACGGACGATGCGGATGCGCTTGTGCGGATTGAGCCCGCCGGCAATTTCGTCGAAATCGGCGCGCAGCCGGTCCTCGACCGAGCGCCGGCTCTCGCCGCGGGCGTACGCGGGCACCGCCAGGGCTGCCACCTGTTCGCCCTGGCCTACGGTGATTCCCACCACTGCCAGTTCTTTGACGTAGGGCGACCTGCCGTAAGCCTCTTCGAGTTCGTCCATGTAGACGTTGTTGCCGCCGGAATCGACAATGACTTCTTTTGCGCGGCCCACGACGTACAACGTGCCGTCGCTGTCGAAGCGCCCGAGGTCCCCGGTATGCAGCCATCCGTCGCGCAGAACCTCGTCGGTCGTAGCCTGATTGCGATAGTACCCGGCCATCACGTTGGGGCCGTGCGCGATTATCTCGCCAATTCCGCCCGATTCGTCATCGAGCTTGATCTCTATTCCGTGGAGCGGCTTCCCGACGGAGCCCACCTTGAGCGGTTCGTCGGGATGCGCCGCGCTCAGAACCGGGGCGGCTTCCGTCAGTCCGTAGCCTTCGAGCAGACGAATGCCGATGTCGTTGAAAAACTCCGCGACGCGATGGGGCAGGGCGGCCCCGCCGCTGACCGCCAATCGCAGTCGTCCGCCAAGGGCTTGATGGGCCTGGCGGAACAGAAGTGAGCCGGCGTTGATTCCGGAGTCACGATCGAGCCGGCGATTAAGCTGGCGCAACTGGCCGAAAGCGGCGGCGAAAAAAGGCCCGCGTCCTTCGACGTCGTCCATGATGCGGCGATGCACCGCTTCCCAAAGGGCGGGAACGCCGATCAGCGCGGTCGGCCGGATGTCGGCCATGATTCGCGAGAGGTTCCTCGAATCGAATTCCAGCGGGTACGCGATCGAAGCGCCGCTCGCGAGCGGCAGGAGCATCCCGCAGGTGAACTCAAAGGTGTGATGCAACGGCAGGAGCGAGAGCAGCGTGTCCTCGCCCGAGAGCGAAAAGACCCGCCCGATCATCCCAACCTCGGATCCGAAATTCCCGTGCGTGAGCATCACGCCCTTGGGCACGCCGGTGGTTCCCGACGTAAAGACTATAGTGGCCAGGGTTTTGCGATCGGGTGCCGGTGGCGGTGCGATCTTGCGGTCGAGAATGAATGGCCGTGACAGATCGGTCAGATCGATCTCGGTGATACCGCTGGCGGCATCGCGAATGCTGCTGCCGAGCCGATGCGCGACTTCGGTGGAGTGCAAAGCGGCGCGCGGCTCCGCGATCTTGCAGATTGCCACCAGTTCCTCGGCGGAAACCAGATGATCGAGCGGAACCGCGACTGCGCCCGCAAACAATATCGCGAAGTAGGCGAGCGGCCAGTCAGGCGAATTTTCCGAAATCAGCAGCACGCGATCGCCCGGCTTGATTCCGCGGTGCGCCAGCAGGATGCCGCCGCGATGGGCGCGGTCGCGCAACTCGCGATAGGTGATCGAGGTACGCGTGCCGGAAGAGGTTCGCGCAATCAGCGCCGTCGAAGAACCATAGCGTTCCGCCGCGCGCTCGATCAGCTCGATGAGATTGCGGAAACGCGGCAGCGTGCGCGGACGGGCCCGCGTATGCAGATCGAGCTGAGGATAGATGTGCCGGCGCAAGCCCGGCATATGCACGTCGAGCCAGTAGTTGCGCCAATCGATTTTTTCGGGGCGGTACGGATGGCGTTCCGCGTCCTGCTCGCGTAGCGCCGCATAGAGAGCGCGGACATTGGCGCCGTGAAAGATATAGGCCAGCTCCTGAATGTACGGGCGGTAGATCTCGACCAGGTCGCGGGCAAGGTCGGCGTGATCGTTGATGGTATCAACGCGACTCTCGATCGTTTTGAGCGGGCCCGAGTTTTCGCCAACTACTGTCTTAGCGAGATCGGTTGCCTGTTTGAGCAATCGCGGGAGTGTATTGATCGCAAGCTCGTAGGTGTTCTGCGAAGCGACGACCGCCTCCATGTGCCTCGCAAACCATCCCATCTCGCCCTTGTCCTTGCGATGGACCCTGCGATTGGCGAGTCCGGTCAGCTCGACCAGCCGGCGCATTGGCAGCGGATTAAGATCCGAGGTGCATAACTGATAGACGGGTTTCTGCCGCTTCAGGATGAGTGCGCCGAGAATGGGCACCATCGCGTGCGCGACCAGATCGACCGGGATTACATCGAGGACCAGTTCCGCCGTCGCGGGATAAAAACGATAGCCGTGCCCGGTCAGGTAGGTAAGCGGCGCGCTCGTGTTGACGCCCTGGTTCCATCCCGGGAACGGATCATGGAGCGCGCCTTCGATAACCGCCGGACGCACCACGGTGATATCGACACTCTCTCGCGCGGCGAACATCAATTGCTCGCCGAGGCTCTTGGTATAGCTGTAGGTGTTGGGCCATCCCCATTTTCGCGCGCGCTGTCTGCCGATTTCCTTTAGCCGCTCTTCGACCCATCCTTTGCGGCGACGATCGTGTGCGCGCGCGTGGTCTTCCTCCGAGCTGTCATCTTCTGCTTCGGTACCTAGCTCCACATTGCGCAGTTGTTCGCGAGACTCGGCCTCGACGCGCGCGATTGCAGCCAGCGCTTCGCGAATTTCCCGCTCCAGGTTGAAGCTCTTCCGGCCGATTGGGCACCAGTTCTCGGGAACATCATCTTCAAAGCGATGCCCATCCGCTACGCCCGCCACGTAGCACGTCGACACGTGCATCATCGCGGCGCCCGTTTTGCGGCAGAAGTCGAGTACGTTGCGAACTCCGATTGCGTTGACCTCGAGCGCCTTGGAGAGTGACGCCTCGAAGTTGACCAGCCCCGCGCTGTTCACGACCGCGTCCAGGCTGTCGCGCTTGAACGGTTCGGCGTCCTCGCTCAGAAGCCCAGGCTCGGTAATGTCCCCCGGCACGACCGCGATTTTCTCTTCCACGTAGCGGTCGAACCGCGCGCCCAGGTGGTCGCGCACCGGCCCCATCACGGGCGAATCCAATATCTCGCGGCGGAAACGATTTTGGCTGCTGCGTTGGTCGCCACGGATCAGCAGATGGATCCGTTCGATTTCCGGGTGATGCCGCAGCAGCAGGGAGAGAAAGACTTTGCCCAGAAAGCCGGTCGCGCCGGTGATCAGGATCCGCCGATGGCGAAAGACCTGTTCAAGCGGCGGCATCGCGTGTGAGGCGCGCCCGTTCCCGCCGCGCGCTCCGTTGCTATTCGACATCGGCAATCATGATCGGCGGCACATGCAGATACGTAATTGTCGCCGACTTCCCAAGCTCTGACGTCGCCATCGCGATCGCCTCATCCAGCGTGTCCGCCGCCTCCCATCCCAGCCGCGAGGCGACTTCCGGTTCTTCGCACCCCGCGGCGATTACGCGGCCCACGTGCTGGCGCGCGGGTTCGCCCCAGTACCACATGTAGAACGGATGCACGCCGTGGTAGGCGTGGCCGTAGCGGTACATGTGGATGTAAGTCGGGTTGCGCGCGAACTCATTTTCGAACTGTCTCTCCAGTTCGACCGCATCGGTGGTTTCGGCGAGGCATAGATGAAAGAACTCGATGTAGCTCGGATGATGTTCCGGCTGGAATTCGTCGCGCAGCGGATGGCACAAAATGATCGTCCCGCCTTCGCGTACCAGCGGCTTGCCCCGATACATATTGAACAGGTAGCCGAGCCCCGTGGACTGCACGAGGAGCGGGTTCATTATCGAATTTACGTTGTAGGGACAGACGAACGGGACGCCGACGATGAGAATATCGCTCTGGCCTTTGACCGGAACTGCATATTGCTGAAACACCCGCGCGAGCGCCTTCTGATGAACCGCCTCGGTCTCTCCGGCCCACACTCCCGTCATGCCGTAGGGCGACGAGTATTGCGACATGGCCTGGCGGCGAACGTCGTTGCTCATGTTCCTGAGCGCCCATCGCATGCCCTTGAGCCGCGACCGATCCCAATCCGTGAACTTGTCTTCGTTCTTGTGCAGGAAGTCGAGCGTCGGACCGTACATCCGCGTGTTGACCGCGGTTTCCACCGTGAACACGTTCAGATGCTCGTTGACCAGACGGCCCATCCGGTTCGCGCTGCGATGCAAGCCCGAGCGGGTCGGGTCCATGTACGAGTGCGAATCGCGCAGCGTCGCCGCATTATGGTGGTGCCGGAGGCTCTGGTAGGGCGCCAGTCCAACCGCAACTGATTTGTGGCCGCCATCCATAGGAACCAGGTTGATATTCACGTAGATGACGAGGTCGGATTCGGCTGCGCGTTTCGACAACCACACTTCCTCGCTGTGATCGGTCTTGCCGAGCATCACCAGTTCGGAGCGGTTTTCGCCGTCGAAGTTATAAAGCCGATCGGGCCAGAACTGCTTGAACGCCTTCTCCCCGACCATCCGGCGGATTTCCGATTCGGTCATGCGGCGATGAAGCGCCGTCGCGATGATCAAATGAACGTCGTCGACGCCGTAGTCGGCGAGGGTCTGCAAGACCTGGTTCAGCACGCGCTCGCGAATATCGGGCCGGCGCATCTGTGGCAGCGGCAGGCTAATATCGTCGATCGCGACCGTGACCCGCATGTTCGGATTGAGCTGAGCGAACAGCGGGTGGGCGTTCTCGGGCCGCAGCAGGGCATACCGGATCGCCTGATCGGGATCCGGAACTTCATCGAGCGGCGGCGGCGCGTAGATCACGCGTGTGCCGACCGGCAACTTCTCGTAGAGGAATTCATCGCCATAGGCGATCAGCCTGCGCTCGGAACGCCGGTTCACGGTCACGACCAGATCGCGCCGCGCTTCGACTTCGTGCTTCAAGTCGGACGGCTTCAATTCTTTGAGCTTGGCTTCAGGACGCGCCATCCGATGGTCTCCCGGATAGTTCGGGGATGTCGTCGCCGAACACGGCGTCCGGCTCGTCATCGCTGGATTTTTCGAACGTGATGATCGGCCAGTGGCGCGTCATCGCCATCGCGCGCAGCTTCCGGTCAGGGTTTACCGCCACCGGATGACCGAGCGCGGCCAGAAAGGGCAGGTCGTAATACGAATCCGCATAGCCCCAGCACGCCCGCAGATCGAGATTGCGCTCCGCGGCGTAATCGGAGCACCAATTGGCCTTCGCTCCAGATGCGAGGATCGGCGCGGCGATCTTGCCGGTGGCGCGGCCTGCCGAAATGAGGAGGCGATTTGCGCCAAATTCTGTAATTCCCAGGTGGCGCGCCAGCGGGGCGACAACGAAGTCCGGCGCACCGGTAATCAGCACCGGCTCGAGATCCACCTGGCGATTCGCTTCCAGCATCGCCACCGCACGCGGGTACAGATGCTTTATCAGTACGCGGTCGCAATATTCCTCGCCCATCTCGTAGAGACGATCGACCGAAACGCCCCTGAACGCTTCGAACAGGATCTTGTTCAGCAGGCTACGGTCATTGCGCTCCGCCATATACAGCCGGGGCGCACGGGCGGCGAACGAAAGCAAGTAGCCGATGCGCCCGTGCAACTCACCGAGATTAGCCAGGATGAACAAGACGGCGTGTACGAGATTCAGATCGACCAGGGTGCCCTCAAGATCATAAAAAGCCACGCCCCGCCGCGATTTGACGCGTCCATTGCCGGCATTTTTTACGCGCGATACTGACATGTCATTCTACTTCGGGGTAAATAAAAAGCCCGACTCCTGGTCTGGCTCGATGTGGCTCGCCGCTGCCTTCAGAAGTTCCGGCTGCGCGACGCCCCGGAGCCCGAATTCCAGAATTTCTTCCACCAACGTGGTGGTGTCCGCCTCGCCGCCACGTGAGAGCAGCCCGATGACTTCCTTGATCGCGCCCAGGATACAGTAGGCGATCGCATGCGTATCGGTCTTGCGAACCAGGTTCATCTCGATTCCGAGGTCGAGCGATCGCTGAATAAGTCCTGCGATACGGTCGTAAAACTCGCGGATCTTCGCGTCCAGGTCGCGATCGAAGCCCGTCGAATGGTTGAGCAGGATGTCGGTAAGTTCGCGCTCCTCGAGCACGTAGCTGACCACGCGCCGCAGGTTGGCGCGCAGTTGCTCGACCGGATCGGGATTGCCGGGACCCACCCTCAGACGGAGGATCCGGGCGGCGAGTTCGGTCAGAACCTCTTCGAGCAGTTCTTCAAAAAGATCTTTCTTGTTCTGGAAGTACAGATAAAAGGTACCCCGCGCGATCCGGGCGCGGGAGATGATGTCCGCGACGTTCGTGCGATGGTAGCCCTTGTGGGCAAAAATTCGCTTGGCGTGGCGCAATACCTGGGCGCGCCGGGCCTGCCGTTCCATCCTGTCTTCCTTACCGAAGACACGAGGCTAGTTGCGGGTTTGCGCAGAGTCAAATCACCGAAACGGGCAAAGACTTGGACCTAAGCCGCGCAAAGGCTGTATCTGACTAGCAGGAACTCGATAGGTCAGAATTCATCGCGCCACCAAAAAGGGCTTGGATTTGATCGATCGAGCTGCCTAATTGGTGTACGAAATCTGAGCTTGCGAACGACCACGCCTTCGCCTTATATTCGCCTAGGGCGGGTCGATCCCTTGGATAAACTGATAAACCAATGGGTTACAAAAGCGAAATAGAGTGGACCGACGCTACTTGGAATCCCGTGCGCGGCTGTTCCAAGGTCAGTCCCGGTTGCAAAAACTGTTACGCCGAGCGATTTAGGGGCGTGCTGGATCATCCGTTCGAAAAAGGGTTTGACCTCCGGTTGGTCCCTGAGAAGTTAAACGCTCCTCTGACTTGGCGCGCACCTCGCCGAGTTTTTGTTAACTCGATGAGTGATCTATTTCACCAAGCGGTTCCTGTTGAGTACATTGCCCAAGTGGGCGAAATCATGCGATTGGCAAAGTGGCACACGTTCCAAGTGCTCACAAAGCGTCATCAACGCATGCATGTTCTACTGAATGGCAGACTGAAACGGTACGGCGCACTACCAAACGTATGGTGGGGTGTCAGTGTCGAAGACCGCGAGTATGGCCTGCCCAGAATACAAAAACTTCAGAGCACAAATGCCGCAGTGCGTTTCCTATCGATCGAGCCATTGCTGGAGAGTCTCGGCACCATTGACCTCTCAGGAATCAATTGGGTGATCGTCGGCGGCGAAAGTGGCGTGCGCCGGCGACCGATCGAAGAGGCTTGGGTGCGCGAAATTCGCGACCAGTGCCAAGCAGCGGGTGTCCCGTTTTTTTTCAAACAGTGGGGAGGGCGCTCTCCCAAGCAACTCGGCCGGATCTTGGACGGCCGTGAATGGAACGACATGCCACCCTATGACTTGAACGAGCGGGTGTTGCCGTCAGGGGCAGCTTGAACCAACGAGCCTCTGATGGCCTTCTCGCACGCGCCGGGCGGGTCTGGACTCGCGAAAAACTGACCTACCTGCAGAAGTATGCGTCTGCCTTCATGGTGGCGGTGCAGCGAAGCTAGCTTTCGTTCTAACAGGTGAAAGTCCTGTCGGTGGAGGTGCCCAGATGCCACCGTAGATATATCCGACGGCGAGGAGGGTGACCGACTCGGCCGAAAGCTCGGAGGT
>JBKQNE010000180.1:0-6274 GCA_052146355.1 Binataceae bacterium (SeqCode) | reverse complement strand
GCTTTCGGCCGAGTCGGTCACCCTCCTCGCCGTCGGATATATCTACGGTGGCATCTGGGCACCTCCACCGACAGGACTTTCACCTGTTAGAACGAAAGCTAGCTTCGCTGCACCGCCACACACAGGTACGCCGCCTTGGAACCCCCAAGAGGTAAAGAGGATAAAACCCAAGCGGCTAAAGCGTTCTGGCCACACGGAAGCCATTGTCGCCGACACGGACGTTGGCGCCGTCCGCGTCGCGGTCAGCCGAGCGGAGACTCCTGGCATGTGCGTTCCACGAACCGCCGCGCAGGACGCGCCGATCACAGGCTCCCGTCATCCAAGCCGTTCCGTCCTCGGGCGCTTTCGCATAGCTGTTGTGCCAGCAATCTTCGGTCCATTCCCAGACATTTCCCGCCATGTCGTACAGCCCAAAGGCGTTTGCCGCGTAGCTTCCTACCGGAACCGTGCCGAAGTGATCGCATTCGCTTACATCGGCGCGTGAACAAAGATCCTTCGCATTATCCCCCCACCAGTATGCGGTGTTCGTTCCTGCTCGTTCCAAATATTCATATTCCGATTCCGACAACAAACGATAAAGGTGCCCCGTCTTCTCACTCAGCCATGCCACATAGGCTTTCGCGTCATGCCAGTTCACCTCCACCACCGGATCATTGCCCGTTTGGGCAAACCCGGGGTTTTGCCATCTCGAATCGCGGCGGCTCTCCGACGCAAATCGCGCATACTCGTCACGCGTGACCGGGAATTTGCCGACCGCAAAGGTATAGCCGATCGTTACCCGGTGCTGCGGGCCTTCATTGTCATGCCGCCGCGGCTCCGATGATGGCGAGCCCATGGTGAAGACTCCAGCGGGCACCGTTCTCATCTGCGGGCAGTACTCGCAATCTCGAAATGTCCTGCCTGCGGTTGCGGGCGCGCTCGCAAACTCCGGCGTGCTCGGTTGTGCCGCGGGGCTGGCTTGCGCCTCCTGCTGTTTCGCCTGACCCTCGGCTTTTTCGAGGTCTTTTTTCTCGTTCGCTTCAGCGGCCCCAGTAGCTTTTGCGGCCTGTCGCTGTTGCTCCTGCTCCGCCAACTCTTCGCGCCGCTGCCGTGCCGGGGCGACCCGCGCCAGATAGTAGCGCGTTGCAAGGAAGCCTGCGGTTCCCAATGCCGCAATCACCAGCACGACAACGACGGGTATGACCCACTTCGGCCGCGACGGCGCACGACCGCTTACTGCGCTCGGCGCGAGGATCGGCTCGATGCGAGCCGGCTGAGGAGGGTTCGGTTGGGGAGTCGACGTCTCGACGCTGCGGTCACTGGCGAGGCGCTCGAGCCAGAAACGGGTGGAGTCCGCGATATTCTCTAGGTGCCGTTCGAATGGCGGCGTTATCGCGTCGAGCCAGTGCGGTGTGCCGAGGAAGTATTCGAGGTTCCCGGTCGGCATTACGTCCTCGACCCGGACCGGAATAACAATCAGTTCTTTGTGTACCGCGCGCTCAACCTCGCGGTTGATCTGCGGAGAAGCGTTGGAGTGCGACGAGAACACCAGCAGCATAACGCGCGCCCCGTCGATCCCCTCGAGTATCGCGGCGCCCCAATCCATCCCGGGCCGGATGTCGCGCGGCGCGATCCAGCAGCGGATGCCGCGCGATTCGAGCTTCGCACACACCGCGTCGGCGTACGGCTTGTCGCGCGCCGAGTGGCTGATGAATACATCGTGCGCCATGGAGACTCAGCGGTCCCGGCTGAGGCACTCTGATGGACTTACGGTGCGGATGTGCATTCGTTCTATTCTGCGCACTGTTTGAAGGGTCCCCGCTACAGTCAAAATGATTTTGCGAGAAGCCGAAATACCAGCCCAAAACCCGCAACTCTCAACCGCCGTCTATCAAAAGACGCGTCGATAGGCCAAGGCTGCCTGAGCCTATGTCCCATTTTTTCGAAGGCTTTCAACAGCGTTTTGTGATTGCCTCGAGGGGGTTGCCCGAGGCGAGTTGCACCAACCTTGGGTCAACGACCAACTGCATCACGCACTAAACACAAAAATTTTTTTGCGAGTTGCTCAGGAGAGGTCAAGACCAATCGTTCGCTAGGCGATGGGGCTTCCCCCAAGGGTCGAGCGGAGGGCCTTGAGCGCCAACCCACTCTACTCCCTGCAAATTCGTCATAATTTAGCGCGTTTTCAAGCCACGCCGGTAATTTTTGCGGAGGACAGCTTGGGAGACCCTTTCTCCGGTGCCGTCAGATGAGCAAATGACGCCGCATCCGCGGGCTTTTCCGCGGATTTGAGAGGAAGTTCCCCAGAGATAGGGACTCGGTGGCGGAGCGCAGTCATTTCGAACTGGCAGGCGACTTTTGACCCTGAACGGGCGTTGCCTCAGGGAACGTGGAACAGAAAAGGGGCCGGGCACTTTTCGAGCCCGGTCCCTGATCGCGCGGTTTGGCTGCTACTTCTTGATCCTGGCTTTCTTGGTCCGCGCCGCTGACCCGTACCGTTTGGCGAAACACTTGCGGCAGCGGCGATCGCGCCGCCTGATGAAACTCGGGGCGAGGTCGGCGCTGCCGCAGTAGCGGCAAACCAGCTTCTCCGGCTTTTGCTTGCGTCTAACCTTTTTTTGAAGTGCGGTGCCTCCGGTTGATCGAGCAGCATTGTCTCGCTTCCTCTGGGGCGGTGGCAGGGCGCGGTTGACCGACGATGGATGCCCATTACCGTTCGCCAATTTGGTGTGTTCCATTTTCTGATTCTCCTCAGCCGTATCGGCTGAGGTCGGATGCTTGCTCCGTGGCGCCCGCGAAGCGAGCGCTTGAGGCCGAATTTCGGCTGACTCGCGCAAGCAATGAGGCGATGCGAAGGCGAATGAAACCGGGAACACTTTGACTGGCTTCGCAGGCGAACCGGAGCAATGTGTGTGTCTGCCCGCGCTGGAGGGTGGGCAAGATATGAAAGGCAAAATATCTGTGACGCCTTCTGCTCTCATCCATGAGATTGGAGAACTCAAGCAGACCACGGCTGCCGACCTCAAGGAGCGCTGGCGGGCGCTCTACGGCACCGAACCGCCGTGGCACATCAGCCGCGATCTGCTGATCCGTGCGCTTGCCTACCGGATCCAGGAACGGGCGCTGGGTGGGCTTAAGCCATCCACCCGCCGATTACTGGCAAAGGTCGCCGCCGACGCGTCAGCTCGGGTTCCCATCCAAGTAGCGCCCGAATCGGCTCTCAAGCCAGGCACGGTGCTGCTGCGCGAATGGCACGGTACGCAGCACCAACAAAGGCTCGCGCAGACGGACCGCCGCGGCCGCACTGCCGTAGAGCGCGGTCGTTATCGGAGGGCAAGGTCCGATGGGATCCGGGGTCCCGAACGGGTCCTTGTTCGTGAGCGAACGGCCTCGTCGAGAGACTAAACGACCACGAACACGCAGACGTGCTTGCGCGTCTGATGAGCCACGAGCTACACGCGCGTGCATGTGCCCGAAGCCGCTATCTACTGGATCTGCGTATTGACAAAGGCATCGATATCCTGCCCACCTGACCGAAGGAAGTTCAAAAAGTTTGCTCCCTTGAATGCGCAAGTCTCATAAATAGTCAGCAGGATCAAGTATTCTCGGAGACCTTTTTCGGTCGTCGCGCCTCCCATGACCCGACGAAGCATCGCGAATGCTTTGACCGCGTGTTCCGCATTGTTGTTATTCCAGGGAACGCCGTCGTGGTCGAGGAAGGTGAAGAGTGAATCGCGCCATTTTTCAAGACGTTTCTTGCATTTTGAGGCTACCTCGCTCTTGTACTCGCATTTAGAAAGCCATCTGAAAAATCTCTCGACGCGCAGCTTATGTTTGCCCAGGTAGCGCGCTTTCAACCCAAAACGGTCCACCGTTTCGATGATCGGTTTAAGAAGTGATGCAAACGCAGTGGCGAGCTCCTTCATTTCGTCGTTGAACGGTTCCCTGATCAAGTCGTCGTTGAGATCACGAATTAAATGAATCAGGCATTTCTGGTGCAAGCAATCCACTGAGTCGTAAGCTGCGTAGAAGTCCGAGACAAGCACCCCGTTGAAGTCTTTTAGCAGGGAGCGGACCAGCTCGCCTTCCCGGGACGGCGCATAGATATAGACCGCCTCTTCGAGGCTGGTGAATACCCACACGTAACCCGAGTGACCTCTAACGCTGCCTTTTGTTTCGTCCGCGTGGACAACTTTGCTGCAACCTATGCGCTCAAGTATCCTCCGGTAGGTTGGTTCATAGAATGCCGCTGCGGCTTCTTTGAGCCGATTTGCTGCATGTGTGCCGATATTCAATCCCAACACTTGTTGCAGAAATCTCGCCGAGGCACTCTGCGAGAGACGCAACTCGATGGTCAAATAGACCAGAAGCGCCCTAAGCTCTCGACCCAGTTTCCGCTTCGCCACTCACGATTGGAGTCGTGGAACACTGCGCCGCACTGCGGACATCGGTAACGGTAGGCGCGATACCTCGTTACCCACCGCTTCAACGCTCCGCTACTGAAACGCACGTCGTAGCGGTATCTGTCGTAGGGCTGGTGTTTATAGACCTTTCTTGCCTTGCACTCTGGACAACGCCGTGGACGCTGCCAATCTACGATCTTGTTGACACGCAGGCGCTTTGCCTTTCGGCGGCAGCTCCCATGCGCCAGTCGTTTGAAGCGCGCATCCGATTTCGCCAGCACTCTTGTGCGTTGGTAGTCCCAATAGGCGGCATGATTAACTTGACCCAGTTCCGGCAACTGGTACTGGCTAGTTCCGAATTTGCCGTACACACAACGAGGCAAGGTCTCGGCATGAACTACGTTAGAGGAAGGCGCGACGAGGGACGCCTGTGGTGACGCAAGACCGATAACGCAGTCGGTGACTTTTGCGAGTGCTGTACAGTCCTCCGTGTTGTAAGCAATTAGCTTCTGTTTGACTACATCGTCTCGCGTCGTCTCCCACGTAGAGCGCCAGACGATAGATTGTGTTCCCGATGCGTTTGCTTCAGACCAGTTAAATCCCAGGTACCTAGTACTACTGTGTCATAAAACTGGCAAATGGTCCTCGGCTCTGCGATACTGCTGCGCATGGGGCAGAGGGCGGAAGAGGCGGAGCGGTTCGAGGATTATCTGCGCTTGCTGGGGGAAGCCATCGGGCATGCCGACCGCGCGCAGCCACTACGCGCGTACTTGACGGGACCGTTGCTCGCCGGGGAGCGCAAGAGCGTGGAGCCAATGGCGGCCAAGGTCGATCCGCGCCACGTGAGCATGCGCCACCAGTCGATGCATCACTTCGTGGCCAATGCGCCGTGGGATGAGTGTGAGGTAATCGCGGCGGCACGCGAATATGCTTTGGCGCAACTGGAGCGCCACGGACCGGTGGCAGCCTGGGTAGTGGACGACAGCGGCTTTCCCAAAAAGGGCACCCACTCAGTGGGCGTGGCGCGACAGTACTGCGGACCGATGGGCAAGCAGGATAATTGCCAGGTGGCGGTGACGGTGTCGCTGGTTAACCCCTCGATGAGCGTGCCGTGTGCTTATCGGCTATATCTGCCCGAGGCTTGGACTGAAGATCGCCGGCGCCGTCGCGCCGCCGCGATACCCGAGACGATTGGGTTCCAGACCAAACTGGAGCTGGCCTTGGCGCAGGTCGACGAACTGCTGGCTGCCGACCTGCCGCGGGCGCCGGTGGTCGCCGATGCCGGCTATGGTTCGGCGACTGAGTTTCGCCAAGGCATTACCGCGCGCGACTTGTCCTACGCGGTGGGAATCATGCAGGAAACGACGGTGTGGCCGCAGGGCGACAGTCCGGTGCCGCCGCCGCGTTCCAATGCTCGTGGCCGACCGGCTACACGTTTGCGCCGTGACCCCGATCATCAGCCGGTGTCGGTCCGCGCCCTGGCGCGAAGCTTGGGGCGGACCAGTTGGCAGTCGGTACGCTGGCGCGAAGGGACCAAGGGTTCGATGCACTCGCGGTTCGCTCTCACCCGCGTACGCCCGGCTCATCGTGACCATCTACGGGTTGTGCCGCGCGCGCCGGAATTGCTGTTGATTGAGTGGCCGCAGGGGGAGCCCGAACCCACCCGCTACTGGCTTTCCACTCTCCCGCCCAACACGGCACTGAGCGAACTGGTCCGGCTGGCAAAGATCCGTTGGCGCATTGAACGCGACTTTCAGGAGCTCAAAGACGAAATCGGCTTGGATCATTACGAAGGCCGGGGTTGGCGCGGGTTTCACCACCACGGCGCTTTATGCATCGCCGCCTATGCCTTTCTGGCCGCCGAGCGCGCTCGGCTTCCCCCCCCAGCACCT
>JBKQNE010000179.1:0-84818 GCA_052146355.1 Binataceae bacterium (SeqCode) | reverse complement strand
GCCCTCTCCCGGTTTGCGCTCGCGACCTGGGTCGCGCGCGCGGGCGAGGGAGGACTGCGGCGCACGGATTCTGCTGCGTTGATTCCCGCGGGCTTTTTCCCGCACATAGATAGCGGACGCGACGCCTTTCGGTCATCTACTTTCGATGCTCCAGGAACTTTTTCCGCGAACCGACAGCCGCCCCGCGCGCATCGTCAGCTGGGCACTCATCGCGCTGAACGCGGCACTGCTTGTCATCGCGATTCCCGACTACCGCGTAAGTATCGACTCCGGCTATCACATCTCGCTTGCCCAGCAGTACGCGGCCCATGGCGCCGTGTGGTGGGACCACATCAACTTCGGGCCGGGCGGCCGCCCGAATCTGCAAGGCCCCGCGCTGCACATCGCGATCGCGATTCTCGGCACGATTTTCGGCGGCAGCCCGGGCGCGTTCATTGTTGCCAACGCGATTCTCGGCCTGATCCAGTGGCTGGCCGCGATCTTCACCGTGATGTATTTCGCGCGGCGGCTCGGCGGCGACATGGCGGCGATGTTCGCGGTGGCCCTGCTGGCGGGCAGCGCTTATGCATCGGGATCGTTCAGCGTCGGCATTCCGTCGGGATGGCTCTTCATCTCGATTCCGTGGGCGATCTATTTTTTCCTCGAAGATCGGCTGATTCTGGCTACGCTCATTCTCTCGGTAACCTGCTACACGCACTTGGGCGGTTTCGTCACCGGACCAGTCGGAGTCGCGATTGCGGCAGCGCTGACGCGCCGATGGCGATCGCTGATCATCGTCGGCGTTGCCACCGCGATTCTGACCGCGCCCTACTCCATTCACTTCGTATCCAATCTTGGCTGGTATCGCGGGCAGCACGGCCATGAATCGGTACACTTCGACCTTTTGATCGATCTTCTGGCAATTGCGGGCGTGATTTTGTTTTTTCGGCGGCCGGTCCGGAACGGCTTCCTCGTTGCGTGGGCGCTCGCGCCGATCGCGTGGCTGGTGCAGGACTTCAGCCGATTCGCCGCTCAATCCACGCTGGCCGGATCGGTGCTCGGCGGGCTCTTTGTCGCCGACATGATCCGGCGAATCGGCGCGGCGCGCATTCGAATCGCTCTCGCCGCGGCGACAGTCGCGATCGCAACCGTCCTCCCGCTTGGCATTCCCAATCTGCTCGCCGAGATAACCTGGGATGCGGGTCTCAAGTTTCCACGCCCGCTAGATTGGGAGCGGGCGCGCGCCGTCGCCGCCGTGATCGATCGCAACCATCTCAACGATCGCCTGGTGGCCGTGTACGAGAACTCCTTCGGACCGGCGATTGCGGTCTTCACTCCCATCACGCTGCAACGAGGTCATTGGGTCGAAGTCCAGCCCAAGCGCGACCCCGCGCTAGACCTTTCGGCGGGCGTGAAGCTGTACGTGATTCCGCTCGCTCCCGACGATCCCGTGCTGCTGGCGATGGAGGAGCGCGGGCTTCTCAAGGTGTGGGGCGGAACCGGAGACACTGCGGTCATGACGCTCGACCATCGCGGCGATCCCGACGTGCTCCGCCCGATCGTCATGCAAATTCTGGAAGACAGCGCCGAGTGGCTCGGGCACAACGCGATCGATAACGAAATGGCGCCGCCCCCCGTGCTGATAAAGCGCCTGCACCCGGCGGCGCTGGAGGCGCATCGCCGCGAGATGGACGTGCAGAGATCGCGAGCCGGCCGAATGGAAGTGGCGTGCCTCGTATACGCATACGCGATCGAGCCGATCTCACCGCACATGGCGGAGTCGTTCCGCAATCGCGCATGGGGGTTTGCCGAGATGGGGAGTTTTTTGAGCGACGACGACCCGCTCGGATACGTCAGCGATGAGCGCCATCAGCAGTTCCGCGACAACATGCTCGCGCTGGCCCAGACGCTGAAGCAATCGCCGGCGCAGAATCCGTTTTTTACGAGCCAGGTCAGCGATGCGTTCGATCGGCTGTTCGACGACTACTTCGGAGGGGCGGCCTGAGCCGCCAGCTCGAAGTATGAAACGTCAATGAGATCGCCGCGGGCGATTCCGAGCACCCCGAGCAGTTCATCGACGGCAAGCCGGCTACGCTCGGGATCTTCGCCGTCGGCGATCACCGCCTCTATTTCGCCGAAGAGCCCGAGTCCTTCGACGCGATCGAGATGAAGCCGCACGTTCGCGCACATCAGCAGCGTGCGCTCCTTGCGCACCTCGGCGATGACGCCGAGCGCCGCGGCGATCATCGCGCGCGTTGCGGCGGCATCGGCGATCGACACGATCTCGTACCGGCTCAGCTGGAGCGAGTCGCGTTCCTCGCGGCCGTAATGAATCAGCCAGGCGCCCGAAGGCTCCTCGCGCAGTTTTAGCTTGCCGTTGGGAACGCGGAAGAACGTATCGCGCTGGTGCAATTGCGCGCGATCGGTGTAGCCGATAGTCAGTGCTCGGGCACGCGCTTCGTCCAAATTGTAGAGTCGAAATTTGGCTTCGAGATTTTGCATCGCGGTGCGATCGCCGACTCAACCTAACCCCTAACCCCTTCCCTGAGAAGGAAGAGGAACCAGAAAGGAGAGCGTGGCGGCAGGACATTGTTTGTGCGGCGCATGATCCTTGACAGCGGTTGGATGGGCCGCTTACGCTCGCACGATTCTATTTCGTACTGTAGTCGCGTGAGCAAACATACAGAGACTGACCCCGAAGAGGCGAAGCTTGCTGCGGCAGGCTTCGACCCTGCCGCAGCCCCATCGGATGCGATCGGCAGACTGCGCGAATTGCGCGGCCAGGGCGTGATTTCCGATGCCGCTATAGCGCGGGCGCTCGGCCATGTCGCGGATGCGGGCGCGGCGGCGATGCTGGCCGAGATGGAAGCGAATGCGGCCGGCGCGGTGCGCCGCGAAATTCGCCGCTCGCTGTACAAACTTCACCAGCGCGGAATTGAGCCGCCAGCTGACGGCGGCAAGAGCCAACCCCGGACGGCGGTAGCGGCGGAGGCATCGGGCCTCACCGCGCTGTTCTCGCCGATCGATTCGGACGGCGCGCGCATCGTATGGATCATAAAGCCGCGCACGCAGGGCGGCGTGATGCGCCTGTGGGGCATCGTCTCCGAGGAGGAAGGCCTGGTCGGCGCGATCGCGGCCGGTATATCGCGGCGAGAACTGCGCGGCGAGCGCGAGACGATGGAAGGACGCGCCGGCGTGAAGCTGGTCGAGGGCGACTGGCGGCTGGCGGACTTTGTGCTGTGTGAAGCGTATCGCCGCACACCGGAGGCGCGCCGCGGACGGGTCGGAAACTTTCTGGCGCTGCGCGCGGAACTGATCACGTTGCCGGTGCCTACGGAGATCGCGCATCCGATCTATGCGGAACTCGCGGCGGAATCATCGGGCGAGCCGTCTCCCGACCTTCTCAAGGAACCTGAGATAGCGGGATGGAAACTGGCGAGCGCCGATATCGCGCCTTATGTCGACGAACTGAATCGCGCCAATGAGAGCACGATCGTTCTGAATCCGGTGCAGCAGCAGAATCGTATCGGACTAATCGTGGAGCGCGCGGTGAGTGAACTCTTTGCGGGAGATGCCGGAGTTCGCATTCGCCGGCGGCTGGAAGATACGGCGTACTACATGCTCAAGAGCGGACGGCGGCAGCAGGCAGGATGGGCGGCCGCGGCGGCGGCGAAAATCCGCGATGGCACGGATTTCAAGCGCGTCGCACTTTTTCAGGCTTTCGTCCGCACGCAGCTCGGCAGCATCGTTGCCGAGGAGCAGGAGCGCGCAAGCGAGGAACCGCGGCTGATCGTAACGCCCGCGGAAGCGATGCGCGCGAGCGAAGCCGCCCGCCAGCGCCGCCGCTAATCAAGCGCCAGCGAAAATCCGTGATGCGAGGGGAGCCAGCCGAGGCGTTGGTAAAATCGATGCGCGCCGGAGCGATGGATACTGCTGGTCAGCGCGAGCTTGTAGCAGCGCTCGCGGATCGCGATCGCTTTGGCGGCTTCGAGCATCTTCTCGCCGATGCCTCGTGATCTCATCGCATCCGCAACCACGACGTTCTCCACGATCGCGCTCGGGCGCACACCGTGGCCCAGATGCCGGAAGATGTGGACGTGAATCGTGCCCGCGACTTTGCCGTCACATTCGGCGACGATCAGATGATGGTCGCGGGAGCCGGCGATGCGCCGGAAGCCGGCGCGCAGCTTCGCGGGGCTGGGAGCGTAGCCGTCATACTCGTCGAGTTTCAGTTCGCGATAGAGCGCGTTGAGCGCAGGCAAGTCCGACTCGCGGGCGCGCCGAATTTTGATTGCGGCTGCAGACCCGGCCACCGACCTGGAGGCTGAATTTCCTTGCTTCATTGGTTCGACTACGATTCTCTATGCGGGCGCCTGGTTCAAGCAACCGAGAAACTTGAAGTTCCACTTCAACCCTCGCGAGGCGCGCGCCAAACATGATCGATCAAAAGCCGCTTGAAGGAATTCGCGTGCTGGACCTTACGCGGGTGCTCGCGGGGCCGTTCTGCACGATGAACCTTGCCGACCTTGGCGCGGAGGTCATCAAGATCGAACTGCCCGGCCGCGGCGACGATTCGCGGGGCTTCGCGCCCATCCTTCCGACGGGAGACTCCGGCTACTACTACAGCGTCAATCGCGGCAAGGAGAGCGTCACCATCGATCTCCGCACGCCCGATGGGGCCGCGATCTTTCTCGCGCTCACCGCGAAATCTGATGTAGTCGTTGAGAATTTTGCGCCGGGCACGATGGCGCGGTTTGGAATCGCTTATTCCGACCTGCGCGACGCGAATCCGCGGATTATCCTGTGCTCTATCTCAGGCTTCGGGCAGACGGGCCCGATGGCGTCCGCACCCGCATACGACATCGTCGCGCAGGCGCTCGGCGGCACGATGAGCATCACGGGGGCGCCGGGCGGTGACCCGACGCGATGCGGCGTCTCGGTAGGCGACCTAGCGGCGGCGCTGTACGGTCTTTCCGCTATCCTGGCGGCGCTGCGGGTTCGCGACCGGACAGGCAAGGGAGCGCATCTCGATATCGCGATGCTCGATTGCCAGGTCGCGATGCTCGAGGACGCGCTAGCGCGTTATTCGGTCACTGGAAAAATTCCGGGACCGCTTGGCACGCGCCATCCGTCTATCACTCCGTTTCAGCACTTCCGCGCATCCGATGGCTTCTTCGTAGCCGGCGCCGGCAACGAGGCGATCTGGCAGAGGATGTGCGATGCGATCGGAGTGCCCGAATTGAAAGCCGACCCGCGGTTCATTCTCAACGCCGATCGCACGGCGCATCATCCGGAACTTCAGGCGATTTTGGCTGAACGGTTCGCGAGTGCGCCGCGCGACCATTGGCTCAAGCTGCTCACCGAGGCAGCGGTACCGTGTGCGCCGATCGCGAACGTAGAGGAAGTCACGCGCAATCCGCATCTTCAGGCGCGCGCGATGATCCTGCACGCGGACCATCCCGACTATGCGGGACTCATCGTGCCCGGTTCGCCTTTCAAAACCACCGGCTCGCACGCGGTGCCGGTGACGCGCGCTCCCAGCCTCGGCGAAAACACTGACGCAGTGCTGGGACGCGTGCTGGGCTACGATTCTTCGTATCTTTCGGAGTTGCGGCGCCGGAGTATCATATAGCCACGGGGCGGCGCGACCGTGCCGAGCGCGGCTTTGAGAAACAATCGAACAGGTGTGACGAAGTGCAAGTACCCCACGCGATAGCCAGGCTGGCGGCCGCAATCATATTCGCGCTGGCGATCGTGGTCGCATCGCCGGTTTCGAAGCCGAGCTTTGCCCAGAACATCATCGAGACAAGCACCGGGGCACCGCTGGACTTCGAGCTGGAGGATCTGGACGGCAATCCGATGCGGCTCAGCCAGTTCCGCGGCCATCCGGTGATCGTGGATTTCTGGGCGACGTGGTGCCCGCCATGCCGCAAGCAGATTCCCGAATTGAAGGAGCTGTACTCGCGGTATCACAAGGCCAAGGGGCTGGTGATTATCGGCGTAGCCTGCGACACGATCCAAGGCGACGGCGTACGCGAAGTCGCGCCGTTCGTGGAGAGGTTCAAGATCAACTACCCGATCCTGGTGGCAAGCGAGCCGGTGGTAGATTCGCTGGGCGTTGAGGCGCTTCCGACCACGTTGTTTATCGGGCCCGACGGACGGCTGGTGCAGACGGTGATGGGCGCCGGAAAGCCGGGCGAGCTGAGCGAGAGCGCGCAGGAATTGATGAAGGGCGCGAAACCGGGCGGCAAGCCGGCGCCCGACGACGACAACGCCGTCAGGATCTGAGTCAGCGAGACGGTAGAATCAAGTTGCGGGAGTCGATTAAATAAGCGGCGATGGATGTGAAGGAAGTAGAGGGTCTGATCCGCCAGGGAATTCCGGACGCTCTGGTCGAGGTCCGGGACACGACCGGTGGTGGCGATCATTTCGAAGCGCTGATCGTAAGCAACGTGTTCGAGGGCAAAGGCCTCGTCGAACGGCATCAAACGGTGTACAAAGCACTGGGTGACGCGATGCGCGTGCGGGTGCATGCCCTTTCACTCAAAACGCTCACGCCGGCGCAGCACGAGCAAAATCGGAGGTAGACGGCCAATGGCTGACATAACCGAACAGATCGAGTCCGCGATTCGCGGCAACAAGGTAATGATCTTCATGAAGGGCACGCGGAGCTTTCCGCAGTGCGGCTTCTCGGCCGCCACTGTCCAGATTTTCGAAGAGCTGGGCGTTCCATTTGCTACGGCCGACGTGCTGGCCGATCCCGAGCTGCGCGACGGAATCAAGCGCTACAGCAACTGGCCGACGATTCCGCAGATCTATATCGACGGCAAGTTCGTCGGCGGCTGCGACATCATCCGCGAGATGTACGAGAGCGGCGAGCTGGAGCCGCTGGTGAAGGCGGCCGTGGGCCAAAGCGCCCAGCAGTAACGCTGCATTTCCTACAGGACGATACGGGCGCGGCGAGGTATACTTGCCGCGTCCTTTTTTTCGGCCGCCATGGTGGTTGGTTCTTGATTTGCCAGCCACAGTGATTTCCGAGTACAGCTTACTGACGCCATACCAGTGGGGAGGAATCCGATGCCTACCGATCATGAACGCGAATTTCTGAAAGCCATCACCGCCGCACCCATTCCGACCGGAATACCCGAGTTGCGCAAAATGATGGAAACCTTCATCCCGATGATGAACCAAGACCCGCCCGAGATTAGCGCCCTGCATGAGGGCGTTGAACTGCGACCGGGACTGCGCGCCGACGTGGCAGTGCCCAAAGGCGCGGGACCATTTCCCGTGGTCGTCTACCTGCACGGCGGCGGATGGGTCGCGGGCAGCCCGCAAACGCATCGCAAGCTCGGGATGCAGTTTGCCGAGGCGGGATTTCTGACTATCAACGTCGACTATCGCCTTGCTCCGGAGAATCCATTTCCGGCCGGTCTTGATGATTGCGTGTTCGCGATCAAATGGGCGGCGGAGAACTCGAAGCGATGGAACGGGGACAGCGCCCGACTCGCAGTCGGAGGAGATTCCGCCGGCGGCAACCTTACGGCCGCATCGCTCACTGCCCTCGCGGCGCAAAATTACTCGGGTCCGAAGCCAAAAGCGGCGCTGCTGATCTATGGCGTTTACGACTTTCCGGCGACCCTCGCACGGTCCGGTGCCGAGGCGCTCGAGGGAATGGCGACTGCATACGTGGGGAAGGCCAACTATCCGGCGCTGCTCAAGGACCCGCGCGTCAGCCCGATCCTGGCGGTCAAGCCGGGCGCATTGCCGCCCTCGTTCATCGTATGCGGCACGGCAGATACGTTGCTGCCGGAGTCTCACGCGATGGCCGCCGCGCTGAAGCGCGCAGACATCCGCCATGAATTGCAAATCTTCGACGAGATGCCGCATGGGTTCGTGCAGATGTCCGTGCTGTCGGATTGCGGAGAGGCGCAGCGGCGGATGTTCGATTTCCTGCGCCGCATTATGTGAGCCTCGCTGGATTGTAGGATCGAAAATAGGTGGCGCGGGTGTTGTGCTCGCGCCACCTTTGTTACTGTCCAAAACCGACGCTACGCGCCCGCCGGCGAGACGCCAGCGCCACTCCAGAAATTTTTCTCTGCTCTTTTGGTTCCCCTAGCATTGTGAAAGTTAGGAGCGCTTCGCGAACGGGGTACCGGGTTCGCTTGCGCGAAGAGGATCCTTCGTCCCGTTGGTCCTCAGCGCGGGCTGCGCCCGTAACCCAAAGACGCTGTCTCGGCGATCGAGTTCAAAGGTTCTCACACCCACGGGATTCCTCGGAAAAGAACCTCGGAATGACACCACTTTCCTATAATGGTTGAGTGATTTCGCGGGAGAGATGTGCCACTGGCGAGAACGACACCTGAAGACAAAATCGTCGCGCCACGCGACGAAACTCGGAAGTAGTAGCTCAGGACGCCTCGCTGGCTCGTCGGCGGCTCACTTCGCTCCGGATGACACCCAGTGCCTTCTGGGGCCGTTCGGCAGTTTTGCGCAGGTCTCTTCACGGAGAGGGAGTTAGGGGTTAGGTTTGGTCGTATCGACACGTTCGTAAAGACGGGGATCTCCGGTGGCTAACTGGTTCGATGACAATTCCTTTTGGGAGACGTTCCAGGATTACATGTTCGATCCGGCTCGGATTGAACTGGCGCGGGCTGAAGTCGACAACGTCGTTGCGCTGCTGAAGCTTGAGCGCGAGGCGCGCGTGCTCGACCTGTGCTGTGGCATCGGGCGGCATTCGATTGAATTCGCGCGGCGTGGGTTTTCCGTGACGAGCGTCGATCGTACCAAACCGTACCTGGAACAGGCGCAAGCTACCGCCGTGAAGGAGGGACTCCAGATCGAGTTTGTTCAATCGGACATGCGCGAGTTCTCGCGACGCGACGCGTTTGACGGCGCGATCAATCTGTTCACCTCGTTCGGCTACTTCGATGATGTGGCGGACGATCTGCGCGTCGCGCGTAACGTGTATGAATCGCTGCGCGCAGGAGGCAGGTTCGTCGTCGACATCAACGGCAAGGAAATAATCGCCGGGAAATTTCGCGAGCGCGATTGGAATTATCGCGCTGACGGAACGATCGTGATGGAAGAGCGGCGGCTGCTGGACGGATGGACGAAAATCGAGTCGCGATAGATTCATCTGCACGGCGGTGAGCGCCGGGAATCGACGGTGGTGATCCGGCTGTATTCAGGCGCGGAGTTGATCGCGCTGATGAAGCAGGCGGGTTTTGGGCGGGTTGAAACCTATGGCAGCCTGGCCGCTACGCCGTACGACAATCGGGCCGAGCGATTGGTGGCTGTGGCTACTAAGTGAGCTTGTTGCCCGAGCCCGACGCTACGCGTCCGCGGGCGGGACGCCCGCGCCACTAAGAATCAATCAGAATCAATCAGAATCAAAAAATCTCTGAGAAAATTCTGGGGCTACCACCAGCGGATGCGGCCGGTGTCTACGTGGACGAAGCGGCCCGGATAGTAGCCGACTCCGCCGCGCTGCATCGAGAGCGCCGCTAGCCGCACGAGGCCCAGCGAACGGCCGGGGATGCGGATATCGATGGCGCGGCCGTCCACGTGCAGGCTGTGCGCGGACACGCCTTCGGTTTCGGCGTGCAGCATCGCGTTGGTGGCGGGAGATCGATAGCCGGAGATCACTTCGTAGTGGGCTTTTGAATGGAGCCGATCGCGAAGCGCTACCAGCAGGTCGAGCAGATTGGGATCGATCGGCTTTACTTCGTCGCGCCGGTAGTCGCGCAGGAGATAGTTGATCTCATCCAGCGCGCCGGGGACGTATTGTCCGTGCTCCCAGTAGACCGTCTTGAGGCTTTCGCCGGTGTGCAGATTGTAGAAGCTGAGCGCCCGGGTAGCGGCTTTCTGCACGTGTTTCGAGCCCTTCACGCGCATCCCGGCCAACGCAGCGCCGGGAATCAATATGGGCGCGGCGCCAAGCAGGCCCATCCCGATGAACCTGCGGCGAGTTACGTTTCGACTTTCTCCCCCGTGCGACTCTTCACTCATCGCTTCGCCACTCCTCCACCAGCGGCGGTGACATCCCGCGCGACCCCATCGGCGCGGTTCACCACCTCCTCGGCTCGAGTCCAGTCAATTAAATCACCTAAATGATTGGCTTGCGCAAGCCTTCGGACATAATCCATCCCGCCCACTCCCCGCCTGTACGCATCGCGATTGACCTCCAGAAACACACGTCCGTCGTCCAGATGCGCGATCAATGTCGACTCGTAAATAATCTCGCCGTGGTCGCCGATATCGATCGCATCGAACAGTTTCGCAGCATTCGACGGTCCCAGCCGGATACATCCGTGGGTATGGAATCCGTAGATCCCGAGCGGAGAGTTGGTGCCGTGGATGCCGAGCGAGCCAACGTTGAGCCCGATCCAGTAGCCGCCCAACGGATTGTCCGGGCCGGGGGGAATGAAATCCTCGATGTCCTTGCCTTCGAGTTGCGCCTCGCGCTGAATCGAAGCGGGCACGTGCCAGGTCGGGTCCTCGCGGAGCTGAACCACTTTGAACGCGCCGATTGGGGTGCGCCATTGCGGCGCGACGCGGCCGACCGCGGCGGGATACGCGCCGGCGAGCTTCCCGTCCTCGAAGTAAAACACCATCCGCTGCGGCAGGTTGATAATAATTCCGTCGGCGATCGGCTGCGGCACGACGTGGCGATTGTCGATCTCGAGCGTCTCGCCGGCGGTGAGCGGTGAGATCAATTGGAGCCCGTTGTCGGCGGCGATGACGGCGGACCCGGCGCCGAAGCGCGAGCCGAGCTTGACGAAGTTGTCGCCGCGCTCGATCGTGTACTGGAACTTGTCGCCGATTACCTGATGGGAGATCGGGAGATCATCGGCTGCCGCGAGGCGAGATAGAACCGCTATCAGCAGGCAGGCAAGTGCGGCGCGCTTTAGAAAAATGGCCATCGCGAGTCGCCGCCGCAAGTATGACGAGTTAACGGCACCGAGTCGAAGCGGCAAGCGTTCGCCACCGAAACTGCATTCCAATATCGACTCGCTTTCTTTCGTGACGTGTCGCGACCCTCGTCGCGTACCCCGCTCTCCCGCAACTGACGCAGAACCCTCACCCTTCCCTCTCCCGCAACTAAGCGGGCGAGGGGCCTAGTGTGCTTTGGCATGGCGAAAAACGAAACGCTGGCGTTGTTGCTACTTGTCGAGCTTGTTCAGCGCCTGGCCGACACCCGGCATCCGCTTGGGCAGCTTGCCATCCCCGACCTCGCGCAAATAGGGGCCGACGCCCAGCAGCATATGATGCGAGTGCGCGTTGCGCACGGCGGTGCGAAAGCCCATCGCATCCTGCGCGTTGTTGAGCGCGAACTTGAGCATCCTGAGCGTCATGCGATCGGACTCGGCGATACGGTTCGCAATCTTGAGCGTCTCCGCCTCCAACTGATCGCGCGGCACCACCACGTTCACGAAACCCAGGCGCTCCGCCTCTTCCGCTTTGACGAACCGGCTCTGGAACAGAATTTCCTTGGCCTTGCGAATCGGGAGGTCCCAGGGAATCGAAAAATATTGCAGCAGCGCAGGGAGGAACATCGCGTCTTCCGACGCAACAATCAGATCCATCGCCGCCGCGAACATCCATCCGCCGAAGATACAGTAGCCGTGCACCTGCGCGATGGTCGGTTTGTCGAGATCGCGCCATCGCAGCGTGTTGTCCAAAAACTGTTTGCGCGATCGCTCGTAGAGCGCACGCAGTCCCTTGCCATAAGGGCGGCGCTCGGCATCGGCTTTTTCCTCCGGCGTTCCCAAGTCGTGTCCGGAGCAGAAATGATCGCCCTTGCCGGACAGGATGATTACGCGAACGTCGTCGTCCTCGTTCGCGTGCGTAAAGGCTTCATCCATTTCTTCGAGCAGCAGACGAGACTGCGCGTTGCGATACTCCGGGCGGGCGAGAATGACCCGCGCGATGCGATCCTTCTTTTCATATTCGATATGCTTGTAAGCCATCGAGGTACGCCTCCCGTTTCGCTGCGCAGATTCGCGCTTTTCACTTTTCTTCGGGTCGTGTTAAGTCCACGATACCTATCGTCCTTGTAGACAATTTCACGACTGTACTATCGTCAAGTTATTCCTCAAGACACGAGCAAAGGCTATGGCGCTTTGGAAACCTGATCAGACCTTCTATCCGTCCCCGAAAATGGCGATGGGCGCGCCGCGCGAGAAGCTGGCCTACGTCGCGAGCTTCAATCCGACGCCTCAGAACGGCAAGCGCGATGCGCTATGCGTGATGGATCTCGACCCGGCGTCGAAGACCTATTCGCAGGTAGTGGGCCGGACGGAAGTGACCGTCGCCGGCGGTGAGCTGCATCATTTCGGATGGAACGCGTGCAGCGCGGCGCTCTGCCCCTACGCGCCGCATCCGCATATCGAGCGCCGCTACCTGATCGTTCCCGGCATCCGATCGTCGCGCATCTACATTTTCGACACCAAGCCCGACCCGCGAAACCCGCGCATCGTGAGGGTTATCGAGCCCGAAGAACTGGCGGAGCGCACCGGGTACGCCCGTCCGCACACGATCCATTGCGGACCCGATGCGATTTACGTCAGCGCGCTCGGCGCACCCAATGGCGACGGTCCCGGCGGAATTTTCCTGCTCGATCACGAGAGCTTCGACGTGCTCGGACGCTGGGAGGTCGATCGCGGACCGCAATATCTCGCGTACGATTTCTGGTGGCATCTCGGCCACGACGTCGTGGTGACCAGCGAATGGGGCACGCCGAACATGATCGAAAACGGCATCGTTCCCGATTTGTTGCTGGGCGGAAAATACGGCCACGCCCTGCACATCTGGGATCTGCGCAAACGCCGCCATTTGAAAACGCTCGACATCGGGGCGGAAAACCAGATGGCGCTGGAACTGCGGCCTTCGCACGATCCGACCAAGACCTACGGTTTCGTCGGCGTCGTCATCTCGACCAAGGACCTGTCGGCCTCGATTTGGCTTTGGAATCGCAAGGGGGAAGACTGGTCGGTCCAGAAGGTGATCGAAGTTCCGGCGGAGCCCGCGGACCCCGCCGTGCTGCCGCCCGCGCTCAAACCGTTCAAGGCGGTGCCGCCGCTCATCACGGACATCAACCTGAGCCTCGACGATCGCTTCCTCTACATCTCGTGCTGGGGAACCGGCGACTTCAAGCAATATGACGTGAGCGACCCGTTCCATCCCAAGCTCACCGGCAACATCCGCCTCGGCGGCATCGTTTCGCACGGCGCGCATCCGAAGGGCGGCGCGCTGAACGGCGGGCCGCAGATGGTCGAGATGAGCCGCGACGGCAAGCGCATCTACTTCAGCAACTCGCTGTACGGGGCGTGGGATGCGCAATTCTATCCCGAGGGAATCAAGGGATGGGTGGCGAAGGTCGATGCGAATCCGTCGGGCGGGATGACACTCGATAAGGAGTTCTTCACGAAGTTCGAAGGCGAGCGGCCGCATCAGATTCGCCTCGAAGGCGGCGACTCCTCCTCCGATTCGTACTGCTATCCGTGACCGGCATCTGGCCGTGGTTGGTGATTGCGGCGCTGGGCGCCTACCATGGCATCGATCCGTCGATGGGCTGGCTGTTCGCCGTGGCGCTGGGGCTGCAGGACCGGAGCCGCGCCAGGGTTATCGGAGCACTCGCGCCGATCGCGATCGGCCATCTCGTTTCGATCGGCGTCGTAGTAGCGATCGTCGCGGGCCTTCGTTCCTTCGTCGCCGTTGAATGGCTCAGGCCGGCTGGCGCGCTCGCACTGATCGCATTCGGCGTGTTTCGTTTCCTGCGTCCGCAGGCCCATCCGCGCTGGGTCGCGATGCGCGTGAACTCATCGGAGCTGGCGCTGTGGTCATTTCTCATGGCGTCGGCGCATGGTGCGGGCCTGATGCTCTTCCCTATCCTTCTGCAAATGACTCCACCCGACGGCACGATGTGTCCGCCGCATAGCATGGCGGCTCTATGGCAGAGCCATCCGGTCGCACAAGCAATCGCGGTGGTGGCGGTGCATACGGGTGCGATGGTCACGGTAATGGGCGTGATCGCGATTCTGGTCTACGAAAAGCTCGGGCTCGCCATCCTGCGCAGCGCCTGGATCAATCTCGACACCATCTGGGCAGGCGCATTGGTAGCGGCCGGCATCATTTCGTTCGCGCTCTAGCCGCTGGCCAGGATGCCTTCAAATGCCATCGAAGGCATAGGACCTTTCGTGAAGGAATTCCGTCGCCCTCGGCTGCAGTTGCAGCTCCCCTTTTGGGCTCGGGGCAAGAATCAAGCGCCGGGCGGCTTCAGATGGTCTATTCGGTCGGGGTCGAGACCCATTCGCTTTACCTCGTCACACACGCGGCGATAGTCCTCCGCGTCCACCGCGTTATTGAGCAGGAACTCCGCGCGTCGCTGGCGCGTATAGACCTCGACCGGCATCACTCCACAAATGATACGCAAACTTCCGATACTCAGCCAATCGGATTCGGGTGGTCACCTGGATATCCTTCGGACCGGCTTTAACTCGTGCCGATGCCGTGCCAGCATTGAGGGATGCAGCCGTTGCGTCTGCTGCTGGTCGAAGACGAAGAGCGGCTGGCGGGTAATCTGCGCCAGGGGCTCACCGAAGAAGGTATCGCGCTCGATTGGGTCAAGTCGGCCGAGGAAGCCGAGGCTATGCTTGCGCGCAAGAGCTATGACCTGATGGTTCTGGATATCGGCCTGCCCGGCAAGAGCGGCGTCGATTTCCTACGCGAGCGGCGCAAAGGCGGCGATTCGACGCCGGTGCTGTTTCTGACGGCGCGCGGGTCGATCGACGATCGTGTCAGCGGGCTGGAAAGCGGCGGCGACGACTACCTGGTAAAGCCGTTCGCGTTCGCCGAACTCCTCGCGCGTATCCACGCGCTTTCGCGGCGCCGGCCCGCGGCACAGGCCGCCGTTCTCAGGGTAGGAGATCTCGAATTCGATTCGGTCAAGCGCCGCGCACGCCGCGCCGACAAGACGATTGCGCTCTCGCCGAAAGAAGCGATGCTGCTGGAGTTGCTGATGCGCCGAGCGGGCGAGGTGGTCACGCGCGACATGATCGCCGAAACGGTTTGGGACTCGGGCTACAACGTCTTTACGAATCTAATCGAAGTGTTCGTCAATCGGTTGCGCCAGAAGATCGACGCCGACCCGAAGAACTCGATGATCGCCACGGTCCGCGGCGTCGGCTATTCGATGAAGGCCGGATGACGCACGGCGCTGTTCATTCCCCGCGATGAGTATCCGGCTCAGGCTGACGATTTACTGGGCGCTGGTGCTGGGCGGAATCCTGCTGGTCTCCGCCTACGCGGCGCTGCGGCTTTTCGCACATGAACAGTGGCGGCCGATGGATGCCGCGCTGCTCGAGGAAGCGGACACCAGCGCGCACGAGCTGTCCCGCGCCGACGTGCCGCGCGCGATTGCATTCGTGCGCAGCCTGAGCCTGGAGCGCGACGTGGGACCGCGCCGGCGCGTCCGCCTCGTCGGAACGCATGGCATCGTCGCCGACTTCGGCGACGATAACGCCACTCCGCCGGATATTTCGGTCGATGGCGGCTTTCGCGGCCTTATCACGAGTTCCAACCGGGCGTTTCGCTTCGCAGTGGTTCCCCTGACATTTCAGGGCGAGCCCGCGATGCTTCAGGACGGTGTCGATGTAAGCCCTATCCGCCAATCGATCGAGCGGCTCCGCAAGACGTTGCTGCTTACGGTGCCGATGGTCCTGGTGCTGTGCGTCGCGGGCGGCTACCTGCTCGCGGGCAGCGCGCTCGCTCCGATTGCGGCGCTGGGAAAATCGCTCGCGGCGATTGGGCCCGGCGACTTGCACCGCCGCCTCCCGATGCCTCCCGTGCGCGACGAAATCGGGCGATTGACGGAAGTAATCAACTCTCTACTCGACCGGCTCGAACGAGCCTCGGCGACCGAGCGGCGCTTCGCTTCTGATGCCGCCCACGAACTCCGTACTCCGCTGGCCGTGCTGCGATCGGGACTCGACGTGGCACTCGCGCGTGAGCGCTCACCAGCGGAGAATCGCACGGCGCTCGAAAGCGCGCATCGCGAGGTCGTCGGCCTGTGCAAGATCGCGGAAGAACTCCTGATGCTCGCGCGGCTCAACGGAGAAGTAGCGATCGATCGGAAACCGGTCGATCTCGCGGAGATAGTTGGAGAGGTTGCGTCCGCGGTCGAGCCGCTCGCCGCCACGAGAAATATCGGCCTCCACGCCAACGCGATGGAGAAAACGATCGTCGACGGCAGCGCGACCCATCTGCGCCGCCTCGTAATCAACCTGGTCGACAACGCGCTCAAGTTCACGCCGCCCGGTGGCGCAATCGAGATCGGACTCGCCCGCGAGGACGATCGCGCGGTGCTGCGCGTGGCGGACACCGGGCCCGGTATTGAACCCGGCGAGTTGCCGCTGATCTTCGATCGGTTCTTTCGCGGCGCGCACGCCAATAGCGAAGGCAGCGGACTGGGGTTGAGCCTGTGCCGCGAAATCGCGCGGCTTCATGGCGGACAGATCAGCGCGGCCAATCGCACCGCCGGGGGCAGCGAATTCACAGTGACGCTGCCGATCGGATCGTCCGGTTCAGCGAGCGTCGACGCGGGCTTCAAAGCGACCTAACCCCTGACCCCTTCCCTGAGAGAGACTGTCGAAAAACAGCGGCCTTCTCCCGCCGGGAGAGCGTTGCAAGACCAAGAAGCGCTTCGCGAAGACAGGTTCGCGTGCGCGCAGAGGATCCTTCCTCCCTTTGGTCCTCAGCGCGGACTAACGCCCGCAACCCAAAGAGGCTGTCTCGGCGATCGAGTTCAAAGGTTCTCACACTCAGGGGATTCCTCGGAAAAGAACCTCGGAATGACACCACTTTCCTATAATGGATGAGTGATTTTGCGGGAGAGATGTGCCACTGGCGAACGACACCTGGAGACAAAATCGGGGTGAAAGCTTAACGCCCGTTAATTAGGTCCGTCACACGGGCGCTGATATTTTTCTGCGGATGATGCCCAACCACTCCTTGCGGATCACGATCGCCGCAGTTGCGGCTTTCTTCTTTGCGGAGTTGGGTTGCGCCGCCGCGGCGCCCCTCACGCTCGCGGATGCCATTGATCGCGCGCTCGCGTTTGCGCCATCGGTCTCGATGGCGTCCGCGGACAGCGACGTGAGCGCTGCACGCGCGCGCGAGCAGCGCGCGCGGCTCTACCCCGACGTCACGGCGGGAACCGAGTACTACCAGGCGCCCGGGTACAACCCCATCATTACCAATGCGGGTCTTTCGACCGCGTTGCTCGCGCTCAACTACACGGCGTGGGATTGGGGGCGGCGGCAGGCTCAATATCGCGCCGCGCGCTACGTCAGCGAGGCCGCCACACTCGGTGTGGCCGCGGCGCGCGCGCAGATCGCTTTCGACACGAGCGTCGCATACTACGACCTGATGCGCGCACATCAAACCGAGCGCGAGCTTTCGCGCAACCTGGACAGGCTCTCGCGCTATGTCGCCACGGTCGAGTCGCTGCAAACCAGCGGCATCGCAATTACCAACGACGTGCTCAAGATGCGCAGCGCACGCGATTCGGGCGAACTCGCGCTTTCATCGGCCCGCAGCGCTACGCGTCGCGCGGTGGCCAACCTCGGATCGCTCATCGGCCAATTCGATCAAGCCGACATCGAAGTGGTGGACGTTACCGATACTCCCGGGCTGCCCAATGGCGACATTGCGCAGACTCCCGCCCTTCAGGCAGCATCGCGGGCGATTTCCTCCGCCAAGCTCCAGGTCCAGGCGGCAGAGGCCGCCCGCCTGCCGACGTTTCAGATCGCGCTCACCAGCGGCTTTCTTGGGGTTAACCCCACGGCGACGATCAATCATAGCTACGGCGCATCCTACGATGGCGTGGTTTCGATGCCGGTGTTCGACGGCGGCGCCATCTCCTCGCGAATCGATCAGGCCAAGGCGAAACAGAACGGCGCCGAGGCGCAGTTCCGGCGGACACAGTATCTTCTCGAACGCCGGCTCAAAGATGCGTCCGTGCGCTACGATGAAGCCCGCGACGCACTGGCTATTCTCGCGCGCGCACAACCCACTGCGGACGATGCTTTCGCCCTGACGTGGACGCGCTTTCTGGGGGGCGGCGGCGCAACCTTGCTGGAGGTGCTCGACTCTTATGAGCGGTCGGAGCAGCTGCGAATCGAATCCCTGAACCATCAATTCGCCGCCCGCGAAGCCGCGGCCGAGACCGCACTGCTCTACGGACAAACCCGATGAATGGACGCAGGATCGCGCTTGCCAGCTTGCTGATTGCGCTCGCGAGTGGATGCAACGCGGGACAGTCAGCGCGCGAAGAATCGCCAAAGGCGGGGCCCGTGCCGGTGATGCTGGTCAGTGCCACGCCCGCCACCGTCGCGCCCATGAAGAGCACGCTCCGCACGCTCGGCACCACGGTCGCTAGCCGTCACGTGACCATCCGGTCGCCTGCGTCAGGCCGAGTGATGGGCGTTACCATCAAAAATGGCGCCGTGATCCACAGGGGCCAATTGATCGGCTACATCGTCAATCGCGAAATCGAAGCAGCCCGGGCGGGTTTGGCGATCGCGCGTAAGCTCGATCCGCAGGAGGCCGCCGCGCTCGCGCAATCGGTGGATCGCTACGACAAGGGCGATGGTATTCCGATCGTGGCGCCGGACTCGGGAGTGGTGTTTCGCGCGCCGATCACCAGCGGTCAGATGGTCGCCGACCTCGACCCGATTGCTGAATTGATGGACCCGAGCAGCATCTACGTCGAAGTCTCGATCCCGATCAACGAGATTCGGCTGATCTCACCAGGCATGCCCGCGACCGTGACCTCGGGACTCGAACCGGGAATCGAATTTCCCACGCGCGTGGACGCGATGATTCCGAATTTCGATACCGGCAGCGCGACCGCTCCGGTTCGCCTCGACTTCATCGGCTCCAGGAGCATCAGCGATATAGGCGCGCCGATTGAGGCACGAATCGTTACCGCCGTGGTGACGGACGCGATCGTGATTCCCGCCGCTGCGCTGTTTCAGGACCTGGGTGAAGGCCGCTATCACGTGTTTGTGGCGGGAGCCGACGGATTGGCTTATCGCGTCGGCGTGACGATCGGAATTCACGACGGCGCAAACGTGCAGGTGCTCAGCGGTCTCAAGGCCGGCGATGAAGTGATCACCTCGGGCGGCTACGCGCTCTCCGACGGACTCCACGTCCGAATCGCCGGACCGCAATCGTGAGCCGCACCAACTACACGCTCGCGATCCTTACGGTAGTCGCCCTGAGCATCCTGGGCGTGATGCTCGCATTCAGCATCCCCAGCGCGGTGTTTCCCGAAATGACTTTCAACCGCGCGATTGTGCTCGCGGACAGCGGCGATATTCCGCTCGAACAGATGCTCGTGTCAGTTACTCGTCCACTGGAGGAAGCGGCATATGGCGTCACGGGCGTCAGCATCGTCCGCTCGACGACTACTCGCGGCAGCTCCGAAATCGACGTTACCTTCACCGAGTCTGCGTCCGCCGCCACTTCCTTCCAGTTGCTGAATGCAGCGATCGCCGAGGTGAGAGCGCAGCTCCCGGAGGGCACCAACGTCGCGACTCGGCTTCTGACCACGGGGACTTTCCCGATCGTCGACACGAGCATGAGTTCGCGCAGCAGGAACCTCGCGGAACTGACTGACATCGCTTTCTACGATGTAGTGCCGAGCTTCCATCGCATCCCCGGCGTCTACCGCGTGGAAATCGTGGGCGGAAAATACCGCGAGCTTATTGTGCGGCTCGATCCCGCCCTGATGCTGCAACACCAGCTTTCGCCACAGGATGTTATCGATGGGCTCGCAAAAGGAAATGTCGTCGCGTCGGCGGGGCGTGTGCTCGATTCGCATCAGATGCTGCTGACGGTCGTAACGACCGATATTCGCGGTGCGCAAAAGCTCGCGGGCCTCACGATAGCCACCCTGGGCGGCGCACCTGTTCGCGTGCGCGACGTGGCGACCGTCGAACTCGGCATCCGCGAAGACTACATCCGAACCGCGTCGGAGCATGGGCCGGCGGTGCTGGTCAGCATCTCCCGGCAGCCCGGCGGCAACACCTCGCAAATTGCGCAGAACGCGCGCGACCTCATCAATCAATTTCGCCAGCGCTATCCGGACGTGGATTTCTCCTTCTCGTATGATCAGTCCGCGCTGGTGAACGAGTCTTTTCAAAGCGTGCGCGATGCGATCGTGCTGGGACTGGCGCTCGCCGTTCTGATCGTGTTCGCGTTCACGCGAAGCTTCGCCAGCGCCGCAGTCGCCGCGATCGTCGTGCCATGCACCATCGCGATTACCTTCGCGATGATGAAAGCGACCGGGCTGACCTTCAACATGATGACGTTGGGCGGACTCGCCGCGGGAATCGGCCTCTTCATCGACGACGCGATCGTGATGATCGAGGCGATTCATCGCGCACGATCGAGCGGCGCGGCGACTCGCGAAGCAATTCCCGCCGCTCTCAAGGAGCTGTCGCGCGCGCTGGTCGCTTCCACGCTCACCGTTATCGTGGTTTTCGTGCCGCTCGTCTTTTTGAGCGGGGTGACCGGAGTCTTCTTTCGTTCCCTCGCTGTCACGCTTGGAACGGGCCTCGCGGTCTCATTGGGGTTGGCGCTCTACTTCACACCGGCGCTCGAGATGGCATTCGAGCGTATGCGGCGGCCGAGCCGCGCCGCCGGGCGGGTCTTCGACTTGATCACCGATTTGTACGTTTTGACGTTGCGGCCCTTCCTCCGGCTCCCGGTACTGGCGATCGTCGCTGCCGCCGGCGCGATAGTGCTCTCGGTTTTTCTCTACGAGTCCGTGGGCACCGACTATCTGCCCGAACTCGACGAGGGCGCGTTTATTCTCGACTACATCACGCCTCCGCAAAGCACGCTCGCCGACACCGATGCCCTGCTCGGCCAAATTCAGCAGGTACTTTTGAGCACGCCCGAGGTAGCGGCCTTCTCGCGCCGCACCGGTACGCAACTCGGATTTTTCCTCACCGAATCCAATCGGGGGGACATGTCGGTTCGGCTGAACGCGAATCGCAATCGCTCCATAGATGACGTGGTGAAATCGGTTCGCGATCGGGTGCTGGCCACCGTTCCTGGTGTGAACATCGAATTCTCGCAGATGCTGCAGGATCTGATCGGCGATCTTTCGGGGGCACCGGAACCAATTGAAGTCAAAGTCTTTGGCGCCGACCAGAAGCAACTGGAGGAGACGGCGCATCGCATTGCGAGCGAGTTGAGGAAGATCCCCGGGCTGGTCGATGTCTTCGACGGAGTGGTGCTCAGCAATCCGGAGCAGGAAGTGATCGTCGACGAGACTTCCGCTGCGCGCTACGGACTCACCGCAAGCGACGTCTCCACGACTTTGCGCACGGTAATCGAAGGCAAGGTCGCGACCAACGTCATTGCCGGCGATCGTCTCGTGGGCGTGCGCGTGCGTTATCCGGATTCATTTCATCACGATTTAAGCTCGCTGTCCGAGGTTCTGCTTCACAGCGCCAGTAATGGGCACGTGCCGCTGTCGTCCGTGGCGCAGTTCAATTTTGCCGGCGAGCGCACCGAGATGGATCGCGAGCGGCTGCGGCCCGTAGTGCATGTAACGGCGCGACTCGCCGGCGTCGATCTGGGCACCGCGATGAACCAGGTCCGGCGGAGGCTGGGCGCGATGGCGCTGCCGGCCGGAGTCGCAATCGAGTACGGCGGCCTCTACGCGCAGCAAAAGGCGGCGTTTGCGCAACTCTCAATGGTGCTGATCGCCGGCACGGTCGCGATGTTTCTCATCCTCGTCTGGGAGTTCCGCCGCCTCGCTCCCGCGCTGGGATGTCTCATCGCAGCCGTATCGTGCCTGGCGGGAAGTTTTGTCGCCCTCGATCTGACCGGCATAACGCTGAACATCTCTTCGTTCATGGGAATCATCATGGTCGCCGGCATCACGGCGAAAAATGGCATCCTGCTGCTCGATCACGCCGAGCGCGATGTGCAGGCGGGCGCGGCGCCGAGAGACGCCCTGCTCGCCGCCGCGCGCATCCGGCTGCGTCCGATCCTTATGACCACGCTCGCCACAGCGGCAGGCCTGTTCCCGCTGGCACTCGGACTCGGCGCGGGCGCCAAAGTGCAGCAGCCGCTGAGTGTCGCCGTCATCGGCGGCCTGGTCTTCGCGATGCTGCTGTCGACCCAGTTGGCTGGCGGTATCTACCTGTTGGGCACGCGTCAGCAATCATCTTAGGACTCCGCCTTCAAATTCTGAATTCAGCGGTTTGTGCTATGATTCGGCGCGGACAATTCAGTTGGCGCTATTCAATGGAACCCGCACCCATGCAGCCTGAACGAGGCGGACCGCCGGCAAAATTGCCGGGGTTCGCGATCAACGCTCTGCGCTACATCGCGCACGAAATCGAATCGATCGCGCCCGCGCTGCTGTTTTTTCTGATTGGTTTTTTGCTGGTCCTGCTGGTGATCAAACTGTTCCTGGCGCAATACGCGATTGGTTTCTCTCCTTTTTCCGAAGCCGTCATCGGGGCGATTTTCGCGGCAAAGGCAGTCCTGGTTCTCGACCATCGCGACTATGCCAAACTCCGCCACTTTCCGCGGGTTTACGCGGTGGTATGCAAGACGATCATCTATGTGTTTGCGGTGCTCGTCTTTGGAGTAATCGAGCGGGTGCTCAACGGCTATCGCGAGACTGGATCGCTAGGCGCGGGCATCCGCTTCTTTTTTCATCGCGTGAATCGCGATCGCTTTTTCGGAACCGTGCTCTGCGTCGCGATCGTGTTCGGCGCGTATTTCGTCATCCGTGAAGTCGAACGCACGACGGGCAAGGGCTCGATGTTCGAGCTTTTCTTTCGGCGGCCCGCACGCGTCAATCAGTCGGCGTTCGACGCACCAGACAAGAAATCCGCCGTCGGCTGAAGTCTGCGCTTAGGTGAGCGATGAAGCGCCGCATCGTCGCCTTGTTGATCGTCATGGCATGCGATGGATGCGCTGGCGCTCCGCGCCTGCCGATTCCCGCGCCCGCGATCCTGCCGGCGAGCCCGCAGCCGCCTCACGAAGACTTTTCGATCCAGTACAACCCCGATGTGACCAGGCCGGGCACTCCACGCTCTGAGGTCGAGACGGTCCTGGGTGCCCCGAATGCCACGCAGGTGATGGCGGACGGACAGATCGATGCTATCTATGCGTTCTTTCCGGACGGTGGGAAATTCGTGAACGCTGCAAACCAGATGCCCGCGTCATTTTTTACTCATCACGGTCCGATTGCCGCGGCGCCGAGCCAGATGGACCGCGACCGCAGCGAGCTGACTTTCTATCATATCCGCTACCGTTCCGACGCAACGGTCATGACCGTGGGCGTGGACAAGCCCAAAGAAGAAGCGCTTCCGCCCGCCTTCTGATTCAGTTTCTGGGCGGCGTAGCGTCGAGAGTATCGAGCGCTACGCGAACTCGATGAATTCCTTGCGTTGGCGCGGGGCGATTCCGGGCCTGATTTGCCGTATTGCGGCGCCGAATGCCAGCAGCCACGTGTCGCGCCGCGGACCGAACTGAACGCTGTGTTCGGCGGTGTTGCGCAGTCTGAAAACGTGCTTCCTGCCCAGACCGTGCTTTTCGTGCGTGATGGAAATGAGGTCTTCGAGCGGAAACGCAAAGACGATTTTCCGGCCTCTGAAAAACTGGCCGAATATGGACCCGAACGGGACGCGCGGTTTTCGGCAGAATACGAAGCGCCGAGTAGTCAGATAGCCATGTCCCTCCACGATGCTGACTCGTCCGCGCACGTGCACGACGTAGCCGTGCATCCGGAGCATCTCGCTCTCATACAGCTGGAATTTCTGACCCGGCAACTGCGCGTTGTTCATCTGTGAACTCCAGGTCCCAATCTCTGCCCCGGTTCGGACAGACTATTCCAGAGCGATCTTATGCCGCTGAATGTTGCGCCCGGTCTAAGCCTGCATGATCGAATTATATATTCGTCGCCCGGAGTGCGTTCCGGCCGCGACAATGACCCACGGGGATTGACAAGGGGGTTTGACACTATTTCGCAGCTGTATTAACTAAATGGTTAATTAGAAGAGCCGGACAGTGCCAACCGCAAACGCCCACAAGACCCGCGACCCCGACGCGGTCAAGGTGCGAATCCTCGCCGCCGCCCGAGCCGAATTTTCCGCCAAGGGTCTTGCCGGCGCGCGCGTGGACGCGATTGCCCGGCGGGCACGGATCAACAAGCGGATGCTCTACTACTACTTCGGCGACAAGCGCGGCCTGTATCGGCAGAGCGTGGCGGCAGAACTTGCACGCCGCGTCCGGCTGCTCGCCGAAATGCCCGATAATCTCGACGATGCCATCGTTCACTTCTACGAGAGGATCGGCGAGGACATGGAATGGATGCGGATGATGGAGTGGGAGGCGCTCGGCCCCTGGCGCAGGCAGATCGATGCGGTCGCGGAGCGCAAGGTGATGTTCAGCGCTGCGATCGAGAAGATACGACGCGGTATCGAGGCCGCGGGATTGCCCGCGGATGCCGACCCGGCGCAGCTGCTGCTTTCGTTTGTTGCGCTGGCAGCATTTCCAATCGCCGCGCCGCAGATGGTGTTTTTGTTGACCGGCAAGGAGCCGACCGAAACGGCGTTCCGGCAGCAGCGGATGCGATTGTTGCGCTGGATGGGCCGTCAGCTCTTCGCCGCAAACGGGGCGACACCGGTCGCGACCGCCAAAAGCGCGGCCGGGAAATAGTCCGTTAAACAGGTTGTGCAATTGAGTGGGAGAAGTATGAGCCAGCAAGCAGCAATTGACGTTCCGGTTCTGGTAGTTGGCGCAGGGCCGACCGGCCTGATGATGGCCTGTGAAATTGCGCGGAGGGGTATTCGATGCCGCATCGTCGATAAGTCGCCGCACGCAGCCGATCTCTCCAAGGCATTGGCAATTCACGCGCGCACGCTCGAGATTTTCGAGAACGTCGGAATCGTGGACCGATTCGTCAGCGAAGGGGTCAAAGCCCACGGCGGAAGTGTATACGCAGACGGCAAGCGCATCCTTCATTTTTCGTTCGACAATCTGGCCAGCCGTTACAATTTCGCGCTGATGCTGCCGCAGGATGAAACCGAAGCGCTGTTGGGAAAGCATCTCGAGAGCCTCGGTGTCAAAGTCGAACGCTCGGTGGAACTGACAAGCCTTGCGCAGACCGCCGATGCGGTCGTAGTCACGCTGAAGCATCCGGACGGCCACGAGGAGCAATGCCGCACCGAATACCTGATCGGGTGCGATGGCGCGCATAGTACCGTGCGCCACGCGCTGAATCTGGGCTTCGATGGCGAGGAGTACGAAGAACATTTCGCGCTCGCGGACATCTGGGTCGATTCGAGCATGCCCGACGACGAGATATGCGGCTTTGCCAGCGAGAAGGGAATCGTTTTTTTCTTTCCGATTACACACGGTCGCTACCGCCTGATCGCCGATGTTGACGCGCAACGCCCTGACGGCGAGCCGACGATCGAAGACCTGCAGAAGATCGTCGACGAACAGTGCCACATCCAGGCGCGCCTGCACGATCCGAAATGGATGGCGTATTTCAAAATCCATCGCCGGCAGGCATCCGCCTATCGCGCCGGCCGCGCGTTCGTGGTCGGCGACGCCGCGCATATCCATTCACCGGCCGGCGGCCAGGGAATGAACACGGGACTTCAGGACGCATACAACCTGGCGTGGAAACTCGCGCTCACCATGAAAGGACTCGCCAAGCCGGCGGTGCTGGACAGCTACGGTGCTGAACGGCATGCAGTCGGGCGAGCGGTGCTCAAGTTGACCGATACGATGACGAAAGCCATGGAACTCCGAAACCCGGTGGGGGCGGGTATTCGTAACCGTGTTGCAGCGGTCCTTTCCTCTTCAGACATGTTTCGAAGCTTCGCCGCGCGCAACATGGCGGAGTTGGAAGTCAACTACCGCGAAAGCCCGATCGTCGGCGAATACCACGAGGGTCTGTTCGCATCGATCGCGTCCTATGGCGGCGGCCCGCGCGCCGGCGATCGCGCACCGGACGCCGAAGGCTTGCGGCTGCGCGATGGTAAGTCGGCCCGGCTCCGTGAATTGCTGCGCGGGGACGAGCACAAAGTGCTGCTGTTCGGCGGCGCCCGTGCCGGCGCTTCGGAGTACGCCGCGCTGGCATCGACGGCCAAACAGATCGCCGACAAGTACAAGGACAACGTCAGAATTCATATCGTCGCGGGCGGCAATGAACCCGACGCGACCGCGGGATGGAACGGCGACGCGATCATCGATACGGCCGATACACTCCATCGCGCGTACCACGCCGTGTCGTCGTGCGCGTACGTTATTCGCCCCGACGGCTACATCGCATATCGTTCATTCCCGGCAGACGCGGCGCGCCTGACGGAATATTTGGGGCGAATTTTCGTGTAACGATAATTCGGATCGATGCGGTAAATTTTACAACTTTCATCACTTGTATGGACGCGATCCGCGCCAAAGCATCAGGGGAATTTGGCATCTCGGGCGAAAAATCCTCGTATTTCTGAGTAGCTTCCTCAACGGTACGGCATTTGCTGATTCCACTGTCTGTGAGGCGGCGGAACGTGCCGTTTCTCAAGCGGAGGAAGGCAAATGAAATCGCGGATCTTGCCCATGGTTGCCCTGTCGATCGCGCTGATCGCTCCCGCAGTGATTCCAGGATGTTCAAGTCAGAGTGAGACCACCACGACGACGAGCGAAACCACGGCCTCAGACCCCAGTGCCGCACCGACGACGACTACGACCACTACAACGACCAAGGACGACGAACCTGACAGCGTACTCGGTGCAACATTTCACGCGATCGGCACGATCATTCTGGCGCCCTTCCGGCTGGTCGGCGACGCGATCAGTCTGATCGTCTGATCTTTCCAGCGTCGTCTATCGGACCCCTTTGCCCGCCCCTCGTTGCCGAGATGCTGGGTGCTCCACGCATCTTCGCTAATGCGCTAGATTAAAAGGCGTCATGGGAAACGCCATTTCCGAGGCCGGCGCCTTCGAGCCCATTGCTCGCGTCGCGACCGGCACCATCGATTCCGCGCGCACTGCGAAGATTCCATGGTACGTATGGTGCCTGGCGGCAGCGGTCACCTGCGAGGCCGCCGGTGGCTATTGGGACATCTCGTGGCATATCTCGATCGGCCGCGACACGTTCTGGACTCCGGCGCACATGATGACCTACATGGCCGGGGTGCTGGCGGGCATCGCAAGCGGTTACGCGATTCTCGCAACGACCTTCGGATCGTCGGACGACGCGAAAGACACTTCGGTTTCGGTGTGGGGATTTCGCGGACCGCTTGGATGCTTCATCGCGGCGTGGGGCGGCATTGCGATGCTCACCTCGGCGCCGTTCGATAACTGGTGGCACGCCGCGTACGGACTCGACGTCAAAATCGTCAGCCTGCCGCATTCGATGCTGGCGTTCGGCGAGGCGATGATCAATTTCGGCGCGGTGATCCTGGTCTGCGCGCATGTGAATCGCGCCGCGGGAGCGTATCGCGAAAAACTCAGTGGGCTGCTGCTCTACGTCGGCGGCATAGTGACCTTCGGCTCCGCGCTCTTCATTTTGGAGTCGACGCCGATAGAGTTCATGCACAGCGCGCGGTTCTATGAGTCGGTTGCGAGGGCGTTTCCGATCGCGCTGATCGCCATTTCCTGCGTGTCGTCATCGCGATGGCCCGCAACCGCGATGGCGGCGATCTACATGGGGCTGTTCATGCTGGGACTGTGGACCTTTCCGCTGTTTCCCGCGGAGCCAAAGCTCGGGCCGGTTTACCAGCCCATCACGCACATGGTGCCGCTGTGGTTTCCAGTGCTGCTTATCGTGCCCGCCATCGCGCTCGATGTGCTGCGCCGCCTGATGGGCGAGCGATGGGGCGGCTGGCGAGCCGGCCTCGCCGCGGGCTGCGTGTACATCGCCGCGTTCGTCGCGGCACAGTGGCCGTTCGCCGACTTTCTGATGTCGGAGGGGGCGCGCAACCGGATTTTCGGAACCATCTATTTCGGTTACTCCGACCCGGCCAATCTCCTTTACGACCCGTATCATTTCATCGCGCACAACGGTCACTACGGGTTGGCCACTGGAATGGTGTGGGCGCTGCTGTTCTCGATAATCTTCTGCTCGATCGGAATGGCGATCGGAAATTGGCTCCGGACCGTGCAGCGCTGACGCGGGACGACGATGGCGAGTCTTCGACCCGGACCGACGCGGCACGCGTTCGCGATCGCATTCGCGCTCGCGATCATCTTGTGCGCGGCTCGCGCTTTCGCGCACGTCGGCAGCCCCGATGTTTTCTACGAGGGCAATGCCGGACCGTATCATCTGTTCGTAACGGTAATGGTTCCGCAGGTGATTCCGGGCGTCGCTGAGGTCCAGATTCGCACCGACTCGGACGACGTCCGCAAGATCGGCACAGCGGTCACCAGGCTGAGCGGCGCCGGATCGCAATACGCGCCGGTTCCCGACATCGCGGTGCGATCGCCCGTGGACCCGCATCTGTTCACGTCCAGCCTGTGGCTGATGGAGTATGGTTCGCTGCGTGTGCTGCTCAAGGTAAACGGCACGCATGGCGATGCGGAAATGTCGGTGCCGGTCGCATCGTTCGCCCGCCGGAATCTTGCGATGCCGAAATGGCTCGGCGCAATCCTGCTGGCGCTGGCTGCCGCGCTGGCGGTGGGCGCGATCTCGATTGTCGGGGCCGCCGCGCGCGACGCGCTTCTTGCACCCGGCGTGGCGCCATCGCGCGCGGCGGTTCGGACCGGGCGGATCGCGATGATGGTGACTATGGCGATCGTCGCGGCGATTTTTTTCTTCGCATTCGAATGGTGGGACTCCGATGCGCGCGACTATGCGCGAATCGCCACGCTGTTCAAGCCGCCGCCGATAACCGTGACGCTCGAAGGCTCGGATCGATTGAGCATAAAGGCCGCCGACTCGCCGTGGGCGAAGTACAAGGTAATGGACAAGCTCATTCCCGATCACGGGCATTTGATGCATCTGTTCCTGGTGCGCACACCGGCGTTCGATCGCTTCTGGCATCTCCATCCGGTTCACAACGCCGACGGCAGCTTTGACGCGCAACTGCCGCCGCTCGATGCGGGACACTATGACGTGTTCGCCGATGTCGTCGACCAGAGCGGCTTTCCGTGGACGCTGGTGGGCGCTATCGATCTGCCGCAAACAAAGGGCGGCCCGCTCACCGCCGACGATTCAGGAGGATCGTTCGCTCCTATCAACGGTGCATCGGAGGAATCGACCGATACCCTCGCTGACGGAACGCGCGTCGTGTGGCAGCACGGCGCCCTGCAAGCGAACACGCCGATGGTTCTGCGCTTCAGCGTTCAGAACCCGAGCGGTGCGCCGGCGACGGATCTGGAGCCGTATATGGGCATGGTGGCGCACGTCGAAATCGTGAAAAGCGACCTCAGTGTGTTCGCGCATATTCATCCCTCCGGATCGGTGCCGATGGCCTCGCTGATGCTGGCCAGCAACGACGCGGGGAAGAGCGGCGCCATGTCGATGCCGGGCATGGTCATGGCTGATGCCAGCAAGATGCAGATGGCTGAGAAGCTCTCGCCGGAGTTGTCGATGCCGTACGGCTTTCCAAACCCCGGCTTGTACCGCATCTTCGTTCAGTTCAAACGCGCTGGAAAAATCGAGACCGCCGTCTTTGACGTGCAGGTACGATGATCGTGACGCTCAGACGAGCAGGTTTCGCTCAATGGGCGTGCGGAACGGAGCTGTGCTGGCGGCTGCGGCGGAAGCCCAGATACATCAACTCGGCCGAAACGCTCCACAGTGCCATCGACGCCACGCTGTACACCCAAGGTGAAACGTTCTGGATCGCGTCGAGCCAACCTTCGGGCGCAAACGACAGCGCCGCGAGCCATACTGTGATTGTTATCGCGAAGCCGCCCATCAGCGCGGCGAGCTTGTCCTTCTCCGCCGCATCCACTTCTTCCTCGCACTCCGGAACCCTGGACAGATCGCCGGTCGCCGCCATCCGCGCCGCGCGGGTTTTCTCTTCATGCTCCGGGCAGAGAGCGGGGTTTCTGCGCTGCGCACGAATGATAAGCGCGTACGAGATCAAACTGGCAAGAGCCCAAGCCGCTAGCGAGACCGGTCCGTAAAACCAGATCGAGTAACCGCCGAGCGAAGCGATCCAATCGGGCGTGAAGGATTCCGCCGCCAGCCAGACCAGAATTACGATCGCGAGCCCCGCGCTTAGCGCGGCGTTTCGCTCTTTTTCGTGAGTGCGACGCATCGTGCGGCCATCAGTATCAGGAACCGGGGTCGCCCTTGGCGATCAGCGGCCGAATAACTTCGCCCTCGGTCGCGGCCTGACCCAGACCCAGCGCCACGGTCTCATCACCCTTGAGCCCGCGAGAAACCTCGCAGGTAATACCGTCATCGAACCCGAGCTTCACGTCGACCAGATGAATTCGATTGTTCTGCACGATCGGTACGTAGACCTGATTGTCCATGAAGATCAACGCCTGGTCGGGAACCCTCGGTGCTCCGTTGGAAGCCTTCACGGCAATCGCAACGTTGGCGAACATCCCGGGGTACAGCGACAGGTCATCATTGGGCAAATCAACTTCCAGCAACATCGTGCGCGTGGACTGATCGAGAGCGCTCGGATGCCGGGTAATTGACCCCTGATAGTCGCGGTCCGGAAATTCGCCGACCGTCACGGTCGACTTGTCACCATCGTGCACAAAAGGCGAGAAGGTCTGCGGCAGATAAACGTAGACCCTGAGCGGCTTGAGAGTTGCGATCTGATAGACGGCAGGATTCGTCGTGCCGGCCGCGGTAGCAGTGGCAACCAGCGCCCCGGGATACAAGTTGCGCACCGTGATCATCCCATTGAAGGGCGCATACACGCGCTCGTATTGTTGCGTCGCGACGAGAGATTGCCAACTCGCCAGGTCCGCGAGCATCGTCTGATGACTTTCGTCCGCCTGTTGCAGCGAGATGACCGCCTCCGACACCAGCACCTGATAACGATCGTCGGTAATTTTCGCCAGTAAGTATGTCGCCTTGGCGTTTCTAACCTGCTGATCGGTCTCGGGCGATTCGACGGTGGCGACGAGCTCGCCCGCTTTCACGCGCGAGCCTTTGTCCACGAACATGTCCTTGATGTAGCCGGAAATCTTGGCGTAGATCGGCGTTTCGTAGAAGCCGTGAATTTCACCCGGCAGCGTTATCGATCGCGTGCCGGTGTCGTTCTGCAACCTGGTGACGAGGACGACGCGGCCCTGCTCCGCTTCCTTTTGCAGGTCGTCGCGCTGGTTGCGGATGGAAAGATCGTGCGCCAGCACTATTCCTCCGGCGATGATCACGGCGACTACCGGAAGGGCTATCCACTTGAGGTAAAAGCCCGCGCCGCTGGCCGGTGTGGTTGCGATTTTCTCAGCCATCAATGTCCCCCGAATGGCCCGCCGTCGAGATCATCACATCTGTTCCTCCTTGGCGGCTTCGGTCTGTGCGAGAATCCGGCGCATCTGCGCATCGCGCTGCAGCTTGCTGACGCGACTCCCGCCCACGAACGAATAAACGATCGGAATGACGAGCAGCGTCATGAAGGTCGCGGCGATAAGGCCGCCGATGACCGCGCGGCCCAGCGGAGCATTCTCTCCGCCGCCGGCGCCCAGCGCCAGCGACATCGGCAGCATGCCGAGGATCATCGCGAGCGCCGTCATCAACACCGGCCTGAGCCGCGTCGCACCGGCCTCGATCGCCGCGGTAATCGGATCGACGCCTTCCTTCTCCATGTATTCGTTGGCAAACGTAATGAGCAGATTGCCGTTGGTGGTCGCGACGCCGACCGACATGATCGCGCCCATGAGCGATTGCACGTTCAAGGTGGTGTGCCAGACCACGAGCATCCAGAGCACGCCCGCAAAGGCTCCCGGCAGCGCCATCATGATTAACATCGGGTCCAGCCACGACTGATAGTTTATTGCCATCAGCAGATAGACAAGGACCATCGCGAGAATGAGCCCGCGGCCCAGCCCACCGAACGCTTCGTGCATCGCCTGGCTCTGACCGAGAATGTGAACGGTGGTCCCGGGAGGCACCCCCTGGAGTTCATTGATCGCCTTCTGCACGTCCGCCGTGACGCCGCCGAGATCGCGCCCCTCGACACCGCAGTTGACGTCCACGACCGGCAGCACGTTCATGTGCGCGACACCGAGCGGGGTGACGGTGTGCTTGTAGGACGTGACATTAGACACGAACTGGGTCTGCGCGCTGTCACCGTTGTTGTTGTTCGCGTTCAGCGGCGTTTTCAGAACCTCGGAGATTGAATTGACCACGTGCTGCGGCGTCTGCACCGCAACGCTGTAGTTGACCCCGGTGTCCCAATCGAGCCAGTTGTTTGGTGTCGACACGACGCTTGAGGCCAACGAGTCGAGCAGATTCTGCGCCACCTGGTTTTCCGAAATTCCAAACTCCAGCGCCTTGGACCGGTCAACATCCAGCCTGAGAGTCGGGTAGTCGAAGACCTCGGGGATGCGGACGTCGACGATGCCGGGAATGGTCTTAACCTTAGGCAGCAACTGTACGGCTAGCTTGTACAACGAGGCAGCATTCAAGCTTTGAAACTGGATGTCGATCGGAGCCGACAGTCCGAAATTGAGCACCTGGCTGGTGATGTCAGCGGCCTGCGAATAGATCTGCACGCCAGGCATCCGTTCGTTCACAGCTTTGCGGATTTTGGCGATGTATCCGAGGCTCGGATGATGTTTCGCGGAGAGCTGGATTTGCAGGTCCGCGTCCTGCGGGCCGATGGTGTCGGTCTGGTAGAACAGCAGCGCCCAGTAGACCGGCAAGCCGATGTGGTCGGTCATGATCTCCAGTTCGCTGGGCGGAATTACCTCGCGAACTATTCCTTCCACTTGCGCGAGCAGTCGCTCGCTCTCCTCCAGCCGGATTCCGGGCGGGACGCGTACGTGCAGCTTTATCTGACCCGCATCGACGTACGGGAAAAAGTCCTCGCCTACCGCTCCGAAGAGCAGCATCGAAGCCAGGACGAGCGCGGCGATGCAAGCGAGCACGAGCCCGCGATGGCGCAGTGCAGTCGTCAGGCCGCTCTTATATTTCTCCTTGAAACGCTCGAACCCCTTGTCGAAACGCTCGAGGTACTCACCGATTCGCCCACCGACTCCGTGTTCATTGGGATCTTCGGGCAGCAGGTTTATCGCCATGGTGGCGACCAGCGTGCGCGAGAGTAGATACGACGTGAGCATCGCGAAGATGACGGCCATCGCCAGGGGCGTGAACAGGAACTTCGACACGCCCTGCAGCATCACGACCGGCGAGAACACGATACAGATGCACAAGGTGCCGACCAGCGCGGGCATCGCGATCTGATGCGCGCCATCGAGAATCGACACGGCCAGCGGCTTACCCATCGCGTGGTTGCGATGGATATTCTCGACCTCGACGGTCGCGTCATCGACCAGCATGCCGACCGACAGCGCCAGACCGCCCAGCGTCATGATATTGATCGTCTGCCCGGTGACATGGAGCGCGGCGATCGAGGTCATGATCGCGAGCGGAATGGAGGTGATGACGATCAGAGTGCTGCGCCATGAACCCAGAAAGATGATGGTCATGATGCCGACCAGCACCGAGGCGATGAAAATTTCCTGAAAGACGTCGATCAGCGATTCCTTGACGAACTCCGACTGATCAAAGGCAAGGAAAATCTTCGTCCCTTTGGGCGCCAGCGCATTGACGCGCGGAATAACACCTTTCACATCGGCCACGACGTTGAGTGTCGATGCGGACGCGAGCTTGAGCACGTAGCGGAACGACGCGCGGACGCCGTTGACCCGCGCGATATCGGTCTGGACCGCGTAGGTGTCGCTGGCGTGCGCAACATCGCCCACGAACACGGTCGCGTTGTTCTGGTACTTGATCGGCATCTGGTTGAAATCGTCGACATGAACCGGGCTGCCGTTGATTGTGACCACGTACTCGTAGTTGCCGAACTTGGCGGTGCCGCCCGGCAGAATCACGTTCGAGGTCTGGAGCGTGTCGAGCACGTCCTGCGGCGACATGCCTTTCGCGTAGAGCCGGCCCGGATCGAGGTTCAACATCACCTGGCGCTCCGCACCGCCGAACGGCGCGGGGCTCTGCACGCCAGGCAAGGTGAACAGAAACAGCCCTACGAAGTTGAACATGTAGTCGTAGAGCTGCATCTCGCTCAGCGTCTCGCTGGTGCTGATAACGTCGATAATCGGGACGTTGGTCGCGTTGAAATCGAGAATGGTAGGCGGCGCGATTCCCTGCGGCAGACTATTCTTGATCGCGTTGGTGACCGCAGTGAGTTGCGAGATACCCAGCGAGGTGCTGGCGCCCGGCTGGAAATAGATCTTGATCAGCCCGATGCCGATCATCGAATTGGACTCGATGTGATCGACGCCGGTGACGGTCTGCGAAGTGGCGCGCTCGGTGAGGTTGACGATCCGCTTCTCGATCTCCGGCGCCGACATGCCGGGGTAGTACCAGACCAGGTTGACTTCCGGCATGTTGACCGCCGGAAAGATGTCCTTCGACATCGAGAAGAAGGAATACAACCCGAACAACATCATCAGCGCCGCCATCGCGACGATGGTGACCGGACGCCGAAGAGCAAGGGCAACTATCCACATATGATGGTGATGATTCTCACGGCACTGCGAAACTGATCAGCACGATAATAAAAGCCTGCGCTTGCTGGAGAGTCAAACCACAAAGGCCAAAAAGATCGCATCGTTGGCGCAGCGACAACCCGGCGTTGTGTTAAGTCCTCGCGACCGCGCGAAAAATTCTCATGACGGACGCCGGCCGATCGGCGCTCGGAGATCGCCGCGAGTACCGGGAGCCTTGACGCTTCGGGTATTGGTCAAGCTTGACGTTTTCCGGACCCGAACCCTATGTTCGCCTTACTAGTCGAGCCGAAGTTGTAGCTCGTTTCGGTTGAGCGCCTGGCGCGAAACCCAGGGGGAAACGATGCGTGCACAGCTATTCGCGTCCATCGCGCTGGGCTTCGCGCTGTTTGTGGTCGCCCGGCCGGCGACCTCGCAAGACGATCCTCCCGAGACTCCGGATATCAATCAATCTCTTCCGCCCGATCCGGGCGACGTCGGTGATGCAACCGCGATCGATAGTGCGATGAGCAGCACTTATCCGGACTCGATCGACCCCAGCACCCTCGCAACGGTCAGCAGTACGATGACGACGGTGCCCACGGGACCATCGGACACACAGACTCCTTCAACCGCGGCAAGCCTCGCACCGGTGCAAAATGTCAGCGCCGATCCGGTCGGTTCGGACGGCGAATTCTCGATCAGCAAGACTCATCTAAGTTTTCCGGGCAGCGGGGTGAATTATGAATTCACCCTGAATTATCGCAGCCGCATAAGCCATCAATCTCCGGTGGGCTTCGGATGGTCGCACAACTACGACCGCCATATCGAAGAGCTGACCCCGACCGGTACCGCGGACTGCGAGGGCGATGTTTTCTATGTATCCGATCAAATGGAACGGATTACGTTCAAGCCCGACGGGACTACCGCCGACCCGAGTGTCACGGTGTACAAGCCGACCACCGATGCGCCACTCATTCTGGAAAAGCATCCTAACGATGTCAGCTACTACGTTCTGAAGGACGGCTCGGGCCTCACCTATCATTTCAGGAGTTCAAGACAATCGGGGACTTATCTTCTCTATAAAGTCCAGGACACGACGGGCAACTACATCTTCATCTACTGGAACGACACGATCAAAAACGGCGATGGTGGCATCGTCACCAAAGTGGTCGATACCGTCGGCCGCATCTTTTATTACAACTACGATGATCAGCTAGGCCAGCTAATCTCCGATAACGTCAGCGTAAATGCGGGGCAAGACTGTCCACCGCAGCGGGTTGGCGGCCTTCCCAACTATGCATGCATCGCGGCTGAGCAGCACGCCGCGCGAATGGGCAAGATCGCGATACTCAAATGCATCAGTACCAAGGCCGGCGATTGCAAATCACCATTGGTCTCGTTTCAGCATACCGCGCCCGACAAGAACAGTGAATTCGACCTGACCAGCGTGCTCGACGCGGACGGAAATGGACCCACTTTCTCCTATTACGACCAGCCGGAGACGGCGAGCTACATACCCGACGATCAACTCGTTTCCGCGTGCCACACGATCTGCGACACCCAAGCGACCGCGGAAAGTTGGTCATGCCATAACCTCGACCGCTGCGGGCCGCCGGGAATTCAGGACACCGTCTCCCGGCTATGTGCGGGAGTCGGCGACCTTCTGGATGTCCAGTATTCGCCCGACCAGACCTGGGGATGCGATACTTATGCAATGCATGCCTGCGGGGATTCGCCCCCAAGGAACTGCTATTCGCAGAACTGGTACACCGATGATTACGGACATTGGTACGGGACAAGTGTTCTATGCCCCTACGACGATCACACCCTGAACACTTCGAAATCGCTTCCCGAACCCCTGCGCAATGCCGCTTGTGATGGATGGCTGGCGATGTGGCTGTCGACTTGCAACAGTCCGTTGCCCGACCTTCAGGCGTATCTGAGCGGTACAGATTATTTCTGGCCTTACGTAGTGAATGGGCAACCATATACTTTCCGCGACATCGACTGCACCCAGGGAGTCCTGGGAGAAGCCAACGGCCAGATCTCCAACAGCCAGATACGCAATCAGTACCAATCCGATTGTACCGCAGAGATGCTGCTCAAGGTCACCGAAGCCTTCCAAAGCTGCCCGACCGATTGCTTCCAGGCGTGTCGCGCCGGTAGCGGCGCAAAAGATGCAAAGGGAAATCGCCGTTATGCATTCGGACGGCCACAGGATCTAAATCACAATTTGATCTCGGTATCCGACGGAGACGGACGGCTGGTCGTCAAGAACGTCTATGGACTCGATCCGTTCCAGTCGTCGTTCGATCGCATCGTCTGGACTCAGGAGACGGATTCGATCGCGGACAATGCGATCAGCTACGACTATCACGACCTGCCCGGCGAGCAAGCGATGAGCGGCGTGGGGTATGCCGACTACCTGGCCGGGCTCGGCTTGAGCAAAGAGGAATTGTTTGCGCAAATCATCTGCCTGGCGACGACCGGCTGCGTTCCTTTCTATAACGTCACGCCCGATCCGCAGCACGTCCTTCCCATAGCCCAGTTCAATTCGGTCGACGTGTGCCCCTCGACGTGCGCGCTGTGGGGACCGAAGGGGCCTCCCCCACAATTTGTTGCACCAGGAATGGTACCGTGGAGCGCGATCGATCCTGCCCGAAGCGGCTACTTCTACGGCGGAAATCCAATTGTGCTGCAGTCCGACGGCCAGGGACTGTTTTCATTTGCCAACACCAGCTCGACGCAGACCTTCCGTCCCGGACAGGTCGTGTTCCGAACGACTCTGCCCCAGGGCACTGTGACGCTAACGTCGGTCGACGGGGGATCGCGGCTGTCCGTGGCCGGAAATCAGGCGGCGATCGATGCGCTCTTCCAGCAACCCGACACTCTGATCCTGCAGCCAGATTCAACCGGAAATCTGAAACTCGCCACCGCAGGTAAATCCGCTGTTCCTCCGCCATGGGCCCTGGAAGGAGGCAGCCCCTGGCCGCCACAAATCCGGCTCTTACCACCCAGAGTCGTGAGCATCGCGTCCGCTCCGGGGGCGGCCATTCCGACCAGCGCTAAAAAGTCTCCGTCAGCAGTGACGCCAAGTCGAAAGCAGGCGGTGAATCCTTCCGGAACTGTAACCTCGCCCGCGCGCAATGATGTTGCGATTCGTATTGCATCGCTCGCATTTGTGCACAGCCCCGCCTCCGGACGATGGCCGATAGTCATTCGGCGTAACGGTTTAAGCGCGACGATCGGAGATATCTTTCTGGCAGGCACCACGGTAGCGACCGTAAAGACCGCGGGCGGTGGATCCGTTTCGATCATCGCCGCTGAAGATCCAGCGAAATTCTCATTGAGCGGAGCGACTGCCGGCCTGGCGGACGCAAAAGGCCAAATCGCGATTGTCTCGCCCACTATCGACCGGGCCTACGCAGTGCCCGCCAATCTGGTCACAGGCGACGCGAAACAACCCACCATCAGGATGACCGGGCCGCAGGGAGTTGCCGCCGGTCTCCTGACAGAGGGAATGGTATGCAGGGATTGGACAATCGGTCTTGCGGCCACAAACGCGGGCAAGGCTACCGATCCTCAAGTCCCTGAAACGGCCGTTGTCGTGCATGACCTGCACGATGTCGTTCAAACCAACTACTACGACGATCAATGGCTATTGTTGCGGTCGGTGAACTCGAACAACGGCGAGACGACCAACTACAACTATGCGAACGGTACGTTGTCCGGAATTCAATACCCCTCCGGCGAGCGCATATGCCAGCAGTCGGACGGATTCGGCAAACCGTTGCAGGTAACCAAGCTCCCCGCGCCAAACCTGCCGGGCGGAGCGCAACCGCAGTTGACCGAGTATTCCTACAGTCCGAGTGAACGACTGATCGACTCATGGAAAGATCGAGGACTCGCTTCGGAAGCCCATGCCCACCTGCAGCGAGATCAGTGGGACCGCATCACATGGCTGGACACTGAAATCAACCCCTCGACGACCGAGCGGACCACTTTTGCGTATCCGCCAGCTCCGAATTCCGGCCCACAAGCAGCGTTTCCCAATCAGATCACTCGGTTCGACGGCGACCAGATCACTCTGTACTCCGATCCGTCTGGCGGTGGACCCGATAGTATCGTGCAGCCTGTGACCGGAGACACTCCGCGATCTACCTACGCTACCTACGACTCTTACGGCAGGGTCACCGAAACCGGGCGGGTCAAACATGCCGGCACGGTCATCAAAACCACGTATGATCCGGCAGGCCTGCGCATCCAGAGTCAAACCGCGGATCTTCTGAACCCGGGCTCATTCCTGTCCGCAACCTTTGAGCACAACTCCAGTCGACAGATCTCTCATACGAGTGATCCGCAACTGGATCTATATTTTCAGCACGATCCTTATGACCACGTGACGGTCGAAGTCGACGTACCCAAGGACGGCACGACCGCCAGCAAATCGACCTGCAATCACTACAGCGTTGATGGGCGGCTGGAGTACACGATCGACCCCGAAGGTATCGTGACGCTGAATACTTACGACGACTCCGGACGGCTGATTCAGGTCGACCGCGGCCATCCATCCAAACTGTCAGACTGGACGACCGCCTGCCTCAACGGGGCGCGCGCTCCCGGGTCCATCGCTCTGCCGACCGTGACGGTTCCCCCTTCGGGTTTGACGCTCGCCTATCAGACGCCGCCCGGGTCGATCCGCGACCTTGTAGCAGCATCACAACTGGTAAGTCGTGGGTTCGCACTGCCGCAGCCGGCAACACCGCTGCGCGCGTTCGTGGAGAACCTGGTCTGCATACCCGGATCGTTCGGCGGCGTGCTTGATGGCCACGACGGAGAAGGGGCACTTGCAGCCCCGGGCCTATCAGCGATGCCGATGGTTCCGGCGTCGGCAGCTATTTTATCACCGACGGTTTCGGTCGAGTAATCGATCAGATGAACGGCGATCCGGCAAAAGTCGATCCGACTCAGGTTGTTCACCGCTGGAGAGGCTACGACACTCAAGACCGGGTAATCTGGGAGGCCGTCGTCTCGGGACCCAACCTGCCAGCATACGCAAAGCCACAGTCGGTATTTCCGGGGCTGGCCTCGATGGCCGAATACAGCTACGACGCCAAGGGCCGACGCATCGAGACTGACACATGGTTCTTTGCAAATGGGGTCGCGGTCGGAGCGAACTTAAAGACCATAACGCAAGTTACATTTGACGACAGCAACCGCCGCGTAACGACGCAAATCGACCAGCATCCGCCCCTGATTCAGCAGTCAGACGAATTGGGCCGCGTCACATCCGAGACCTTGCCCAACGGGATCATCAAAACCACGCTCTATGCGGAAGCCGTCAACGGCGACACCCAGACCCGGACCCAGCCTGGGCCCGATGGCACGCCGATCGTGCTCACGGACAGCTACAATGATCAGGGCCTCTTGCTTTCGACGTTTCAGGGCCAGGATGAGCGGCTCCACCAGGAGTACGGCAGCTACGAGCGCACGACTCTGAAGCGCGTCGCAAACTCTGTCACCACTACTTTCGGCTACGACGCCTACTCGCGGCTGATCTCGAGTAGTCAGGCGGCGGCGCCGAGCCCGGATCGGGAAAACGATTTCGGCTATGACGGTGACGATCGCAAGGTGACGTTCTCGACCGTGAACGCCACCGGGACTGCCACCACTCAAGCGGTCTACGATGGACTCGACCGCCTGATGTCGTCGCAGGATCCGCTGAAGCGCACCACAACGCACGACTACTATCCAAATTCATTCCGCGGCTATCACACAACCGACCCGCAAGGCACCCTCTACACGCTCAACTACGACTTCGCGGGACGGCTGACGTCGCAGATTGCCGCGCCCGGGAAGGTAAACGGTCTCGACCCCAAATCCATTACGCGCTCGTTTAGTTATTCGTCCCTTGGCCAGATGGCCACCGCGGCGGTGGCGACGAGCCCGCCTGATGCAGCTAACGGCTTGCAAGTGACGATGGCTTACGACTCCATGGGAAATCGAATCCTGGAAAGCACCGGCGGCTCCCTGCCGGTCGATATTCAGAGCACCTTCGATCCCTTCGGTAAGCCGCTGGCCACCAATCTCGTGAGCCGGAACGGAAACCCCGCAGTCATGATCGGCCGGACTTTTGATGAGCTTCACCGGCTGGCGACCACGTCACTCAACCAAAAAGCCCTGGCAACGCTCGGGTACGGGGGGCTCGGGGGGGGCTACCATCATCAACTATGGCGCGCGAGCCGCCGACCCCAAGAACGCGGGCGGCGTAACGACGACCATTCAATACGACTTCCGCGGGCGGGCCACTGCAACCGATGTCACCAACGCCAGCGGCGTCGTAGCCTCGGAGCACCAGATGCTCGGGATCGACGGAATTCCCCGCGCGCGATCGCATCGCTTCGGCCCGAACGGGTCAGCCATCTACGACGCGTTCGAGGTCGACAATGCGGCTCGTTTGACCAAGGAAGCAATGGCGGTCAGCGGGGGCGCGCTGCCGGCGCGCGAACTCGCAAATACCGACGTGGACCCACTGATGACCGGTGGCCAGGGATATCTGTTCTACACGCTTGATGGCGTCGCGAACTGGACCAATGTCGCGGCGCAAAACGGAGCCACGGCCGTGCAAGTGGATCCCACCGATGAGTACACCGCTTTCGGAAACCAGGCCATCGTCAACACCGCCAGTGGCCAGGCGGTCGCGTTCGGAACCAATTCGTACACATTCGACGCGATCGGCCAACTCGCCTCGGCAACCTCGAATGGGAACACAGTGCATTTCTCCTACGATGCTCTGGGGCGGCGGGTGGTCGAGACAATCTCGCAACCGAATCAACCCGATAGAACTGCTCTCGTTCTTTGGGACGGTTCCGACATTCTCGCTACCGGTTCATCTCAAAGTGACGCCAGTGGCTATCGGCTACGAATCGGCGGCAATGGTCTGAATAGCCACTTGGTCTTCACAGATTCGCTCGGCTCGGGCGCCATGTACTACGTGCATCAAGGCCCTGACAATTCGGTCATAGCACTCAGCAATGACCGCGGACTGGTCGAGGGATATCGTTATTCAGCCTTCGGCACAACGCAGTTCATAGCCAGCGACGGCACTGTTGAAAAAGACGGCAGCGGTCAGCCGCTCACAGCATCGTCGGTGAGCAATCGGCTGCTTTACCAGGGACAACTCCAGGATCCATCGATAGGCGCCTACGCGACGCGGGCCCGGGAGTATCTGCCGGAGATCGGCCGATTTCTCTCGCCCGATCCCGCCGGACAAGCCGGGGGCGACAATCGGTTCGCTTTCGTAAGCGGCATGCCTCTTACGATGACCGACCCGTTCGGAACGGCGGCCCAAGCCGCGGTCGACGATTCGATGTCGAGCAATCCTGACTTCAATGAATCAAACATGCCGCCGCCGGCGCCGACCTGCGCCAATTGCGCATCATCCGCCGATCAGGACGTGTTCGTCATCACTCATCACAACAGCACGGGAATTACGGACTTCGATGTTGTCCCGATGGGGCAAATCGCGCCGCCCCAGCAACTGACTAACGACGCCGGATGGACCGAAGGCGAGATCGAGCGGACTATCGCCCAAACCAACAGCGATCTGCAGGGCGCGGCCTACTTTGTAAACAAAGTAATGCCGGCGGTCATACAGGTCGAGCTCGCCGTCCTGCCCATTGTCGGAGAAGCCTCGGCTGTATTGAGCCAGGTTGGGGTGGACGTCGCCGCACCCGAGGGTGCGGTTCAGGTCGTATCAAACGAGGCACAGGGTCTTCTCGGGACAACCGGCACGGCGGGTGAAGTCAATCTGCAGGAAACTGCACTTCAAATTCATGATGCTCTTCCAGAGGGAGCCGGAGATTTCCATACTGTCGCGGTCGGCCGTATGGCGAATGGCGACCTGGTTTCGACCATCAGCGGAGGCGTGTTTCATGGCGACTCTCTAGCCGTTTCCGAGAGTCTCGGAGTCGGGGGTTGGGTTCCGGACGCATACGTTCAAGAGTTAGGTATTCACGCCGAGGATCAGCTACTCGCGCTCAGCACCGCGGAAAATCCCCTGATGGAGATCGGTGTCAGCAGGCTCTATTGCCCTGTCTGCATGGATGCCCTGGCGGATGCGGGTTTCGAGCCAAACGGCGGCCTGACACTAATACTCAGTCGTTTGTTAAGCCCGTGAGGACAAACGTATGCAATGCTCACTAGCGCGAGGGCGCTGGCGCTTTAGAATCGGCGAAGTGGCCGCGGCAGAATACCTTTGCCCTCTTGGGAAGCACGGTGATCGCGCTTCTCACCGCAGCCAGCGGTGCGTCCGATTCGAATGTGACCAGGCCGCCGCGATCGGTGACGCCGAGTTCGCGCCATAACTTCGCAAGGTCAGGATCCATCGGCGCGTCTTTCATGCGATTGTAGAGTTCCATCATCGCGGGAACACCGACCGCATCGTCAGCAACCTTGAGTGCGCGCGTCAGAGGCCAATCTGCTTCGATGCTGCCTCCCGCGTCGACGATGCCGCGCAGTGCGTCCTGCAATCCGAAGCGATTGTGGGTCCGCCGGCGAATGTCGACGTCAGCCAGCGTGCAGTACAGCGCGCCGCCCCAATAAGTGCGGCCCCAGGTGTGAGTATTATCGAGACCTTCGTCGCCGGAATCGGGCGTTCCCTTGGGAAGTCCGTCGACCAGATCGCCCCATATTTTTTCGGGACGCAGATCGCCGATTTGTGCGCGCGCGATCGGTTCAACGTAAGTAGCGATACCCTCTTCGATCCAATGATGCTGGCGCGGGACAGATGGAAACGCTAGATGAACCATCTCGTGAGTGAGAATCCAATCATCGCGCAAATCCGATTCGGTCGCATACTGACCGATACTCACCATAATCTCCGCACCGCCGTCCGCATCGGTACGCCCATGCAGCACGCCGCGGCGTTCTTCAATTGGCACAATCGATAGACGCAGATGATGCACCGGAAAGCGGCCGTAGTAAGTGGCCACGGCGCAGGCAGACTCGTTGATCCATCCGAAGACTGAGGCCGGGGCCAGATTCAATGGACCATCTTCGAAAGTCACGCTGATCGTCGCATCACCGATCGAGAGCGACTGGCCGGGTAGCTTCGCCGCCAAAGCCGGCATCGCAAGAAGGGCGCTGCCCGCAACTGCCAGCGCAACAACGAGCATTAGGTTGGTGCATCGACTGGCGGACGCACGCGCATGGTCGCCTGCGGATCGGTGGATGCGTAGGCCGCTCGATCCTGGTTCGCGATATCGCAGCGTGCGCCTGCGCTCGCAAAACAAAGAGGCTGTCTCGGCGATCGAGTTCAAAGCTTCTCACACCCACGGGATTCCTCGGAAAAGAACCTCGGAATGACACCACGTTCCGATAATCGTTGAGTCATTTCCCGGGAGTGATGTGCCACTGTCGAACTACACCTGGAGACAGAATCATCTCGCCATGCGACGAAATTCTGAATTGGTAGATCAGAGTGAGCCTTCCATGATCGCTACTATCGCTTTGAGGGCGCGATCGAGAGTGTAGAATTTCATGAGCCGATCGCGGCCCCATGCGAGTTTCAGGACTCTTTCGGAAACTGACAGCGTTAATCACTTCTGCACGCGGCAGTCGCGCTGACTTGTCAGATTACCTTGCGGAAGGCGAGCGCAGGGGTGATACGAAGCGCGCCGACAATCGGAATCAGGCCGCTCACGACGCTGACAAACACCGCCGCGGCAAACCCGATGGCCGCCTGCTCGCCCATCACGTACAGGGCGCCCAGTCCGCTGAGCACCGGTCCCAGAGTCGCGCCGGCGGAAAACAGCCGATATGCGAGGCCGGCGCCGATCGCGCCGCCGACGATGCCGATGATTGCGCATTCCCCGAACAACAGCATCGAAATAGCACCGCGGCTGAATCCGAGCGCGCGCATCACGGCGACTTCGCTGATTCGCTCGCGCACCATCATCGCGGTCGAATTCGCCGCGATGAGCATCACGGTCAGGATCACGATCGCGCACAGGCTGAAGATTATTCCGCGCACATTGCCGAGCGAGGACAACCCGGTCGAGAGCATGTCGCTTTCGGTCTCGCTGCGAGTCTCGGCGTCGGAATTGGCGAAGTGTTCGTCGATTTCTTTCGCGAGCATCGCGAGATGGTCGGAGCTGTCTGCGCGCACCATAAGCTGCCACGCGAAGTCGGCATCCGGGTTGCCGTGCGCCTTGTACGCCTCCATCAGGTAGCCGCGGTTGATGAGAAACGTGTTCGGGTAATGCTGCGATGCCGTCACGCCCATGATGACGAAGGTCAAATCCATTTCGGGCGGGTCGGCGCTGCGCAGCGTTATCTGCTGGCCCATCTTCCAGCCGTATTTCTTCATCAACACTTCGCCGACGATCGCGGCGCGCCGTTCCTTGCCGATCGCCTGCTGCTGCGCGGCAGTCAGCGCATAGTCGGGAAACACAGCGCCAATTTCAGAACCCGCGGCGGCCGCGAACACCGGCTCGCTCACGTTGCGCCACGTCGCAGGCCATCCGGTAATCGCCGCGCACGCCGCGCATCCGGGCATCGCGCGAATCTGGTCGCAATAGCGCGCGGGCAGGTCGTACCACGGTGCCGTCTTGTTGTTGATGACCAATCGGAGCGTCGAGGATGCCTCGCCGATTATCCGGTCCATCGATGCCGGCACCGAAACCAGCACCGTGAAGATGAACGTCGCCAGCGCGACCGTCAGCGTCGTAAGGACGGTGCGCCGGAGACTGCGGCGAATATTGCGCTCGATGAGTTTAAGTAAATTGCCGCCCATGCCTGTTCACCTTGCTAGACCGTCCGTAACGAATCGAGAAGTGCGATTCGCGATGCGCGCCACGCCGGCAGCAACCCGCCCAGCGCGCCGAGAATCGCGCCCGCGATGATTGCGGAGACGAATGCCGACAGTGTCAGGTGAAACGTAAAGATGAACGAACCGACGCTCATCAATTGGCTGGCGAGGCCGGTTGCTTCCGCCGCCAGCAGCCCCAGTACAATCCCCGCCAATCCGCCGGCGATTCCCAGCAGCGCGCTTTCGATCACAAAGCTCGCCAACACGTCCAGGCGGCTGAACCCGAGGACGCGCAAGACGCCGATTTCGCTGGTCCGTCGCGCGACGGCGGAATACATCGTGTTCATTCCACCGAAAATCGACCCGACGCCCAGGATTAGCGCCACGAGCAAGCCGAGTGCGCGAAGCTGATCGACGAATCCCGATTCTTTGGCATAGAACTCGCGCTCCGACATCGCATCGACCCGCAGCCGGTTGTCGGTCGTCAGCGATTGCTGGAAGGCTTCCTCGGAGCCGGGCTTCAGCACGATGTGCAAGGCGGCAAAACCCGAGCTGTAGCGGATGTCCTGGGTCAGCACGTCGAGGTCGGTCCATACTTCCGATTCGCGCGCGCTGTTGTTGTCGGAAAAGATGCCTACGATCTTCCAGGTTCGATGCCCGAAGCGCATTTCGGATCCAACCGCCAGATTCGGGTAGCGTGCCGCCAGCTTCCGCCCCACAACCATCTCGGACGCGCCGTGCACCGGCCATCGTCCGCTCACCAGCCGCATATCACGATGCACTTTGTAGGCGATCGGGCGTACGCCGCGTAAAAACGTAAACCCAACTTTCGCGGGAGGAGAGTCCGGCGCCGGATAGAAGCCGGTCATCATCTCCGGCGACACCAGCGCGGTTCCATCGGAATCGGTCTCAATTTGCGGCCGGCTCTTGATGATCTCGTATTGATCGCGCGAGACGTAGCTGGCGGGCTCGGAGTTCGCGGCGCGACTCGTGACGATCCAGTTTCCGCTCACCGCCGCTTGCATCACCGTGCCGCGGATTCCGGCGATGAATCCCGACAGGATAAACAGGACCATCACGACCAGCGCGACGACGAGCGCGGTCATAGCGGAACTCGTCCGCCGGACCATCAGGCTCCGCAGGTTATATCGCACCGGAATCATAGGAATAACTATATGAGATACCGGATGTGCGCGCGGCAGGCAATTTGTGCCCGCCGGTATGCAGCGGTTATACGGCAGCCCAGCAAGATGCGGATGCTAGTTGATATCCATCGGGGCTTTCCCGTTCAAATCGCGCGGGCGAATGCGGCGCACCAGGCGGCGCATCACGGTCATGGTGACGAATTTATACATCGCGTTGTCGAACCGCCGATTGTAGCGGAGGATCGCATCGTCGAGTTGTTCGCGGAAATAGAATCGGCCGTCGACTACCACTGCCTCCAGCGAGTCGAATGCGTCGAGATCTTTGGTGGGATCGTTTTTGAAGATCAGAAAGTCCGCGGGCGCATCCTCCTTCAGAACTCCAAGATCGGGCATCGGCAATGATTCGCCGTTGCCGCGCGTCGCTGCCTGCCATACCTGCTCGGGCGTGTAGCCGGAGTCGGCGAAATTCCGCATCTCCTCGTGGAAACTCTCGCCCGGTACCACGAAGGGATTCAGGGTGTCAGTTCCGAGATGCACCGTCACGCCGGCTTCGTGCAGCCGGCGGACGACGAGCTTCATTTTCGGAATCTGCCCGTGCATCACTCTCATCGCCTGTTGAAGCTCGTCCGGGACTCCGCCGGTACCGGTGAGATAGGCCGGCCACACCTGCTGCGGATACCAAACCGGAAGGACCGAGGCGACAGGATCGACCATCTGCTGGTTGAAATCATACAATCGCGAAATTCGATCGTTCGACACGATCGTGGGAGTGTGAGCGATGTTCTGTTTGAGGGAAGTATCGACGATAAACTTGATGCGCTTGTCGTCGACAGCCTGCCATCCCTTTGCACGCGCCGCGTAGAGAGAAGTGACGTCCTTGTAGAGCTGGAGCGGAATTACCGGAACCCCGGTCAGATGCTGAACGTCGTCGATGTGCGCATTTTCGAAGGCGACCGTTTCGGGCACGTGTCCGGCGACCGGCAGGTTGTGGCGCCTGGCGGCGCTCTCGATGGCCGCAAGTGCTTCGGGAGTCAGGCGGTCGTAGACTTTCACGAAGTCGGCACCGTGGGTAGCAAGCCGGTCGACGATACGGTCTGCATCGGCCTGATTACGAACCACGCGCGAAAACTCCCACACCGGGGGGTCGCCATCGAGGTACGGGCCGCAGGTGAAAATGCGCGGTCCGGCAACTTTGCCCTCCGCCGTTTCGGCGCGATCCCTCAGTAGAAAGCCGCTATTGCCCATGTCGCGTATCGTCGTGACACCATTCACCAAGTACTGAAGGTAGAAGAATTGGCGATCGACGTTGGCAGGCAGGGGAGGCGTGTGAACGTGCATGTCGATAAGACCGGGCAGCACGTAATAGCCGGCGTAACGAGCCGCGACTATTCCCGCATCCGCGGGAGCAACGTCCTCTACTTTTAAGATTCGACCGTCCTTTACGACGAGCGTTTTCCCCTTAAGGCGGTTGAGACCGGGATTTACAATAGTCACTCCGGTGAGAACGAAACTGCGCTCCGGGGTTTCCAACGGCCGGGGCGGCTTAAGGGAGAACCTGATCGTCAGCCAGGCGGCGACCCCGAGGATCGCGATGACCACCAGAATGTTGCGGACAATTCTGGCTCCCCTGCTCAGGGTCGGCAGGAATGAGAGCAACCGCGCAATTCTACCTGGAGAGGGTTGCTCCTCGTCTTCGTCGTATTCATCTGAAGGTGGCGGCATCGTCCTCGATTCGAGAGCGGTTCAATTTCGCCTGATATGAATACCTAAAAGCACCCTCAAATGCATGTGCCTGCGACAAGAAAGCGATACGTCTATCATACGAAGTCGCGGCGATATTCGGATTGGGCGCTTTGCGCGCCGCGGCGAACTCGCATGGGCCGCGGGAGAAAAATCGCGGAGGGGCGTGCTATCGTCGTGTGATGGCGATGGATCATCAGGAGATAATGCGCCGCGTTGCGGAGCTTTCGCCCGGGCTGGCAGCCAACGCGCGCGCCTGCGATGAGGCGCGCCAGGTGGTGCCGGAGAGCATGCGCGCGATGATCGCGGCCGGGATGTTTCGAATTCCGCAGCCTACGCGCGCCGGCGGCTACGAACTCACATTTCGAACATTGGCCGATGCGGTCACGAAACTTTCCCAGGCATGCCCTTCCAGCGGATGGGTGCTGATGGTGATGGGGGCGCATCACTGGTGCATGGGATCCTTTCCCGAAGCCGCGCAGGATGAAGTCTTCGGCGACGGGCGCGATGGTCTGGTTGCGGGCACGCTGTCGTCGCAGGGAACCGCCGCCGCGGTTGAGGGCGGGTATCGTGTCGACGGACGATGGCAATTCGCCAGCGGCGTAGATCATGCGCAGTGGGTGATGGTCGGATGCGCGGATGCGAAAACGCACGGGCCCGGCGTGCACGTCGTCATTCCGCGCGCCGAGATCGAGGTCGATGACACCTGGCACGTGATGGGCTTGCGGGGCACCGGCAGCAAGGACCTCGTCGCGCGCAATCTCTTCGTGCCGGCCCATCGCACGATAGATACGCGCATGCTGTTCAGCGGAACGAGTCCGCACGCCAGGAATCATGCCACCAACCTGTATCGCCTCTCGGCCGAGGCTATTCTCTCGCTGAGCGTCGCCACCGCAATCCTGGGATCGGCACAGTACGCTCTGAGCCAGTTCATCGAGCGGACGAAGGAGCGCAAAGTCATACTGACCGGCGCGCGCAAGGCGGAATATGCGCCCACGCAAATTCGCCTGGCCGAAGCCGCGGCCGAGATCCGATGCGCCGACTTGCTGATTCACGACGTGCTCGAGCAGTTCGACCGCCAGATGGCGTCCGGAGGGGAACAAGCGCGCGAGAGCCGTCCGCGCATCAAATGGCAGGCGGCGTATGCCGCCGAGTTGTGCCGTCGCGCGGTCGCGAGGATGTTCAGCGGGTCGGGCGCGCACGCCGTGTACGATCCGAGCGCATTGCAGACGGCCTTCCGAAATATCAACGTCGGCGCGCAACACGCCAGTATCGACTTCGATGCTTCGGCGGAACTGTACGGCCGCACGCGCCTCACTGACTAACTGCTCGCAGGACATCGAGACGCGCCCTATTCCTTCGGCACCAGGTCGCGCAACGCGGTTTCGGCAGCCTGCGCGATCGTCGAGCAGTGAATGAATCCTTCATTGCTCAACGTCGATGGCGCATAGGCTCCGCGCTGAACGGCGGCATCCCATTCTCGCCGCTTGAGGAGATGAAGAATCATCGCGTCAACTCTTGCGCAGCGATCATCGCGCCGCAACGACGCTGCGAACCGTGAGCGAAGGAACTCATGCGACTTCCTCGAGTTCGGTTTCAAAAGGCCTGACATAGAATTCCTCGCCGCCGGATCCGATTTTGACGAACGGATTGCGCGCCGCCTCTCCGGGCAATCGCAGCATTTCCTCGCGGTTCAGCTCCTCGCGCTGGCGGACGAACGCGGTGAGACGATTCTGCACGAACCACGCGATCGCCTGCATCGTGTCGCGCACCGTCACGCGCGGCGGGCGCATCCGCCACGAAACCTCGCCGGCCGCGAATCGGCAGGTCTTGAGATCGGGGCTCAGAAGCTCTTCGCGATGCGCTTCGCACCAGACGTGCAGTCCCCTGATACGCAACTCGATGGCGTTCTTGTTCGGCTGCGCGTGCCGTTCGTAGTCTTCTTTGAGGGCGGCGAGGCGCTCATTCATTTCCGTTTCGATTCGTTGACGCGCGCGTTGATGAACCCCGATTAGCGTCAGCGATGCGTTGGCGTCCTCGCGGGTCTGCGGCACCGATAACTCCGCGGCAACTTTGAGTGTCCGGACTTTCTTCGCCATCTGTCTACCTCCTGGCGTTTCCGAGTTTGTCCCTGACTCGAGTTCATGCTGCTATTCGCTATAGATGCCCTGCCAACGACCTGCCCGCTGCGGATCGGAGGCGGCAGCCACGCTTCGCGCGGTAAACGCAAAGAGTGCCGGGTTCCGCCCTTTTCCGCTCACGTCCGACAAAAATTGCCATAGGAGTCTTGCGCGGGTGTATGGGGATTTGGTCTGTTGGAACGGCATCATTGTCGGGAGGCAATGATAGTTCACAATTGTGAACAGATCAAGTGCTGCCGCAGCAACTGTGAACAGACGCGTCGAGCTGACGTCCGGCGTTGCGCGCAGGATTGCGGAAATTATCAAGGATGCTGGCGGCGTGCGTGCGCTTGCACGGCTGGCAGACTTGCCACCCAGCGCACTGTCGCAATATCGTCCCAAGGATAAGGGCCGCGTGTCCAAGCCGGGCACGGAAACGCTGGCGAAGATCGCACGCGCCGCCAACGTGCGGCTTGACTGGCTGTTGTTCGGTTCCCAACCGAAGCGCGATATCGACGAAACACGTCCGCCCGCAGACGAATCGGCGCTGATTCGGATACCGCGCCTGGAGATTCGAGCCGCGGCCGGAGCGGGCGCCGAAGTGAACCTGGAAGATCCCATCGAATGGCTTGCGTTCCGCGCCGAGTGGGTGCGGCGGCGGCTCCGGGTGCCATCGTCGAGCCTGCGGCTTATCACGGCGATGGGATCGTCGATGCGGCCGCGAATCGAGGATGGCGACCTGCTGATGATCACGACGGCGGAGCCGAAATTCAAAGACGGCGCGATTCACGTGGTGCGGCGCGACAACCAGCTTCTGGTCAAGCACATCCGGCGCGATCGCGACGGCTTTTTGCTGATCAGCGAGAACCCTGCGAACGAAACGCAATTCGTGCGCAGCTCGGAGATCGAGATAGTCGGCCGCGTGTTGTGGCGCGCCGGCCGCCTGTAGTCCGCGACGGTTGTGTTGCGTCGCGCGGACGCGCCGCGATCCCTCCTCCGTTCGGCTTCGCTCAGGGCTTGGGCCAGCTTCGCTCGGCCTCGACTCACCCGGCATCCTCCGGTCGGGATGACATCAAGTGGAATAAGGGCTCGAAACTGAACGAAGTACGATTTCTTCACAGACCCCAAGGCAGAGATTCGGCTCCAAGTCGGGCAGGCTCACATGCCTAAATTTTAAGCGAACCCAAAAAAACCTAACGAAATCAAGGATAAATTGGGTTTGTTTTGTAAAAAAATTTTTTGGACCTTTCTCCGGTTCGGTCAATCCTGACGGTCTGTCACTGGAAGTAAGCGGCCGCGCGACTTCGTGGAGCGGCGCGATGGTGGCATGAAAAACGAGGAATGTGCTGAGCCGGTAGCGACCATGTGCGGGAACCTACACGGCACCGCATTACATATCAACGTCTAGAAAGTTTAGCTGTCCACATTCGGCAGCCCATGCACATTTCCCTCAAGCGGCGAAGGAATGCTGCGCGAGATCACGTTCGTCGCCGGTGGCTTCGCAGAGCGGGCTCGGCGATCGAGTTCAAAGGTTCTGACACCCACGGGATTCCTCGGAAAAGAACCTCGGAATGACACGACAACAGCTGGAGACAAAATCGTCGCGACGTGCCACCTTCTCCCGGCGGCGAGAGAAGACATGGTTTTTCGACGGTCTCGTCGATCGGCTATTTGCCGGACTGAAAACCCTGCGCGGCTTTTGGTTCGACCAGGATTACCTCGAGCGGTTCGGTGGCGGCGTTCTCGGTTTGAAGCGTCTCTGCATCGAGCCACGCGGCGACGCCGGCGGGGGCGCCGCGCTGGTCCGTTCTTCCGTCCGCAAAAAGAAGTCGGACCGAAACATCGGTGATGGTTGCGAGCACGCGCGGCGGATGCGTTACCATCATCCCCTTCTCCCCGGCCTCAAAGCGCAGCCGCACGACCCTGACTCGATCGTTTTCGAGCTCCACTCTGTAGCGCGCGGGATCGAGCTTGACCGCATCGAGAGCCATCGAGACAGCCTCGGGTGGTGCTTTCAGCTCGACGCGAATTTCCTGGACGCCGGTCTCACTCGGACGATCGCTCTCTTCCGGCAAGTGACCGTCGCCAAACGTTGTAGCCCCGTGGATTACGCCGCGATCATCGGGCCGCAGGTCGATTCGCACCATTGTCGTCGCAGCCGGCGCGTACTGGGGGACCATCTGGCCTTCTCGCAGACTGACGTGCACGATCCGCACATATTCGTTTTCGAACGCGACTTGATAAGGTTCGGATGGCACAGACTTCACCTCCTGAGTGAACACGTTTGCGAAGCTTCGCGGCACGCTCATCGATCACGGCTCATCCGGCATTGGACTGCCCTTGCCAGGTAGATTGCCGCAATGCTCGAGGCTAAACCCTTGACCGTGGTCCACGGTCAAGAGTTCTTTGCGATCGCGTGCGAGATCGACTAGCTTCACGTCTTCACAAAGATGGATATCCTCCCTCGGACTATTGCATAGCCGACCGCAAGGAGACCTCGTCGATGGCGTCGGGAAACACCTTCAAGCACACGGTTGGGGTCCTCGCGGCAATTCTTTTAGCGGGGCTGTTCTGCGCAGGTTTGGTTGTCGCGCAATCTTCCGCGCCCGCCGAAGTCGCGGCCAAGGCAACGAAGACCCCTAAGCCGACCAAGACGCCGAAACCGACCAAGACACCCAAGCTGACTAAAACTCCGAAGCCGACCAAGACCCCGAAGCCGACCAAGACGCCGAAATCGACACCAACCAAGACTCCAACGAAGACCGCTACCGCGACGCCCAAGGTCACGGCAACCGCAACGACTACGCCAACCGCCACCGCCACGCGGACGGCTACTGCTACCGCAACTGCAACGGTCACTCCCACCGCGACCGCGACGCGGACAGCTACGGCCACGGCAACTGCAACGGCTACTTCAACCACCACCGCCACGCCGACCGCAACGGCTACCTCAACCGCCACCGCCACGTCGACCGCCACGGCTACCTCGACCGCCACCGCCACACCGACCGCGACGGCTACCTCAACCGCCACGGCCACGCCGACCGCGACGGCCACCGCAACCCCACCCATGATTTCGGGGACGGTGCAAGATCCGCTCGGCGCAGTCTCGGGAGCCGGGGTGACGCTGTACGCGGCGGGAACGGCATACGGCGCGAGTGCTACCAGCCTGGGGAGCACAACCACGGATGGCAGTGGCAATTTCACAGTGACGGGATCCACTCCGCTCTCTTCACCCACGGTGCTCTATCTAGTGGCGCTGAGCGGGAATGCCGGAGGGGGGAGCAACACGGCGATCGGGTTGATGGGCGTGGCCGGGATGTCCAACGCCCTGCCGACGTCGGTCACGATCAACGAGCTGACCACGGTGGCGGCCGAAAGCGCGCTAGCGCAGTTCATCGACTCGACCGGGCAGGTCATCGGTGCGCCATCGAGCAACGCGACCGGCTTTGCCAATGCGGTCAATCAGTTGCAGGCCAATCTGGCTGACATCTCAAGCGGCAGGCCGGCGAGCTTCTGGAGCAACCAGGGCGTGACGGAGGCAAGCTGCACCGGCGGTTCGCCGCCCGTCAACTGCGACGGCCTGGAGCGGATGGATACGATTGCGAATATCCTGGCGGCCTGCGTGGAGAGTTCAGGGCCGTTTACCGCGTGCAGCACGCTGCTGAGCCACACCGGCAGCGGCAGCACGACACTTCAGGCAGCGCACGTAATGGCAACCAGCCCCACCGCGAATGTTAGTACGCTGTTTGCCCTTCAGAGCGGTTCTCCGCCGTTCACTCCCGCTCTGAGCGGTGCGCCCGACGGCTGGGAGATCGGGCTCAACTTCACGCCCAGCGGCGCAAACTTCGACCTGCCGCTGGGGGTGGCAATCGACGCGGCCGGCAACGTCTGGGTGGCGAACTCCGGCAACAACAGCGTGACCGAGTTGACCTCCAGCGGCGGCCTGGCCGGCAACTTCCTTGGCGGCGGCAACTTCAACGGTCCGTGGGACGTGGCAATCGATGCCTCCGGCAACGCCTGGGTGACGAACTCTGACGGCAACAGTGTGACCGAGTTGACCTCCATCGGCAGCCTCGCCGGCAACTTCCTTGGCGGCGGCTTCAACGTTCCGATCGGCGTGGCAATCGACGCCGCCGGCAACGTCTGGGTGGCGAACCGATCGGACAACAACGTGATCAAGTTGACCTCCAGCGGCGCCCTGGCCGGCAGCTTCTCTGGCGGCGACAACATCAACAGTCCGTATGGCGTGGCAATCGACGCCAGCGGCGGGGTCTGGGTAACGAGCGCTGGCAACAACAGCGTGACCAAGTTGAGCTCCACCGGCGTCACGCTCGGCAACTTCCTTGGGGGCGGCAACTTCGACGTTCCGGTCGGCGTGGCAATCGACGCCGCCGGCAACGTCTGGGTGGCGAACTTAGACGGGGGCGCTGGATGTTCTTCCGCCGCAGTTCCCTGCGGCAGTGTGACCAAGTTAAGCCCCGCCGGCGCCACGCTCGGCAACTTCCTTGGGGGCGGCGACTTCCTCAATCCGCGGAGCGTGGCGATCGACGGCGCCGGCAACGCCTGGGTGCCGAACGAAAACGGCAACAGCGTGATCGAGTTGACCTCCACCGGCGCCACGCTCGGCAACTTCGCTCCCAGCGGCGCTAACATCAGCAGTCCGTTCTATTTGGCAATCGACGCCGCCGGCAACGTCTGGACGCCGAACGAAGACAACAACAGCGTGTCCGAGCTCCTGGGCGCGGCACGCCCGGTGCTGACGCCGCTGGTCGCCTGCCTCACGCAAGCGACGCCCGCGGCGGTTTGTCTGCCGTAGGACGATCAGCGCGGCCGCACTGCGCTGATCGCGCAGGCAGCGATCGCGCTGATGGTGACGGGCTTGCAGTACCAGCAGTGACGGTTGATAGCTGCTGAAACGAGATGAGTAAGCAAACATCCGAGCCCGTTCACGCCGCGACCAGCCCCGCATTCGTGATGGACGGCGGCGGGATGATCGTCGACTGGAACATCCGGGCCGAGGAGACATTGGGATGGCCGCGCGCGGAGGCGATCGGCCGCAGGCTCTCGGAACTGGTCATTCCCGAGCGCCATCGCGCAGCGCACGAGGCCGGACTGAAGCATTTCATGAGTGGCGGCAGTGAGGGCGCGTTTCTCAATCGCCCGCTCGACATCACGATGCTTCATCGCGACGGCCGTGAATTACCGGTTTCGATTCGAATCGGCTCGGAGGAGACGCCGGCTGGGCGCCGGTTTCCGACTTATATCGAGCGCGGCTGAGGTTGAGGCGGTCGGCCGCTCGGTGGTGACTCCTCAATGCAGCGGCGAAACGACCCTCGCCGATCCGGGATTTCCATTAGTCGCCTGCGGCTCCGCAGCGCGGGCTCGCGCCCGCAACCCAAAGAGCTGTCCGGCGATCGAGTTCAAAGGTTCTCACACTCACGGGATTCCTCGGAAAAGAACCTCGGAATGACACGACTTTTCGACGGTAGTTAACTGATCCCTCATGCGAGATACACACTGGCGAACCTCGCGTGAAGACAAATCCTTTCGTCGCGGCGCGGCGGTGTTGAACGATCGGTTAACTATTGTCTTGCCGGGTGGTGGCGTCATAGGGTTAGGCGATCGGATGCGCGCACTGCGACTGCGAGGAATAGATGATGAAGTTCGGAATTTTCATGGCACCCTTCCATCGGGTTGGCGAAGACCCGACTCTCTGCTTCGAGCGCGACATGCAACTCATCGAGTGGCTGGATGAGCTTGGTTACGAAGAGGCCTTCATCGGAGAGCATCATTCCTCGGGATGGGAGATTATCCCGTCGCCGGAAATTTTCATGGCGGTGGCGGCAACGCGTACTCGCCGTATCATGCTGGGTTCCGGCGTGGTGAGCGTCCCGTACCATCATCCGTTCCACGTCGCCAATCGATTCGCACTGCTGGACCATCTGACGCGCGGGCGCGTGATGCTCGGATGCGGGCCCGGCGCGCTGGCCGCCGACGCGCACATGATGGGAATCGACACGACCACGCAGCGCCGCCGGATGGTGGAAGGCGTCCAGGCGATTATCCGCCTCTTCACGGAAGAAGGCGGCATCACCATCGATGGTTCGTACTTCAAGCTCAACGACGCCCATCTGCAGGTGAAGCCATATCAGCAGCCGCACATGCCGATCTTCGTGGCGAGCACCATTTCGCCATCGGGGATGGTCGCGGCCGGGCAACTCGGATGCGGCGTGCTGTCGGTCGCATCGTATGCGCCGGGCGGCCTCGACGATCTGAAGAACCGATGGGCGATGGCGGAGGAGACGGCGGCCGAGCACGGCAAGACGGTCGATCGCCGCAACTGGCGGCTGGTCTTCCCGGTTCATCTGGCCGAATCGCGCGAACAAGCGCAGCGCGACGTCCAGGAGGGCGCCAACCAGTGGATCCAGGATTATTTCATCGGCACGCTCGGCGCCCGGCTTCAGTTCGAGGAATATCCAAACCAGCCGGTCGAGGAGATGACGATCGACAAGATGATCGGACGCGGCGGCGTGATCATCGGCACGCCCGATGACGCGATCGCGCGGATCAAGGAACTTCAGCAGGCGACGGGCGGTTTCGGCGGCATGCTGATGCTCGCGCATGAATGGACGACGCGCGAGAAGACGCTTCACTCCTACGAGCTGTGGGCGCGTTACGTTGCGCCGCAATTCAAGGGCATCGTGGCGGAGCAGGTCCAGTTTTCCAACGAATGGGCGCGGCAAAATCGCGAGATGCTGTTCGGCAAATCGCTCGCCGGAATCGCGACGGCGATCCAGGACTACGCGCAGCACAAAGGGGAGAAAGGCGCGCCCGTCGCCGATCTTCTGAGCCGGCCGCTCACGCGCATCCGCCCGTAGCGTCGGATGGACTCCGCGCCCGCGCGAATGCTATTCGCGAAGGGAATGAAGTTGCGGACCGATTTTCAGTCCGCTCCCTGAGCGAGAGAGGCTGCGAGGATCTTTATTTATGGATGCGCATAAGGCCATTTGCGGGGCGATCGACGAGTTTCGGGAAACGGCGGTCGCGGTCAGCCGCTCAATCCACGACCATCCGGAACCGAAATTCGAAGAACACTTCGCCGCCGAGCAGCTTTCCAAGGCCGCATCCGGCCTGGGGCTGCGCGTGGAAAACGGAATCGCGGAGCTGAAGACCGCGTTTCGCGCCGAGTTCGGACGCGGCGAAGGGCCGACGGTCGCGATCTTCGCGGAGTATGACGCGCTGCCCAACGGTCACTCGTGTGGTCATAACCTGATCGCGGGCGCCGCGCTGAGCGCGGTCGCGGGACTCAATTCGATTGCCGCGCAATTGCCCGGACGAATCGTCTTTATGGGAACGCCCGCCGAAGAGGGCGGCGGAGGCAAGATTCTGCTGCTCAATCGCGGCGCGCTCAAAGGCGTCGATGCGGCCATGATGGCGCATCCGATGGACAGCGAATGGTCCACGATGCCCGCGCTCGCGACCCGCCAGCTTCGCCTCACGTTCAACGGCCACGCCGCGCATGCGGCGCTCGCGCCGTGGGACGGATCGAGCGCGCTCGCCGCGGTGCTGCAAACGTTCCACGCGGTGGATATGGCGCGGCTGCATTTCCGCGACGGTTCCCGAATTCACGGCATAATCACCAACGGCGGCCAGGCGATGAATATCATTCCCGAGCGCGCCGAGTGCATGTTTCTCGCGCGCGGAAAGACCACCAAGTACGTCGAGGAGATGGCGGCGCGCGTGGTCCGATGCGCCGAGGCGGCCGCGATGGCCACCGGGACCAAGGTCGAGGTGAAGGTTGAGGGCGGCTACAAGAACATGATCAACAATCTGAGCATGGCGCGGCGCTATTCAGTGCATTCGGAATCGCTCGGGGTGCGCGCGCCTGAGGCGCCATCGGACCTGCCGACCGGCAGCACCGACATGGGAGACATCAGCCACGCGATACCGGCGATCCATCCGATATTTGCGATTTCACGTCATGGCGAAGGATCATGTCATGAGGACGCCTTCGTGGCGCACGCCGATTCGCGCAACGGCTACGATGCGATGATTCGGGTCGCCAAGGCACTCGCGATGACCGCTTACGACCTGTTGGCCGATCCGGAATTGCTGAAGGCGGCCAAGGCCGAGTACGCGCAGCGGCAGGAAAGCTAGTCTGACGCGCGACGCTGCAAAAGGAGCGCTTCGCGAACGGGGAATCGGTACCGGCTTCGCTTGTGCGAAGCTGTCCGGAGGCCAGAAGCCACGTCGACTTCGTTCGCGTTGCTCACTTCGCTCAGGATGACATTGGGTGGCACCGGCAACGCGCAGCGGCAGGAAAGCTGAAGCAGAACCTTCACCCTTACCCTCTCCCGCTTTTTCAGGCGGACGCTTCGCGTACGCGGGCGAGGGACATACGTCACAGAATGGGAGAGGACGCTGTCAGTGGCAGCCGCAGCCGCCGCCGCAGCATCCGCCGCCGCCTGAAGGGCGGCCGCCGCCGTTTGATGCGATCGCCTGCGCGGCTGCCGCTACTCCGTTGGAGTCGCCGCCGCGCGCCGCGAACACCGACATTTCGCGCGTCAGGTGCGAGCCGCGGCAATCGGGACACTCCGCGTCTTCATCGTGTGCGGCGCGAACCAGCACCTCGACGGAACGATCGCAATCGGAGCAGTGATATTCATAAATCGGCATCGAGCTATTCCTCGGGCGGCTGGGCGTATTCCACCAGCACTCCGCGCGTGGCCTTGGGATGCAGGAAGCATATCATCCCGGCCAGTCCGTGGCGCGGCTGCTGATCGATGAGCTGGACTCCTTTCGCGCGGGCGCCATCGAGTTCACGCACAACGTCGTCGGTCTCGAAGCAGAGGTGATGCAAGCCACCGCCGCGCTTTGCGAGAAACTTGCCGACGCCGTTGTCGGGATTGGTCGGTTCCAGCAATTCGATCTCGCTGTCGCCGACCTTGAGCAGCGCCGCTTTCACGCCCTGCTCTTCGATGGTCGCGCTCTTGGTGAAGTGCAGCCCGAGCGTGTCGCGCCAGAACCGGAGCCCATCTTCCAGGTTCGGCACGACCACGCCCACATGATGAATCCGCTTCAGCATCGCGCCCCTATTGGTGATCGAGGCAGATCTTGTGCTGCAGCGTGTTCCATCGCGAAAGAATCTCCGGCGTCCCGAGGCTGGGATGCTCCGCGCGAGTCTGCGCGAGCTTGCTGCAAGCGCCAGGGATGTCTCCCCGCGCCGCGTCGATGACCGCGATGTTGTACTTCGCTTCGTAGTAGAGATTGTCCGACTCGGCGGCCGTGCTTTCGACGGTGGTCCACAGCGTGATCGCGTCCTTATAGTCCTGCTTGCTCTGCGCAATCGTCGCGAGTCCCGCATTCGCGTCGGGCGAAGCCGGGTCGGCCTTGACGACCTGGTCGAAGATTTCTTTCGCCTTCTCCTCATCACCGAGCGCAACGTAGGCCTTGCCGAGAATCGACAGCGTACCGGTCAGGTTCTTCGCCTGCGTTTTGCCGCTTTGCACCATCTGTTCGAAAAACTGATAGGCAGTAACCGTCAGCTTCGCGTTGGCGATGTAACCAGCCTGATCGCCCTTGTCCTGATCGGCCTGGGCAGCTTTCCAGAAGTCGAGGCCCAGCTCCTTGATGAAGTCGCTCTCTTCGGTGTTGCCCTTGTTCTTCTGGACGATCGTGGCCAGATCGCGCTGCACATCGTCGTAGCGCCCGAGCTGGCTCAACGCCACGATTCGCCATTCCTGGATGTCGCGGAACTTGTCGCTCATCGCGGGGTATTGGCTCTCGTAGTTCTCGAGCAGATCGGCAATTTGCTTCGGGTCGGGGTTCTTTTCTTCCATCAGGCCCGCGAGCATGTAAATTGCGCGGCCCTTAACGTCATGCACGAACTTCTTCTGCTGCTGAGTCTGCGCGGTGCGCTCCGCCTCCGGCTCCATCTTGATGGTTTCCTGCAGATCCTTGATGGTGTCGCTTCGGAGCTGATCGACGTTGACCGCAACGTTCTTGTCCTTGGAGTTGCCGGCGTTCACTAGCGCCTGGTAGCTGCACTCCCCCGAATTGAACTTGGCGGTAAACGCGTAGTCGTTGTTGCCGGTGACTCCGTCGTAGAGCTTGGCGGCCTCCAGGAATTTGCCCTGCCGCTGCAACTCTTCGCCGAGCCGGAACTTCAATTCCGCCGAATACTCGCCGTTGCCGTACTTGCTCAAGTAGTTCTGTGCGGCTTTCGTCCATTGGTCTTCGAGCTGAGTGTTCTTCATCCCGCTCGCTTCCCACTGCTGCCGCGGCAGCGCGTAGCTCATATAGGCGGCCCATTGAGCGTCCGCGCCGCCCGACCTTGCCAGTTCGTTGGTGAGCTGCTCGACCTGGTCGAAGCGCTTCTGCTTGTAGTAGATGTCGGCGGCGTACTTGTAGCCCTTGACGTACTTGGAACTGCCGCGGGCGGCTTCGATGTAATACTTGGCCGCGCCGTTGTCGTCTTTCTTGTTAAGCAGCACGTTAGCCAGCAGCCACTTCTCAAACGGATCCGAGGAATTGCCAAATTCCTCGACCGGATTCATCACGAACTTGCCCACCGCGGCGATCGAAATGGCCCAGTTGTCCTTGCTGTCCTCGGTGCTCTTGATCAAATCGACGATTGCCTTGTGGCGTGCGGCGCGCTCAGCGGGATCATGCGTTGCCTGCTCAGCCGCAAACTTGGTTTGCAACTGGAACATCAAGCCGCCGCCGGTGTTGCCTCCGCTGCCATACTGCTCCGCTCCCTTTGTATCACCCGTCGCCATGAGAGTGCTGGCGAGGCCCTGCTTGGCGGCGTTGTACTGCCCGGATGGGCCGTCCTCCATGATCTTCTTGAAGTCTTCTTTCGCCTTGTCGTATTCGGAAGGGTCGAACTTGCCCAGCTCGCGCTCGGAATAAGCGCGGCCGAGCAGGTTCTCGCGTACGAGAGCCGGGTCGACGATGACGAGCGTGCTTTCCGTGAAGCCGTCGATCGCTTCATTCAGAAGCTTCTTCGACCTTGCCTCGTCACCCGCATAAACCGTGGTAGCGCCGGTGAACCGCAACCAGGAGAGAGGATAAAGCGCCCGCAGCGAAAGCTGTTCGGGCTCCGAATAATCGCACTGCCCGCCGTTGTCGATCGACTCGATGCAATCGTCCTTCTTCTTTTTGAAGAAGTTGTACATCCGCTCCAAGGCGGACTCGAGCCGGTTGTACGTTGGGCCCAAGGCCATTTTGTCGGTCTTGGGACTCTGCGCGACCTGACCAAACTCGGTTTCGAGGTGATCCAGTTGATCGATGACATCGGCTGCGGTGGCGCCCCCACCTTCCGCAGCGCCCAGCTTCGACTCGACCGCCGACAACTGATCGTTAAGATCGCCAAGCGATTGCGCATTGGCGGCAGCGGATACAAAAACCAGCGCGCCGATGGCGGCAAGCGCCATCGTGACGCGGCTAATCCCCAACATTGAATTCATTTTTTCTCTACGCCCCAAGTGAACTTTTCCCCGAATATGGCCGGCCCTAGATAAGAATAAGCCAGCGCTATCGTCAAGCGGAAAACAATACTTGCGTAACTTCGTTTAGATAGGCAAGCGAACGAATCCGCGCTGTTCCCTCTGCTATTGCAAGCGGCTCGCCCTGCCCGGGGTCTACCAGGACTGGCGCGATACCGGCGGCCCGCGATGCGTCGAAATCGAGATGCTGCGAATCGCCCACGTGAATCGCCTCCTCGGGCCGCACTCGATGGGCGGTCAGAGCGGCCTCAAAAACCTCGCGCCGCGGCTTGGCATAACCCGCCTCGGAAGAAATGGTGATCGAATCGAAGAACGGCTTCAGTTCGAGACTTTCGAGGATGCGATAGACGCGGTGGTCGAAATTCGAGATTACGCCTAGCTTCAGCCCGCTGCTTTTTAGACGATCAAGGAGGGCCCGCGCGTCATCATCGGCGCGCCAGTTGGCAGGTTCCGCGAAGTAGGCGAAAAGGGCCTCGAAGAACGCATCGAAGTCGCGGAAGTCGCCCAAGCCTTCGAAACTCCGCGCCACGACCGTCCGCCACCATTGCCGCTCCAGCCGCCGAAGCTCATCTGCGGGACGGCCCGGACCGAACGCGAGCAAGGGCGCCATGCTGAAAGCGCGGCGAAACCCGGCGGTTACCGCGGTGTCGGGCGCATCGAGTCCGAAATCGCGCGCGATACGGGCATAGGTGCCGCCCACCGGCTCGCGAGCCTCGAACAGGGTCCCGGCCGCATCAAAGAATACCGCCCGCAGCATCGGCGCGATCGTCCCCCTACAGGCCGTCCCAGACCTGGACCAGCACCCCGAACGCATCGCGGGGCGAGATGAAGAATTGCCGCTCGCCGCGCCGATTACGCTTTTCGTCGACGACCCGGACACCATCGCGCTTCAGGCGCTCGAGGGTGCCATCGAATTCCTTAAGGTCGAGGGAGATGTGGTGCATCCCCTCGCCGTAGCGGCTGATAAATTTGGCGACGAAGTCGTTCCCGACCTTCTCGGGCGGGCTCTGGATGAACTCCAACTTGAAGCCGGCCACCTGCATGTTTCCGATCATGAAGTTGCCTTCGGAGTTGGAGACGTGCGGGTCGCGGCCAGGCGCCGTCGGGGTAAAATACGTCGAGAAGAATTCGCCGGCCTTGCGAATGTCGTGCACGGCGATCGAGACATGATCGAAATGCACCAGGCCGTCGGGCGCCGGTTTCGGATGGGGAGCGTCGAAGTCGGGAACCTGCCAGAACTGAATGAGAGCGCCGAACGCGGAGCGCGGCGAAATGAATGCGGTGGCAGAGCCCGACGGATATTTCTGCTCATCGACGACGCGAACTCCGCCGCCCTTCAACTTCGCAATGACGGGATCAAGATGGTTCACCTCGATCGAGAGATGATGCATCCCCTCGCCATGCTTCTCGATGAACCTGCTCACGAAGCCGGGCTCATTGGGCAGATCTTCGATGAATTCGACGACGAAGCCGCCGAGCCAGAAATCCTGCCAGTAAAAGGCGCCGCTAACCTGGTCGTCGCGGGTCCTGGGGTTGCGCTCCTTGAGCGGAAAATAGCGCGAAAAAAACTCCACGGCGCGATCGATCGATCGCACCGCGATGGAGACATGATCGAACCGCATCTGCACGTTGTCAGTGGGCGACATCTAGAGGCTGCACTCCCTTTCCGGCATCAAAATCCGCATTCGGCATGCGATTTTCTGCGCCAATCCGCAGGAGCGCTTGAGGCATCCGTGCGGTGTGAAAAACGCCTGGATCAATCCTCCAAGAAAATCACGTTTCAACATCGCCGTCGATAGCGGATGCGGGAGTTAAAGCATCGAGACACGAACGGTCGCACGCTCGGCGGGCATTCGGTGCTGGAACTGTTTTCCCGGCTGGGGCGGGCGGGCCGCCCGCCGCTACTCGGAAAGAGAAGCGCGACGGGGAGAGTCAGTCGCTGGCGCTCCAGGTTCCGCTCGCTTGGCCGTTTCCGCCATCGAATGAACACGACCATCCGCCCGATGCCGATGCGGCGGTGCCGGTGGAATCAGCGACGAAATTGCCACTAAAGCTGCAGGTGGCATCGCCAGTGCCGACTCCTCCGCCGGCGCTGCCGAAATTCCCCGTCCCATTCGAGGATATGCCGCCACTTCCGGTGCCTGGCGCGGTCACCGTTATCGCGAGGCCTCTCACAATGAACCCCACGGGGCCACCGACGGGAGACACCATGCCCTGATCGGTCGCCGACCCATTATAGCCGCCTACGTAGGTGCCGTCGAACTTGTCTTTCACCGCAATCGATGTCGCGCGGCAGACCGAACAGGCTGAGGTGTCTACCGCGCATACCTGGAAGCTGGCGGTTGTCTCGATCGCGCCCTCGCTCGCGGTGCCGTTAATCAATCCATTGAGCTGAACAGTGATCCCGATGGCGGCGAATCCTGACGTGGTGAAGTGATACGGCGGATTCCCGCCGGTTGGATTGGTGGTACCCGAACCCGGCCCACCACATAGGCCGTTAGCCCCCGATGGCGCAGGAACGCACGCTGACTGACTGTACGGAATACCTGCGATTGCGGTCGGGAGCGGGTTCGGCAGTGTGAAGTTCACATTGCATCCGCTGGAGGTCGAAGTCGGCTTGGGGGTCGCGGTTTCAGTCGACGTAGCAGTCTTCGTAGGCTTGGGCGCAGGCGTCTTGGTGACTGTGGGTGTCCTGGTCGGCTTCGGCGCGGGTGTTTTAGTGACGGTGGGTGTCTTGGTCGGTTTCGGCGCTGGCGTTTTGGCGGGAGTAGGAGTCCTGCTCGGTTTTGGTTTTGGAGTCGCCTTGCCTGCCTCCGCCCGCGCGGTATCGACCAGCGATGCGACTCCTGCAATCTCGTACAGCAGGCCAGCCTTGGCGATTAGCTGCCGCAACCCCGAGGAATCGACCCGAACTAGCTCGCCGACGCCGCCATCGGAATCTGCGACAATAATGGCGTTGCCGTTCTGCGACCCGGAAGCAGGCATCTGAGCGCCATTTTCGGGATCGATCGCGATCAGGCTGCCGTCGGTGTTCTCAACCGTGATCGTTCCCTGGTCGATCGTTATCCATTGCGGTGCGACGAGCGCGCCGCCGCCGGAGAGCACACTCTGTGCCCCGGTTGATGGATCCACCTGGATGATCGAATTGCCATCGGCGACGAGAATTGCTCCGGAGCTTTCCACGGCAACGCCCAACGGGTCCGCGAGAAGTCCTTTGCTGGTTATCTCGATTTGCTGCCCGGTCGTCGCATCAACGCGGACGATCGCATCCGCCTCGGGGTCGGAAACGACGAGGGTTCCATCGGGATCGATCGCCACCCCGTATGGCCACTGGAAGATACCGCCCTTCGAAACCATCCACTGCGAGCCGGTTTTCGGATCGACGCCGACGATGCCGGTGTCGGCGCCGGAGGGATCGTGACTCGCGACATAGACCGTTTTGCTGCTGTCGGCAGTCGATGAGGTGCCGGTCTGAGCGGCTAGCCGCGACATCCGCCCCGCCACGGCGAAAGCGGCAATGGCAAGAATTATGACGATGATGAATCGGCGCCGAGAAGGACGGCGCGATGCGGTCGCATCAGTACCTGACGGGCGAAGATCCACAGTTGCTCACCGGAGTCAGCTCAGCGTCTGGTACTTATGCCGAGCGTGTCTTAGGGCAAGATGATCTCACGTCACGCAGCGCCCGTCGAGTAATCGAGACTCTTTCCACGGCGAGCCGAGGCTATGGATGCCGGGCTGCAATCAGTAGAAACGGTGGACGCTGATGCTCATCCGCAAAGTCCGGCCGCGAGGCTATTTGCGCCTCGGTCGGGCCCACTCTTCGACATGCGATATTGCGAACCCTGACTGAAGCAGCGTGTTGATATAGGTCGCCAGGGTTCGATGTTGCTTAATCACGCCCTTCGCAAGCCAATCGGTGGAACGAGGGCCTTCATCCAAATAGCAGTCAACGGGCCAGGTCTTACGACCCGCGGAATCGAGCGACCATTGCGGGTTGGCAGGTGCAGTGAAAATCGGGTGCTCGACAGAGAAGACCAAATTCCCCGCAGGAACGAGCGACCGATACACTTTGGACATAAGCCCGCCCAGGTCCTCCAGGTAGTGAAGGGCCAACGAACTATAGGCCAGGTCGAATGACTCCCGGGGCAACTCAAGCTGCTCCATGTCAGCCCTGCTGTAAACGATCGCGGAGTCGCGCGTGGTGGCCATGCTCCGCGCCAGCATTTTCTCGGAAACATCGATGCCCAACACGTGAGCCGCTCCCTCCTGTCGCGCCCACCGATAGAACCATCCGAAGCCACAGCCGAGGTCCAGAACCCTGAGCCCTTGCAGGTCGGGGAGCAGAGCGCGGAGCGCCCGCCATTCCGGAGCAGCATCGAGGCCATCGACCGAACGGGGTAGGCGGCTGTATGCCTCGAAGAATTCCTCGCTGTCATAGATGTTCTACGTCATCGTGCAACCGGGCTATTTGGATCGCGAATCGAGGCTCATCGCACGGGACGGGACATCCTGGGGCGGAAGCGCCACAGCAGCTTGAATGAATTGCGCAGAATCAGCGGCCACGCGTTGCGGATCTTTCCCGCATACACCGCTATCGATTGTGAAATGCGCGAGAACCGCGGGACGTCAAAGAAACTCCAGTCGCGCGCTCAGCGACTTGCCCTCGCTGCGCACGACGATGAAGCCGCCGCCCTTGAAGGGTCCGGCATTGAAAATCCGCGTCGCGCCGATCGAGTCTTCGGCGGCGGATTCGTGGATATGGCCCGAAATGCAGATGTCGGGCTGAGTCTCCTCGATGAACCGGCGCGCGGCGGTGCTGCCGACCGCCTTGCCCGACAGGATTCGATCGCACTTGGTCTCGAACGGCGGCGTATGACAGACCATCACGAGCGGACGCACATCGCGCACCTGCTCGTACCCGGCGCGCAGCGCGGCGTAAATTTCATCCTCGGTAAATTCGGTCGGCGTCTTGAAGGGAGTGATATTCGACCCGCCGCATCCGAAAATGCCCAGGCCTTCCACTACCAGTCCCTTGCCGTGCAGGGCGATCCCCTCGGTCTCGAGAAACGGCATGACCTCGCGGCGGTCGAGATTTCCGGTCAGCGCCAGGAGGTTGGGGCAGCATCGGCGCACATCGGCGAGCACCTTTTTGGTGTCATCGATGCCGCCGAAGTTGGTCAGATCGCCGGAGAGGATGACGAGGTCGCAATCGCGCATCACGTCGCCCATCCGCTCGAGGTTGCGCGTCGCCATGTGCACGTCGCCGAACGAGACTATCTTCATCGCGGTGTTGAGCTTATCCGATGGGATGATTTTAAGAAAAGAATCCACAGATTACACAGATTTCACGGATTCGGAATCGGCGGCTTGCTGTCCTCAGAGGCGAGCATTGCAAAACTAAGGAGCGCTTCGCGAATGCGGAACCGGTACCGGGTTCGCTTGCGCGAACCTGTCCGAGATCCTTCGACTTCGTTCGCGTTGCTCACTTCGCTCAGGATGACACCCTTTGGCAGGCGCTACTCGGCTGTTTGCAAAGGTGTCCTCTCAGGCGGCCAGGCCCAGCGGGGCCAGGAATGATTCCATCGCGCGGATGCATTCTTCGGGCTTTTCGATCTGGAGGAAGTGCGTCGTTCCGGGAATGGCCTCGTAGGGCAGGCCGTGTTGCTTCGCGAGCGCGCGGCCGATCAGCGCCGGAGGCATGGCCTCCGGAAGATCGGGATCTCCGCATATCAGCTTCATCGGCACCGGCAGCTTGCTCATCTTCTGCCACAACAGCGGATCGGCATTGGTGGAAAAGACGTTCGCCTCCATCTCGCGGGGACACGCCAGAGTCCAGTCTCCAGCGCGCGTATCATGTCGGAGCGTCGCGCGCGCCATCAGTTCGTAAGCCTCCGGACGCCATCGTTTGAACCGCGCGCGGAACTGCGCCGCGAGAACGGACGGATCCTTGTAGCGCTCGGTGCGGCGGCGTGCCCGCTCCGCCAGCGAGTTCTTGTCCTCGGCCTGGTTGGTGCGCAGCGGATGATCCGGTGCGGGAAACACCGGCGGATCGAACAGCACCAGCGCATCGAAGCGGCGTCCATATTTGAGCGCGTGCATCGCGGCCGTGACTCCGGAGAGCGAATGGAACACACCTGCAACGCGCTTTCTCCCCAGTTCGCGATTGATGGTCTCGAAGACTTCCTCCATGTCGAGCACGAAGCGCGGCCACAGATGCGCGTCTTCGCGATGGAGCGGGTTGTGGCCGTGGTTGCGAAAATCGAACAGCACCACTTCGTACCGCTCGCGCAGCGGCCCCCAGAACGGCAGGTAGCCATCGATTGCAAGTCCGTTGCCGTGGCTGAGGATCAGCCTCGGGCCGCCGGGAATACCGTGCTGCCGGACGCGAATTGTCGCGCCATCGTCGAGCCGCGCTTCAAATGTATGCCGCGCACGCGGCACGCCAGTCTGATTCGATTCCATGTTCGATAACCTAGAGCATCCTGACCGGGTCGATGTCGATCGCCAGCAGAACGTTATCCTGCTCCGCCAGCGGCCCGACCTCCGCGCGCATGCGGGCCAGTGCCGATCGCATCGTTCTCAACTCCCGCGCCTTGACCATCACCTGCCACCGATAGCGCTGCTTGATACGCTCGATTGGCGCGGGCGACGGGCCCAGCACCCGCAGCTCTTCCGGCGAGGTCTCGCGCCCGAGAGATTTCGCCACTGCTTCGGCTATCGATGCAAGCAGGCGCGGCTCCGCGCCCTCGATTCGCACCATCGCTAATCGCGCGAACGGCGGATACTCCAGCTCGCGCCGCAGCTCCAATTCACGGCGGATAAAGCGCGCGTAGTCCTGGTCGCGCGCCGCGCGGATACTGTAATGATGCGGCGCGAATGTTTGGATAATCACGCGCCCGGCGCGTTCGCCACGGCCCGCACGCCCCGCGACCTGTGTCAGGAGCTGGAAGGTGCGCTCCGCGGAACGAAAGTCGGGCATGTTCAGGGCAAGGTCGGCCAGAATTACGGCGGCGAGCGTCACGCCGGGAAAATCGAAGCCCTTGGTGATCATCTGAGTGCCGACCAGGACATCGATTTCCCTGGCGCGCAAGGCCGCGACGATTCGCGCGCGTGCGCCGCGCCGCCCACTGGTGTCGCTGTCCATCCTCTCTATGCGCGCATCGGGCAGGAGGGTTTGCAGGGCCGCAACCAGCCGCTCCGTGCCAAAGCCCTGCCCCGTCAATCCGAAGCCGCGGCATTCCGGGCACGCATCGGGCGCGGGCGTGCGGCTACCACAGTAATGGCAGCGTAGCGACCGATCGCGCAGGTGAAACGTCAGGCTGACGCTGCAATTCGGGCACGCGATTACATTCCCGCACAGGCTGCATTGCAGGAAATTGTGAAACCCGCGCCGATTCAGGAAGACCATCGCCTGTCCGCCCGACGCAAGGTTCGTGCGGAGGGCATCAACCAGCACGGGCGAGAGCGGAACCGCATCGGGCGCGGGCTTCTCGCGCGATGCACCATTGGCCGAGCCGTTCGCGGTGCCATTGGTTGCCGGGACACTTTGAGCCGTGGCTGCGCGGCGCAAATCGACCAGCTCCACGGTGGCCATCGGGCGATCGTTCACGCGGCGCGACAGCCGCAGCATCCGGTAGCGGCCACGCCGCGTATTCGCGAATGACTCCGCCGATGGAGTGGCCGAGCCCAGGACCACGGGGCAGTTGGCGAATCCTCCGAGTGCGACCGCCAGATCACGCGCGTGGTAGCGGATTCCCTCTTCATTCTTGTACGCAGCGTCGTGCTCTTCATCGACGACAATCAGACCGACATCGTGAATCGGCGAGAAGATGGCCGAGCGCGGTCCGATCATGATGCGGGCATCGCCGCCGAGCGCCGACATCCAACTCGCCCATCGCTCGGTCACCGTTTGCGAGCTGTGTGCAATCGCCACCAGGGGGCCGAAGCGCGCGCGAAACGAGTGCACCAATTCATCGGCGAGCGCGATTTCAGGCACGGTCACCAGCACCTGGCGGCCATCGGCCAACGCCCGCGCCGCAAGATTCAGGTAAACCTCGGTCTTGCCGCTCCCGGTCACGCCCCAGAGCAGGAATGTCTCGAAGCGCCGGCTCGAGACCGCCGGCGCGATCGCATCGATCGCGACCTTTTGCTTCTCAGTGAGCTGGAAAGGCGATTCGCCGGTGATCGCGGCACTCGACGCGCGATCGGCGGCAACCATCTCGAGCAGGCCGCGCTTGGCCAACGACGCGATCACGGGGCGCGCGCCGCCAATTCTCTGCGCGATCTCATCGACGGAGATAAGCGCGCTCTCGGCGACCATCGCGATTACCTCAAGTTGTTTCGGCCCGCGAACCTTCTCCAGCGGAGCGCCGGGAACTATCCGCACGATGCGATCGTCGGACTCGCGATGGCGCCCGCGGTTCGTATCCTGGCGCGCGATGATCCCCTCGGCCGACAGACGCGCGATGGCGCTGCGGACCTCGCGCGGGGGCCCGAGCTTTTCGAGCCGCTTGATGCTCGCGGGGCGATCCGCGACCGTATCGAGGATCCTGCGCTCTACCTTGCTGAGGGTCGCCGCGCGCAACTCATTGGGCGCCGCCGCGGAGCGGTACGCCATTCGCGATTCCACCCTCGCGACGGAAGGAATTACGCTTCGGTACGCATCGCCGAGCGCGCACATGTAATAGGTCGCCAGAAACTCGAAAAGTTTGCGATGCGCTAAGTCGAACAGCGGCCGGGGCTCGAGGATTTCGAGGATCGGCTTCAGCGGCTCCGCCGATTCCTGATCTGAAATCTCCAGCACGACGCCGGTCACCTTGCGCGATCGCAGCGGAACGAGCACCCGATGCCCCAGCTTGAGCACATCGGCGAGCGCAACAGGAACGTCGTAGCTGAGTTGGTCAACCCCGCGCGACGCCCCGACGATTACGACTCTGGCCTGCATCAGCGTTTCGTTTGCACGCGATATCAGCGGGGCCGTCTGCGCCGTGTCGGTTGCATCGCGTCCCGCACGCTCCGCACCCACTTCGGTAACGGACGGTGTAGAAAGACGATTCTTCCGCCGTGCGATTCAAAAACCAGCTTCATTCGATCGACTTCGCTTGAGTTATCAAACGCCACGAGCCGGTCCATTCGTTTGCAGTTTCCGTTTAAATTCCGAAGGCTCCTTTCATAGCGGCGCCGAACGACGGCGGGCGACACATCGTGTCCGCCAATCAAAACGCGCTGCCGGACGCGCTCGATCGCCAGTTCCGGGAAGGCGACGCCGATGTATACCATCCCGACCTTCCAGCCTTTCGATTTCGCGCGTTGGACCAATAGGGGATAGCGCAGACCTGAGAATGTAGTTTCAATCGCAAAACTGCGCCGTTCATGGAACAGCGCACGAACTCGACCGATCGCGAGTCGCCAAGGTGTCAAATTGGCAGCGCCAGCCGAACTTGCCAGCAGGCTTTCAGCAATTTCGTCGGGTCTGACGATTTCTTCTACGTCAGCAGCGAGGTTAGGAGCGTAGGTACTTTTGCCAGCGCCATTGGGTCCAGCAATTAACCACAGCCAGGGCGCGGCGCTCATCCCCGGCGCAGCTCTTGTTCAGTAACCTCTCGCCCATCGGCAAGCACGCGAACTTCAAAACGTCTGCCGTCGGCAATCTGCTTGATGAGTCGTCCTGCACTGTCAACGGAATAGATCGGCGATCCTTTCTCTCTATGTTCTCGGATGGCTCGACCCGACGCGATTCTTCCGGCATGCGCGACCCGGTCAGAATCGAATTGGCTACCGGACCACGATATGTACGGAAAGATTCGAGAGTGGCCTCCGATGTCGAATAGGACATCGAGTGAAGCTATTACGCTGACTTTGCCGAGCAAGGGAGTCGCTAGTTGAAGTCTGCTTACCCAGGGTGAAAGAAGGCCGACTACCTTCCGTCGATCTACCGCGGGAACCGGAGTCTCGTCGTAAATGAGCAAGTCATGCCGAGAAGCCCGTAGAAAGGTATTCAGTTTGGCCGTCTTTCTGGCAATAGCGGCTTCCACGAAGGCGACCCATTCGTTTTCAGCCTGATCACCAGCCCACCCGGGACCGTTAAGCGCTGGCTCAGACTTTTGAACAATACCGCCACCATTCCGAGTCCGTCTTCCCAAAGCTTGCCGGGCTTGGCTAACAAAAGCCTTCAACTCTTGTTTGCTGAATCCAACGAGCACCGGCTCGGGCCTACCGCCCGACTCTTCAGCTTCAGCAACTCGCACTCGATGTGTTTTCTCGGCCCACGTCATCGCTTCCTGAAGGAGTTCGCTAGTCGCTCTTGTGATCTCAAGTCCGATCATCGCGCCGGACAGGTCGCTGATCATGAAGTCGGGAGACTCACCCTGCTCTACTCGAAGCGGATACTTGAGCAGGCCATTAGCCGCCTGAGCCAGCAGATAGAGCCCCAGACAATACCGTTCCTCTTGATAGGGCTTGCGGCCCGCGGTGCGTCCTGGCACTTCCCGAACGCTCTGCCAAAGAGCGGATACATCGTCCGCAGAGTTGATTTTCCAGACCTTCATCTTTTCGTCCTCCCGATATTCTATGACACCCCCCTGAGCATGGGTACCCGCAGGAGGCACTCCAGGAGAGTCCAGGCATCGGCGAGGTTGAGTCCTTGCGGGCGTACTTCCACGCGGGCACCGCGTCTGGTTGAATCGGGAGAACCGGTAAGCGCAGATTTGCGCCGGCCGGGAACAGGAATAAATCGATGCTCCGCTTTCTTACTGCCGGTGAGTCGCACGGCCCCGAACTGGTCGCCGTCGTGGAGGGGGTTCCCGCCGGCTTCGAAATCGATATCGCGAAGATCGACGAGGATCTTGCCCGCCGCCAGAAGGGCTACGGCCGCGGCGGCCGCATGCTTATAGAGAAGGACGAGGTACGGCCCGTCTCGGGCATCCGGTTCGGACGTACGCTCGGCAGCCCCGTCACGTTCATCATCCTCAACCGTGACTTCAAGAACTGGGAGAAGCGGATGTCGGCGGATCCGCGCGATCGCGGCGAAGCCAAGGTCGTGACGCGTCCGCGCCCGGGGCATGCCGACCTGGCGGGTGTACTCAAGTATAACCTCGAAGACATCCGCGACATTCTCGAGCGCGCATCAGCGCGCGAAACCACCGCCCGCGTCGCTATTGGCGCATTTGCGAAACAGTTCCTCGCGCCGTTCGGAATCGAGATTCTCGGCTACGCGGTCAGTATCGGTGCGACTATCGCCAAGACTCCCGCCGGTCTGAGCATCGCCGAACTGCGCCGCGTCACTGAGGAATCACAAGTGCGGGTTGCCGACCCCTCTGCCGAGCGCGCGATTATCGAAGAGATCGATGCGTGCAAAAAGACGGGCGATACCCTCGGCGGCATCGTCGAGGTCGTCGCCACCGGTCTTCCGGTCGGGCTCGGCAGCCACGTGCAATGGGATCGCAAGCTCGACGGGCGCCTCGCGCACGCACTCATGAGCCTGCAAGCGACGAAGGGCGTCGAGTTTGGAATCGGCTTCGAAGCGGGCCGGGTCCGCGGATCGGCGCTGCACGATGAGATCGGCTTCGACGCCGCCGAGCGCCGTTTCACGCGCCATTCGAACAACTCGGGTGGCACCGAGGGCGGGATGTCCACGGGTGAACCGCTGACCGTGCGAGTCGCGTTCAAGCCGCTTTCGACGCTGATGCAACCACTCAAGTCAGTCGACATCCGCACCAAAGAGGAAGCGGAAGGCACGATCGAGCGCTCCGACGTATGCGCGATTCCCGCCGCCGCCGTTATCGCGGAGTCGGTGGCCGCGTTCGAACTGGCCAACGCCTTTCTCGACAAGTTTGGCGGCGATTCGCTCGCCGAGATTACGCGCAACTACCAGGGCTACCTCGAACAGGTCCGGAATTTCTGAGTCGCGGGGGCGGATCGCGATGACGCCCAAATTGATCCTGACCGGTTTCATGGCGACAGGCAAAAGCGCGGTAGGATCGCTTATCGCACGGCGGCTCGGCTGGCGTTTCATCGACAGCGATGCCGAGATAGTTGCCCGCACCGGCAAGCCCATCCCCGCAATCTTCGCGGAGTTTGGCGAGTCGCGCTTCCGCGCGATCGAGCGCGAGACTATCGCGGCGCTGGCCGACGACGATCGGCTATGCCCGCTGTCGGGCGAACCTCTTCCCGCCGTCATCTCGACCGGCGGCGGCGTGCTGACGGATGAGCGAAACTGCGCGGCACTGCGGCGCTGCGGCGTGATCATATGTCTGAGCGCGCGGCCGGAGGTAATAGCCACCCGTGTTGGGCGTTCCGCCACCAGGCGGCCCAAGCTGGCCGAGGGCGGCAAGCCGTTGGAAGAACGAATCCGCGAGTTGATGGCCGAGCGCGCGGCGGCTTACGCGCGCGCCGACATTACCATCGATACGTCAGACCTCGCACCAGACCAGGTTGCCGACCGCGTCATCGACGCCTTCTTTGCCAAAGGACCTTGGCGATGCAAACGTTCCGCGTAGAACTGGGGCCGGCATCGCATCCCGTGCACATCGGCGCGGGCATCCTCGACCAGCTCGGCAGCCTCGCCAAAGACGCCGGAATCAGTCCCGGTAAAGTCGCGCTGGTCACCGACGCCAACGTCAAACGCCTCTACGCGTCGCGCGCGGTGGCGGCGCTCAGGGAGGCAGGCTTCGCTCCCGAGACGATCACAATTCCCGCGGGCGAAGCGAGCAAGTCCTCGGCGATGCTCGACGAGATCTATGACGGGATGACTGCCGCCGAAATCGACCGCGCGGGCGCAGTGTTCGCGCTCGGCGGCGGCGTGGTCGGAGACCTGGCCGGTTTCGCGGCCGCAACCTATTTGCGCGGCATCGCGGTGGTGCAGGTTCCCACCACGATGGTCGCGCAGGTCGACTCGTCGCTGGGCGGAAAAACCGGCATCAACCACGCGCGCGCGAAGAACCTTATCGGCGCGTTCCATCAGCCGCGCGCGATCGTCGCCGATGTGGCCACGCTCGCCACCTTGCCGGAACGGGAATTTCGCGAGGGGCTGGCCGAGGTAATCAAGTACGGCGCGATCATGGATGCTCCGATGATCGCCGACCTCGAACGCGACATCGAACGTATCCTCGCGCGCGACGCCGCCATTCTCGAAGCGGTTGTCACCCGATCGCTCCGGCACAAAGCCGCGGTCGTCGCGGCCGACGAGCGCGAGGGTGGATTGCGCAAGATTTTGAACTTCGGCCACACCACCGGCCACGCCCTGGAGGCGAGCGCCGGCTACGGCAGCTATCTGCACGGCGAAGCTGTCGCGATAGGAATGGCGGTGGCCACGGCGCTTTCCGAAAAGCATGGCGGACTCAGCGCCGACGAAGGCTCGCGGCTGGTCCGCCTCATCAGCAAGGCCGGGCTTCCCACCGAAATGCCGCCCGGCGCCCGTACCCCGGAATTCGTGAGCGCCCTGCGGCTTGACAAAAAGCGCTCGGAAAACGCGGTCGAGTTCATCGTGCTGGAACGGCTGGGCAAGGCTACGACCAAACGGCTGGGCTTCGACCAAATTCTCTCGGCCATCGCATGAAAAGACGGCTCTGGGCCCTCACGACAAAGCCTCGCGTCAATTTTTACGTCTTGAGGGGCTTGCGCGCGGTAATCATTATGTATGATTATGCTACCGTCCGAGATCAGAGGGGACCCCGGCTAACCCGTATCGAGGTGGATCATGGACCGAATCGATATCCTGAAAAGCAAAGTGCTCACCGTGCAGGAAGTCTCCAGCTACCTGCGCGTCCATCCGTCGACCATCTACCGGATGCTCAAGCGCAACCAGATTCCGGCTTTCAGAGTGGGTAGCGACTGGCGTTTCACGGCGGAGGCGATCGACGAATGGCGCGAGCGTGCCGAGGCGGGCATGTTGAAGCCCATCGAGGATGCGCGCGTCGCCGCGCGCAAATAGACCGCACCTGTGGCGTCCCGCGCCGCTCTAGCTGAAATAGCGGCGCGGATTCTCCACCAGCATCGCGCGGATCTTTTCCTCGCCGACGCCGGCCTTTTTTAGCGCGGGCACAATATTCTTGAAGACGTGCGACGGCTTCCAGTTCTCGATTAGCCGGGCCGTTTCCGGCGTCAGGTCGAGTCCGCGTCCGAGCCAGCACCACACCGTGTCGTGCGACAGAATCAACTGTTTCTCGTAGCCTACACCCAGCAATCCGATTAGCGCCGCCAAACGCAGCTTGTCCGGATGGATAAAGTCGAGGCCAAAGCGGTCGAACCCGATGATACATCCGCGGTCGAGCATGTCGGTGTGATAGCCGAGGTCCGCCGACCCGCAGCTATGCCCGATTATTACGTGGATCAGATCGACGCCCTCTGACGCGAAGATATCGAGCTGTTCGCGGCCCATCGTGCCGTCTTCGGTGTGCGTCGTGATCGGCACGCCGGTACGCAGATGCGCCCGCGCGGCGGCGCGCAGGCAGGTGTCCTCATATTTCGTGATCTGCCCTTTGCCGGTCGCGCACTTGATTATGCCGGCCTTGATGCCAGTGTTGCTGATTCCCTTGGTGATCTCGCTCGAATAAACCTCCGCGATCTCATCGACGCTGCGCTGCTTGAAGTACGCCGTGTTGCCCAGGTCCTCCTTGTAGAGGCCGGTCGCGCAGACGATGCGGACTCCGGAGGCCTGTGCGACTTCCGCCATGAAGGTCACGTCGCGTCCGATATCCATCGGACACGGATCCACGAAGCTCTGGAGGCCGAGGTCCTTCAGCTCCTTGAGGCGTTCAACCGCGTTCTTGAAGGCGGTCTTGCGATCGAACTTCGGGGCGGAACAGTCCAGCTCCCATCCGGCCCATCCAATCAGCAGATGCTCGTGCATCAGGGTGGTGCCGAGCTGCTCGGCAGTCGCAGTGCCAGTGACGGTATTGATCGATTTCATGGGAGCACGCTCCTTCGCCCGCGCGCGGTTGCGGGCCTATCGGGAAATTAGACCCGTACCGTCCGGATCGTCAAACGCTACGCATCAAACGCTACGCATCGCGGGCGACTATGACTGCTTTTCAGTGCTGCGCAGCGAGGTCAGGATTATCAGGGCGACGCCGATCGTGATGGCGCTGTCGGCGATGTTGAAGATGGGATAATTCAGGTCGTAGTAGTGCACGCGGATGAAGTCGACGACCTGGCCGCGCAGTCCGCGATCGATCAGATTTCCCGCCGCGCCCGCGAGAATGAGCGCGAATGAGAAAGTCGTCACGCTGACTCCGTCGCTGCGCGCGATCAGAATCAGCAGCGTAACGATCGCAGCCAATGACAGCGTCACCAGAAACGCGCCGCGAAACCACCCCGGCAGATTCGTGAACATGCTGAACGCCGCGCCCGGGTTGCGCGTGTAGGTGATGTCGAACCAGTGCGGAATTACCGGGATGCTCTCGAACAGGTCCAGGTGCGAACTGACGTAGAACTTGGTCGCCTGATCCAGGACCAGCACGGGAATCGCGACCAGTCCCAGCAGAATCGGCAGCGGATTGCGGCGGCGGCGCGCCGGGGCTATCGCACCCAGTTCGGCCACGGCGGACTCAAGCATTGGCCCTGACTACGGCGCGGCATCGCGGACACAGATCGGGATCTCCGCCGTCGTCGAAGTAACACCAGCATCGCTGGCACTTGATCCCAGGGGCGCGCTGCCCCTTGAGCACGAGAGGACTGACCACGCGCGCGAACGTTCCGTTCGAGGAGAAGTCTTCGCGGTCAGCCGCCTGCTTCTTCAGCGAGTCGACTTCGCCGGGCGGCAGAATCGCCACGTCGGAGACGATGAACAATTCTTTGAGATTCTCGCGATACTTGTTGAGCAGATCGATTAGATCTTTGTCGGCCGCGCCGTCGGCGCCGAGCGCGACCACGGCTTCGAGCGGCGCGCCGATCGCGCCCGCCTTGCGCATCCCCTCCAGCAGCTTGAGCGCCTCGTTGCGCACCGCCAGCAGGCGATCCCATCGGGCAGCCAGCGCCGTATCCAGCCATTCGCGATGCGCCGGCTGAAGCTCGAGCAGATGAACGCTCTCCTGCTGGCGCGCCGGCACGTATGCGTAAATCTCGTCCGCGGTGAAGGGAATCAGCGGCGCGAGCATCCGCACGATCGCATCCAGCAAATGGAACAGCGCGGTCTGCGCGGAGCGCCGCTCCAATGACGCGCGCGCGGAGCAATAGAGCCGGTCGCGTGCCACGTCGATATAGAGCGAGCTGAGATCGACCACGACGAAATTCAGGATCGTGTGATACGCGGCCTGGTAGTCGAAGTTTTCGTACGCGCGCAGAACGTCGGCCTTGAGCGATTCGAGGCGGCCGAGAATAAAGCGATCGAACTCGAGCATCTTCGCGTACTCGACCGCGTCGCGCGCCGGATCGAAGTCGCCGAGGTTTCCGAGCAGATAGCGGCAGGTGTTCCGGATCTTCTTGTACGAGTCCGCAACCGCGTTGAAGATCGTCGGGCCGAGCGCCATGTCGGCCATATAATCGACCGACGCATAGACCAGCCTGATCACATCGGCACCCACGCGACTGGCTACATCGTATGCGTCTTCCGAATTACCGAGCGACTTGGACATCTTGCGCCCGGATTCATCGACGGTGAGCCCATGGCTGATCACGCTGCGGAACGGCGCCGCGCCGCGCACTGCAACAGCGCACGCCAGGGATGATCCGAACCAGCCGCGCGCCTGCTCCACCGCTTCAAGATACGCATCAGCCGGCCATCTCAGCTCGGAGCGCCGACTGAGCACGGCGGCCTGCGAACATCCGGAATCGAACCACACGTCGAGGACGTCTTCCTGTTTCTCGAATGACGCCACGCCGCAATCGGGACATTTGAACCCCGGCGGCACAAAGTCGGCCGCCGGACGTTGGAACCAGGCGTCGGAGCCTTCCTTCGCAAAAATCCGCTCGGTGATCTTCATCACTTCGAGGTCGAGCATCACCTGGCCGCATTCCCCGCATTTGAGCGCCGGAATCGGCACACCCCACGCGCGCTGGCGCGAGAGATTCCAGTCCGGGCGCGTCTCGGTCATGTTGCGAATTCGATCGCGCGACCATCCGGGGACCCACTTCGCGCTGTCGATCGCTTCGATCACTTTGCCGCGCAGCGCTTGATGATCGATGCGCAGGAACCACTGCTCGGTCGCGCGGAAGATCAGCGGATTGTGGCATCGCCAGCAATGCGGATAGCTGTGCGCGAGCTTTCGTGCGGCGATCAGCGTGCCGACTTCCCTGAGCTTCGCGACGATCGAATCGTTCGCGTCGAAGACGTTGCGCCCTTCCCATTCGCCGGCTTCGCGCGTGAACAGGCCCGCGTCATCGACCGGAGTGTAAGGCGCAACTCCGTACTGCGCGCTGATTACGAAATCCTCGTAACCATGTCCGGGTGCGGTATGGACCAGGCCCGTGCCGGCATCGGCGGTGACGTGCTCGCCGTACATCAGCTTGGAATCACGCGCGAGAAACGGGTGGCGAAAGATGTCCTTGCCATCGAGCGCTTTCAGCGCCTCACGCTTCAGCGCGATCTGTTTCTCGATGGTGAGGTTGCAGTCCTTCGCAAACGCATCGGCCAAGCGCGCCGCGACGATGTAATACGAACCGTTCGCCTTGAGCGCTACGTAGTCGAAGGTTTCATTCAGGCAGATTCCCAAGTTGGCGGGCAGCGTCCACGGGGTGGTCGTCCAAATGACCGCGAAGAGCCGGCCCGCCTTGTGCGCCGCCGCAAGCTCGTCTAGGTCTTCTGCGTCAGTTGGAAGATCCACGAATTGCTCGTCGTCGATCCGGTCATTCAACTCGAAGGCGACGTAAATCGAAGGCGAAACGTGGTCTTTATATTCGACTTCGGCTTCCGCCAGGCCGGTGCGACATTGGAAGCACCAGAGCACCGGCCGCTTGCCGCGGTAAATGAATCCGTCCTCTACGAGCTTGCGCAGCACGCCGATCTCGTCGGCGTCGTACTCAGGCGCCATCGTCAGGTACGGATGCTCCCAGTCGCCCATGCATCCGAGGCGCCGAAAATCGGTCCGCTGCAGATCGATCCACTTCTCGGCTTCGGCGCGGCAGCGCTTGCGCAGCTCCAGCTTGGTCATCGTGCGCGCCTTGTCGCCCAGCTCGCGCGTTACCTTGTGCTCGATCGGCATGCCGTGGCAGTCCCATCCGGGGACGAACGGCGCCCGCAGACCCATCATCGAACGCGACCGGACCACGAAGTCCTTGAGAATCTTGTTGAGCGCCGTGCCCAGATGCACGCGGCCGTTGGCGTAGGGCGGGCCGTCGTGGAGGATCCAGGTGGGCTTGTCCTTGCGCGTCTCAATCAGGCGCGCGTACAAGTCGAGCTCGTTCCATCGCTTCAGCATTTCGGGCTCGCGCTTGCCCAGATTCGCCTTCATCGGGAAGTCGGTTTTCGGCAGCGCAAGGGTGGATTTGTAATCGGTTTCGGCCACAGGCGGACAACTCCGGCGCTCTCAGCGCGCCGGACAAGCTCCTTACAGGTATCTGCTATCGCTAAGTCCGATCAGATTAACTCACACAGGCAACCCGCGCGAGTACGGCAGCGACGGGCACAGAATTGAGGAAAACCGCATCTTTACTTTGTCCTCGACCGAAACTGCTCCAAATATTTGCGCCAAGGCAGGGGCGTCTTGACCCACGCTCTTAATGGCCGCGCTCGGGCACGCTTGTACATCTTTCTTGGCGGTCGGATAGTGACCGCTGGTGGCCAAGCTCTCGCAAGCGGTGATCGTCGGCGCCGGACCGGCTGGAGCTGCGCTCGCGTATCTGCTCGCGCGGCGCAATATCAACGTGACGCTGCTCGAGCGTCAGACCGACTTTGCGCGCGAGTTTCGTGGCGAAGCGCTCATGCCGAGCGGAATTGATGCGTTCGCGCAAATGGGGCGCGGCGCGCAGCTCGCCGCTCTGCCTCAGACCCGTATCACCGTGGTGGAGTTTTACCAGGGCGCCACTCACCTCGGGCGCTTTGAATTCGCGCCCGGGCTCGGAGACATCGGTCCCCATGTCGTCTCACAGCCCGCGATGCTTGAAATGCTGGTGGGCGAGGCTGGCCGATACCCGAATTTCGAGCTGCTTCGCGGGGTCACCGTCCGCGATCTAATCCTCAACGATGGCCGGGCGAGGGGTGTGATGGCGGACTCGGCGAGCGGGCCGATCGAGATCCACGCGGACTTGGTGATCGGTGCTGATGGCCGATCTTCGGTAATCCGCAAAAGGGCCGGACTGCATGAAGAACGATCGCCGCAGGCGTTCGACGTGGTATGGGGCAAAGTGCCTCTGCCCGATTTCATGTCGGACCGAAAAACGGCTCGCGGCTACGTCGGAGGCAGCCGCGGCAAATCCCATCTGATGCTCTGTTTTCCATTGTATGACGGCAGGCTCCAGTTCGCGTGGATGATCGAGAAGGGGAGTTTCGGCGAGTTGCGCCGGCGCGGTTTCGAGCAATGGGTCGAAGAGATGGCGAATCACGTGTCGAGCGACCTCGCCGCGCACTTGCGGGCGCATCGCGATGACGTGACGCATCCGCTGCTGCTCGACGTGATTTGCGATCGGCTGACAAAATGGACCGCACCGGGGCTGCTTCTCCTGGGCGACGCAAGTCATCCGATGTCGCCGGTGGGCGGCCAGGGAATCAATATCGCACTGCGTGATGCGCTGGTCGCCGCCAACCATCTCTGCTCACCCCTGGCCGGGCAAGCATCGGCGGCGGAACTGGATGCGGCGACCGCGCGGATCGAAGCCGAACGCAAGCCCGAGGTGGTGGCGGTGCAGCGGATGCAACAGTTCGGTCCGCGGCTCCTTTTCTCCAGCACGTTCAGGAGCATCATCCTGAGTCCGGCGGTTATTTGGCTATTGCGGCGCACGCCAATCGCGACGATGGTCGCAGGAATCGTGAGACCATTTACCCGCGGCGTCACATCCGTGCGGCTCACCGCGTAAAGCCGGTGCCTGAGCCGTTTGAATTGGATGCCCGGGCTTCGTATCATCCCCGGTTGCAAGAGTAGGTTCTATGTCACTTAGAAAAGTTACTTTCTTCGACAGGGAAGGCGTCACCCTCGAGCCGGTCGACGAGGACGGACAGGCCAAGCCGGCAGTTTTAGGCGTCCGATGGGTCAATCCCGACACGTTCGAGACCATTCGCGTGCGTGGCGGCAGCCGCACCGGGCCAAAGAACGAAGTCCTGCAGGAAATTCCGCCCACTCTCGACCTTAGTCCGTTTGCAATTGACAACCTCGGGAAGGCGCCCCGGAAATTCGGCAAGTGAGCGGTCCCGGAGCCCTGGCGGGCCTGCGCGTCCTCGATCTCAGCGACCATCGCGCGCAGCTGGCCGGCCGTCTGCTCGCCGACATGGGCGCCGATGTAATCAAAATCGAACCGCCCGGCGGCGACCACGCACGCACTATCGGACCCTTCGCCGGCGATGAAGCACATCGCGACCGCAGCCTTTTTTTCTGGTTCTACAATCTCAACAAGCGCTCGCTGACCGTGGACCTGGCGCATCCTCGCGGCGCCGATCTCTTTCGGCAGCTCGCGCGATCGGCCGATATCGTCATCGAGAGCTTCGCGCCCGGCCGGCTTGCCGCGATGGGCCTCGGATGGGACGAACTGCGCAAGGTCAATCCCTCGCTGATCCTGCTCTCGGTCGCGCCGTTCGGTCAGACCGGCCCCTATCGCGATTTCGAAGCCGACGACACGGTGCTCACCGCGCTTTCCGGCATGCTCTACGTCAACGGCTTTCCCGGCCACGCTCCGGTGCGGCCGCTCGGCCTCCAGGCCTACCATTCGGCGTCATATTACGGCGCGATCGCCACGATGTGCGCGTTGTTCGCGCGTGATCGATCGGGCGAAGGCGCGTGGATCGACCTCTCGATGCAGGAAGCGACCACCGCGGCGGTCGAGCACGTCGCCGGCAGCTACTTCGAAAGCAAGATGGCGGAGCCGCGCCGCGGCACGCTCCATTGGAGCCGCTTCTTCCGGGTGGGCAAATGCCGCGACGGGTACATCATGCACTGCACGCTCGGCGACTGGACCTCGCTTATCGAATGGATAAAGTCGGATGGCAAAGCCGCCGACCTTGACGTTCCCGAATACGACCAGGTGCTGCATCGCTTCGCCAACGCCGAGCATCTGTTCGACGTGCTCGATGAATGGGTCAAGGATTACGGCCGCGACGAATTGCTCGAACGCGCGCAGCTTCTGCGCCAGCCGTATGCGATCGTGCGCAGGCCCGAGGCGCTGTTCGACGACGAGCAACTGGCGGCGCGCGGCTTCTTTGTTGAAGTCGAGCATGCGGAACTGGGCCGCAGCTTCCGCTACCCCGGCGCTCCCTACGTCTTCAACGGCACGCCGTGGCGCGTGTATCGGCGCCCGCCGCTGACGGGCGAGCATACCGCCGCGATTCTGCGCGACGAGCTGGGAATCGACCCGCTCGAAGTCGCCACGCTCGCCGGCGAGGGAGTCATCTAGCCGTGGCAGCGCTGCCGCTCGAAGGAATTCGCATTCTCGATTTCACCTGGGTGGTCGCCGGCCCCGTGGCCACGCGAATCCTTGCCGACCATGGCGCCGAGGTCGTGAAGGTCGAACGCAAGAATCCGCCGCCGATGGGCAATCGCAAACTCGGCCTGCAATGCGACCTGCATCGCGACAAAGTTTCCGCCGCGATCAACATGGCGCATCCGCGCGGTGTCGAACTCGCGCGCAAGCTCGCGGCGAAGAGCGACGTGGTCATGGACAATTTCTCGGCGCGCGTGATGCGCAGTTGGGGGATGGATTACGAGAGCCTGGTCAGGGTCAAGCCCGACATCATCTGCATCAGCATGTCCGGCCTTGGGCACACCGGTCCGCGCTCCAATTACGTCAGCTACGGCCCCACGCTGCAGGCGCTTTCGGGCTACACGATGCTGATGGCGGATGGGGGCGGCGCGCCGGCTGGATACGGCTATTCGTACGCCGACATGTGCGGCGGATACACCGGAGCGCTCGCCGCGCTCATCGCGCTGTGGAATCGCAAGCGCACCGGCCGCGGCCAGTTCGTGGATCTTTCACAGTTCGAAGCCGTCACCGCGGTCGTCGGCACCTCGCTGATGGACATCTCCGTGAACCATCGCGAGCAAAACCCGTTCGGCTACGATTCCCAGGAGGGACCGTCCGCGCCGCACGGCGTCTACCGGTGCCGCCCGCGCGAGGGCGATGACGACCGATGGATCGCTATCTCGGTGCGTTCGCAACCCGAGTGGGAGCGCTTCGTCAAGGTACTGGGAAATCCCGCCTGGGCGGGCGATCCCAGGTTCCGCACGCTTTACCTCCGGATGCGCAATCGCGAGGAACTCGACGCGCACGTCGCGCGATGGACTATCGAGCGCAACGCCGAAGATATGATGGCGACGCTGCAGGGCACCCAAATCGCGGCCGGGCTGGTAGCCACCGGCATCGACATCTGCGAGCGCGACCCGCAGCTTAAGGAGCGCGGTTTCTGGCCCGTCGTCGAAACCTGGCGTGGCAAGACCACGCAGGTCACCGGAATTCCATTCACGATATCCACGGGCTCGGGCTCGGTTCGTTCGCCGGGTCCCGAGGTCGGCCAAAACACGGACTACGTTCTCGGCGACATACTCGGCCTGAGCCAGGCCGAGCGTGAGGACCTGCTCGCCGCCGGAGCGGTCTGGCCTTGATGGTTTAATGCGCGGCTCGGCCTCTAGTGTTATGTCTCTGAAGTAAATGTAGCGTTTGTTCGTCTATTCAGCATGGGCGTAAAGAAATGCTGGGTGGAAATAAGCGGAGCAGATCGAGCCGAATTGGAGCACTGGTTGCGGGCACA
>JBKQNE010000178.1:0-2874 GCA_052146355.1 Binataceae bacterium (SeqCode) | reverse complement strand
TGCTGAAAACGATCGACAGTGATCTTGAGCTCAGCGAAGCCGGGCGCGAGCGGGTGTTTGCCACGGTGCTGCGAGCGCTGAGCGGGCGGCTATATTCGCAAAAGGGATGGGCGGAGCACACCTAGGCATCTTCACATGAGCGCGGAATCGCGAGAACAGGGACGCGGTGCCGGAGAAATCCTCGGGCAAATCTCCGGATAAAAATCTCAGAATCGGGACTCCGGTCCGCACACTTGACAGATGTTTAGCCGATGGGTTACATAAAAACGCGTATCCGGAAGGTTACACATTTAGCCATGCCGCTGGATCGAACCCTAGCCGCTCTCGGTGATCCGACTCGTAGAGAGATTCTTCGGCGCCTCGCAGATTCGCCGCGCCGGGCGGGCGAACTAGCCGCGGGTTTTTCGATTAGCCGTCCCGCCGTCTGCAAACATACTCGGCTGCTCGCCCGAGCCGGTTTGATACACGCGTCGAAAAAGGGACGTGAACGCATCTACCGACTCGCTCCTTCCGGGAGAAAAGCCGTGGGCGACGCTGTAGTGCAGTTGCAGGACCTGGAGCGATATTGGGACTTCGTCCTTCAGGCCTTCAAAAGCCATGTGGAGAAAAAGCGATGACGATCCGCAAGTCGATCTGGGTCGCAAAGCTTCCCGAGGTTTCGTTCAAAGTGTTCTGCGAGGAGATGAGTCAATGGTGGACCGGCGGGTTCCGCGGCAAAGACAGCAGGCCGCGGCTAGAACTGAGAGTCGGAGGGCGGTTCTATGAACGGACTCCAGATGGCGGCGAGTACGATATCGGGCGGGTGACGGCTTATCAGCCGCCGTCTCTCGTCGGTTTCACCTGGCGCGCTCCGAGCTGGGAGGAGGAAGTCACGCAGGTCGAGATTCGCTTCAGCGCCGAGAAAGGTGGGACGCGGGTTGATGTGGAGCACAGCGGATGGGATCAGAGCGCGAAAACCAGGGACGCGCGCAAGAATTACGATACAGGATGGGGAGCCGTGTTGGGCTATTACGAAACCGCGATCAAGGCAGCCGCTTACACAACTTTGGAGGACAAGATGAAGCTCTACTATTTCCCGTCGCCGAATCCGATGAAGGTGAAATTCGCGATGCTCGAACTTGGAATGGACTGCGAGATGATTCGGGTTGACCTGATCAAGCGCGAACAGACCCAGCCGTCGTTTCTGGCGATGAATCCGTGCGGGCGCGTGCCGGTGCTGGTCGATGGCGACCTGACGCTATGGGAGTCCAGCGCGATCCTCGCCTATCTCGGCGAAAAGAGCGGCAGGCTGTGGCCAACCACGCCGGCGGGACGGGCCGACGCACTCAAGTGGCTGTTCTTTTTGGCACAGCACGTTTCGCCGCCCGCTACCGATCTCGCTTTCAATCGAGTGGCGGCGAAGCTCGCCGGACGTCCCAGCGATCAAGCGGCGATCGCCCGCGGAGAGGAGGCGCTGCCCGATGTGATCAAGATCCTCGAGGATCAGCTCTCAAAGAACAAATGGATGCTTGGCGCCGACTTCAGCCTGGTTGATTGCGCCTACGGCTCGACGCTCAACGTGCTCGAGAAGGCGCAGTTCAGCTTCGGCGACTTCCCGAAGGTGAAGGCCTGTCTCGACTCTATCCTCGCCCGGCCGGCGTGGAAGGAGACACCCAAGCTCCCGGTGCTCTAAACGACCGGCCTTTACGAATGGACTCCGCTGCGCGAAAGGATCGCTTCACTCGTGGCGAGCAGCTTGTATTTGAGGCCGCGCACGTTCGGGTTGCGGATGTTGGCGGTGAAAAATTCGACGCAACGCCGCCCGGCGTGGCGGCCGCGCGCGGCGATCACCGCCGGCACGGTGGCGCCGGGTGCGGTCAGGATTGTGGCCGGAGGTTGTCTTACCCTCACGGGGTGGACTTCTAATCAGGGAGCTCTCCGGCGCGTCGATCCCGCCCTCGCGGCTCATTCATCGTCCGAGAGCGCGGCCCGGCATCAGCAGGGTTTGACCAATGCGATGGAAGGACCAAACCACGCTGGGGAAGGCTATTGTCAGGCGAAGGCTTAAGGCCGCCTGTATTGGGCGATGCGCGGTAGACTTTCGCCAGGGTTGAGAGGAAAACGCCGATCTCACTTTCGATGGATTTGATGACGGTATCACGTCGGCGTGACCACGACCTGCAACTTGGGCGCGTGCTTGGTTCGCCAGCGCGTGAGCAGCCAGAAATCCATTTCGAGCGCCAGGTTGAGGCCGCGATAGGTTCTGCCTTCACGGTCCGTGATGATTATGGCTTCCGCTTTGGCGGGGAGTTGGACGCTGACCGACGGGATGTACCGCCCATCGGGTCGCTGTTCGTAAAGGTAGCGCACTACGAGGAAGACTTCGTCCATGGAGCGCCTAAATTTATCGAAAGAACTCGTTGTCTCCGATCGCATGGCTTTTCGCTCCTGACCCTCGCGCAATGCGCTCAGCCGAGTATCTGAACAGCCTCGGCTCAGTCTGGCCGTCATCAAGCCAGCCCTATTGAATGCCCATAGCCCACGCGGCTTAGCACAACGAATTGTATCCGAAATGCTCAGGCTCACAGCGGACCACGTGCGTCCGTGCGAACACCCTCGCAGCGGCCACGGTCTGAGCACTTCGGATACAATCCTGTTCGTTATGATAGATAAAAAGGGCAGGGTGGCCGGGCCCGTTTTGTCACTTTCCCAATTATCTGGCATAAGACTTTGCGCGCGAAATCGATAGCAGATATCGTGATTTACGATCGTGGCGGGGAAACCGCATCGACTCGCGGAGACACCACCAATCTGCAGCGATTGCTCGAATTGATTCACTTGCCAGTCCTGGAGCGAGATTCTTAGCCCGCGTCCGCGGCTGATTGATGTAAATTC
>JBKQNE010000177.1:0-25593 GCA_052146355.1 Binataceae bacterium (SeqCode) | reverse complement strand
CCGCTTCCTGGCCAACTGGAACGACCACGCCCAACCCTTCCGCTGGACCAAAACCACCGACCAGCTCAGACGCAGCATCCGTAACGCTGCACTTATTTACGAGACATGACACTAGGTATATAGTCAGCTAGCTGGATCGATATAGGATTCGAGTCCGGCTCTGATCCAGCTCAACCGTGGCCCTTCCCGCTTCGCCTTTGACCACGTTTCGCTCGACCAACACAAATCCGGAGACATAAGGCTTCAGGAGGTCCATAACGGACACCCGAGGTTCATGGCATTGCGGATTGTGAGGATAAATACTGATGAAACACAAACTGAGAAACACGGTAGTCTTGTCCGGCGCAATTCTGGCCCTCGCGATCGCAGCACCGGCATTCGCACAATATGATCACGGTTATTCCGGGCAAGGTTATTACGGAGGACCCGGAGAAGCGGGATGGGGTGCATACGACAATAATCACAATTGGCGCGGCGCCAGATGGTGGCATCAGCACGACATCGAATGGTTTTACGCCAACCATCCGGAATGGGCGGTGCTAGACGCACTATGGCTTAACCAGGATGGCGACTACGACAATAACAATATCTGGCACAATGCATACTGGTGGCATCAGAACGATCCTGACTTTTTCTACGCCAATCATCCGGAATGGATTTCGTGGCAGCCGAATTGGCGCGACCAGGACGGCGCCTACGACGCGCAGCACAATTGGCATTACGGCCAGTGGTGGTACAACCAGAACCCGAACTGGGTTTCCGCCAACCATCCCAATTGGATTAGCCAACACCAGAACTGGGCGAGCCACACCGAGCCGCAAGACCATCGGGTCGCAATGCGGACCGAAAACATCGGAAGTCAGCAGAACCGCCAGCAGCAGGTGGCGAATCAGCAGAACCTGGTGAATCAGAAAGCGGCAAGCGATCAACGCGACCAGCGGGCGAATCAGGAGCAACAAGCATCGCGCGAACAAGAAGTCCAGCAGAAGCAACAGCAGGACCGCCAGGCGGAAGCGGCGCGCAAACAGCAGAACCAGGCGAATCACGAGCAACAGGTGGCACGCACAGAGCAGAATCGGCAACAGCAAGCGGATCGCCAACAGCAGAATCAGGCGAACCGGCAGCAGGAGCAGGCGGCGCACAAGCAGAACAGGCAAGAGCAAGCGGCGCCACGTGAGCGGGAGGCGACTCACGAACAGCAATCGTCGCGCCAGCAGCCCGAACAGAACCGTCAGGCAAACGCGGGCCATGAGTCGGAGAACCACGGCAAAGAGTAGTCGCCGGTGCGATATGGCATAAACACGCGTATCGCTTTTGATAGCTAACCACCGCACCGGTCCTTATGACGGTGCGGTCGTTCGCTGCATGGGCTGAAATTCTTCGGAGAACTGTGCGCAAGCACGCGTGACGCGAGCATCTTCACCCTTCGTACTCATCGTGGCGGTACACCCAGAATTGCGGATGGGCGTGTCCGTTCTCACCGCGACCCTCCGGGGTCAGATCGATGTAGTGGTAGGCGCCGTTCAGCATGTCGACGCCGCGCGAATAGGCCGAATATGTGTGGAAAACGTCCTCTCTGTCGTCTTTGGCGAACACGCTGATGCCGACCACGTCCTCGCCGGAAGGTTTTCGCTGCTGGTAGTTGAAACATGCGACGCCGTTCTTCACCTGATCCGGCGTGAACGAAACAGCACCTTGCGCGCCTGAAGCCATTCTTCTCTCGATACGACTTTGTGCTTCGCTCCCATGAAAGCCTCCACGAAGATTAAGGTTCTGCCAAACGCGTGGCGCTGCGGGTTATTTTGACATCGTAGAAAGCAAGTCGACATGCGGCGAAGCGCTTTGTGGCCGCGCCGTGGCTTCTCCTAAGGGGCGCCGAACCACTTTTCGTAAAGGCGCTGATAGGTGCCGTCCTCACGAAGCGCGAGCAACGCTTCGTCTACCTTTCTGCGCAGAGGGCTGTCCAACTGGAACATGATTGCGACCGGCGAAGTGTCAAACGGGGAACCAACCATCTTCACCCGGCCTTTTCCCTCATGCGCCGCATAGTAAAGAAGCACCGGCGCGCTGAAGACGACCGCATCCGCTCTCTTGTCCAGAAGCGCCTCGAACATCTGATCAGTTGTCGGGTACTCCAGCACCTGCGCGTGGTGCTGGCGAAGATAATCCGCGGCGGCGCTGAGCGACAGCGTGGCGACCCGCTTACCGGGCAAATCGCCCGGCCCGCCGATAGCGCCGCGGATCTGCTCGACGGTCAAGGTCGTCGTTAGCTGGGCGGTGTAAAACGCAACGAAAACCACGCCTGCGAACATCCAGAAGATTGAGATTGCGCGTGCCACCCATTGACGCGGCATCTTCTCCGCCTGCGTCGTGAGCGTCGATACCGCCCAATATATTGCATCAAAGATGCCTGGGAAGTACTTCCGGTTCGAGATGCCGTCAGGGTGCCGCCGTTCGAGCAGCCAGATCAGATGAGCGGGGACCAGGACCAGCAGCAAGGCGATGCCGAGCCATACCGCGATCGTTCGCGAAAATAGTAGACGGAGCAGATCCCATAACGGGCTTTCGGTCCACGCCCTTTCGCCGGTGCTTCGCACCATGATCTGCAGGCCTTCTTCCAACGTAGGGATCGAAAAATCGAATACGGCATCGCGTGCCGCCGTTATGACAACGGCCGCGACGGCGAGGTCGGCACTTCTGGATACCATCGCCGCCTCCGCAGCGCCTACGTCCGGCATGAGCTGATAGCTCGTCTTCAGGTTCAGCCGCGCGGCAATCGCATTCCAGAGCTCGATACTGAATCCGGTAAGCGCGCCATTTTGCCGGATCACGAATGGTGGAAGGATAATCGTGACGGCACGAACCTCCGGGCCTGAGGGTGCAGCGGCCGAGGAACTGGCGGTTTGCGCGCGTGCGGAAGTCGCGATTGCAGCGGCGATCATCACGCCCGCAAGCATCCAAACGCCTTTCTTCAACGAGAGCTCCCCGGCGCAGAACTATTCCAGCCGCGGCAATACGTAATCGGTGAATGAGAGAAACGTCTGATGGCTGAGCGGCGCGCCGATCATGTAGTCGAGGTGAATTTCTTCACGCAGGCGCGCGATCTCGTCGACTACGCGCTGCGGGCTTCCGTGAATTACCACCCCATCAACGTACCGTTGCAGGAGATCTTCGCTGCGGGCGCCGCCCTTGGGATTCACGTAGGTCCGGAGCAGCCACTTCGCGCCATCGCGCGCAACTTCGGCTGCCTCCGCATCGGTGGGTGCGATCGCGAGCAGACGTGCTATCGGAATTTCGCGGCCCTCAATCGAATGGCCATGCTGCTCGAGGCGCCGGCGATATAGTTCGCGCTGTTCGCCGATCTCCACGTGCGTGGGATGCGGACTCATCAGGATGGAGTGGCCAGCCGCCGCTGCCCATTCGATCGCTTCCGCCGTCGAGGCGGCCATCCAGGCCGGTGGATGCGGTTGCTGAAGCGGCTTGGGTAGAACTTCAACGTCTTCGAATGAATAATATTTTCCGCGGTAGCTGAGGCGCTGGTTGCTCCACGCTGCCAGCACGATTTCGACCGCCTCGCGGAAACGCGCGTAGCTTTCCTCGGGAGGCACCGCGAAGGTTCTGAACTCCCGCGGATCGAATCCGCGTCCGGCGCCCCAATTCACCCGGCCACCTGACAGGATATCGAGCAACGCGATCTCCTCGGCCAGACGGATCGGATGGTAGAGCGCGGCGAGCGTCACACCGGCACCGATGCGCAACCTTCGGGTGCGCGCGGCCGCATAGGCGCCCATCACCGGGATCGAGGGGCAGACACTGTAATCGTTGAAATGATGTTCGGTGAGCCACACCGCGTCGTAGCCGCCGCGATCCATTATCTCGATCCGTTGGAGCGCACGCTCGTACACGGTGGGCAGAGTCACCCGCCGATCGGGCCAACTAAAGAACTGCAGGATTCCGAACTTCATCGATGTCGAGTTTCGCAATAGTCGCCTCCGAGAACAACGTGCTGATTCGCCGGTGTCAATTTACACTGCTTCAAGGAAAAGGTTCGTCTTAAGGACCATCGATTGATCTCAGGAACGAGCGTATCGAGGCTATGTACAATTCCGGCTCTTCGAGGTGCGGCATGTGCGAACTTCGATCGAAAATGAGAACCTCGGATCGGGGAATCAATCCGGCGTACCAGGCGGTTGTCGCGGGCCGCGCTTCATCGTAGCGCCCGCATGTAAGCAGAGTCGGAGCCGTTATCTGGCCAAGCCGAGGCGTGAGATCGCAATCCTTCAGATTTCCGGTGGGAAAGAAGTGATTTTCACCCCACATCACCAAAGCGACCTCTTTTCCGAAACCAGCAAATGACTTGAGCAGCGATTCCGGCTGCATCTCGAGTCGACAGCAATTGCGTCGATGGTGTTCTCTTGCAGCCGACCGATATTCCAGCGAGTCGGGGGCACCTTCGAGTTCGCGCTTCCGAATCGCGGTTTGCATTTCCTGCGGAAGCTCGGCAAGCAGCTGCAGCTCGTCTTCTGCCCAACGGCGATACGAGAGGCAGGGCCCCGCGAGAATCAAACCCTTAACTGCGCTCGGCTCTTCCAGCGCGTAGGACGCCGCCAGCGTGCTGCCCCACGAATGTCCGAGCAAGTGGACGCGGTCGCCGAGCCGCAAAGCCTTTATCAGTTCTCCGAGTTCGCGGGTGAACCTTTCTAGCCGCCACAGCGAAGGATCGGATGGACGTTCGGACCGCCCCGAGCCGAGCTGATCGTAGAACACAATTGGGCGCTCATCGCCGAGCGCACTCAATGGCCCCAAATGATCGTGAGTGCCGCCAGGTCCGCCATGTACGACTACCAGCGGGCAGCCGCTTGTGGCGCCCGTGCGCTGATACCAGATTCGACCACCGGTCACTTCGACGAATCCTTCCATGACTATCCCGGTCACATCCCGATGCTTTGTGCTCAGCCGTGAACGATATAAACTGCGGTGCGCACGAGCAACTTCACAGGATGCATTCAGCGCGTGGAGCCACGGGCAATGGCACCGCCTTCTTTGACTTGCTCGCCGACGATGTCTGCTGGACCGTCATCGGGTCAACGCCAGTATCCGGGGTATACAAGCGCAGATCGCCGCGTTCGCCGATCGTCATTTCGTGGTCCAAAAGGAAGAGCGGCGCCGCTCCACGAGGAGCAAGGTGGCGACGCTTGATGAAGCGGCGCGCGCGGACGAGATCGCGCGGATGCTGGGCGGGGAGGAGAGCAGCGAAAAATTCCTTCATGCCGCCAAAGAGCTGATCGACCGCGCGCATGAGTAATCCGCAGATTTCGCAGATTGCCAGCCAGATTACGGAATCAGCTTCCCGCCCCGCTTCTTCAGGTTTTCGGTGCTGCCTCTTTTTGAGGCAAACCCAAATAGATCGAGTGTTTCCGGGCTTAATTTGGGTTTGTTTTGTAAAAAAATAATTAGCTTCGCCGACGCTGTCAGTTGCGATGGTCTGCCTGGTGACTCGGTAGAGGCCGGACACCGCGACTTCGAGCAGCGTCGCCACCGCGGCAAGAAAAGCAGACGAATATGCCGGAAGAGTATCGGCCACGTCGGAGAGCGTACGCGTTCTCGCAAAACACATCCAAGTCTAAAAAAGTTTAACCAGAGTCAAACCGAACGATCCGTCCCGCTTTGGAATAATCCGCAGATTTCGCAGATTGCCGGACAGATTTCAGAAGCGATGAAACCAGGGTAGTGAGCCAGTTTGAGCCACTTGCTATTGTGTATAAGCGTTGGCCAGAGCTCGTTCCAATTCAGTATCGTAGCCGTAAATGTCGTCGAAGAATTGCACGTCACCGGCAGGTCGCACCCCCGCCGTGGTGTATATGATTAGCACGGGAATCGGCTTGTTAAGATTTACGCGCTGATCGTCGGCGCCACCGTTCATTGCCGCCGCGATGTGCCGTCTGTCCCACGGTGGCTGATCGCGCAACACCCACGCCGCCAGTCCGACCGGGTCCTGTAGCCGGATGCATCCGTGGCTGAAGTCGCGCTGCGACCTGGCGAACAACTGTGGTTGATCTGTGCTATGCAGGTAGACATTGTAGTCATTTGGAAAAATGAACTTTATCAGACCCAGCGCGTTCTTGGGACCAGGTTTCTGGCGAACCGAGAGTTCTCCGGACGCGATTCGCCGGAGAATATCGCCCCTCATGGCACCCTCGGTCACCACCGTCCCATCACTGGTCGTTACTTCGAAATTGTTCCTGGTCAGGTAGTCCGGGTCCCTGCGGGTCTTAGGTACCGTCTCGGCTCGCACGATGCTTATGGGAACATCCCAGTAGGGCCGGAAGATTATGTATCGCATGTCATCGGAGAAAACCGGGGTCTTGTGATGATAGGCCTTCCCCACCACTACCCTCATCTGTAATACGTTGTGATTGCTCTCATCCCAGCATCGCAGAATAAACTCCGGGATATTTACAATAATCGGTGAGTTCATAAAATGATGGGGCACCCAGCGCCATCGCTCCATCGCCAGTTCGATTTGCTCGACTCGCTGGCTCAGAGGGACATTGAGTTGTTTGACTGTCTGCGCGCCCAGGCGCCCATCGGGGTCCAACCCATGTCTGCCCTGGAACTTCTTGACCGCATCAACCAGGGGCATTTGGTAGACGGGAGGGTCCGTGCTGACCGTCGCGTCGGTGGGCAAGTCACCGACCAGTCGCAACAGGTTGGCTAGCCTGGGGACTCCGGCATAGGTATCACCGGGATTCACGGTTTTCGGTGGGACTGGAAGCTGCTCGCGGCTATCTTCGCTGGCGAATGCCTCGTACGCGAGGAGAGCAGTCGCCAGACGCCGATATGCATCGAAGGGAGGCTCAACGCGCGCCAACGCGGCGTTGAAACTTTCGGAATCGGCGTTCACCAACCGTTCGCGCAAGAATACGGACAAATCATATTTGCGCCCATCTACGTCGAGCCCAAGATTGAGGGTCTTCGGATTTACCCTACCGATGTGAAGATTGGACACGTAGCGCATCGTGCATACGGTCATCGCGAGGTCGAACCTGGCCAGGTCGGCATCCGACGGCGGCGGACTCGGCTTGAGCAGACGCGCGATGCGGTCGGCCCAGCGTGGACCGTCGTAGTCATCGGGGTTGAGACCTTTGCTGCCTGCTTGCAGCAAGACGTGCGACATCGCCACAGCCTGGCGGGTAGGTTGGGTGCCTTGCACCCACACCAGCGCATAACCAGCAGGGAGGTAGAAGCTTTTCACCTGGTCCCTGTAGTCGATGAAATTTGGCCGTCCCAGATCGGCAAGACTGCCGGCGCCGATAAAGCTGCTTAATAGTACGGCCTCTTCGGCGACGGAAGCCGGCTGCGGAGGAGTCGCCGAAGCTTTCGCCATTGGGGAAGAGCTCGGCGTCGTCGGAGAACGTCTCTGCGTGCGGAGGACGACACCTACACCAATTCCCAAGGCGACGAGCACCAACGTGAGAATCGCGACGCCGACCGGGCGGCGGTAAGCTTGAAGGTTCATATTGAAGGCCTTCTCTCTTATCTACGCGACGAGCCTCTCGACAAGGGCTTTGAAGGAAGAACTTCGGGACACTTTGGACCGGTTCGGAGGATCCGCGGAAAGCGCAGCGACACGAGGTGGTTGAAGTTATGGCAGAACCAATGGCGCCCCCTGCGGGATTCGAACCCGCAGGATTAGGAATCTCGCGGAAGCGATAATCTCAGGTCATGTCAGATCGGATTACACAGCAAAATCAAGGGTTTTTCGTTCCCAAAGATCATCTGAGATCAGCTCGTGAATGGACACTTTGGACACTTTGTGGACACTTTTCGGTTTCCAAAAGGCTCGCGATTCGTGCCCCCTGCATCCCTTTTCCAGAAATGGTTTAATAACAAGTATTATGCGGACCACTAAGGTTACCTCACTATCGCTTCCGCCGAAGCTGTTGCGCGAGGCGGAGCGCCTCGCCCGGCGAGAAGGGCGGACCAAGAGCGAATTGCTGCGAGAGGCGCTCCGGCGTTACGTGGCTGATAGCCGCTGGCGACAACTTCAGGAGTTCGGTCGCTCACAGGCCCGTAAGTTGGGAATCGAGGAAGTGGACGTCGAGCGACTCGTCACCGAGTACCGGTCGGAGCACTGAGTGCTCAGGGTCGTCGCGGATACGAACATCTACATTTCCGCGCTGAATTTCGGCGGAGCCCCCGACGAGGTGCTAGCTTTCGCGCGAAGACGCCGAATTGAATTGTTCGTGTCAAAACCGATACTGGACGAGATCGAAGGCGTGCTGAAGACGAAATTCCAATGGCCACCGAATCGCATTCGGGAGGCACTGACGACGATACGCGAGTTTGCGAAGGAAGTTAGGCCAACCGACCAGGTTGCTGCTGTCGAAAATGACGAATCGGACAATCGGGTATTGGAGTGCGCGGTCGCGGCGAAAGCGTCGATTGTCGTAAGCGGGGACTCGCATCTCCGCGACCTCCGTTCATTCGAGCGAATCCGGATCTTAAGTCCGAGAGCGTTTCTGGATGCAGTCGAGCCGTGAACCGAAGACAGCCCAAAGCCCGCTGAGCCTAAAAAGCCAGAAAGGGGAATCGTGATCCAGGGTCTTACGCTCAAATCCGGATGGGTCTGGCTGGCCTTCATCGCCGCCGTGGTTCATCCAATCTTCGTCAGCCTCATCGGAGCCTTGCCTTTTATCAGTCCGCTCTTTCGCTCCGATGATCATACCCACTTCATAAACTTCTGGGCGACGATGGTCGTCAGTGCGTGGACAGTTACGCTCATCATCGTCGTCTGCCTGCGGCTAAGCGGCGTTGGGCTTCTGGCAATCGGGCTTTGGCCCCCGCGGCCGAGGGTTCTGCTCCTGTTGCTTCTCGTAGCTTTGGCCATTGGAGGGGCGATCCACCTGACTCCGGTCCACACCTCAGCGATGAAGCAGCCGTCGCTCCCAACGCTTGCGTGGACTCACTCTGAACGCTATTTCATGCTGCTCGTCGTAGCGCCCACGGCTGCCATTTGTGAAGAGACGATTTATCGCGGGTTGATTCTCAGGTTCCTGGCGACGCCGATCGGCCTCTGGCCTGCGATGATTGTACAAGCCCTCCTGTTCGCCTATATGCACGGCGGCGTTAACCAGCCGCCATTCTTGTTTGTGAACGGCTCCATCCTCGGTTTCCTTTTGGCATTGCTGGTCGACTGGCGTGGCAACCTCCGAGCGGCGATGGCGATCCATTTCGTGATCGACGCCATTCAATTAACCCTGCTTCTAGTGTAGCTCTCGGGCTCGACAGCGCGCGGCCTAGAAGGTCGTCTGGCGCTGCCGACATTCTTGCCCGTCAATAATTTTCCACGCGCTTCTCCCGTCACGCTTCCGGTCCGGCGAATGGCAGGGAACTTGCTCTACCAACAAATCCAGCGAACCACACCCTGATATGTGAGTTCGACGATTCAGTGAGGCGTTGGTATGGAGAGCAACCCGTATCTCGAAGCGCGTCGGCAGTGGGATGAGCGATACGCCGATCTCGTTCTCGGCAAACGTAACTGGCAGGTAGCGGCAGGTGGTCTTCTACTCCTAAGTCTGATTCTTGCCAGTGGCCTCGTCTGGCTCAGCAGTCGCAGCCGCTACGTCCCATATGTCGTCCAGGTCGACAAGCTTGGATACGCGCTGACGCTGCCGCAACCCCTATCGCCGACCGCCCTTCCCGACGTGACCGCACGCGTCGAGCGTTACGAACTCGCGGCGTTCATTCGCGAGGCGCGCTCGGTGAGCAACGATCCTCAAGTCGAGCAGGAGATGCTGGGCGCGCTGCTCGCTCACGCCCGCGGTTCGGCCGACCGATTTCTTGACGAGTATTACCACGCCGATCCTTTGCACAATCCTTTCCAGATAGCGCAGAAGCAAACCGTCTCGGTGCAGATCGATTCGATCCTCGCACTCTCGGCAAAGACGTACGAGGTTCGCTGGACCGAGCTGCGGCGTGACCTAAACGGAGCGGCAGCCGGTGCGCCAACGCATTGGGAGGCGGAGTTACAGACGGAGGTCACACCGCCGCGCGAAGCGGACGTGATTGTGCGCAACCCGCTTGGCTTCTACGTGACCGAAATCAACTGGACGCAACAACAAGGATAGCGCGGTCCACGATGCCACACAGGAGCACGCTATGAAGCATTTAATTCTAACGGTGAGCGTTGCGCTGATGGTGGCAGGATGCGCGGCACAACCGACGGCGGCACCTTTGCCCCCGAAGATCGCGCTCGAAGCGCCTTCCCGTGAGCCAGTGCCACTGCCGCCGACCGGCGCTCAGATTCTGGCTGCCCAGCGGCCGGAAATAGCGCAGGCAGTCACTCAGCACGAACAAAGCGGCACTTGGCCGACCTTCACGACCGCACCCGGCTACGTCTTGTATCCGTATGGCGAAAACCCGCAACCGGTCGTTGATTGCGCGGTGCTTCGCACCACTGACGTGCAACTACAGCCAGGAGAAACCGTCACGGACTTGGCAATCGGAGACCAGGAGCGCTGGATGGCAACGCCTGCGTCGTCCGGAGATCCCCGTCAACCCGTTCCGCACGTTGCGTTGAAGCCGCAGGCTCCGGCTATCGAAACCGACCTGACGATCTACACGACAAAGCACATCTACCATCTCTTGCTGCGCGCTCGGCCAAAGGCCATGCAGGAAGTCGCGTTCTATTACCCTGACGAACTGCTGAGCACCATGAAGCAGGCCGACAAGGCGGCAGCCGAAGCGGCCGCGGCCAATGCGAAGCAACAGAGCCCGCACATGACTCCAATTGATCCGCCTGCCGACGATGCGGCCAGTGGCGTTGTTAAGATCGCCGCGGTCGATCCAAGCCAATTGAATTTCTCCTACACGGTCAGCGGGCCGAACGTCGCGTGGAAGCCCGTGCGCGCCTTCGACGACGGAACCCACGTTTACATAGAGATGGCCGCGGCGATGAAGACGAGCGCAGCGCCCGCACTGATGATCACAGCCGGTGGTGGCACGCAGATGGTCAACTATCGGGTCGAGGGCAACTACTACGTCGTCGATCGCCTATTGAACGACGCGATTCTGGTTTCCGGAGTTGGACGCGATCAGGACCGCGTCACGATCGCTTATGTGGGCACGGCGAGATGAGGACGATGGCGGCTGAGACACAAGGCAACGACGAGTTGCGCGAACATGACCAAGAAGAGCATCCGGGCGGCGGCAGGTTCAATCGCCTGCTTCTTATCCTGTTCGTCGGCATCGCAATCATCGTCGGCGTGGTCGCGGCGGAGGGTATTCGTTCCGCCGGTACGTCCGTACCCAGTGCGAGCGCACGGCCCGCCGACGACGCGGCAGATGCAGCGCGAACCAAAGCGAAAGTCGAGGACTTGGCGGCAGGCAGCGTCCGGTCTGCGCCACCACCGCTCCTATCAGTGCCGCCGCCGCAGCCTCAGACGGAGCAGCACGCGTCGAAGCCGCCCAGCCGGTACGCGCAATGGGCCGAAGACAAGTACATGCGCGCGCTGGAAGCACCGGAGATGGTCGGAGCGTTCCACGATGCCGGCACGCTGGAACTCGCGAGCGCGAAGCGTGATCAGGACGCCCTCGCCGCCGCCTCCGGCGATCCGAAAGTGACGCTGCATCCGCCCGCCTCCCCGTACACCGTAATGGCAGGCAGCGTGATCCCCGCGGTGCTGGTGACCGGAATCAATTCTGATCTTCCGGGAAACATCCTCGCCCAGGTCAGCGAGAACGTCTTCGACAGCGCGACGGGCAAGAGCGTGCTCATACCGCAGGGTAGCCGGCTGCTAGGCGCCTACCAGAACGCGACATCGTTCGGACAACAGCGAGTTCAGATCGCATGGCAGCGACTCATTCTCCCAAACACGGCGAGCATGAACCTGCCGGCGATGCCCGGGACGGACCAGAGCGGCTATGCAGGCTTCACGGACCAGGTGAACAACCACTATCTCGCGACGTTTGGAACCGCAGCGCTGATGAGCCTCATCAGTGCGGGTCAGGCGGTAGGACAGATGGCCGCATTCGGAGGCGGCGGAACCTACGGACCATACGGTTACTACCAGCCGAATCAGTGGGCGATGGCAGGCCAGACGAGCGGCTCGGCGGCGTCGGGGCAATTCGGCGCGGTGGGGCAACAGATGCTCGGCAATGGCGTCAACCGGCCGCCGACCATCGAAATCAGATCCGGCTATCAGTTCGACGTGATGGTGAACCAGGACCTCGTGTTTCCGGGTCCGTATAAGGGCTGAGGCTCAACAGTCAACAACTGCGCTGCGGTTTACAAATCGTAAACAAAAGCTGGAGCACCACGAGAAGGAGTACGACATGGGATTGCTCAAGAAAAAAGACGAGCGGAGCGAAACGATCGCAGTGCGAGTGCCCGCGTCAGTGAAGGGCGATCTTGAGGAGTTGCGGCGGCGTGCCGATGCTGCGGGCTTCGACCTGACCGCAACCATCAGTGACTCGCTGATCCGGCTGGTGAAGCAGGTCCGCATAGAGCTCGATGAGACCCCGAGGGCGGTAGCGGACTCTGCGCTGTCGGCGGACCGGACTGCCAACGGGAAGGCGGTGTAGGGCAATGGGCGCGGGGATTTTATCGGTCATGCGGCCCGTGGTGCAGCAGGAGGAGGGAGGGTCGTGAGAAGCGTGGGTTGGAAGGTTTGGGTCGTATGGCAAGATAAAGGTAACGAGTCACTGCGACTCGCGACGACCCTTTCGCGCAGATATTTCCCACGCTTTCTCACGAGTCACTCTGATTCGGACGAGTCATTGCGACTCGCCCCGCAGAACGACTGCGGCCGACCCGATTTTGCAGCGCCGGTGCCGCTTGCGGTCGCGATGCTGATCGTGTGTGCCGTGCTGTTTCTCGGCCGGTTTCTCCAGCTCCGGATCACCTTAACGGACAGTTCCGCTCCCGCAGGTGTCTACCGGATTTCCGAGTCTTCCGCAGGACGCGGGGCGCTGGTCGCGGCCTGCTTGCCAGCCCCGATCGCACGCCAAGGGCTTGAGCGCGGGTATCTGCGGAGTGGCGATTGCCCGGCAGGAGCGGAGCCGGTCGCGAAGGTCATCGGCGCACTGCCGGGCGACCAGCTTGAGATCCGCGAGGGGTGGGTCGCGGTCAACGGTGTGAGGTTCGCGAACAGCCAAACCGCGACCTACGATAGCGCCCATCGCCCGCTTTCTCACGTCACTTGGGGCCTCTGGCGCGTTGCTCCGGGAGACGTGTGGCTCTTTGGTTTCAACAATGATCGCAGTTGGGACGCACGGTATTTCGGACCGGTCCCGTTGGCGGCGGTGCTGGGCGCGCTGCGGCCGGTAGTTACGTGGTGAAAGCTCATGAGTGAACACACGAAGGCACAGGGACTTCGCGTCCATCATCTGGCCAACCTCGGGGGCTTGGTAGCCTTGGCCGGACTCGATCGCGACCCGCCCGATTTCCTGTTGGGCGCGCTGATCAGCATGGCGCAGGAACGCGACGAACTTACGCCCGAACAGCGGGCGCGGGTCGCCGCGCTTGGACGCGGAAAATTGGATGAACGCGCTTCGGCGAAGCGCGCATGGAAGTCGTGGCAGCGCTCGCAGGATCTCCACTCGATCACTCTGACCAGTGCTCAAATGGCTCGCCTGATTACCGTTCTGGGCGGATGCAGCTCGGGAGATCGCGAGGGCTTGGTCGAGACGCTCACAACTCTGCTCAAGGATGAAAGCAATGCGGCGGTCGAGGCTGTTCAACGGTAAGAGCGAAGCCGGGCTCAGGCTGCGGCCGCTCAAACCAGTGCGGGCGCACCCGCCTAAGCTGGTGCCGTGGTGGGTACGTGCGATGCGCCGCGCGCGCGCAGCGAACGCGATCCGTCGCCAGGCCAGGACCAGTCTTGAGGGAGGCGGTGCAGCCCCGCGACGGGGACACAGTGGGCCAAGGTTTTATGGCCGGAGGAGCGTGGTCAAAGCGTCGTTTCGGCGCAACCGGGGCCGCGGCGGCTGGGTCAAGCACGCCCGCTATCTGGCCCGTGAACGGGCTCAGCTCGAAGCCGGCCGAGGGCTTGGCTTCGACGCAGGCCGCGATGACCTCAACATCCCAGCCGTGGTCCGTGAGTGGGAACGCAATGACGAGTTAATGTGGTCGGTCATTGTGTCGCCCGAGGACGCCAAAGACCTCGATCTCAAACAACACGTGCGCGACTTAGTCGCCGAAATGGAGACCGATCTCGGAACTCGGCTCGAGTGGGTCGCCATCGACCATCACAACACCGACGACGAGCATGTTCATCTGCTCATCCGCGGCGTGCGCGAGGACGGCCGTATGCTGACGCTCGACCGCGACTACCTGAGCCGAGGTATCCGTGAACTCAGCCAGGAACTGATCGAGCGTGAGCTTGGCCTGCGCACCGAGCACGAGATGCTACGGGCGCGGGGCCTGACCATCGAGCGCGAGCAATGGACCGAGATTGATCGAGCTCTGCAACGCCGCGCGGGACTCGATCGCGTAGTCAGTTACCAGAACTTCGAGGGTCACAGCGAGACCGCGCGGATTAAGGCAGAGCAGGAGATCGCTCGTCTCGGATTTCTTGAGAACCTAGGCCTCGCCCGGCGTGTCGGTGACCAAAGCTGGAAGCTTGCAACGAATCACGAATCGGAGCTTCGCCGCAGGCAGCAGGATCACGACATCATCAAGACTCGCGCGCGCGAGCGCCAACACCAACGCGACATCGATCGGGGCGACGATTTGGAGAGGTAGTCGTCATGGCGGAGTCACGTCCTTACCGGATCACAAACCAGCGGGCTCTAGTGCAACTGGCTCAGATCAAGTTCATCTGCCTGTCCAGCTTCGTTGCGCTCGCGTTGCTCAGCAATTCGGCAATCACCCAGCAGGCGGCGCAAATGTTCGGCTACTCGTCGGCGCTCGGCCCGTCAGTTCTCGGCCGGTTGTATGCGCCGTGGGAGTGGATCATCTGGTGGTCCCGCTGGCACGACGCCCAGCAGTTGGAGCCGCTTTGGACGCTATGCACCCGCGAGGCGAGCTATGCCTTGGGCGTGCTGGGCGCCCTCACGGCCGCGACCATTTTTATCGCGCGTTACGCACTCCACACCGGCACGGCCGACCTGCATGGCTCCGCGCGTTGGGCGACTACCCAGGATGTGCGCGCGGCGGCGTTCATCGCGCCGCCGGACTATCTGCCGCGGATCATACGAAGACTTGCGGTGCGATGCTGGATGATCAAGCGTCGGCGCGCGCGCGTCGGGATCTATCTCGGAATCTGGCGTGCGGGCTGGTGGCGTTCCTGGTATCTGCGCGATTGTGGTCCGGGTCACGTCCTGCTCGTCGCGCCGACTCGTAGCGGCAAGGGAGTAGGCGTCGTGCTGCCAACCCTGTTGACGTGGCCACACTCCACGCTCATCCACGACCTCAAAGGCGAGAACTGGAACCTCACCGCGGGCACTCGCAAAAGCATGGGCCAGCTCTGCCTGAAGTTCGATCCGACCGACACCACCGGCACGAGCGTCAAGTACAACCCGCTCGAACAAGTGCGCCTGCGTACGCTGCACGAGGCGGAGGACGTCCAGAACATCGCGCATATGATCGTCGACCCTCACGGCGAGGGACTGAACAATCACTGGCTGCTCACCGGCGCGGCGCTTCTTACCGGCACCATTCTTCACTTGCTGTACGCGGAACCGAACAAGACGCTCCGCGGTCTCGCAGGATTTCTCGCCGATCCGCGCGGCACGCTAATCGAAACCATTCAGCGCATGCTCACGGCCGAGCACGACCCAGACGGATCAATGCAGTGGCGCGATCTCCGCGGCCAGCCGACGCGGACCCATCCACTGGTAGCCGAGAGCCTGCGCGAAGTCCTCAACAAGAGCGAGGCCGATCGCGCCGGGGTCTTCTCCACCGTCATGTCGTTTCTGTGGCTCTATCGCGATCCGGTAGTGGCCGCTAACACGGAATATTCCGAATTCAAGATTGCTGACCTCGTGAACTACGAGCGCCCAGTGTCACTCTACCTGGTAGTCCCAATGGCGAGCCGCGATCGGCTGCGTCCGCTGATTCGGTTGATGCTCAACCAGATAGTCCGGACGCTCACCGCGACGCTGATTTACAAGGACGGACGCGCGGTGTCGGCTAACCGGCACCCGATGCTCCTGATGCTGGACGAATTCCCGGTGCTTGGCCGCCTCGAAGTGCTGGCTGAAGCCCTCTCGCTGATAGCCGGGTATGGGATTCGCGCGTGTCTCGTCGCTCAGGACTTGACGCAGATCTACTCGGCGTACGGACACGACGAATCAATTACCAGCAACTGCGACACGACCGTGGCTTATACGCCCAACAAGTTCCAGACCGCGCAGGAGCTATCGAAGCTCGCAGGTGAAACCAGCGTACGCCATGCGCACCGTACGGTATCAAGCGGAGGCGTGAGCTTGTCGGAGAGCGAGGCCGCGCGCCCGCTTATGACGCCGGATGAGGTCCGGCGCATGGGAGCCGACGAGGTTCTAATCTTCACGCGCGGCCAGCCCGCGATCCGCGCGCAGCAGCTCCAGCATCACGCGCAGCGATTCTTCAAACGACGCGCCGCCATCAAGCCACCCGCAATCAGCGATCGGATCATTGCCGCATGGATCGAAGAGCCGGCCACTAATGTTCAAGCCCTGGACACATCGGACACCAGCGGAACTACAGAGCCGCCGCGCGCCGTCAGGTTTCTGAAATTCGCGACTAACCAGTCTCCCGGCTCGAACGGACGGTGAATCATGGGGCGCGAGGGAACCAGGACAATGAAGCAAAGGTTCACGGACGCGCAGATCGCCGCTTTGTCGCATCCTTTCGGGGGCGAAGAAGAGACGCCCGATGCTGCATGCAGGCTGCTTATGCCCCGCGGCTGCACCGCCGTCGTGACCTGCGATGTCGATCCCGAGAGCATGGAGTACTTCGGCGGTCCCGTTTGGCACGCCTCGGTCTGCCCACCCAACCGCCAGCACGCCGAGGCGCTGCTCTCCGGCGTTGGCGAGGGCGTGCTGTTCGACGATCGCGGCTTTCGCCTGGATGTCTATCACCTGCGCCGGCGAATGACTCCGCGTGAAATCAGCCGCCTCGGAGAAATAGTCACGACTACCATTAAGGGAGTAATGCCGTGAGGCCCAAAATTCAGGTCTATCTTACCGAGGACGAGCTGGCGGACGTGCGACGCGCGGCCCGCCGCCGCCGCGTCACAGTTTCGCGCTACGCGAAGGAACGGTTGATCCCGTTTCCTCTTCAGGACGACGAACCCCACGAGAGCTCGGTAAACGCCAAGCACATAGTCGACGCGGCGCGATCCGCGGCAGCAACCGGCAATCGGCCCACACAGGAACAACTACGTACCCTGATCGTGATGTTCGATCAGTTCGCGCTTAGTGCCTTCATGCATTTGCCTGAAATTCCGGAAGCGCAAAACGAACGTGCCCGCGCTATAGCGCAACGCCGGCATCAAGCCTGGCAGGCAGCCGTCGAGGAGATGATCAGACGCTTGCGCGATGACGACGTCGACCAAGGTCCCGCAGCGAGCCGCAACGGAGCCAGCGCATGACTTCGACGCAGCAAGTTCAAGAACGCCGTCGCGACGAGTTGCTGCGGCGGCAGCTAGGCCCGGAACTGCTCGCGGCGATCGGCGATCCGAAAGTTACCGACGTCATCATCAATGAAGACGGCCGCGTGTGGCTCGAGGTGCACGGTAAAGGAATGTTCGAGGCGGGTTTTTCATTGCCAGAGAGTCACCGCGAAAGTCTCATCGGCACTGTGGCTGCCGCGCTCGGCACCGTCGCGGATCGCGACCATCCGATAATCGAGGGCGAGCTTCCGATCGAGCGCATTCGCTTCGAGGGACTGATGCCCCCAGTGGTGCGGCGGCCGTGTCTCGCGATGCGCAAGCCGGCGCAAGTCCTCTACACGCTCGATGACTACGTTGCCGAGGGCATTCTCACCGTGCACCAGGCGGCGATCTTTCGCGAGGCGGCTGATCGGCGCCACAACATTGTCGTCACGGGCGGAACCGGCTCCGGCAAAACCACCCTCGCCGGCGCGCTCATAAATGAGATGGTCGCCCGCTCGGACCCCAACGACCGATACGTGATCATCGAGGACACTCTCGAAATTCAGTGCCGCGCGCAGAATCTCGCGCAACTTCGTACCGCCGAAGCGGCCGACCTCGCCCGACTGGTGCGCGCCACGATGCGGTTACGTCCCGACAGAATCATCATCGGCGAGGTTCGCGGCGCCGAAGCGCTGGCGTTGCTGAAGGCTTGGAACACCGGACACCCCGGCGGTGTCACCACGATCCACGCCAACAGCGCACGCGCCGCGCTCACGCGTCTGTCGAGCTTGCTTCAAGAGGCGGGTGTGCCGCCGCAACCAGAGTTGATCGCCGAGACGGTCAACCTCATCGCGTTCATCATGCGCACGCCCGCAGGACGGCGCGTCACGGAGATACTGCGAGTCGACGGATACAACGACCGCGACGGTTTCATGGTGGCACCAGTAGAGGTCAGGAATTGGACGGTGAAGTGAAAAGAGCCGGGCGAATTGCTTCGCTCGGCCCTTCGCTGGCCGAGGAAAGGGGGGCAAACCCCGGCCAACAAGTGATGATTTTAATCCATGGCCCGCGTTGTGCAACGAAACTTTTGGCCTTCATACTTCAACGACTATTTCGATGAGAAGGAGGTTCGGAACAATGAAACCGTTCGCAAAGATCAGACGACACACTCGCAAATGGGCGGCGCATCTCAGCTACGCCATCGGAATCGCTACGATCCTTTGGCCGGCGCAGGTGTTCGCCGCTGTCGCAGGCGGCGGCGCACTCCCTTGGGACACTCCGCTAACCACATTGCAGACGGACCTGCAGGGGCCGGTAGCGCACACCATTACGACGGCCGCCATCATCGGGACCGGGCTGATGTGGTCGGTGAGCGAACATGGCACCGGAGTCCGCAAAATGTCGGCGGTGGCGTTTGGCGGCGCAGCCGCACTTGGCGCAACGACGCTTATGACCTCGCTTTTCCCGCTGGGAGGAGCGCTGTTCTAACCGCAAGGAGGATCGCGCCGTGAATGAAAGCAGGCAGCGGCTCAACGTAATCCATCAATCGCTGGTGCGGCCAGTCCTGCTCGCGGGTGCGGAACGGCCTCTCGCGCTAGCAAACTGGATCGCTGCCGCCGCCCTCATTTTGGGCGGGGGACGCTGGTACACGGCCGCCTTGGGCGCACTGCTCGCAACCGCTGGGCATTGGGCGCTCGTGCAGGCCGCGAAAATCGACCCCCAACTGAGCCAAGTCTACATCCGCCACTGGCGCTACCAGCAGGACTACTATCCCGCGCGTCCCTCGATCCACGCGCCGGCGCCACCGCGAATACGCCCATCGGTGCCGACACCCAAGGAAATGAGAGGTTAGAGCACATGTTGTTCAAGGAGTTCAAAGATCTGCGGCGCAAACCCGATCGGCGGCGAGGCCTGCCCGATCTGCTCAATTACGCCTTTGCCGAGGACGACTACACCATCATCACCAAGGACGAGGCGCGGCTGGTTGCGTTCGAGTGCTTCGGGCCGGACCTCAATTCGGCCAGTCCCGAGGAACTGGACGCGCATCGCGCGCTGGCGAACCGCGCCCTCGTTCGTCTCGATGACGGATTCGCTTACCAGGTCGATTTGATCCGTTATCCGAGCGCCGAGCGCGCTAAGCGAACTTTTGCCGATCCTGTGAGTGCGCTGATCGATCACGAAGGCGCTTTGCAGTACGCTCAGGAAGGGCGCCACTTCGAGACCAAGACCGTTCTGAGCATTATCTGCCGGCGTCCCCCAGAAGTTCAGAGCCGGGTAGGACGCGCCTTCCTGTCAGGCGTGTCCAGCGGCGCCGATCGACAGCGCCAGCGGGAGTCGTTCAAGCTGCAGCTCCAGGAATTCGCTGACGCGATCAGTCCCGTGTGGAAGCTGGCGCCGCTCGCGATGCCCGAACTGCTGTCGCACATCACTACCTGCATCAACGGGCGGCTGTCCCGCGTGAAAGCGCCGAGCGAACCGATTGCGCTCGACGCGGTCCTCGGCAATCAGGACTTCGTGCCCGGTTTCAAGCCGCGCATTGGCGGCCGCCATATCCGGGTAATCTCGCTCGGCGGCTTCCCGCCGTTCTCCCACGCCGAACTGACGAACTTTCTGAGTGAGTTATCCATCTCGTATCGGTACTCGATCCGCGCCATTCCGCTCCCGATCCGAACCGCCATCGGACAACTGGGCGTGCATCGGCGCAACTGGTTTCAGAAGCGCAAGGGCGCCCGAGCCATCATCAGTGAGACCATCGGCTCCGGCACCGCGAGTGCGTTCGAAAATCAGCACGCATTGCGGATGGCCGCCGATGCCGACGACGCGATCGCCGAAGCCGAGGCCGGCGACGTCCGCTTCTGCTACGCCACGCCGCGAGTCGTAATTACTACCGATAGCGCGGTCGAGGCCGATGAAGCTGCGCGGCTTGTCTGCAAGGTCTGCCAAAACATGGGCTTCGATCCGCGCATCGAAACCATCAACAGCATTGAAGCGTGGCTGGGCTCGATTCCGATCCACGGCTGGTACGACGTGCGCAAACCCCTCGTCAGCACGCGCAACCTTGCCGATATCATGCCCCTGACCAGCATCTGGCCGGGCCTCGCGCGCAATCCGTGCCCGTACTATCCCGCCGGCACGCCGGCGCTCTGTTACGGCGCGACGAGCGGTAGCACCCCATGGCGCTTCAATCTCCACGTTGCCGATACCGGCCACACCATCGAGGTCGGTCCGACCGGCATGGGCAAGAGCGTCGCGCTTGGTATCATTGCGGCGAACTTTCGCGCGATCCCGGGCGGCCAGGTGTTCTTTATGGACAAAGGCTACTCCGCCTTCGTGCTCACGAAGGCACTTGGCGGCGAGCATCTGGACCTTGGCGAAGAGGAAGTCCCTCTGCAGCCATTGGCGCGCATCGATGACCCCACCGACCGAATGAAACTTCAAATTCTTCTGGAAGATTGGATCGCACTCGGCAACGTGAAGCTTTTGCCCCCGCAGATCAAAGCGCTGTACCGCGCACTGGAACTGCTCGCCGAAGCCCCGGCCGAACAACGAACCATCACCAACCTCGTCACCCAGGTTCAAGACGCAGGGGTGCGCGACGGACTCAGCCCATTCTCGCTCGCCGGGCCCCTTGGGCGGTTTCTTGACGCCGATCGCGACGTGCTGCTCGAAAGCGACTTCGTAACCTTTGAGCTCGAAAGCCTGATGGGGATGGGGCCGAAGGTCACCATTCCCGTCCTCACCTATCTCTTTCACCGCATCGAGCAGCGCCTCGATGGCAGGCCCACGCTCATCGTGATTGATGAGGCGTGGCTGGTCTTGGCGAACACCACCTTCGGCGCGAAGCTCGAGGAATGGCTGCGCACTTTGCGGAAGAAGAACACCGCGGTCGTGCTTGCCACGCAGAGCCTGAGCGAGATTGCGAACTCGCCCTATCGTGATGTGCTTCTGGAATCCTGTCCGACCAAGCTCTATCTGCCCAACGCCGAGGCTCGCAATCCGCAGACCCGCGAGCTGTACCGCAAATTCGGCCTCTCTGATCGTCAAATCGACATCATCGGCGAGGCGACGCCGAAGCGAGACTACTTCTACGTTTCACCGCTCGGCCGGCGACTCTTCCAATTTGCGGTCGGGCCCGCCTCGCTCGCTTTCATCGGCGCTGGCTCCAAAGAAGATGTGCTTGCCGCGCGCCGCCTCATCGCGCAACGTGGCGAGGCATGGCGCGCGGAGTGGCTCCGCACCCGCGGCCTCGCCGAGTGGGCAGATTATCTCGATCAACTCTGTCCACGCGCGGCAATCCCGACGATCGCTCCTAACGGGAACCACGGCTCGCTCGTCGGTCTCGGAGCCCGCACGCAAGCAAATGCATGAGCGGATGAGGTTAGGAAATGCTTAAGCACAAGCTCCCGGTCTATTGCCTCGTCCTACTGCTCGCCAAGGTCGGGCTAGCCACACCCGCCATGGCGCAGTTCGGCGGCGGCACCACGATCGTTTTCGATCCGGCAATGTATGCGCGCCAACTCCGCCAGCTTGAGCAGGAGACGGCGACCGTCACCAATCTGGCGCAGCAACTCCAATTGATGATCCAGAACACCACTGGCGGCGGCGCCGGCATGTGGCAATCAAACCAGAACTTGCTCAGCAACCTCGGCGGCCTGATCTCGGAACAGCAAGGCCTTTCTTACACGTTCCAGGGCCTTGCCCAGCAATTCCAGCAGCTCTACCCCGGCTACGGCGTCACCACGACTCCTGGTGTGCAGAGCCCGCAAGCGAGCGTGAGCATCACCCTGAACACCCTGAATGGCGCGTTGCAGAGCGCACAGTCCCAGGCGCAGAATTTCCAAAGCGAGCAGACCGCATTACAGGCACTGGAACTAAAGAATCAGACCGCGGTCGGAAACCTTCAGGCGGTACAGGTGAGCAATGAAATCGCACTCGCCCAGGTCCAGCAAATCCAACTGCTCCGCCAACTCGTCATGGCGCAGATGAACTCGCAGAACACGGCCGCCGCCAGCCAGCTCAACAGCCAGACCCAGAGCCAAATCGAGGCGCAGGCGTTCTTCGGCGCGCCACCCTCACCCGGCATCCCGGACATCATCCACCAGCCAGGAGGGGCGAATCTTCCGCCACAATAGCAACCGCGACTCATGGGACAACGCGTAATGAAAAAACCCAACCAACAGAATCCGCTCGTCCTCGCTCTCGCGATCGTCGGCGTCGGGGCGCTAGTTTACGCCGGCTGGCACCTTTATCAGCGAAAAGTGGCCGAACAGGAGATACGCGCGCTTTTTGCGGCACCCCCACCGCCCAGCATTCCAGACATCCTTCATCAGAAGGGCGGCAAGAACCTCCCGCCCCAATAACGCCAAGGACGACCCGCTATGAGAGAACCGCCCATGCCGAACTTCGACGAGATAGTCACTCAGTTTTACAACGCCGGGCTAAACTACAGTGCGGCCATCCAGCCCTACGCTCTAAAGCTTTTCTTCGCGCTGTTGTTCATCGACATAATAGTCACCTGGATTCAATACACCGCCGAGGGTCAGGTTGATCCCTCATATTTTTTCGGGCGGATGATCAAGCACGTACTAAGTGGCGGATTTATCTACCTGATGATTACCAACGCCTTCACATGGATGACCGCCGTCGTTCAAAGCTTCTCTGCCATTGGAAAGAGTATCACCGGCCTTCCAGTGCTTAGCCCGCAGACCGTTCTCAGTCTCGGCGGTGACATGGCTACAATGCTTCTCAACACGTCCGCCAACACCAGCGTCATGAGCAACATTGAGCTCGCGATCGTGCAGAGTGTTTGCGGCTTCCTCGTCCTTTTCGCCTTCACCATCACCGCCGCCGCGCTCCTTTTCACTCTCGTCGAAATGTACCTGGTGGTCGGCGCTGGCGTACTTCTGTTGGGCTTCGCGGGAAACCGCTTCACCGCCTCGGCGGCTGAAGGCTACTTCCCCTTCGTCATCCGCGTCGGCGTCAGGCTGCTCTTCTACTACTTAGTGCTCGCTGTCGGCGTGCAGCTCGCCACCCAATGGAACGCGGCTATTGCCGCTGCGTGCAACCCCGTTGCCACGACGTTGCCGTGGTATACGACTTACGGTGTTGCGCCTTCTTCGATCTTCACCACCATCTGCACCGGAACCATCACGCCGGCCGCGATGCTCATCTACGCGGCACTCGCGATTCTCTTCGCAATACTGACCATCGGAATTCCTCATACCGTGTCGAGCCTCGTCGGCGGCTCGATTGGCCTCGCCCTCGCGCACGCGTTCGAAGCCGCATACATCGCGCGTACAATCATCAACCCGGTCACTGCGGGCCTGCGTTCAATTTCTAGCGGAGTCTCCAGCCTCGCCGGCAGCAAAGGCAGCGATGATCGCCCTGAGCAAGGCGCGCTCCAAGGTATCCTCTCCCAACATCAGCGCCGAACCAGCTCGGAGAATGCCGCGAGTGCCAGCACCAGGGCGCTCAATCCTTTCGACGGACAAGCTCCCGGTTACAACTACCGAGGACCCAACGGTTCACCCAGCGGTCCGCCACTACCAGCACCGCCCAACAACGGCCCCGGAAGCGGCGGCGCACAGATTGAATACCAACCCGGCCGCCCAGGCACGTACACCCGCGACATCGCAACCGACATCAGCGGAATTCAAAAACGGCCGTAGCGGATACCGTCCTGCGAAGAAAACGCCGTCATCCCGCACTGCGCCGAAAACATCGGGTTCGAGTTGAGCCAGACCACAAAGGCCTGTTCGCCGCACAAAAGCTCGAAGAGTTAGGCGGCGTAAAGCGAAGACTCGATCCATCAATGCCTATAAGCTAGAGGAGAAGTGCCAGTTGCGAGCGTAGCCTAGCGAATTGCCAGGTCAGAGAGGCTTATTTGTGAAGGCGGCCAGAACTGAGCGCACGCCTCGACCCAAGGAGGTGCCCCTTGTCCGAATCTGTTATCAGCATCTTTCGCCTAACAAATGCTCGTGGTTATCGCGCGCCGATGCTGCAGGTGCAATACGACGAAAAAGATTCACACGTTCATTGGTATCTCATTTGCGGCGGAAGTCGGGGGTATACCGCGAGATTTGGCGACCTTAACGTCAATTCGCCCGATCAGGCCGCCGACAGTCACTTCATGATTCGGCGAGTAACAACTGCACTGCTGCTTGGAGGAGCTGGATTGTTTCAATCTACCGCTGTAGGGCGGCTAACCTTCAAGGGTTTAGATGGCGGAGTCGAGTGGAGTGCACAAATAGACCAAAGTGACGTCACTGCAGTGAAAGCGTCCCCCGAAATCGAAGCGGCGATCCGTGACTGGTTCACAGCAATATGCGGCTCGACATTGCTCCGACGGGCCGCCGATGACGCACACATGGCATTGACGCAACCTCACGAGGCTTACGTCTATGTCTACCGCGGTCTCGAATGGCTGAAGGAAGGACTTTCGATCACATGGAAGGAGGTCGCAGCTGACATCGGTTGCTCGGAAAACGATATCCGAGAGTTCAAGAAGACGGCGAATTACAACACCGGCGTAAGGCACGCGTCTAAGACGGGCGCTAAATTACGCGCAGACCCAGAAGGTTATAGTCTCGCGGTCGCTGCGCTATTCGATGCCATTTGTGGTGCGCGAAAACGCCTGGATTCCAATTTTGCTGAGCCCCAACCGGAAAAACGGGCCGAAGCGATAATGAACGCTGTTCCTATAGTCGCATATGATTAAATGAGGAGACTTGTCATGCGAAGAATACGGTTCCACAGGGTCTCTGAATCATTCACTCTGACAAGCCTTCGAGAAACCAGACGGTCTGCGCTATTAATAGGCAGCCGCTGGTTCACGGAAAACAGATTAATGTTGCAACACCCCAACTCCGGTACATCCGGTACAGATGTGCGCTAGTGTCGTGTCTCGTAAATAAGTGCAGCGTTACGGATGCTGCGTCTGAGCTGGTCGGTGGTTTTGGTCCAGCGGAAGGGTTGGGCGTGGTCGTTCCAGTTGGCCAGGAAGCGGGTGATGGCC
>JBKQNE010000176.1:0-10481 GCA_052146355.1 Binataceae bacterium (SeqCode) | reverse complement strand
CTACTTCGGACCGGTGCGGCTTGGGAGCATCGATGGCGTCACTCTGAAACTGCTGTGCGCCAATCGAACTCAGCATTCACCGGAGCGGCGAGGGGGGCAGCCCCCCTCGCTCTCCTCCCAGCAAAACAACGAAAAAGTGTTACCTATGTTGCCGGTCTAAAGTGTTACCTATGTCTCCGGTCGCTCACGCTGCGCGCCGGATGAGGGGGCCATCGAATTAGATGACGGTGCTGTCTTTCATGACTGCCACCTTGCTGCGCTTCGCCGCGCGACCGATCTAACCCGTGCGTCACTGGCGAGACGCAGCTGCCATCCGGAAATCGGATTTTGGCTTCTCCGTGGAACTCCCCCGGGAATCACGCCGCCAGCGCGATCTCCGCAACGATCTTGTCCCACGGCGCGATCAGCCTGCCGTCGGAGGCGCGCAACACCAGCCCAACGCGCTCCAGTATGCGAATATCGTTGTGCACGTTTTTGTAGTCGCGCTTCATCGCATTCGCGATCGCTCGCACGCTCATCGGCCCCACTTCGCGCAGCCGCTTGAGCACTTCAAGACGGCGCGGCGTCAGCACCTTGAGCATCGTCTCCAGGCTTTCGAAGTAAAGCCTCTCCGTCGGCTTTTCCGCCCGCTTGCCGCGCGCCGCCGACCGCCACGCTGTCACAAACTCCTGCGCGGACTCATGTGCGCCGCGAATGCCAACGCTGAGTTTTCTCTTCATTGCCCACCTCGTCGCGCACGCTCAATATCCGCCAGGAAATCTTCCACCAGTGTTTCCACGTTCAGAAACCGAGACCGTTCTTCGCGCTCTCGGATATGGCGATGGTCGCCCTTGCCGGTTTCATTGTCATAGCGGACGACGCAGGTGCCGTCCGCCAAACCATAATACAGCCGATATTTGAAGCCGTGCGGCCTTTCCGATGTCCGTTTCGGTAGTTCCCACAAAACCATCTCCCGAATTGCGCCATCCGCATAAACATATCGCGAGTGAAAGATGAGTAAGGCGGATGGCGCCATATGGCTTCATCTACCATACTACGTAAACCACTGAGAAGGGAGATGGTCAAGAAGAACCCGCGAGCTACAGAGATCTTACGCGGGCGGAAACTATGCAGTATCGCCCAGTGCGGCGCGCACCAGCGTGCGCAGGAAGTGGTCGACCTTTTCCGGGGCGACGCGGGTGAACTTCATCTGCGCGATCATGTGCGCCGAGCCCACGATCAGGCGCGCGTCGTCTTCCACCTCGGTGTCGCACACCTGGCCGCTCTCTTCGTGCCAGCGGCGGATCGTCCGCGCGATAATCGCGACCATCCGCTCCTGGAAGTCTAGGTACCGCGGCCAGATCTCTTCGCGAATCGCCGTGCTCCAATCCAGCCATACGCGCGCGTAATCGGGATGCGTCTCCACCGATGCTGCGAACGCCTGCGCGTGCGCGAGAATTATCTCCGGCGCGGGGAGATCGCGCGCATGAATCTCCTCGGCCATCGCCATCAGGAATCGATCGACCTCGTCGAGCACCGCCATCACCAGTTCTTCCCGATTCGGGAAATAAAAGAACACCGCCGGCACCGAGACTCCCGCTTCCCGCGCGATCTCGGCGTGGCGCGCCGAGCCGAGGCCGCGGCGGGCAAAAACGTGCATCGCACACTGCAGCAATTGGGCGCGGCGCTCGGTCTGGTCGAGGCGGCGGGCGCGGCCCTTGGCGTGCGATCGGCTCGTTTGCGGCTTCCGTTTCATCATCACGTCAGCTATTGACAATACTATCAATAATTTACTACGGTCAAATTATCCAGGCTCGGAGGATCTCCCGATGTCAACCGCGTCAGGCCTTAAATCGCTGCGTCCGCTTCCCCCCACCGGCATGAACGAGGAGCAGGTCGCTCGCTACGAATCGGAGTTTCGCGAACACGCCACCAGGTGGGAGGAAATTCTCGACCGCAACGGCGAGCGGATGAAGAGGGGCGAGTACTCCCTCCATTGGATGAACACCGAGAATGCTGCGTGGGGACGGCGCGCAAAGCCGTCGTCACGCGGGCTGACCTATACCGATATCAACAATGTGCCCGGCTACGGCACGATTCCCGATCGCGCGACTTATCTGAACTTCGCGCCGCGTGGCGCGGTGCGCGATCAGTATGCGGACGAGATGCCCGTGGTCGACGACTACACGCTCGTCGAGCGCAGCGAGTCGTGGGCCGACAACGTCGTGACGCTGTATGAAGAAGCGAAGGCGCGCCAGTGGAACGCGACCCGCGACATCCCGTGGAGCGAACTCGAGCGGCTTCCCGACGATCTGGAAAAGGCGACCTGCCAGCTCTGCACGTTCCTGACTGAAGTCGAGTTCGTCGCTGGCGATTTTCCAGCCAAGTGGCTTTACAAGATTCCCCAGGATTTTCTCGAAGTTAAAAGCTTCATCGTCACCCAGATGATGGATGAGGCGCGCCATCAGGAAGTTTTTCGCAAGCGCGCGATCGCCGGCGGCGGCCTGCTGCACGCTTCGCCCGGTTTCGAATGGGCGCTCAAGGCGATCTACGACGCGCCCACCCACACGATGGGCACTTTTCTGCTGAACCTGCTTGGCGAGGGCCTGGTGCTGTCGATTTTCCGCTCCGGCGAGATGATCGCGAAGACCCACGTCGACAAGGAAATTTTCCGCCGCTGCCTCCAGGACGAAGCGCGCCACGTTTCGTACGGCGTGCTGGAGCTGAAGAACTATCTCGACAACGCGCCCAATCGCGAACAGGCGGTGGAAGAGATGCATCGCTTCGCCGATGTCGGCGAGCAGGTAATTCTCACTTCGTTCACCGAGGCCGCGCTGGTCGAGCCGGTCGCGATTCTGCTCGGCGGCGGTCTCGACAAGATCGATCAGGGCATGGAAGGCCAGGGCCATCTCTGGAAGATGTCCGTCGAGGAATACCTGCAGCGCTGCGATCGCGCCGGCTTCGATCGCCGCGCGCGCTGCACCATCCCGATGGAGTCGCCCTGGGGAAAGAACTGATGGAAGCGCAGCCGCAAACCGCGCAGAGCGCCGGCATCACGATCGCGTTCCCGTCGCTCGAGTGGTTCCAGCATCTGGCGCTGCTGATGAAAAACAGCCGCGCGCTCCACGAGCATCTCGGTTACATCGATTGCGTCGCGCAGTTCACGGTTCTCGATGGGGGCCTGCGCGCGAAACCGTGGAGCGTCCAGATAACTTTCGAGGAGTTCGAAGCGATCGACGTGCGCGAAGTGGACGCCACCGATGCGGCGCGCGCCGACTTCACTATCGAGGCCACGCTCGCGATCTGGCGTGAGATGATCGAAAACATCGCGCGCGGCCGCGGCCGCCCCGACCTGACTCATACGCTTAACTACCTGAGCCACACCGGCGCGCCGATCCGCGTATGGTCCGACGATCCGCTGCGCAAGGATTTGTTCTTTCGCTACAACCAGAGCTTGCAGGAGTTCGTGAACGCATCGGCGGCGTTCCGCACGATGTTTCCCGACTAATCGCGATGGCGCATAAGGCGGGACATTTCTATATCGACGCGACTTGCATCGGATGCGGTGCGTGCGACCACGCCTGCCCGGGCAAAGTCGATGCGATCTACCAGGTCGAAGGCGATTTTCTCGGGCGCTATGCGATCGTGCTCGACGAATGCATCGATTGCGGCTTCTGCGTCCCGATGTGCCCCGTCGCGTGCATCCACGATGCGCGCACGGAAGGAATAGTCGAAGGCGCCGGCGGCTACACCAGAATCAAAGAGCTGCAAGCCTGGGCCCGCGCCCGCCCGTAAGAAATCCGCAGATTTCGCAGATTAACGCAGATTCGGAATTCGAATCTGTGAATTCTGCGCCTGCGGATTCTCCGTGTGCCTGCTCAGAGCTTCGAGCGAGACGCTCAACCAGCAGAAGAAGAGTATCAATTTCGGTTGTAGCAGCGGGCTCGCGCCACTGCCGCTTCCTGCTCTACGTCCCTGGCCGCAGCAGGATGCCCCGTGTTCCGATCGTGCCACACTTGGTTCTGGAGACTGCGTGCGCGGTCGCAGGCATATCGCTGGCCGTCGTATTCGTAGTATCCCTGATGCCAACCATGATTGGCGTACGCGTTGCCGTCGTTTCCATAACGATCCCACCACCAATCGACCGGCTGGATGTAATTTGAACTTGTGCCGTAAGGCGGTTCCGCAAATGCCGGCGCGGTCAATGGCAGCGTGAGCATCGCGCCGCCCAACAAACCCATAATCAGCTTTGTTTTGAGTTTCATGCGAGCCACCTCACTGCTACTAGGACGCATCATCGATGCCAGATTCGGATCGCACCAAAAAACCCCGAAATCAAAGACTTTTCAGTGCGATTCCCTGAATCTTCGTACGAAATAGGCTCCCTATCGGCAAAAAGTTCAGTGTTCAACCAAGCTTTCGCCGGCGAGAGGTGGCTGGCTGTTGAGATGGTCGAGTTCATCGTCGTCAAAGCTCGACCATTTTCGGAGCGACTACGCGCCTTAATTCAAATCTGTGAAATCCGCGTAATCTGCGGATTCTCCATACGTCTGCTTAGAGCTTCGAGATTGCACCCGATTGCTCAAGGGCGCATTATCGCGCGAATCTGCCGCCCGGCGTCATCCGCTACGAGCCGCCCGGGCCGAAAAAACTCCACTAAACTGCCTTTGCGCAGAGGAGCAGCGAGAACAAAAAAGGGGATTCGAGAATGAAAATGATCGACTGTCCCTCCTGCCATCAGAACATCTCTGATCAGGCAGAAGTCTGCCCGCATTGTGGGTATCCACTCGCCAAGGAGAGGCAGCAGAAACAGGTTCGGAATCTTGGGATAGGATGCCTCGGAATTTTTGTTGCTTTAATTCTCGTTGTCGCCTTGGCAAGTTTCTTCGGAGGCAGCGCCCCAGAGGATGCTCAAAAGAGTGAGGCGCCATTGAGCGGCACCGATAGAACTATTTCAGGCGACCACTACTTCGGTTGCTCCGATCGCGACGTATTTCAAAAGCTCATCGGGTTCCTGGTCGAGCACGATGACGCTGCCTTTGCCAAGGGACTGCAGGCCGAGGTACTTACCGGCGAATGTAGGATGTTTCAACGCGGGGAGACGGTAGTCATCGCCGACACTGCCATCTTTTCGGGTATGGTCAAGGTGCGTCTGAAGGGCGATGTCGCAGAGTATTGGACCGCTGTCGAAGCTGTAAAAGACTGAGTTACCCTGGGCCCGCGCCCGCGCGTAAGAAACCCGCGGATTTCGCAGATTAACGCAGATTCAAAATTTGAATCCGTGAAATCTGCGTAATCTGCGGATTTCTGCGCTTAATCAGAGCTTCGAGATCACTTCGTTCGCGATCTTTTCCAGCCCGCGCGTGATGCCCTCGGGGTCGTATGCCGGCGGCGGCACCACCACGCGCTTGATGCCGATATCTTCCAGCGCTTTCAGCGAGTCCACCTTCGCGCGGCCCATGCACGACAGCTCGATCTGCCTGGAATCGCGGCCCGCCTTCTGCGCCTCCGAATTTACGATCGCGAACAGCTCCTTCAATTTGTCGATCTCGGCGATCGCCGGAAAGAATCCGTCGCCGTAGCGTCCCGCGCGCTTGGCCGCGGCCGGCGAATGACCGCCCACGACGATCGGCACTCCGCCCTTCTGCACCGGCTTGGGGAAGCACTTGACCGGCCCGAAATTGAAATGCTTGCCGTGAAACGACGATGCGCCTTCGCTCCATAGCGCACGCAGCGATTGGATCGCTTCATCGGTGCGCTTGCCGCGCTGATGGAAATCCAGCCCGAGCGCATCGAACTCCTCCTGGAGCCATCCGCTGCCGATTCCCAGGATTACGCGCCCATTCGAAAGCACGTCGAGCGTCGCGACTTCCTTCGCGACGTACAGCGGATGACGCTGCGGCAGGATCATCACACCCGTGCCGAGTTTGAGCTTGGTCGTGATCGCGGCCGCATAAGCCAGCGGCAGCAGCGGGTCTTGAATCGGCACATCCTCGGACCCCGGAATTTTCCCGCTCGGCGAATACGGATAAGGCGACTTGTAGTCCTGCGGGATAACGACGTGTTCGACCGTCCAGATCGATTCAAATCCAAATCGTTCGGCCGCCTGCGCAAGATGAGCGAACAGTTGCGGCTGCGCGAACGGCCCCGAATTCACGAACATCAGCCCAAGTTTCATGATGATGCGATCCTCTCGTATGGCGTTATGCGCGCCAATCTACCGCGCCCTCCATTCAATGCAAACCGCCAGAAATCCGCGGATTCAAGCAGACTCTGAAATCAATCTGTGTAATCTGCGCAATCTGCGGATTCTCCGAATCCAATTCTCTTGTACGGAAACAGCTATCACGTTACCTGGCCTGCGACCTGGACTATTGCGCGGGCGAGCTCTCGGAATTAGGTCCGATGAAAAGCTTGAGACCGTCATCAGCACCCGAGTCCTTCCAGCCGCGATCGAGAGGCGTGGTTTCCCAAGCGAGCAGTCCGAACGCGTCGACACCGTTCGTTTGCAGATAATTGAGAATATCCCGCGTGTAGTCTCGCAGCTCCTCTCGGCTTCCGTTCCACGTCTTGCCCGGATGGAACTCCATGATTCCCCACGGGCGGTGCGCGGCTCTGGCCTTCGCGGCGAACTGACTGACGAGGGTTCTGAAATAGGCATCGTCGCGATTGTAGATGTAAAACGTGAATCCCGGATTCGCGCCGTCAACGAACGCGGTCTCCTGCGGCGATGCCCAATCATAAGATCGGTACGGAAAGAGATACTGCCCGTCCAATGTGACAATCTGGTGTGTGAAAATTGGACGGTCCGGGAAGACCGCATGAATAGCGTTCGCCGTTGATTGAACGAATGCCCGGTGCGCATCCGCGCGAAAACGAAACCATCGCCGATCTTCTTCTGACTGGTAGTCGAAGTGATGCGAGGCCATGTACTCGCGGCATGATTTGATTCCGTACTGCCGACAAAAGGGGGCGGTCATCACTGCCTCGAATTCGACCGGGATCGCCTTGCCGTCGGAAGCCTGACGGAAAGACCAACTTGCCACTTCGCTGTCAGTCGTGAACGCCTGAATGGTCCCCGGATACTTCTGATCGAGGCTCTTCCAGAATTCGAGCGCCATCTTCAGGACTGCTGAACGCGAGGCGACAAGTGGTTTTGCATCGGAAGACTTCGTGAGCAGGAGCGCGTTCTTCCCGCCCTCCTGATCGTACGGGTCTCGATCCAGAAACTGCTGAAGAGTCGTGTTCGGGATGGCCTCCCAAGCGATCGAGATCGAATCATTTACGCGCCCGTCCTGGTAGCGGCTGAGGTACTTTCCGCCTTCCGCGGTTTTCCAGTAGGCGTTGAACGCGCCTCCGGGGCCTGCCCAGTCGGCACCATTGAAGCCGACCATGACCGGCATGCTGAGCTTCTGGGCGACCCTGACGTTTATCTCGTAGAGATGCGCCGTGTCGGTTCGGACTTGAAAGTGATCGGGACCGTCGCCTTCCAGGAACACCGTGTAAGGATAGTTCAACGCGACGCCGATTCGCCCCTTTGGCGACGAAATGCCGAGATGATTGCGAATCTCGATGAACTCTTCCTCGAGGGCGCGCTCCGTCTTGGCTTCCTCAGATTCACCCGGACGGACGGCAATTCCCAGCAGTCCCTCAAGACGCGCTGGATACGCGTAGAACGTTATCGGAGCGGCATCCTTTGCTGCAGATGAGGACACGGGTCCGAAAAAAATCGACGACAGAGCTAGCGCGACAAGCAGTTCAAGCCTTCCGGCGGTGATTCTGGCAGGCGCTGTTTCCACGGTCGGGCAGCATACAAAATCTCGCGCTCCCACGGCATCTCGAAAAAGGGTTTTAGCTGAAATCAATCTGTGTAATCTGCGCAATCTGCGGATTCTCCGAATCCAATTCTCTTGTACGGAAACAGCTATCACGTTACTTGTTCCCCCATGGATATCGGAACACTTGGGATATGGTTCTTCCTCGATGCGATGAGCGCGCCGCAATCCGCGGAGTTCGCAAAGAAAGTCGAAAGCACCGGCTACAACGCGCTGTGGATTCCCGAGGCCGTTGGCCGCGAACCGTTCGCGCATTCGGCCTATCTCCTGGCGAATACCGAGCGCCTCGTACTGGCCACCGGAATCGCGAACATCTGGGCGCGCGATGCGATCACGATGGGCGCCGCGTCGAAGACCGTCGCCGAGGCATCGGGCGGCCGCTTTCTGCTCGGTATCGGCGTCAGCCACAAACCGCTCGTCACCAATCTGCGCGGGCATTCCTACGACAAGCCGTACAGCTTCATGAAGGAATACCTGCCCAAGATGAAGGGCGCGCTGTACCTGGCGCCGCCGCCCAAGGAACCGGTTCCGGTCGTTCTCGCTGCCCTGCATCCCAAGATGCTCCAGCTCGCCGCTACCGAGGCCAACGGCACCCATACTTATTTCGTGCCGCCCGAACACACCGCCAAGGTGCGCGCGGCGATCGGCCCCAAGCCGCTCATCTGCGCCGCGCAGGCCGTGATCCTCGAGACCGATGCGACCAAGGCGCGCACCGCTGCTCGCGCATATATGAAGACCTACGTGCCGCGGCTGCCCAACTCCACCAACAATCTGAAGGCGCTCGGATGGGCCGATGCGGAATTCGAGAACGGATGCAGCGATCGGCTGGTCGATGCGATCGTGGCGTGGGGCACCGAAGATAAGATTCGCGATCGAATCGAAGCGCATCTGAAGGCCGGTGCGACGCACGTATGCATCCTGCCGCTGCGCGCGGACAGCGCTCCGCAGCCGGATCTGCGCACGGTCGAGGCTTTCGCCAAGCTGAACAAGCCGCAGCCAATATCTGCGGCTGCCTAGCCGAGACACCGAACTTCGGGGAATCTTCAAGATGGCGTTCATCGCGCGTGGGTTTTTTTCGCGGCTTTCAATTTTAATTCTGGTAGTCGCGGCTTCGGGCTGCTTCGCACCGAATCAGGAGAAGCAGGCGCAGGATGCCGAAGCGGCTGCATCGCACGCGCAGGAATCCGCCGCGCGCGCCGAAGATGCTGCCGCCAAAGCGCTGGTCGCCGCGCAGCAGGCCTCTGACGCCGCCGACAAGGCAGCCAAAGCGGTCGAGGAAGCAACCAAAGCGCTAGATCGCGCCTCAGACCGACTCGACCAACTGCGCATCCAGCGCGAAGCGCAGGCCGCCGCCGCACACAAGCATCACGCCGCGCATCGGAAGTCCACCGCCACCGCAAGCGCCGCCGCACCATCGCCCGCCGCCGCACCATCGCCCGCCGCCGCACCATCGCCGGCAAACTGAATCCTTCTCCCCCCGGGAGAAGGTGGCGCGCTGCGCGCCGGATGAGGGTCAATGGAATCATAGCGAATATTGGCGACGGGCCCACTGCGACTGCCTTGTGACAAATCGTCCGATCGCGTATGCCCAAAGAACGGTGATCACCAATGGAAACGATCGGAACCGTTGAGGAAATCTGGCGCTATCCAGTGAAGTCGATGGCGGGAGAGCTGCTCAGCTCGTGCAGCGTCGGCGCGCTCGGCATCCCCGGCGATCGCGGATGGGCCGTGCGCGATGAAAAGGCCGGCGAAATTCGCGGCGCGAAGAAGCTGCCACAGTTGATGAAATGCAGCGCGCGCTACGTCGAAGAGCCGGCCGGCGGCGCCGTGCCCGCCGCGGATATCACGTTTCCCGACGGTACAAGGACGCGGGCGGGCGACCAGCAGACCGAAGCCCGTCTTTCGAATTTGCTCGGGCGACCGGTGACGTTGTGGCCGATCCAACCACCCGACCAGCGCGATTTCTACCGCCGATCCGCGCCCGACAATCCCGACATGATCGCCGAGTTGCGCCAGATCTTCGGACGCCGCGAAGACGAGCCGCTGCCCGATCTCACGATGTTCTCGCGGGAGCTCATGCAATTCACGTCGCCGCTCGGCACCTACTTCGATGCGTTCCCGATTCATCTGATCACGACCGCATCGCTGGCGGAACTTTCGCGGCTGAATCCCGAAGCGAACTTCGACGTCCGCCGCTTCCGCCCCAATTTTCTGATCAAGAGCAACGAGCGCGTGAACGGTTTCGATGAGACCAAATGGAGCGGCAGAACGCTGCACGTCGGCGAGATGCAGCTGAAGGTCGCGATGCCGTGCGTGCGATGCGTCATGCCGACGCTCGACCAGGAAACCCTGCCGAAAGATCCGTCGGTCCTGCGCGCCATCGTCCGCCACGCCGAGCAGAACGTGGGACTGTATGCGACAGTGACACACCCCGGCCGCATCAAAGCCGGCGACACCATCGCGCTGGAATAGTCTGTTTTTCCTCTCCGCCCGCAACTCCGCCCCTCGCCCGCTCAGTGAGACTGTCGATTTTATCCTTCTCCCGCCGGGAGAAGGTGGCGCGGTGCGCGCCGGATGAGGGTCGGAGGATTCATGACGAGTATTGGTGGAAATTCGACCATCCCTCACCCGCCGCGAGAATATAGAAGAAAAAACAACGCCACCCAC
>JBKQNE010000175.1:0-5612 GCA_052146355.1 Binataceae bacterium (SeqCode) | reverse complement strand
CTGTGCCCGCAACCAGTGCTCCAATTCGGCTCGATCTGCTCCGCTTATTTCCACCCAGCATTTCTTTACGCCCATGCTGAATAGACGAACAAACGCTACATTTACTTCAGAGACATAACACTAGTATCGCGAACAGGAACTTCAGCTGCGAGTACAATTTCGCTTCTTGCAGCTTGTTGGGGTCGAGCGCGAGCCTCGTGCTGGAACTCAGTGTCGATCGCCTGGCCCCAAGCAGCGCGAACTGCCACCAGAAGAAGGTGATCTCGATCACACATGCAGCGCATATGACTGCCGGACGGATTGCCTTGGCGTTCTGAATGACCTGAATTGCTGCATATCCAACCGCTGCGAGGACAGCGGCAAGCGTCAAAAGCGTGAGGACACCCTGGAACCCGAACTTGAACACCGTCCACGTTGTCGAACGCTGTCGGCTTGAATCGGTCGTCGAGGATCCGGGTTCCGACGCGGCAAACGCCCAGTAGGCCCATCCGAGTGGCACCACGCCAAACAGCGCCATCGCTCCGACAAGGTCGACATAGGGACTCAACCACAGGAGGCTATCGCTTCGGAATCCAACCTCAGGAAAGAGACCCCTGAAAATCTGTGCGACCAAGAAAATTGCAAGGATACTGACTGCAACGACGAGCTGAACCGTCATCCAGTTGCGCAGGAAAACCGTAATTCCAATCAACAGGTCGCCGCTGCCGTTGGGCGCCAGGTAGCGGCCGTTCTCGCGCAACCATCGGAATACTCCGGACTTCCAGCTCGGAGCCTGTTTGCCATCCGGTTTCCGATCTGGAGGAAAACTGAGAGGGGCATTCTGATTGGGGGAGAGTATCGTGTTGATATCGTTGAAGCCGTTGATAACGTCAGAGCCGTTGATATCTTTTCGCGCAAACATTCTTCCGTAGAAGGACGCGAAAAAACCGCCGCCGGAGACGCTGGAAATGTAATCAATCCGGCGGAGCAGATCTGATTGTGCCAACGCCTGAAACACGCCGAGGCAAAAGGTTGCGCTACGGATTCCGCCCCCGGACAGGCCAAACCCGACCGTGGGTTTGTCGTCGACTTTCTTTCCACGTAAACCGCGATCGCGCTTACCCCACAACTCGTGTTCTCTATCCTTGAGGGCATCAGGATAGGCGGTCTTCGCCGTTTCCGATCTCGGTTTTACGTCCGGTACGGTCACGCACCCGCCTCGAGCGAACGCGGTCCCTTTTTAGACTTCGCGGCCTCGGCCGTGGGCTTCGCCGCCGGAGTGGTGGTTGATGCGGGCGAAGCTGCGGCGTTCCTGGAGTAGAGGAAATCCAGCAGGCGGCATCCGCTGGCCATGCTGCCGACAGGCGATAAAGTGCCGACGGCGATTGCGCAAAGCGGAAGACGATATTTCCTGAACCCCCTTGGCCCCGAAAGAGCGGCGTTCACAACTAGTGTGCGTGTAATCAGAAACCAACCTGAGGTCAAGCTGGGAAAATATAAGCCTTCGATAAGAGCGGAATCGATGTCTATAGTTGTGACAGGAGAAGGAGATCGCGACGAGGCAGTCAGTTCGAGCGGCCGCTCGCTGCGACTGAGGAGGAATAAAGATGACCACGCATCGATGGCCTGATCGGCGCATCCTGGATTTGTTCAGCATCGACGTGCCCATCCTTCAGGCTCCGATGGCCGGACCCGGCACCCCGCAGTTGGCGATCGCCGTCAGCGAAGCGGGCGGGCTGGGCTCGCTGCCTTGCGCTCAGATGAGCGTCGAACAGGCGCGCGACATCATCCGCCAGGGAACGTCGCGACCGATCAATCTAAACTTCTTCTGCCATCCGCAACCGAAGGCCGATCCGGCGCGCGCGCTGGCATGGCGAGCGCGGCTTGCGCCCTATTATGTGGAGCTGGGTCTCGATCCCGAGGCGCCAGTTCCCGCTGCGGGTCGCAGGCCGTTCGACAGCGACTTCTGCGCGCTGGTCGAGGAGTACCAGCCGCAGGTGGTGAGTTTTCACTTCGGACTTCCGGAACAAGCTTTGCTGGACCGCGTCAAGGCGACCGGCGCCAAGGTTATCGCCTCGGCGACGACGGTTGCGGAGGCCCGCTGGCTCGAAGGACATGGATGCAACGCGATTATTGCGATGGGGCTGGAGGCGGGAGGCCATCGCGGCAACTTTCTTTCGGAAGACATGGCGAGACAAGTAGGTACCTTCGCGCTCGTGCCGCAGGTTGTCGACGCGGTTAAGGTTCCGGTGATCGCCGCCGGTGCGGTCGCCGATGCTCGCGGCATCGTCGCGGCGTTTGCGCTCGGGGCGGCGGCAGTGCAAATCGGAACCTCATATTTGTTCTGCCCCGAAGCCAAGGTGCCACGCGTCCATCTCCAAGCTCTGAAAAGCGCGGCTGACGACGACACCATGATCACTAACGTTTTTACCGGCCGTCCGGCGCGCGGCATCGTCAATCGGGTGATGGTCGAGCTTGGCCCGATTTCATCTATCGCTCCCAACTTCCCGCTCGCGGGCGCCGCGCTGGCTCCGCTCAGGGCCAAATCCGAGCCGGCGGGCTCGGGAGATTTCGTGAACATGTGGTCGGGGCAGGCCGCACGATTGGCGCGCGAGATGCCGGCCGGCGAACTCACGAAGGCGCTTGCCGCCGAGGCGCTGGCGAAGCTTGGTCTGTGATGACCGATGGTTACGCAGTGCATGGCGTCACCGCGTTGAGCAAGGACTTCAGGCGCCGGGCTTTTCAGCATCGTGGGCGTGGCCGATCGCGTGGCGAAGCCGGCGATCGAGCTTGGCGCAATTCAGGATTACCTTCTCCGAATGGACCGCCTCGACGGCGCTCATCGGGACGGTGAAATCACCGGCATTCTCCACGTAGATTACGAGCTCGGGCCGTCCGCCCGGCGCGACCTCGCGGACCGCGCCGAACTCTTCGGTTCCGTCTGAAGTAAAAGCCTGGAACCCTACCGCAATTTTTTCCTGCATGACGTATTTCTCCATCGCGCCAGTGGCGCGGCGATGAATTCGGCCTCGAGCGGGCGCGAACTCAGATCTTCAGGACCGACCTGAAACGAACCTTACCCGACATCATGCGCTCGTAGCCATCCGCGGCCCGCTCCAGCGCGAAGACCTCGATCATCGGACGGACGCCGTTAGCCGCCGCGAATTTCAGCGTATCCTCCGAGTCCTTGGAAGTCCCGGACGGCCAGCCCACGATCGACTTGCGCCCTCCGATTAACTGAAAGGAGGAAACCCCGAACGGTTCTCCGCTCGCGCCAACGATAACCAGTTTGCCCCCGACGCCGAGCCCGTCCACAAGGTTTCCGATGGCTTTGCTATCGGGCGCGGTCGCGAGGATCACCTTAGCGCCACCCATGGCGATGAGTTCCTTTGCGACATCCTGCGAGCCACTGTCGATGTAGCTTTGCGCGCCCAACTGGAGCGCGAGACTTTTCTTATCGGCGCCTCTGCCTATCGCGACGGTCTTGAAGCCGAATTTGCTGGCGAATTGAACGCCGAGATGTCCGAGCCCGCCGATACCCTGCACCGCTACCAGGTCACCGGGCCGGCCACCGCTGTTGCGCAGCGAATTGAACGTGGTGACGCCGGCGCACATCAGTGGCGCAGCCTCTTCAGCGCTCAGTTCGCTGGGAATGCGGGCGAGAGACTCGATCGGTGCAAGCATGAATTCGGCATAACCGCCATCATAGCTGATGCCGGGAATCTGCAACTTCTCACAGCAAATGAAATCACCGCGGCGGCATGGGTCGCATTGCCGGCAATGCCCGCCGTGCCATCCCACCCCGACTCGCTCGCCGACCTTCCATGCGCCATCGCTATCTCCGACGGCATCGATCACACCCGCGATCTCGTGCCCGGGCGAGCGCGGATAGACGATTCCGGGAAACCCGCCCTCCTTGGTGAACGAGTCGCTATGACATACACCGCACGCCTGAACTGTAATTCTGACCGAGCCGGGCGAGGGATCACGTAGTTGTTGCTGGATAAGTTCGAAGTTTCCACCGGCCTGATTCACGCGCACTACTTTCATAAAAAGGCCCAACCTCTAGTAGATAAATTCCGCTGACGATCGGCGTTTGCCACCCTGAGATTCATACGACAAACGTTGCAATCCGCGCGACAATCCAAGAATCAACTGTGCCACTAACTTTCGCGAATCTTGATCCGTTGCATAAGGGTCGTTGAAACCACGTGAAAGGAATTCTACGGCAAGTCCGGTTCTGTCGGAAACGCATTTGTTAGCGGCGCCGCCCCGGCCTCAGGGACGGCAACAAAGCCTGAAATCAGTCTCGCGCATTGTCGGCAGATTTCGGAGTGTTCTCGATTTGAAGGAGGAATCTGATCGCGCCAGATAATCCATTAGGAGTGCTGATTGCCAGCATGCATACCAGCGAAGCGAAGACAAAATGCCAGAAAATTACTTATAGCGATAACAACTCGGAATGACAGAGCAATTTATTTTCTCAGTCCTACAGTTAACCGTTTCTTCGAATACCAAATGGCGATATTCTCTTGAAATCAAAATTAAATAGGAAATTGACAGATAGGTTGGAAAGGCGGGTCGACGCGGGATAGTGGGCCGGGAGCACTCGAATCAGGCATTAACTTGAGCAAGAGAGGGAGGAGATCGTGGGAAAGAAATTAGCGGGGTACATAATAGCTATTGCTGGCGGCGCGATGATCGCCGCAGGCTGCGGACTGACGCCGCAGCAGCAATACTACACGGAAGTGGGCGCAGGCAGCGGCGCAATTGTCGGAGCGGGCCTGGGTTGCGGAATTGCGGCAGCGTACAACGTCCATGACGCAAGGGCCTTTCAGATCGGATGCCCCGTCGGATTGGTAGGCGGCGCTCTGATCGGCAGCTTGATCGGCTATGGGATGTCACCGAGTCCGGTGCCGCCAGCTGCACCGCCTCCGCCGCCACCGCCGCCTCCGCCGCCACCTCCGCCTCCGGTCGCGCAGAAGCTGGTGCTCCGCGGAGTGCATTTCGATTTCAACAAATCGAAGATCCGGCCTGGAGACGCAGCGGTGCTGGATGAAGCCGCAGCCACGCTTAAACAGAATCCGAGCGTTACGGTCAACGTAAACGGATACTGCGACGCAATCGGCAGTGACGCATACAACCAGAAGCTCTCCGAGCGGCGTGCGGACGCGGTCGTGAATTACCTGGTACAGCAGGGCATTCCGGCAAGCCAGCTGATGGCGCACGGCTACGGAAAGACCGATTTCGTTGCCAGCAACGATACGGCAGACGGGCGCGCACAGAACCGGCGCGTCGAACTGGTGCCGGTGCAGTAAAGGCACCCTGATTGCCAGACGGGAGGCCGCAGTCCCCGCCACTCACCCGGCGGGGCTGCGGCCTCGACATTACTTACGTGCGAGGCGGGGAAGCAGAGCCCTCACCCTAACTTCCTCGGGAATACTCGGGACGGGCTCTATCGTCTTGAGAGCGGGCGAGGGGCAGAAGGAAGAGCGGTAACCGTTATCCCGTTCGTCGCGTTCGCTCCCTCGCGCGGACTGGCGCCGGCAACCCAAAGAGGCTGTCTCGGCGATCGAGTTCAAAGGTTCTCACACCCACGGGATTCCTCGGAAAGGAACCTCGGAATGACACCA
>JBKQNE010000174.1:0-11177 GCA_052146355.1 Binataceae bacterium (SeqCode) | reverse complement strand
CACCGCTCTTAACAGCAGCAGCTTGCAGCGGTTTGCATCCAGCTCCTGATTGCCGGATGCGAGGGGCCTACCCTCATCTCTTGCACAGCTTCATACCTACCTCCTCCTCAGTATGTTCGTGGCACACGGTGGTCCAGACACTCCCGCCGGATCGAGCCGATGACCCTCTCGACGTAGGGATTCTGCCATGAGCGCGGAGCAATGAGGACCTCGGAGATTCCCATCGCGTCGACCCGCTTGCTGAACGCTGTGCCGTACGGCGAGTCGCGATCGCGGAGCAGAAAGCGAGGAGATGTATCCCAGGGGAACGCTTCGGTTAACTGACGCGACAGCCAGCCCGCTGTCGGATGGTGAGTGACATCGAAGCGAACAATCTTCCGGCGGTCGTGAGCAAGGATGAGCATCACGAACAAGAGCCGGAGTGTTGCGGATGGCACGATAAACAAGTCGATGGCGGCAATGCCGATTGCTTGGTTGCGCAGGAAGCCGCGCCAAGTCGGCGATGGCGAGTGCTGCCGGCGCAGCATGTACTTCGCGACGGTGGCCTGACTGATCTTGATGCCGAGCTTGAGCAACTCACCGTGGATGCGCGGCGCACCCCAGAGCGGGTTGGCGCTGCACATCTAGCGAAATCGCCGGACTTTTCGCCGCATTCGGAATTTTCAGCAGGCACAGGGAACCTTATCTGCCGATTCTCGACGCGTTGGGCGGATGTGCGAGGGAGCGGGCGGCGCTGAGGTTCGCGATGCGCTGCGCCGCCTCGCCCCGACCTGGTTCGCACGGATGCCGGGAATCATCGATGCCACCGAAAGGCGCAGGCGTTGCAGCTGCGAGCTGCGGGTGCCAACAGCGCGCGGATGCAGCGCGAGATCGCCGCGGCGCTCGAATTTCTCGGCGCAACCCGCCCGGTAATAGTGGTGTGCGAAGACCTGCAGGCGGGCGATCACCCGACCATCGAGTTGATCACTTACCTCGCGGAGCGGCGCGCCTGATGATCGCGGCGACCTGCCGCGACCGAGAGACGGCCTCCAACGAGACTGTGCTGCGCCGCGTGGAGCAGGAACTGATTGCGTATAACCAATGCTTCGATTTGTCGCTGAAGCCGCTGGGCGAACCCGCGGTCACAGAATATCTGGGCCGGAGCATGGCGACGGATGCGCTGCCGGCCGCGCTGGCGCATCAGGTCTATCGGCGCCCGGGTGGTAACGCGCTCTTCACGGTGGCCTTGGTCGAGCATCTGCCTGATTCCTGAAGTCACAGCGCGAGACGTTTGAGGCATGATTTTGCCCTAGCGAGGACGGCACCGTCGGACTAAGGATCCTTCTTACCGAGGTCTTTTGTGCGAGTCTTTTGCCGTAGGCATTCGGAGCGCAAGCGAGTAGACAAGATGATGTCGAAACCCGACCAGCGGACGCTACTCTGGAAGGAGCATTCGCGTGAAGCACGAGAGCCCAATCGCAACCGGGCTTGGTGACATGCTAAGCGGCTGGGTGAAATATATGGAAATTCTGGATTACCCCCGATCCGCTGGATCGGTGTCCGCACCGCGCGCGCGCATCCTGCGGTCTTTAGCATTGTTGGGGCAAGCGGCGCTGCTCGTGCTCGCATCCTCGGCAAACGTACGCGCGGCGACGATTACGGTCACTTCGCTGGCCGACCCAGCCGGAACGGCTGGCACCTGCAGCCTGCGTCAGGCGATCACCAACGCCAACAGCCAAAACACGTTCGGCTCGACGAACTGCACCCGCGGCAGCACACACAACGACACGATCGTTTTTCAAAGTGGGTTAACCCCTCCCACAATCACGCTCGGGAGCACTCTGCCCGCCATCGTCAGCGGCGAGACGCTCACGATTCAGGGACCCACCACATATTTCTTGCCGGGCATCACGATCGATGGCGGCCTTGCGGTGCAACTGATGCAGGTGAATTCAGGCGCCACGCTCAACCTGCAATTTCTGACTTTGACTCGCGGAAGCGTGACAGGTGCTAGCGGCGGCTCCGGCGACGGCGGCGCCATCTATAGCAACGGCACGGTGACCGTCACCAACAGCACGTTTTTGGCCAATCACGCCACCGGCGGCCCCGGCGGCACCGACTTCCCCGGCGGCAATGGCTTCGGCGGCGCAATCGCTAACGAAGACACTCTGACCGTCACCAACTGCACGTTTTCGGCCAACCTGGCCACCGGCGGCGCCACCGGTGGCACCACTGGGGGCGCTGGCCTCGGCGGCGCCATCTATAGCAACGGCACGGTGACCGTCACCAACAGCACGTTTTCGGCCAACCAGGCCAACGGCGAAGCCGGTGGCATCGCCGAAGGCGGCGGCATCTACAACGGCGGCACCCTCAGTCTCGAGGGCACTATTTTTGCGGGCAGCACCGGCGGCAATTGCGCTGATCTGCCGGTTACCGACGCCGGCTACAACCTCTCGGATGATGGGAGCTGCATCTTCAGCGCCACTAGCAGCCACAAGAACGTCATGAATCTAAACCTCGCCGGGCTCGCCGAGAACGGCGGTCCGACCGAAACTATCGCGTTGCTCACTGGCAGCGCAGCGATCGACCAGATCCCGAAGGCCGATTGCCCAGCCACTGACCAGCGCGGGTATGTGCGGCCCGCTTCGGGGCAGTCCGACTGTGATATCGGTGCCTACGAGCTCGGCGCGGGGTTTTTTGACGGCCAGCTGTATGAGGGGGGCGGAATCTACCAGGTGACCTTTCCGGACAAAACTTTCTTTGGATACTACAGCTTCACTAACTACCCGTACCTCTACCACTTCGGACTGGGTTTCGAGTCCATGTACGATGCGAATGACGGGGCAGCAGGCGTATACTTCTACGATTTCGGCTTGAAAGCGTTCCTTTACACCAGCCCCAGTGATTTCCCCTACCTCTATGATTTTAGCTCGTCATCTTGGTTGTGGTACTACTCCGGTACGAGTCGGTACTTCTACGAATTCGGCGGCCTCGGTCGCGGGCTGTTTTTCAGTGCACCGGGCTGAGCTTCGACTTTGAGCGCGAGCTCGACGAAGGTTCCCGTCACTATGCGTTCGCAGGCTTCTGCCACCAGACACAAGTTTCATCCACGGGCGCAATTTTTGGCGTGAGTGCTCGAGCCGCCAGAAAGTCGTGGACGGCGGCCCTGCAGTTTTCTAGTGCGCCGTAGTCGTCGATCACTACGAAGCCGCCAGCGGAAACTTTATCGTACAGCGCCTCGAGGGTCTCAATCGTTGACTGATACATGTCGCCGTCAAGGCGTAGCAGTGCCAACCGAGAGACGGGCGCCTCGCGCAAAGTATCTCGGAAGAACCCTCCCAGGAAAATCACCTGTTCATCCAGCAGACCGTAGCGTTCAAAGTTGCGCCGTACCTCGTCTTCAGAGACCGCCAACTCGGAAAAGCGAAACAAGCGGTCTGGTTTGTCGTACGGGAATTTCCGAGAGTTCGGTCTTGGGAGGCCGGCATACGAGTCGGCACAGAACACGACGCGATCACTAACCCCATAGGCGGCCAAAACGGCTCGCATCATGATGCATGCGCCCCCGCGCCAAACGCCGGCCTCAATATAGTCTCCTGGTATGCCTTCCTCGATCGTCCGCTGCACGAGCTCGCGGAGGTGACGAAGTCGTAGGGGGCCAATCATCGTGTGAGCACGCGCCGGCCATCTGAGCGCTCCCTGCCGGGTCAAGTATGGGTGGCGCATCCGTTGCAAAATGGCGCGAAGCGTCATTTCTATTTGACTCTCGCCGTAGATTGCATTCGTGAGCGACAATTCCATAAGGTCAAGGTAACGGCGCCGCAAAGAGTCGAGAATGTCTGAGCTCATGCAAAGCTCCCCAAAATCGGCTCGCATCTTATCCCGATCTCGACACTGCACAAAGAACGTCGTTATGATCGCTGCGGTTTCCGATTCTCCAAGACGATCATCTCCGCTGCCGAGCGTGCGCGACCGAACTCCACGATCGAAGGGACTCTGATCCCGATGACCACTGCATGCCGATCCTAGAACTGAGGTCTCCTCAAAGGGAGACGAATTTCAAGAAAGCACCTGTGCGCCTTATCCTCGATGTCTCCAGCGCGATCCGATGGATCGGCCCGCCAGTGGGAATCGCTAGAGTCGCTCAGGAGCTGGCTCGTTACGTTCGCGCAGAGCGTCCCGACATAGTATTGGCATACTACGATCCACTCATTGGATTTCGCGCCCTTCGCCCGCAGTGGGCGAACATCGTGCTTGACCCGCGAGGTACTATTGACCCGGTACGGCTCGCGCGCAAGGGCCCCGGTCAGGAGCTGCGGTGGTGGCACGCTCCCCGATACCCAATCATGGAGGCGCTCGAACGTGGTCGACTCACAGCGAGTTCTAGTCCCCGGGCCGAGGTAGCTGCGATGCTTCAATCGCTGTTGATGTTGGGCCGTGTGAAGGCGCCCTTTGTGGATTCGACCGGCCACCGCGTGGCTGTAGTTCACCCCAGTCTGGCACTCGAGGACGCGCCACTGGCGCTCGGACCTGGTGACACTCTGGTTTTGATTGACACATGGAACAAAAAGACTGACGAGATTGCAATGCAGAAGCGGCAACTTCGCTTTCGGCTCGTCGCTCTGTGCTACGATCTCATTCCGTTGACCTATCCGGAATTCTATTCCGAAGAGGACGTCAAGAATTTTCGCCACTTCTGGGATACGATTTTCGTTTTGGCCGATTTGGTTATGGTCAACTCTCAATCCGTGCGTTCCGACGTGCTTCGGTACTGTCGAGCTAACGCCATTCCAACACCCGACGCCGAAGTCGTCCCGCTCGGCTACGATCTCCCTCCGTCGACAGACGGCAACCACCTTCCTCGCGGTCTTGAGCCCAGCCGGTTTGCGCTAATGGTCGCGACCATCGAGCCGCGCAAAGGTCATGCCATGCTACTCGAGATTTGGCAGAGACTTCTGGCAGAGGGCATTCCACAACGTCACGGATTCAAGCTCGTATTCGTCGGGCGACCCGGATGGAAGGTCGAAGACCTACTGCGTCGCATCGAGCGGGCGGGCGAACCTGAAGGCATGTTCCTGTACTTCGGAGACCTGTCGGACGCCGTGCTCCCGCCACTATACCGGGAGGCAGCTTTCTGCGTGCTTCCGTCGATCAGCGAAGGATATGGGTTGCCCATCATCGAAGCCTTCTCTTTTGGCAAGGCGGTTCTGGCTTCGAGCGGAGGTGCATTGCCTGAGCTGGTTGGCGATCTTTCACCCTGTCTTGATCCGAGCGACTCGAAGGTTTGGTACCAGGCGTTGCGGCGCTGGATCGAAGATCCCGGCCAGCGTCACGTTTACGAGCAACGGATTCGCTCCTCCTTTTCTCATCCGACCTGGCAAGAGGCTTCTGCGCGCTTCTTTGCAGCAGTAGAGGGCAGTGACCCTGAAGCGCGCTGAACTTCAGCAGGGCAGTGCCGGCGACGGCTTCCTCAATGGCGATGCTCGATCGATCCTGCACCACTCGATCATGGGCAACGTCAATGGTGACCTCTTCGACCCGGAAGAAGTCGTTAGGATGGTCCGCGCTGAGATGTGCTACAGGTAGGCCGGGTAGACAGTCGCAAGCGTTTTCGCTCCGAGATGCGACCTGATGCCGAACAATTCCCACGAGCGGACGCTCGAAATCCACTGCCGGAACTGCGGGGCGAAGTTCACCGCGTACTATGCTTTACGACCGCGAGAACGCGGCGACGGTCCAGGTTCGGAGTGCGGCATCTGCGAAGGAGAGGCGCACAAGAAAGGCAATCTTCAAAGGCTGCCGCATCAGGCTCATCCCGGAAGTCACGGCGAGAGGGATTGACGCGACGGATGGCGCGCCATAATCCGCGGTCAACCTGACGCCAGCTCGAGCAATTCACTTCGAGTGACCGCTCCGGCCCGACTCACCCAGGCGGACTGGAGAAGAACCTGTTGGTCGTGAAGTCGTAAAACTGCCGACTGGTGCCCGACACGTAGTATAGCCAGTGCCCCAAGCTGAAGTCATATAGCACCGGGAACTCGTCGGGACTCGTGTAGAGGTACGCCCGCAGTCCGTGATCGCAGAAGTAGACTCCCGCCGCCGAGAGGTTCTGCCTTGCCACCGCAGCGCCTCACAGAAATCGCGGCTGCAGAACGGATGCCCGATGCGGTCGCGGCATTCGATACGAATGGTCGCGCGCTGGTCGACTCCGGGTCACCCTGGCGGACTGAAAAACCACATGCCGGTACCGAAGTCGTAGAACTCTCGGCTCGTACCGGGGGAGTAATACAACCAGGAGGATAAGCCAAAATCATAGAAATAGGAGAATTCGCTGGGGTTGGTGTAAAGGAACGCGTCTAGTCCGAAATCGTCGAAGGCGTTGATTCGCGATAACGAAGCTCGCCTCGCTCTCGGCCGGGCGGGGCGGCAGGTTAGCGGCGTCTTTTATCTACCGGATGCGATCTCAAATTTCGGGTAGTCTTTGGCGGCACACTTAGCTATAGTTTGGCGGCTATTGGCAGCCAGGTTCGCTCTGGAGGCCCATCCGAAGGTAAGGGAGGCCAAAGGTCAAGATGTCGGCTTTACCCTCAAGCGGAGCTGGAGCCTCAAAGGCAAGCACCCGCCTAGGTTTGTTCGTCCTGGGTTTGATCGTTAGCGCGAGTTGGACCCTTTCCGCCAGCGGCTCTGGGCGTCCAGCGAGCCTCAACATCAGTGGCATCAACGATCCATCTGCCACCTGCAAAACCGCCCTTGCCGATAATTCGTCGTTTTCATCGGCTTCCTTGTCCTCATTATCGAGTAATGTGGGCCAGCAAAAAAGCACGGAACTCACGCCTGATTGCCCGGGCGGCATGATCGGAACCGGCAACGCCGGCATGGACCTTAAGGTTTACGGCGGTACCTGCACGGTGACGCCGGGCAAAACCTACATGTATAGGAATGTGAACATTTACAATGGGGGAACTCTGCAGTTTGCGGATGACGGTAATCCGTCCACTAAGACCGACTTCTGGGCGCAAAACCTTCTGATCGAAGGTTCCGCTCTTGGTACGGATACGAATAAGTTTCCTGGCGGAACGCTCCGCGCCGGCACGGTTGACAACCAGGGAAACATTACGCCGTTCGGTGGTACGCTCACCATACACCTGTACGGTCCAGATCAGGGACGGGCCGGCGCCGGCGCGGCGTGCGCGAGCGATCAATATTGCGGTGCCGGCGGGGTTTGGGGAAAGAACATGTCGATGTCGCCCTACCCGAGCACGTGTAACGCGACCAATCTGCCGGGAACCATCGGCGGGAAACCGGTCAAAGACTGCTTTTATTCTTACGACGCAATGCCTTTCGACAACGGCAAGCCGGCGTCGGCTCTGAATCCTAACAACCAATCCGTCGGCTACTTCGGCTACAAAGTAATCGGAGTTGGCTACAACGGAACGCTACAGCTCTTCGGAAAGAAGGGTGCAACCTACGACAGCACGGTCAACGCTCCCATAACGGTCAACCCCGCCAATACGGGCACGAGCTGGGTTCGCTTGAACAATTGCGATGCCAACCCAAGCGACAGTTCCTGCATGAACGGCGTACTGCAACCAGGCGCGACCACGCTGGCCCCATCGAGCCCCGTGGACTGGCAGATGAACGACAACATCGTCATCAGTTCGACGGATTATCTGCCCGGTCATGCGGAGCAGGTGCAGATTACCTGCGTCAACGACAGCAAACTGTGCCCAAACTCCATACAGTTCGCCCCGGCGTTGAAGTTTTCCCATAACGCATCGCAATACAGTCTGAGCAAGGTCACGGGCAGTCAGAAGCCGACGGGTTGGACCGCCGTCGACACCAGGGCCTCAGTCGCGTTATTAAGCCGGAGCATTACTATCGAATCGGGCGGCGACGCAGTGCTGGACCCATTTCCACCGGCGAACGTTGATGCAAGTGGTAATCCGATAGGCAGCAGCTACTACTTTGGCGGGCACATGGTAATCCGCCAGGGATTCAAGACGCTCCAGATCCAGGGAGTAGGTTTTCACTGGATGGGACAGGGTGGAAAGCTCGGCCACTATCCGGTGCATTTCCATATGGCGCGCGAGGTTCCCGACAACACGTTCGTGAAAGACAGCTCGGTCTGGGAGTCGATGACCCGATGGTACGTGCTCCACGCCACCCAGGGTGTGCTGCTGGCGCGCAACGTCGGCTACCTCTCAATCGGGCATGGCTACTATCTGGAAGATGGCACCGAGACAGATAATAAGCTGTACGCCAATATAGGGGTTTTTGCGCGCGGGGCGGTCACCAACAAGCAGAACCCAAGGAATGTTCCGGGCATCCTGGCCTCGCCGGACTATCCGAAAATCCCCAACCCTCCCCCGCCTCCCCCGCCGTGCACGAACTGTCCGACGAAGGTTGCTTCTCCGTCGGATGACGTCGTTCCCTACCATTCGGACTGGGACCATCCGACGGTGTTCTGGATCATGAACGGCTGGAACGATTTCGAATACAACATGGCGGCCGGCGCGGGCACCTGCGGCGTCTGCTACTGGTTGCTGCCCGGCATCAACTCTGGCGGGTCACGAAACATGAACTGGACGTCCTATGCCTCGGAGCAGCAGCTCCCGGACAGCAAAACTTCGGGTGGCACCACGCCGCTGCAGATCTTCACCGGCAACAGCTGCGTTTCGGCGATGAGTTCGTTTCTTACGGTAGCCAACACCACCGCTTGCAATGGCGTTCAGATCGGGCCGAATCGAGTCAACGCTGATTTCCCGGTTCTGAATGCGGCGCCGGCACCTACCTCGACTCCATACTCCGGCGTTCAATTTCCTTTGGCGCCCTCCGCCGATAGCGGCACCACACCAGACCCAGTAACGGGCTTGGACGCCGACAATTACTATCCACATATAGGCGGCGGCGGCCGTTTTCCGACCAAATGCCCCGGATCCGGAGACTGCAGCGCCCAGAAGGTCTGCTCCGAAGGGGACGAATCAAACTGCGTTGTTACGACCATCGATCACTACACCACGTCATTCAATTGGGCGGCGACCAACTTCGCCGCCGTCTGGCTCAGACCGCTGTGGTATTTGTTCACCAACAGCGCAATTACCGACGTGCAGAACGGCGGAATCACTTTCGTAACCGGCGGGGGGTATACACAGTCCGACGTTATCACCGGGCATTGGGCGCTCGCGAAAAAAGACATCTTTATTGGAAATACCCAAAGCTCCACGCCAAACGACGGCGACCCGCTTGCTTCGAACAGCGGCGGGTTTGCTGCGAACGTGGGACCCTTCAACCCACTTACCTTCCCAAAACTTACCCCGCCGCAAGGTTCAGCGCCTCCTCAGCGCGGAGGCGGATGCGCGCAAGCACTCAACGGCGCCAATCCTGGCAACTATTGTCTTTCACAGCCCGATGGCATCGCGTTCCAAATGAGCACGTTCGCGAATAACCAGCGCTTCTTCAGCATCTACGACGGACCGGCGTATGAGGACTCGAACGCCTACCTGGACATTAAGCGCACTGATCTGCCCAACGACGCACTTAAGGGATGCAATTATACGCCCAATGATGGGAACAATAACCACACTTGTGCGAATAGCCAATATTCACAGGCTGGACAGGAACAAGGCATGCCCTGGGACGCGAACAACAACACATGCTATATCCCCAACGCTGCAATCGCGTGGAAGCAACCCAACGGATTCTACTACCCGCCCGCTTTTCATTCGCGCAACCTGCTTTTCAACAATGTCGACATCCGTCATTTCGTCATCGAACCGTTGTTCGCATCCACGGGGGTTTTCCAGACCGATCTGAAGGGGACACAGACCAGATACTGCACCTACAGCGGCGACCCGCTGAATGGTATGTTCACCGGCTTTACCGACGTCGATCGGCAGACCGAACTCAACGACGACGATGGAACGCTGACCGGACTGGTTGGACCGACGGCAACACCGACGCCATCAACCGGCCTGATCGGCTCGATCTCGGTCAATCAGGACAAATTCTTCCAAGCACCGGTGCAAACACCCGAATGCCTGTCCGACGTGGACGTGACGCCAGCACATGCCACCGACCCCACGCACTATCCGGGAACGGCAACTACCAGCCCCTACGACTACGTTACCACCGTCGTGTTCCCGGAGTGTGCCGCGAACACAGCCACACCCGACTGCCCGGCCGCAGGCCCATCCGTCTCTTATCCGTGGGATATGGATTGCACGAATAACAACTGCTTCGGAGTGCCGCTGTACCGAGAATACCTGCTGCCCGGCAAAGAGACGAGCGCAACTCCAATTTTCCTCATGGGCCAGGCCACCTACCAGCGAAGCAGCCTGACCACCAATAACAATCACTATTTTATCGACACGACCCGCAGCAAAACGGCGCAATCGCAGACCAAAATCCTGCATTTCAGCGTTTTCCAACCGGGTCAGACCTACTATGTCTTTCTCTTGCTTGCAAAACCGACCACGAAACAAACGTACGACCTGTACGTAGGGAAGAACTTCGTCGTTAAACCGGCAAATGTGTGGCTGGCTCGCGTGAACCTTCCGAGCGAATACCAGATCAGGAAGTCAGGGACCGGGGCAATTCCGGGGCTTAGCCAGGACAACTACAATCCCACCACCGGGGTGCTCACGGTAACTTTGGACATGAGCATGTTAAAGAACGGAGACAACAAAAGCTTCGCAAAGTTGTACGAACAACAAAAGCAGAGCCAGTGTCAGCCCAAGACGTTCTGTCAGTGGGTTGACAACCCCAAAGCTGATGACGATCAGTGTCAGTGTGCGAAATCCATCTTTTCGCCGCCCTCTTCGAGCTTCCAGACCAACGAGTGCTCCACCGAGGGTGGGATCTGCAGCTGGGGCACTGAGGACGTCGATTGTCCGGCGGGCGGTTGCTTCGGATTCGGCGTGAAGTTGGCGGACGCCTCCAACTTTGTTTACAGCGACGCTGCGCCAAACTTGCCGCCAGTTCCTGCTCCGACTACGGCAGATTTTCCAAGCGGTGCCCCGTGGAACGTGACATTCACATCCCCCGTTTCCAACTCGGACGACTGTTACTATCCTAATCCTCCAACTTAGCGTCTCCGTTCGTGCGGATGTAGTTTTGCGGAGCCAACAGGGAAGGGCACCACGATGAGGTTTATCGCTCGTTGGCCTGATCGCGGTCGCGCCCGGACCAGAGTGTCCGGG
>JBKQNE010000173.1:0-16749 GCA_052146355.1 Binataceae bacterium (SeqCode) | reverse complement strand
AGGCCATCACCCGCTTCCTGGCCAACTGGAACGACCACGCCCAACCCTTCCGCTGGACCAAAACCACCGACCAGCTCAGACGCAGCATCCGTAACGCTGCACTTATTTACGAGACACGACACTAGATAGCCTACCGAAAGCCTACAGAACCTCTGCGTGCTAAAAATACCGATTTCGCCGGAAAATCAGGAGTTTTAGCGGACGACGTGTCATTACAACCCGGCACCAGATCGCAATTCTTTTACGACGCGGCTGAGCGTGCGCATTTTGAACCTGCCTAGGAGTATCCACCATTGCCTTTTCCCTACAAGCTAATATTGTGTCCCGTCGACTTCGATCAGTACTCGGCCGACGCTCTGAAGGAAGCGGCCGCTCTCGCTCTGAGTACCGCGGGTACGGTCCACCTATTACACGTGGTACAAACCAATCCGCTAGTCGATCAGGGGGCAACCGGAGGTTTCGCCGTGGAGGAATTGTATCAATCTCAAATTGAGCTCGCGCGCACGCAAGTCGAGCAATTGCTGGCCACTGTGCCTCCGGTGGTGAACCGGAAGGTCATGATTGAGATCGGTGAACCAGGGAATTTGATCATAAACGCGCCGACGTAGCTCGGCGCAGACCTGGTCGTCAGGGCCACCCACGGGAGAAAGGGCCTTAAACATCTTGTACTTGGAAGTGTGGCCGAAACAATCGTGCGCGAGTCGCGCGTCCCGGTGCTCACGGTCCGACCTGCTGATGAGCGGTCCTGACCATCGACGATAGCAAACGGAGAAAAGTCGCCCTAACTCGCGTGGATTGGTAAGCGAAAGTGGCACTCGAGGAGGCGCTCGCCTCCTCAAAGGCGGCTATGTCCGATTTGTGAGTCTAATCTACAATTGCGACGTGTCTTGCGACGGGATGCAGACCTGGGGCGCTTTTGCCGCCCAACCGACGACACTCGGCTCCCGTTCGGATTGAAGGAGATGGCCTCAGCAGAACGGGCTTCCGGCGCAACGCTTTGCTCGACGTGCAACGTGTCCGCCGGTCGGTGGCGCGGTAACTGTGGACGCTCGGAACCTCGATGTCACGCTTCGATAAGGCCGAACGCACTTTCTGGCGCCGCTCGACCTTGCTACGCGGATGGGAGCGCGGCGGTGGTTGACGCGAACGCGACTCGAATACGCTTCAATGCTGCTCAAGCGAGATGCGATCGCGAGGCTGCGGTCAACCACTTGGATGTTGTGATTGAGGAAGCCTCGTCCTTGGGCCTAATATACCTGGCGACCCGGTCGCTGCAGTCAGGAAATCCGTCGGAGAAGCTCCGGCTGGACCGCATCCGGCGCAACCCACCGAACGGTCGTCGAGATCGACGCGCTTTCGAAACAACTTTCGCGCTCGGCCGGCCTCGCTGGTCGCGATCGTCGCTTCGCTTCCGCGAGCGAATGCGCCCGAATCAAGATGACCCGCGCAATCAAAATTGCCGTCGAACGCATTCCGGGGAACTGCCCCAAACTTGGGGCGTTACTTGACCAATCTATCCGGACGGGCGCCCTTTGTGTTGTGGGCCATTACTGAAGTCGCATGGGATCTATGGCCAATTCGCTTGCCTGGCGATAGACCGTACTGAACACTATCAATCATCGTCGGGCCCCAGACTTGCTCCGCCTGCACCGGATCTCGAACCGCAACTACCCGAGTCCATCCCCGAAAAAAGGTCCGGCGCCTGTGGAAAGTTACTAATGGGAAGTCACACCATAATAGATGGTGACAGACCTCTTCGTATTCGACCTGCATTTCGGTCTTCACTATCCTTTGCGTCCGTTACATCCCTGCTGAGCACCTCGTCGAGACTCACCCCGGTGCACTGGGAAAGGTCACGCCGGTGGTCGTGTCGGTAAAGTAGCGAGTCGGACCGGTTTGTACTACGTAGTAGTACAAATAGTGTTGCAATGTGTAATCGTAGAAATAGGGAAAACTGCTGGGATTGGTGTAAAGGAAATGCTTCAGTCCGTAATCGTAGAAGTATACTCCCCTTGCCGTTGTCGCCTCACTCGGTACGGGGTATACGCGCTCGTTCCCCAGTCCTCCCGCACCCTGAGCTCCGTTCCCGTAGTGGTAGATGATTGGCCAAGTTGAGTCGTTGTAGTACCCCAAGAATTGTCCGTTCGCCAACGTTAGGTGGTATACGTGGTTGCCGTCAGACACCTCGCCCTGGAAAAACGGAAAACCGTCCTGCGCCCACGTACACAAAACACCGGTCGTCGCTTTGCCTTGAATGACGCCCGCGGCATTCGGGCCAGCAAGGACACAGTCCCAAAGATTGGTATGAGGATCGTCGCCCGGCCGCCTGGCACCCGCGTACACGGCACCGCCTGCTATCTCGGCCGAGCAGTCAGTCGTTAACTCCGTCTGGTACCGGTACGTGTCCGGTAGGCTGCTGCAAAGTGGAACGGGGCCCGATGGCGTAATCGGGACTGGGTTTCCGCCCGGTGAGAAGACGATTCGATAGATGGTAGCATCACTAAAGAAGGTCTCCGGATCGTTGGGCCAAGTTAAGCCATACGGCATCACTTCGTGGATAGTATCGTCGCCTATGCAGGCTGAAAGATTAGAATCGACGTCGCCGCAATGCCCAAATGGAGGCTGGTTACCCGGTTTCGTCGACGAATACGGGAAGGTACAAACACTGGAGGGACAGTCCGGTTTTTTGATGTATGCACTGCACGCACATACGGAAGCGCTTGCTTTGGGTGGGTAGTTGGTTTTGTCCCAGCACGCCGCGTTCTGGGTACATTTGTTGTCATTGGGGTTACACGGTCCGTCATATGGAGACGGACCCGGTACAGGGAAGGCGCAGCAAAACGCTTTCCAGTCGTGACACACCCCGGGCTTAGTAGGGTCGCAATCCAGCGGTGGTTCGCCCGGGCACCTGAACCGGCTCCCGCAAGCCGCGGGGTTCAAGTTTGCCCCCTCGAACTTGTACCGCCCGCAATTCGAGAAGCAAGCCGCTACCTGGTCTCCCCCGCCCCCGCCCTTTTGGTCCTGAATGAAAGAGCCCAGCTCTTTGCGCTTAAGCTGAAAGTCCGAGATAGGACAATTGCCGGCCGTTCGCTGGTCCTCTCCACATTTAGTGAGAGGATGGTCCAGCCAGAACTGATTGCTGGGCATGTGCTGGTGGATCGGATTGATTGGCACGATGTCCATGTTGAGGTTCACGCCATCCACTACGCTGATATCCGGAGCGCAATTGCCATTGGTGTCATTAAAGGTCCACTCAGCTATGGCTTTGGGACCTACTGGCGACAGTCCTATCGTTCCTGATCCGGGAGGACTGGCCGAGCTGCAATCAAAGAAGCCGCCGCAGTCGGCGGTCTCGCACTGAGTGAGGTTGTGAGCCGTGTCATACTTGCAACCGGTGCGCGCCCAGAACAGCGGACCCACGCAGCCTGGCGCCAGGCTAGTGCCTTTCCCGCATATGGTGCGTTCCCAAGCCTTCGGTATGTCTATCGTCAGGACACTGCCGGGCTTGCCCTTGGGCTGCATTACCCAGGTTCCCTCGCGCGGCAAAACGGGGATCCCTTGCGTGTTCGGCTGATGCGCCGCATTAGCACCGGCCAGTATCACTTGATCTGATTCGTTGACCAATTGCACCACGTAGGTGAGGCCCGCAGCTGGCGAAGGGACGGGCAGGGTTGCCTCATAGGCCGCCCGGTCCGCCTCGCAGGAAGCTTGCGTGGCGGCGTCAGCAGCAGCCGAGGCGGAGTTTTCCAGCTGATTCGAAGATTCGTTCATCAAGTCGGAAAGCTCGTCCGCTTGAGCGGCGACAGGGCGGAACAACTGTAAAACTGAACTCAACCCAAAAGCCAAAAGCGCGACGAACAGAATGTTCTCAACCGCGCGACTTCGCTCGCGGCGTCGAGCGTGCCGTGGCGCCGTTCTGATACGGACCCCTTCCAGCCGTTCAGTCTCTCTCAAAGAGGCTAATTGCATCTGCGTCTTCTCCTCTCCCGACTGCCGTCGCCCTTCTGTTTTCCCTCAGAACCCGAAGCCATCCGTTCGGTAATAATACGTACTCGTGGGATTACCGTAAAGGCAAGAAAATCGCAAAAATTAGAAAATCCCTCGAAGATTCGCCCCATAAAATGCAAAAAGCCAGCTAGGGTTTAGGTCACCCTCCACCTTGAGGATTCAGCCTGCGCTACAAGTCTGAAACGCCGACTTCGTCCCAAAGCGAAGGACGAGCAAAGTATGTGCCCCAAATCTGCGATCGTCTGTTAAGGTTCCGCAAGGACGAAAAGCCTGACATTAGACGGGCGAAATCTTGCACGGGTTGTCGGCGGTCCCGGATTCTCTGCTGGATGCCGCAAAAAGGCGGGGACTTGCGCGTCAAATTTCCCAATCTATGGGGGAAATTTTCCTTAGTCTTTGGAGCTCCGCGGCGGTTTCGGCTGAAGGCGACTGATGGCATATAACTGGCGAGGGGCTTCTGCGTCGAGGGCGGAAGAGGTTTTTGGCGGCGCGCGGTTGAATGGAGCACTTACGGTGAAAATCGGCACTCGACTGACGCTGGTCTTGCTTTTGTGCACAATGCCAGTACTGGCCGCGTCCACCTATTGGACCGTCGAGCGGTCCAACGTCTATGTGAATGAGCTGAAGCAATCTGCCCGCGCAGCCAGTTCTGGCTTGGCTCCTTCAGTTGATGAAGAAGTCAACGCGCAAGAATGGGACAGAATCGGCGATGCATTCCGCAAAATGGATGCCGAAGGAACTCGCAGCGCCCTGCTCCGAAAAGACGGTAAGCTTTGGTACTCCCTGCCGGACTTTCCGCGTGAACTCATAGCTGCGGCAGATGTGCAGCTCGCGCAGCGCCGCTCCGCCGAGTTCGGACCAGCGGAGGAGGGAAAGAACTGGTTCTGCGAATTGGTTCCACTGAAGGGCCCGGGCGGAGAAGTCATTGGATATCTTCTGGAAGTCCAGGACTGGACGAAGGTGGCAAGGGATAGCCGCACGCAATCCATCGTGTCGTTGGTCGTTGCCATCTTGTTGCTGGGCGTTGTCGCCACGGCCATACCTCTGACCGTGCATCGGTACGTCTCGCGACCACTGGCCGATCTGTCTGCGAAAGTGATGAAGTTTTCGTCGGATGATTCCGATCGGGGCGGCGGAAGCGAAGTGGAATTGCTGAGTGAAGAATTCCGCAGGCTTGATCAGCAACTCAACCGGGCGCGCTCCGATCTCCAGCAGCGGCATCGGCGCGAATTGGAACTCGAGCGCGAGCTTCAACGCGCCGATCGGCTTGCCACGATCGGCACGCTGGCCGCTGGACTCGCGCACGAGATCGGTACCCCGATGGGGGTAATCCGTGTGCGCGCTGAGGACCTTACGCAGGATGGGACAATTTCAGCAGATGGTCGCGTGAAGCTGGGAGTCATCGTCCGCCAAATCGATCGGATTGCGCGAATCGTCCGGATGTTGCTCGATTACGCTCGCAAGAGCGAATCGCACAAGGCGATCTGCGACTTAAGAACAATCGCCGACCGAGCCTTGGCCCTGCTGGCACCGGAAGCCGCGCATCGCAACGTAAGAACCATAGCTCAACTCGGGGAAAGTCCGCTGCTGGTACAATGCGACGCCAACCAAATCGAACAGGTGTTCGTGAACATGATCATGAACGCGCTCGACGCGATGCAGGGCAGCGGCGGGACGCTGCGAGTAATTGCGCAGACGGAACGCAACCGCGATGGCTCGTGTGTGATGATTGCGTTCGAAGATACCGGCGAGGGCGTCGCTCCTGAGCACGAGGATCGCGTCTTCTCCCCGTTCTTCACTACCAAGGAGCCCGGCAAGGGAACCGGAATGGGTCTGGCGGTCAGCCAGTCTATAGTGCGCGAGCACGATGGCGAGATAACCTTCACCTCGGGGCCATCGGGATCGCGGTTTGTGGTTGCGATTCCCATGGCAACCAGCGAGATAATTGAACGTGAGCGTGGCTTCCGGGAACAACGGCGTGCATAGCGGGCAGCCTACCGTCCTCGTCGTCGACGATGACCCCGATATGGTCAGTGCCCTGTGCGATATTCTGAGCCGGGAAGGATACTACGCGCCGAGCGCGAATTCTGGGCATGAGGCTCTGGCGATGGTCGAGCGGGAAGCTCCCGACGTGCTGATTTCGGATCTCCGGATGGCTGGAATGAGCGGGCACGGTTTGCAAGCCGAGCTGAAGCGGATTGCACCCGACTTGCCAGTAATCATAATTACGGCCTTTGGATCGATTCAGAACGCCGTGGAATCGATGAAACTCGGTGCTTTCGATTACATAACCAAGCCCTTCAGCAACAGCGAATTGCTTCTGATCGTCGCACGCGCGCTGGAAAATCGCGACCTGCGTGATGAAGTCAAGCGGCTGCGGATTGAACTGGCCCGCAGTCACGGCCTGGAGAACATTATCGCCGCGAGTCCGAAGATGACGGCGCTGCTAAGCAAACTTGCGCAGGTGGCCGACAGCTCCGTGAGCGTGTTGATCACCGGCGAAAGCGGAACCGGCAAGGACCTGTTGGCGCGCGCGCTTCACTTCTTAAGCCCGCGGCGCAGCGGACCGTTCGTACCGGTGAACTGTGCGGCGATTCCCGAGAGTTTGATCGAAAGCGAGTTGTTCGGACACGTGCGCGGGGCATTCACCGACGCAAAACAGAGCAAGGTCGGTCTGTTTGCGGCGGCAAGCCATGGCACTCTCTTCCTCGATGAGATCGGCGAAATGCCCCCATCGGTTCAAGCCAAGCTGCTCAGAGTTATCGAGGACAAACGCGTCCGGCCGCTCGGTGCAACCGGCGAGACCACGGTCGACGTATGCGTTATCGCCGCGACCAATGCTGATTTGGAGAAAGGTGTTGCCAACGGCCGGTTCCGATCGGATCTGTTCTATCGCGTCGCGACCGTCACCTTGGTGGTTCCGCCGCTGCGCGATCGGCCCGAAGACATTCCTTTGCTGGTCAAGCACTTTCTGGTGCGCGCCAGTGCTGAAGCGGGAAGAGTCCCGCCGGAACTGGACGCTCAAACCATGGAGTGTCTGTCACGATATCGATGGCCAGGCAATATTCGCGAGCTGCAGAACGCGATTCAGCAGGCTGTTATTCTTTGCGCCGGGGGTCAGATTACGCGAGCCGACCTGCCGAGCAGGATCACGGGTGACCACAACTCGCCGGCCCGTTTCGAGGAGCTTGCGTCACGGCGCATCGCGCTGGAGGAAGTCGAACGCGAGTACGCGCGCGCGGTACTCGCTTCGGTCAACGGTCATCGTGGCGAGGCGGCCGCGATTCTCGGCGTCGATCGCAAGACCTTAGCTCGCAAGCTCGAAGACCCGGTTGATCGGTGACTGCTTCGAAACATGGGACCCGCGCGGGAGGCGTGGGCTGGAGCCGTGGTCTATTGATCGCGTTAGTAGCGCGTACTTGATTGCCCTTCCAAATCGCCGCCCGGCCTTAGTTGAACGCGATCACCGCGTCTTTTCTGTAGCATAAACACGCTTTGCACGCCGGTAACGCGACTCATTGATTCGAATTGGGTTTACTCGTATGTGGTCTGCATGCTGCAGCGATTCCTGCTGCTTGCGATGCTTTTGAGCGTCACGAGCTGTGCTACCGAGCCAGAACACCAGATTGTCTGGTACCTGATTTCGCCCCGCCCATCCGCCGGCTATCCGTACGGAGACATCAATTCCGATCCTGTAGGTTGGGAACGGATCCAGACTTTCCATACTTCAGCCGAGTGCGAAGACTCAGTTTTGAAAATCCACCACGATGGTCGTCCGATGGATTGTATCGCGAGCAACGATGTCAAGCTGAATCCGCTCTGACTGCTGAGGTTGCGCGCGCCGGTCGACGATGTTCAACCTGAGCGACTTCGCCTCTTTCACCGCTGTGATATGCGCTGAGTGCACCGGAAGCTGGCGGCGCATCTTCTCCACGGAGATACCTGGCTTGGAATGCGATGCCAAATTGGCCTCGCGTAATGCGATCATGGTCGAGACGCTCACCGAATCGCTCTGACGAGCCGCTCGATGTGGCCATTCTGCTGAAATAGGCCGACGGCGCAATGCGATCAGTTGCACCATCAGTGCGACTCGAGCCCGGACTTCCGTTGGGGTGACGAGCAAATGCTCCTCTCGTCGCCAGCCCGTGAAAGGCTCCCCGCTGTGTAACGCAGTGTTTATCGCAAATGGGGCTCATCCATGATCCGTCGTCGCATTCCGAGGATGCTGATGAAGAAACTCGAAAGTATGGTTTGAAAGCCCAATCCGGTAAGCATCACTCCAGGGATCGCCCAGCGCATCGTGACAGCGTAGTTTAGGTTACCAAAATTAGCCAGGCGCCACTGGTTTACAGCCGCCAACAATAGTCCGATCCCAATTAGAAACGCGATTACTGCGATAACGAGTCCGCGTTCGAGATTTACGAAATCAAATAGGCGCTCGAACTGTGGATCTTCAGGCATCAGGCCCTCGCCTATCGCGAACATCTTGGTAAATATCGAAAAAAGAATGGCCTGATAACCGCACAAAATGCTCAGGCTCGCGTACAACAAGGTATGGACGTCGAGCCCCAGGCCTAGGAGCCTGACACCCGGCAAGGCCAGCCCGTAGCCCAGCAATCCGAGCAAGATGAGTGCCGCGCCCGGCATGAAGAACAGCCAGCGTGGACTGTAGATCAAAAGAAAGCGCAGGGTGCGCCACCCATCGCTGAAGGTCTTAACGTGGCGGCTGTGTTGCGAGCGCCCGTCCCGATGTAGTGTGATCGGAACCTCAGCGATCCTCAAACCAAAGAGGCTGGCCTTCACAATCATCTCAGTCGCGAACTCCATCCCGGTGCACTGCTGATCCAGCCGTTCGTACGCTTCCCGACGGAAGCCGCGCATACCGCAATAGACGTCATGGATAGGCGCGTGGAACCATCGTTGCGCAATCAGCGAAAACAACGGATTCCCCCCCCATCGATGCAGAAATGGCATTGCCCCGGGCAGAACTGTACCGCCACCAGCAGGCAGCCGGCACCCCTGCACCAGGTCATAACCTTCGCGCAGCTTATCCAGAAAACGAGGAATTTGCTCGAAATCGTAACTGCCGTCAGCATCTCCCATGATGATGAATCTGCCCTTGGCGGAAGCGATTCCTCCCATCAGCGCGCTTCCGTAGCCTCTCGTTGCCACGGGAACAACTCTGACATCCATGCGCTTGGCGATGTCGGCAGACTCATCGGTACTGCCGTTGTCCGCCACGATGATCTCAGCCACAATGCCGTTCTCGCGTATCGCTTGCCGTGCCTTGTTCACGCAGCCAGCTATGGTGTCTGCCTCGTTCAGGCACGGGATAACTACGCTCAGTTCGATTCGTTCTTGTGCATTTGCTGAGCTCAACTTCTTCAATGGCATTTGCCTTCATTCCTCTCTCTTGCTCGGGACGCGCCTCTCGTAAGGCGCGGCAGGATTCGACCAGCTAGCTCTGTAAGCAGAGATTTTCTCGAGGCATCCATCAACTGTAACACTCGGACCGGCGCGAGATGAAAGCAAGGAATATGATGCGCGCGAAAAGGCTTATCAGGTTTGACCCCCCGCTCGCGATTGATGCTAGCCGCGTGTTTGCTATGAAGGGTCTCGCGATCGTGACGCTGATTTTCCTCGCGGAGTGCGCCGAAACGCGCTGCCAGAAATGGCGAGACCAGACGGCCGCCAATCTTCAGGTTGCGCAGCTGGGGTGGAACGACTGCTCCGCGAATCCGAAATGTATGGCGGGCACGCAAATGATCGGTCGCGATGCACTCAGCTTGCGGGTGACGCACTCAGGATGAACTACCGTCGATATCGTCGGCGCTCTGCACTCCATCGGGGCCTAATGACTTCAGCGTATAGCTGCTGCCATCGCTTTGGTAAAAGTAGGCGTTGCCCCAGGGATCATTTGGAAGTTTCTCGATATATCCGCCTTGCATGTAGTTGGTGGAAACCTGGCCGCTGGTTGGCGGCGTGACGAGCGCCTGCAGTCCCTGATCGCTCGTCGGGTAAGAGCCAATGTCCAGATAATAGCGGTCGAGCGCCTGCTTGAGCTCCGAAATGTCGGCCTTTGCCTTGGTGCTCTTGGCGCGGTCGGCGACGCCCCGCAACCGGGGCACGACCATCAGCGCCAGCAGGCCGATAATCATGATGACGACCATGATTTCGATCAAGGTGAACCCATCCTGGCTGCGCAACCTTCTGTTCATCGAAATACCTCGGGGCCTACTGCACGATCTGGTTGAGCTGGAAGATGGCAATCAGTACCGCCAGCATCATTAATACAATAACAGCCGAGTATAGACTGTCCAGGAGTCGCGGAACGAAGGCGAGCAAACTATCAATTCCTGGCAAAGGCCCTGACGTGGACGGTCGAGATGGCTTTCTCTTCGTCGGAGCTCAAAGCCGGCCTCCAACGTGGCGTTTGCAAGCCGCTTGGAGTTAGTGCGAGCCTGATTGAGGACCAAAATCGGAATCTAGCCTTGGGCGGGAAAACTGTCCTCGGAAACGACAATCGCTCCAAGGAGAATCGACGACCAATGAGACTTACGGCTTTCGGCGTGCTCGCTGTTTTGAGTTTGATATCCGTCTCGTGCGGTGGTGGCGGAAAAGCTGGGGCGGAGTCCGGCTTTTCGTTGGCCAGTGTAAAGGGCAGCTACGCAGGCATCTTCTCGGGTAATATCAATACCGGCACCGAACTTTTACCCATCCTGGGCACTGGAGTCTTTATCTCCGACGGCGCCGGCAACCTGACCGGACATGAGACCTATACCGTCGTCACCACCCCCTGTGAGGCTACGATCCAGGGCACGTACACGGTCGGACCTGACGGCACCGGCACCGATTCTGTAAAGTTTATGACAAGCACGCCCGGGTGCACGGGCGGCAGCTACACGCAAAGCCTGGCGATTGCCCAGTCGGGCCAACTGGTGTTGCTGAGCAACACCAACGGCGACCAGATCAACGAGCAGTGGCACTTGCAGAATTAGTAGCGCGCCTCGAACGCCTTTGGATGGATTCAGCACGCGGATCATGCCGGCTACGCTAAGGCGGCCGTTGAAGAAACTCCAACGTTTGGCGGGCGGGTACAGATTGCGAGAAGCACACCACAACCCGTGGTCCACTCGCGGCCCTTGTAACAAGCCTCTACCAGCTCGGTAGCCGCTGGACAGTGTCGATCATGACGATCCGATCGCGCTCGGTTATCTCTTCTGCGATGCGGTCTGGATCGCGCTCAGCACGAGATCGGTGGGGCTGTCTTAGCGAACATTTCCGGCAGAGTGCGGGAGAACCGCGGCGCATAACTCAAGAAAACTAGAGACTCACCTCTTCCGGCAGTTCCTCGAATCCGAACCGGGCTGATCCCGCATCAATCTGCCGGATGGTTCGCATTGAGGCGGTCCAAACCGTTAAGCGCAGATTGAGTGGTTTCGTATAACGGATGGCGGGTGCCGCCAGCGGTTGGCTACCGTGGTGAACGGCGCGTCCATTCGATGGTACGAAATCAGAAGTCTTTCGACCACTCCCACGGTCTTTCAGCAGGGAACCTTCGGCCCCGATCCGAAGTGGCCATGGATGCCGAGTATTGGGATGGACAGCGCGGGCGATATCGCCGTCGGCTACAGCGTGTCGAGCCCAAACATGAATCCGGGAATCCGCTTTACCGGCCGGACGCCAAGTGATCCCTCCGGAAAGATGGAGGCCGAAAAGGTGATCCTGCGATCGAAGGGTTCGCAAACAGCACCGATCGCTGGGGCGATTATAGCGCCCGCTCGATCGATCCGGCGGACGACTGCACGTTCTGGTACACGACTGAGTATCTGAGCCAGACCGCAGGCAAGGCCTCCTGGAGCACTTGGATAGCATCGTTCATGTTTCCCAGTTGCCAATAAGGGTCGATTAAAATTTCTTGTCATAAGTGTGCCAGATCTGCGTCCCTCCTCAAGAATGACTTCCGTCTCGAATCGATGGGTCCGCTCACAACTGGATCGCCGGCCATTCGCGCTCGTCGCCGAACCGCAGGTTTCCGTGCCGGAAGTCCCGACGATGGCCCTCGAAGAAAACGACATGGGCCTAATAACGAGTGAATTCGTAAAACCTAAGGTCCCAGTTCACTCATGGCGGAGCAAAGATTTGTTCAGAACGCCGGCCTCCCATCGCTGACCACGTTGCAGGCCCAACACGATGGTGACCGAAGATCCGTCCGGGAGCTCATCGAAACTGGTTTTGTTGATGACGAAAACGATCGTGTGCGTGTCGCCCTGGGGGAAGCTGTATTGCTCGAAGTGCATTCCGCCGATTTTCAGGATCAGTTGTTGACCCTCGATATCGAACGGGGCGTCGCTGCTAAGCTCTATTTCGACGCCGGCGCCGCCTTCGATCATCGGAGAGTTTTGGACCTCTCGAAGCGACGTAATTGTCGCGTCCTGTATCTTAGGCATCGCCGCGAGCACCCGTGGAGGCTCCAGCGAGTTCCACGCCACTAGAACCACCATCATCGCGATCGCACCGAACCCCGTCCGCGCCTTCGTCATCGGAACAGTCAAGCCTCACTCCGGAGATGGCTTCGCACCATCGCCGCACACGTTCGCGACTTCCGCATTCCGGGGATTCAGAAGCTCGTGCGCTTAAACGGAAGCTCGAGAATGAGCCTGATGGACCGCCATAATGGGACGCCAGAACCAAGGCACCTATAGCACATCGGCTTTGCGCTGCCACACTGCTGCTAATATCTGCTGCGGCGTCTCCTGGAGCCACGATGAGCAGACTGTAGCGACTCCTAGCGACGTGTCTTTGACGAGAGCACGCCAGCGTTACGTTGTATTCTTGCGGCGAAACCAAGCTCCCTCGCCGCGCCTTTTGCGGGCCTCGCACAATGGCGCGTGAAACGAGACGCCCATGCTATCTGCGCCACACGACGCGCTTCGTGGCCTCAGTCTGCGAAGGCCTCGTCGAAATCGAGCCGGCGATCGGGCAAAGAACCATAAAGCGACATCGCTGCGGTCCTGCTAATCAATTCGATGGTAATCTCACGACCCGTCACGCGTTCGACAAAGAATCGGCCCGTGACAGTTCGGTAAAGCTCGGTTGAATTCAACTGGGCCGCGGTTTCGATCATTGCTTCGTTTGATTCCGTGGCGATCAGCGTTGCAATGCCCGGGTCACAGATGACTCCGTGAATAACAGTTTTCATTCGCGGCGTCGGTCCGCTTGGAGCGCAGGAGGACAGGAACACTGTCACGAACAGAAAAATCAAAGCAGGCAGAACGCGCAGAGGTTTGGAAGTTTCCATTTTCGTCCAGGCTTGGCGTGCAAAGGTGTAGCCACGCCGGGAGTATTCTGATCTAAACTCAAAAGTCACAGTGTTTCTCACCGACGCGCTCATCCTTTGTCGCGTAAGGTATCTATCGCGTCTTTTCGTCCCGTGCCCGTCTGTCACAGCGCAGACGCAATAAGCTACGAGACGGGCCACTTTTCGATCGCTGAGCTTGGTGCGCTGGAGCCGGGCTGACGAATCAGGTCGTGCGCCTTGAAGAGCGGGGCTCGATAGCGATCAAACAAGTGCTCGCGTCGGGCAGGGATCAGCCGAGCAGCACTGGAAAAATCGCGATCAGGCCGCAGTTCGGTCGTCGTAGAATGGATACTCGGTCTAGCGGAAGCGTCGATCACAAGCGGATTGCCTGTCCCTCCTCAAAACTTGATCCAGAGAAGGCACGATGAGCGAAGACGCCAGCGAATATCGGCCAAAATGTTCCTCAGATGAGGCCTGCGCCGCGTGCCCATCTGTACTTGGCGCCGAGCACCACAACCGGTTTTTCAGTGGTGTAGGCATAGGCCGGAATGTGCCTCTCGAAGAGATAGGCACATGCCTCTTCCACCTCGACATCGCCGACCAGCGAGGCGACTACCGGTTTGTCGATTCCCCTGCGCCGTTGTTCCTCGACGACCTCCGCCGTGAGTCTCGCGAATACCATTGGCGGAGTAATTATCGTGTGCCAGTAACCGAGCACGAGCGAATGCACGCGTGCGTCAGTGAGTCCGAGTCGGATTGTACTTTGATAGGTCGACGGCGGTTCACCGCCCGTGATATCGACCGGATTTCCGGCCGCGCCGAACGGCGGAATGAACTTGCGAAACGCCTGGTCGAGGTCTTCCGGCATCGCCATCAGTCTGAGCCCGCTGTCGACGCACGCATCGGCAAGCAATACGCCAGAACCGCCGGCGCCGGTAATGATCAGCACGTTCTCACCGGCGGGCGTGGGCATCATGGGAATGCATCGCGCAAACTCGAGCAGGTCGTTGAGGCTATATGCGCGGACGACGCCAGATTGCCGCAGCACGTCATCGTAGATCCGATCGTTGCCGGCCAACGCCGCGGTATGCGAGCGAGCGGCCCGCGCACCCGCTGCCGTGCGTCCCGCTTTGAGCACGATAATCGGCTTTTTGGCCGATACTCTTTTTGCGACGTCGGCGAAGGAGCGGCCGTCCTTGAGATCCTCTAGGTGCATCGCGACTACATCGGTATCGGGATCTTCCTCGAAGAAGGTCAGCAAGTCGTCTTCGTCGATATCTGCCTTGTTGCCCAGGCCCACAATCGCCGATACGCCCATTTTCGTGGATCGGCTGAATCCCAGGATCGCCAGCCGACGCCGCCGCTCTGCGACGACAATGCGACCTTGCCCTTCACGTCGTAGGGCGTACAGAAAGTCGCGCACAGGTTTTTCGGCGTGTAGTAGAAGCCGTAGATGTTCGGCCCCATGAGCCGGATATTGTGCTGACGCGCAACCTCGAGCACCTCGCGCTGCAAATCCGTGTTGCCGGTCTCGGCGAAGCCCGACGGAATCAGCACCGCACCGGCGACGGACTTTTCGCCGCATTCGGCTAGCACAGGGGCCACCAGGCGCGCCGGGATTGCGAACACAGCGACGTCAACGCGTTCAGGAACTTCCTTGATATTGCGGAACGCCTTGCGACCGAGCACGGAATCGAGACTTGGATGGATCGGGAAAATACCGCCCTGGTAGCCGCCGTTGATCAGGTTTTTTAGGACTGAGTTGCCGATCTTCCCGTCCTCGGCGGATGCTCCGATAATCGCGATCGACTCCGGACGCATGATGCGATTCATGGCGTGCAGTATTTCGTCGGGCGAGGGACGAAACCGCACTGGCGCCGGCGCGAAGTCAACCAGTATTCGCACGTCAGCCGCGGTTGCGCCGCTGCGCGACGCGAAAACCGGATTCAGATCCACCTCAACTATCTCCGGGAAGTCATCCACTAGCCGCGATACGTTCTGAAGCAGTGCCGCAAGTGCGTCGCGATTCACCGCTTCGCTGCCACGAAGGCCGGTCAGGATTTCCTTGCTTCGGATTCCATCGAGCATCGAGTGCGCCTCGTCCAGGGTTACCGGCGCGAGACGAAATGTAATGTCGCTCAGCACTTCGACCAACACGCCACCGACGCCGAACGCGACCAGCTTGCCGAAGCTGGGGTCGGTCGACGCACCGACGATCAGCTCGATACCCGCTGGCACCATCTTCTGAACGAGTACGCCATCGATTTTCGCGTCAGGCTTGTACGCCTTCGCCTTCGCGATCAGGGACTGGTATGCGGCCTCAACCGCGGCGGCATCGCGCAGGTTAAGCGCGACGCCGCCCGCCTCGGTTTTGTGCAGGATGTCGGGCGACGCAATCTTCATCGCGACTGGAAAGCCAATTTCCACGGCGACTTTGATCGCGTCGGGCGCTGAGGAAGCCTGCGCTTGTGGTGGAATCGGAATTTCGTATGCGCGGCAAATCTCGGCGCAGTCGGTGGCAGTGAGTGCGAAACGTCGGTCTGCCTTCGCCCGTTCGAGTATGGTCTTCACATTGGTACGATCGCGGCTCATCGCATCCCTCCATTCTTGTTTAACAGAACTTGCTGCTCTTGCCCCAAAGCGTCAGATCTATGCCTCGGAGTCTCGCCCAGATTTTGCCTGCGGGTTTTGAGAAACCGCGGGTTTAGTAAACGGAACCGAGAATCTCAATGGTGTGACGACAACTACTTTTCCCTGGGCGAGGTCGGAATGTTCTGGCGCGGCAGGCGCTGGCGATCAACGAATCCGGTCGTACCGTACTTTGCCACCGAGTCCGCGACCTCTTTGAGCAGTTCCGCGACCGGCTTCTCGAGATCGATAACCTGCCCATAGGGCTGTTTGGCCTTGAGCCCAGTGTTCCAGTAGACCTCGAACCGATTGCCTTCCGGATCCAACCCGTAGATGCCTATCGCGTTACCATGAGAGAGGATGACGTCGATCTTGACGCCTTTCTCCTTGAAGCGCCGGTAAAAGCCGAGCACGTCCTCGAGCAAGTTGCAGCGGAAAGAAACTTGCTGCACCACGCGAGCCTCACTGCCGACGTTGCGTCCGCGGCAGAGCAGTAGTTCGTGATGCTCCTCATCGGGGCGTGAGCTCATGAACACCATCCCCATCTCCGGGTCCTCGTCGCTCACGGTCAGGCCGAGGATGTCTCGATAGAAGGCCTTTTGCTTTACGAGATCCTGCACGTGGAGACCGACGTGTCCGAGTCTGGCAATCGACGGTGTAGACATTGCACTCCTCCTCGCAACCTCGTCTAAGTACCTATTCGCATAAATATGGCAACGTATAAATATTGTCTGCGTGCAGCTTCTCGGTTAGTCTTCCCTGCGGGGAGGATGTGGTTGTATGCCGAGGAAAAGCCCATTCGAGATCAAACT